>QHYI01000139.1 GCA_003223245.1 Acidobacteriota bacterium
AAGGCCAGATCGTGCACGGCCACGTGAAGAACGTGACCGACTACGGCGCGTTTGTGGATCTCGGCGGCATCGACGGCTTGCTGCATTTGACGGACTTGAGTTGGGGCCGCGTGAAGCATCCTTCCGACGTGGTCAAGCCGGAGCAGGAACTCGACGTCATGATTTTGAAGTTCGACAAGGAAAAGCAGCGCATTTCGCTGGGTCTGAAGCAATTGGCGCCGGATCCCTGGGCGGGTGCTGCCGAAAAGTATCCGGCCGGCGGCAAGGTCCAGGGAAAAGTCGTGGGCATCGTGGATTATGGGGTGTTCGTGGAACTGGAACAAGGCATCGAGGGATTGGTGCACGTTTCGGAGATGAGCTGGAACAAGAAAATCCAGCATCCGTCGAAGCTGGTGAAGGTCGGCGACGCCGTGGACGTCGTGGTGCTGGACATCAAGCCCAGTGACCGTCGCGTGTCGCTCGGAATGAAGCAAGCGCAACCCGATCCGTGGCTGCTCACCGCCGAAAAATATCCTGTGGGAACGATCGTCACCGGCAAGGTCCGTAACATTGCGGAATTTGGCGCGTTCGTGGAAATCGAAGAAGGCTTCGACGGGCTCGTGCACGTGGGCGATGTGAGCTGGACGGGCCGCGTTAAGAATCCGCATGAAGTTTTCAAGAAGGGCGAGCCGGTCACGGCGAAAGTGCTCAAAATTGACGCCGAGAACCGCCGCGTATCGCTGGGCATCAAGCAGGTCAACGACATTTGGGGCGAATGGTTCAAGCAGCACAAAGTTGGACAAATTGTGAAGGGCAAGGTTTCGCGCATCGCCACGTTCGGAGCGTTTGTGGAATTGGGCGAAAACATCGAAGCGCTTTGCCACAATACCGAGATCGAAGACCGCCGCCGGCGCGACGAGGGTATGGGCGGATACCGCCCGACCACCGGTCCGCTAAAGAGCGCGGGGCCGCTCGAGCCGGGCAAGGAATATGATTTCAAGATCATTAAGATCAGCCCGGAGACGCGAAGAATCGGGCTGAGTTATCGCGCCGCGGTGAAGCAGCTCGAGCGCAAAGAAATCGAACAGTATCGGTCGGCGTCGAAGTCCTCGTCGACGGCGACGATTGGAGATGCGCTGAAGTCCAAGTTGTCGGCGCGTTAGATTATGGGAGCCTGACCCGGGGGCACGGCTTTCATAATTTCATTTACCTGCGGGTCATTTTAGTGTAGGAAAGGGAGCAATTCGGCGGCCAGCCAGCGCCCTGGAAACCCATACGAGTCACTGCGCTGGGGCAGGTGAAGCGGTGGGAAGCTTAGGCAGTCCGGTCCACGACTGCGCGACGAGGCATAGCGAAGATGACCAAGCAAACGACTTCAACTCTCACCAAGGCCGATTTGGTCGAGGAAGTTCTGAATGTCACGGAACTTCCTCGCAAAGAATCCGAAACGATTGTGGAAACGATTTTTGACAGCATCATCGGCGCGTTGCAAAAAGGTGAGAAAATCGAAATCCGTGGCTTCGGTAGCTTCCGCACGCGCGAGCGCCGCGGACGCGTGGGGCGCAATCCCAAAACCGGGGAAAAAGTGGAAGTGCCGGCGAAGAAGATTCCATACTTCAAACCGAGCAAAGAGCTGAAAGATTTTGTGAATAACGCCACCGCCCATTCTGCCGCCGGAGATTCGCAGGGCGGATAGTCACCCTCGATTTTTCACACCTCCCCTTCCTTCCCCCGTCCCGACACAAAAAGAGATTTCAGTTTTCCCGGTAACCCCGCAAGTAAAGAATGGCCATGAGCCCGGCATGCTGATTCTGGGTTATTCTGTGCGCGCAGCTTTGGCCGGCAAAGGAAACGTCGCGATGGATTATCTGTGGACCCCCTGGCGTTACCAGTACATGGCGCAAGCGGCCGGCGGCGAGCAGCCGGATTGCATTTTTTGCGAAGCCGTGGCGATAAAGAAAGATTCGGAAACGCTGATTGTTCATCGCGGCGTGAAGGCGTTCGTCATTCTCAATCGCTTCCCCTACACTTCGGGGCACGTCATGATCGTGCCCTACGCGCACGTGGCGGAACTGAAATTTTGTGATGCAGCGACCTTGGGCGAGATAATGCTGCTCGCGCAACGTCTCGAATCCGTTTACCGCAAAGAGTACCAGCCGGACGGCATGAACCTGGGCATGAATCTTGGCCGCGCGGCGGGCGCAGGAGTCGCCGGGCACTTGCACCTGCATATGCTGCCTCGCTGGATTGGCGATTCGAATTTCATGACGGTGACGGGCGAAACGCGCGTTCACCCGGAAGATTTGAAGACCACCTACGAGCGGCTTTCCAAGGCGCTCGCTTGACATATCGCGGCCAAGCCCGGTTGTTCTCCGATTTTGCAGCGGCGGGGCTTCAGCTCCGCAAAAGGCGCTAAAATAATAGCCACTCCGGGCCGCCGGCGGATAGGAGCGCTACCAGTTGGATCTCGAACTGACCGAAGAGCAAAAGCTGCTGCAGAAAAGCGTGCGCGAGTTTGCGGAGTCGGAAGTCCGCCCGCTGGCCAAGGAGCATGACGAGACCGGGCACTTTCCGCGAGCGTTGTTCAAAAAAGCGGCAGAACTTGGCTTGACGGCAGTAGCGTTTCCGGAAAGCGCAGGTGGAGCAGGCTTCGATCACGTCGCGTACACCATCGTGATTGAAGAGATTTCACGCTGCTGTGCTTCCACCGGCGTGATTCTCTCGGTGCAGAATTCGCTGTACTGCGATCCGATTCATCGCTTCGGTACCGAAGAGCAGAAGAAAAGATTCCTGCATCCCTATTCGCGTGGCGAAAAAATCGGCTGCTACGCGCTTACCGAGCCCCAGGCTGGTTCAAACGCCGCGGCGCTGCAAACCAAAGCCGTAAAGAAAGGCGACAAATACGTAATTAACGGAACCAAGGCTTGGATCACCTGCGGTGGAGAGGCTGACGCGGCGATCGTGTATGTGAATACGGACCCGGGAAAAGGGGAAAGAGGCATCACCGCACTCGTAGTGGAGAAGGGCACGCCGGGCTTCAAAGTCGGCAAAGAAGAAAAAAAGCTCGGCATCCACGCCACTGCTTGTTGCGAATTGATTTTCACCGATTGCGCCGTGCCGGCGACGAATCGCATCGGTAACGAAGGCGAAGGCTACAAGATAGCGCTCTCAACGCTCGATGGCGGGCGCATTGGCATCGCCGCGCAAGCCACCGGCATCGCGCAAGGCGCGTTCGAAGCCGCGCTGAAGTATTCGCAAGAGCGATTGGCGTTTGGCCATCCCATTTCGCAGTTTCAGGCGATTCAATTCATGCTCGCGGACATGAGCACGGAAATCGACGCGTCCCGGCTGCTGAACCGCAAGGCCGCCTGGAAGCAGGATAGCGGCGCGCGCTTCAGCATGGAAGCGGCCATCGCTAAGCTGTTCGCCAGCGAAATGGCCACGCGCGTCACCCACAAAGCCATTCAAATTCACGGCGGCAACGGTTACAGCCGCGAGTATCCCGTCGAGCGCAATTATCGCGACGCGCGCATCACCGAAATCTATGAAGGCACCAGCGAAATCCAGCGCCTGGTCATCTCCTCCTGGGTTCTGAGGTCATGACTACCCGTAGTATCCTGACCGAGTGCTCGAACTAGACCGTGGACTTAAATTTGACGCCGCCCGCGCGGAGGAGGCTCTCTTTCCTGCCTTGCCGGCACATCCAGCGGTTTGCCTGATCGAGCCGCGCGAAGAAAAAGCCGAACCCTACCTGATTCGCACACAGAATCTTCAGCGGCGCTTGCAGCGGCTCTTGGGTCCGCCAGATCCCACGACGAAGCGCCTCAATCTGCGCGATTTTGCGCGCGGCATCCGGTATCGCCTCACCGGCTCGCGGTTCGAGCAGACACTCACCTACTATCACCAGGCCAAACACCTTTTCCCCCAGCGTTATCGCAACCTGGTACGTTTGCGGCCTCCCGCGGTCCTGAAAGTCAACTTGCGCAATGCCTACCCGCGCTGTTACGTGACACGCAAAATCCGACTGCATGCTGACGGCATGCCTGCCGCCGGCTCTTACTATGGTCCATTCCCTTCCCGCCGCGAGGCGCTGGCTTTTTCCGAACGCGTACTGGATTTTTTCAGAGTGCGGCGCTGTCAAATCAAAATTCGCCGCGACCCCGCGTTCCCCGGTTGCATTTACTCCCAGATGAAAATGTGCCTCGCGCCGTGCTTTGCAGGCTGCACCAAGGAAGAGTACGACGTGGAGGTGAACCGGCTGCTACAGTTCCTTCAGACCGGCGGCGGGTCCCTGCGAACTGCTTTCGAGGAGGAGCGCGAAAAGGCCAGCGAGGAACTGGATTTTGAGCGCGCCGCGGCGCTGCACAAAAAAGTGGAGAAGCTCGACGAAGTTCTGCGCGGCAGTCCGGAAATCGCGCGGCGCATTCAAGATTTGTACGCCGTGATTGTTCAGCGTGCGGCGGAAGAACAAACCATCGGAGTTTTCGGCGTGCACGGCGGCCGCTTGGCCGAGCCGTTTTTTCTACACTTTGCGGAAATCGCCAGCCAGCCGCGCTCCGCGGAACAAATTTTTCGTGATTATCTGGAATCAGCTGCAAGCGCGAAAGACGGCGATCTCTCCGAGGATCTCTCGCTGCTCTCCCGCTGGTTTTACAGCAACCCGCGCGAAGGCGAGATTTTCTTTCGCGAAAAAGACTGGCCTTATCGTAGGATTCTTCGAGCCTGTTCGCGTTTGCTTGCACCAGCCGAAAAGGAACCGGCAAAAAATCCAGGGCCGGGACCGGCGCCATCGCCCGAAGGAGCGACATGACCACATCGGCCACGAAAGAAGCAACTACGCGGTACGCGCAGCGATTTGTCGGGCGCGCGGCAGCGGGCCATTTCCGGGACGCGCAGAGAATAGTGCTTTCCTCACTGGGCATCGGAACCTATCTCGGCCAACCCGACAAGAAAACGGACGAAGCCTATACCGCTGCGGTCGTTGCCGCCGTCGAAGGTGGAATCAACGTCATAGATAGCGCGGTCAACTACCGTTTTCAGCGCAGCGAACGCAGCATCGGCGCGGCTCTACCGCAGCTTGCCGCCAAAGGATTTTTACGCGAAGAAATCGTGCTGTGCACCAAAGGCGGCTACCTCACGCCCGACAGCTCGATGCCTGCCGACCCCAACGAATATTTCTTTCGCGAATACATCCAACACGGAATTTTCACCGCCAAGGACCTTGCCGCCGGCAGTCATTGCATGACGCCGAAATTCCTGAAGGATCAGCTGGGCCGCAGCCTGAAAAATCTGGGCGTCGAATGCGTGGACATCTATTACCTGCACAATCCCGAAACGCAGCTTTCCGAAATCGCCAAGCCCGAATTTCTGGAGCGTGTGCGCAAGGCATTCGAATTTCTGGAGTCGGCGGTGGGGGCCGGGGAAATTCGCTATTACGGCATGGCCACCTGGAACGGATTCCGGCAGGACGCGCGCGCCCGCGACGCCGTGCAACTTGTCGAGATGGCGCAGATCGCGCAGGAAATTGCCGGCGGGATGCATCATTTTCGCTTCGTGCAGGTCCCCTTCAATCTGGGAATGACGGAAGCGCTAACGCTCGGAAATCAAATTTTGCGGGAACGTCGGCGCACGTTAGTGGAAGTCGCGGGCGACCTGGACATCACCGTGGTCGCAAGCGCCTCGTTGCTGCAAGGTCAAGTGGCGCGCAATCTGCCGCCATTGGTTGCTGAAGCTTTCGGCTTGAAGAACGATGCGGAGCGCGCGTTGCAATTCGCGCGGTCGGCGCCTGGAATCACCACGGCGCTGGTGGGAATGTCCCGCGCAGAACACGTGAAAGCGAATGCCCGCCTGGTCGGTGTGGCTTCCGCAACGGTGGATGAATTCGGCAAGCTGTTTTCACGCGGCGAAAGCGCGTGAAGGAAAAGCGCTTTACGCTCGGGAATAGGGGGCCGCAGGTTCCCGGAGAGGACTCGACATCGAACTTAATGGCGAAGCCGGAAGACTTCTCCGAGCCAACTCGTAATAGCGGCGTCAAGTTGATCGAGTTTGTTGCCAAAAAAGTGGTCCGCGCCTTCCACAACGACAAGATGATTCTCGCCCGGTAACGACGCGACCAGACGTTTGACCTTTTCGATTGCCCCGTACTGGTCTTGGCTTCCGTGAACGAAGAGCTTCGGCTTCTTGCACGGTTTCAAAAAAGAAAAATCCGAGCTATTGACCGGGACGCCCAAACCAATCAAGTGCGAAACCCGCGGATACTCGCAGCCGACATGCAGTCCCACCCAGGCGCCAAAACTAAATCCCGCCACCAAGAGCGGCACGCCCGGAAATTGCTTGACCAGAAAATCGAGCGCGGCGCGAACGTCATCCTGTTCGCCAACTCCGCGGTCGTGTTTTCCGGCACTGAGACCCGTGCCACGAAAATTGAAGCGCAGCACGGGGAGGCCCAGCGCGTCGAGTGATTTCGCCGCCTGGTAGACCACTTTGTTGTGCATGGTCCCGCCATAAAGCGGATGCGGATGGCACGCCACGGCAGCGAGCGGAGGACGGTGCCGCGCCGGAGCGGACGGTGTCCAGAGAATCGCTTCGAGGCGGCCGGCAGGGCCATCTAGAAAGAAATTGCGGGAATCGTGAGAAGTAGCCATGAATGCGTGAGCGCACAGCGCATGTAGCCGCGGCTTTACGCCGCGGTGTTTGTCAGTGTAGCGCATCGAAGAAGAAAGGTTGAATCGAGCCTCTCGGGCCATGAAGCAGCGTAAGCAAAAGTTACCCACAGCGGTACACCCGGGGCCTGCGATTTCCTACTAGAAAGGAGCAGGCCGCTGCGGGAAGCGTTATTCGTCTCTAGGAATTCGATTTTCCGGCCAAGAGGCGTGGTCCAGGGCAAAGCGGTCCGGAAGGCCCATCGGTACGCGGCGATATTCGCGGGAAACCATGAAGATACACAGTTACAGTACTGCCCGCGCACGACATTGGCGCAAGGATAGGCTTTTCGTAGCGAAAACGACAAGACCTCGTACTAGGACAAAATTGTTGGATTTTCGCGTTGAAACTTGTCGTTCCCAATGCTAGTTTGGCGCCGAATCCTTGAACGGCGGGGGTACTAGATGAGTGATGGATCTGAACGCCGTGAAGCGCGGCGATTTAATATGAATCTTCCCATGCGGGTCTTTTCCCGCGAAGAGAAGGGGCGCGAACTGAAAGCGCAGACCAGGGATCTCAGCTATCGAGGTTTGTATTTTCTTGCCGAAGCTGATTTCGAAGTGGGAAACGAAATTGACTTTGTCATCACGCTTCCGCAGCAGGTGACGCAGTCGGGCGACGTCCATATCCGATGCCAGGGGGAAATTGTGCGCGTGGAAGCCAGCGAAAACGGTCGCGTGGGCATTGCGGCAAAGATTTCGCGATACGAATTTATTCCGGCCGCCGCGACGGCCGCCTGAACCCGTCGCGGGATGGCGCGATCCTCGCCCGATTTCTCATCTGCGCCTGTAAGTGAGTACAATAGGTTTGTATGTCCCTTTTTCGCCCGCCGCTGGGGGTAACATGATGTATCACTACGATCCTAGCCTTGCCTTGGAGGAGCTGCAGGAAGAGGCAGTTCTCCCGCACCCAGTCAAGCTGCGCGACATGATTCTGCGAACCAAGCTTGACGCCAGCCAGGCGCAACTCCTAAATCACGATTTCCAGGATTATTTGACGCGCTTTGGCGAATTGCAGAAGCTCGGCCGCATCATCCTCGAGCGGCTCGCTACCGGCCAGCGCAAGGCTTCCTGATGCCATCGGCAAATCCGCAACCCTCCTGCCGATGAAAAACAAGCCGCGAATCCTATGCTCGAAGCTCGGTCCGCGATTGGTTACAACAATCTGCCCGCAGCCGCCTGAAAAATTGCTACTCTACGCTAACGACCCAGCTCGCCTGAATACAATGCGTGAAGCTGCGAGGAACCTCGGCAAACCGGCGGCGGCCAGCATCGCCGAAGGCGCCCTCCGGCTCGTTCTGTCTCAACTTTCTTAGTCTAGCGAAGCCCTCTTGTTGATTTGCGGAGATTCGTTGGGAAAAGCTGGAACGTCGCTGGTAGACTGGAGAGGCAGAGGCACACCGGGGCTGAGGGAGCGATCCGCGGCGCAAGCGCTGCGAATTGTTAGGGGTCAATGCGACGAAACACGCTGCTAATCGACGCGGACGATACGCTTTGGGAAAACAACGTCTTCTACGAGAAGCTGATTGAAGACTTCATCACCGTCGTGGAGCCGTACGGCTACACGCGCGCATATATTCGCCACATCCTGAACGAAACGGAACGCAAGAATATCCGTCAGTACGGCTACGGCGTGCGCAGCTTTGGCCGCTCGCTCGAAGAAACGTATTTGAAGCTGGGCGACCAGATGGCACGCCGCGAGATTCTTGCGCAGATTCACAGCCGCGTGGTCGAATTGGAGCGCACGCCGCCCAAAATCCTCGATGGCGTGCCGGAGACGCTGGCGTATTTAACCGAACGCCATCGCCTGATTCTTTTCACCAAAGGCGAGCCCGCAGAGCAGGCCGCGAAGGTCGAGCGCTCCGGCCTGCAAGGCTTTTTCGAATTCATCGAAATCGTGCCGGAAAAAGATACGCAAACTTACGGCGGGCTGGTGCGTAAGCACAAAATCGTGAAAGCGCATGGCTGGATGATCGGCAATAGCCCCCGCAGCGACATCAATCCTGCGATGCAAGTGGGCCTGAACGCCGTGTACATCCCGCACCAGCATACCTGGACGCTGGAGCATGAGCCGGTCCTGGCCGGTTCCGGCAAATTGGTGATTCTGCCGTCTTTCCGCGAACTGCGCTCGCATTTCTAGATTTAGAACCCATCTCACGAATTCGGTTTCGCAGAAGTGCGCGACGCTAGCCACCCGAATACCGTCCAGGCCGAAACCCAGAACGGAAAAATGCCGTATAACGTATCCGAGACCGAATGCGAATGACGATCGACGGCGGTGAACACCTGCACCGAGAAAGCCACAGTTAGAATCAGCGCGAGCCATCCCGGCAACGCTACCGGCCGGTACAGCCAGCCCCACTCCTTGAACCAATTCAGCCTCACGTTCGAAGCCTCCGCTACTGAGAATTTTCTTGGTCCCTTCAACCTTGATTCGATTGGGGCAAACACCTCTGCCGCTTCAGCCCGCCAGCGCATCGGGCAGCGCGCCACGCGTTCGTTCCCGGTGCGCAAACTCTTGCAGCGCCGCTTCAAGGTCCGTTACTGTAAAATCCGGCCAAGCCTTCCGCACAAACACAAATTCCGCGAACGCGCACTCCCACAACAGAAAATCCGACAGCCTTTGCTCGCCGCCCGTGCGAATCAGCAAATCCACTTCCGTCGAGCCGCCATGCAGAACTTCCGCCAGCACGCGGCTGAACGATTCGGTCGAAAGCTCGGTGACCTTGTAGAAGCGGCACGCCGCCTGAAAAATCGCTTCGCGCGCGGAGTAGTCGATCGCCAGCCGCAGATGCAGCCGCGTTCCCTTTGCGGTAGCGGATTCGGAATCGGCAATGGTCTGGCGCAGCGTGGCCGGCACACGGTCGCGCCGGCCAATGATGCTCAGCCGCACGCCTTCTTCGATCGAATGCTCCATTTCGGTGAGCAGATATTCGTGGAGCAGCCGCAAGATGCCGTTGACTTCCGCGACCGGCCGTTTCCAGTTCGCTGAAGAAAGCGCGAAGAGCGTCAACGTGTGAATGCCGAGGCGCGGCGCCGCTTCGATGATGTGGCGCGCCGTTTCCGCTCCCGCGCGGTGGCCCGCCGAACGCGGCAGGCCCCGCGAAGTGGCCCAGCGTCCGTTGCCGTCGGCAATGATGGCCACGTGCAAACCGTCGTTCGCCGGGCTCGCGAGCTCCACGCCCTCTGCCGCCGCCGGTGCGGGAGGCCGCGCAGCGGGCATCGGCACCACGTGCGAAGTGCCCAGTGCTGGGCCCCGCGCACTAGCCGGTTGTGGGAATTGATTTTCTAGCGAGGTTGTTTCCGCCGAGGTTCCTGACTCCATTGAGCTACCCCGTCTCCGCCGCAAAAAAAAACATGTGGAGCAGCGGCCCTACGCCGCGGTTCTTTGTTGACAAAACATCCCGTATTGCAAATTACTTTGCATCGCAAAGTACGTGCGCAAAAAAATTTTCCCCTCGGCTACCCCTCCCGCGTCGCGCGAATCAGCGCTTCCATATGATTCAGGTAGCGTTCGAGCGCCTTGCGTCCCGCCGCCGTCAGCCGGTATTCCGTTTTGGGCGTGCGTCCCTCGAAGGACTTCTCGCACACGATGTAGTCCGCTTCTTCCAGTTTTCGCGCGTGCACGCTCAAGTTGCCGTCCGAAGCTTTCAGCAGCGCCTTCAACTCATTGAACGTGAGCGCGCGATTCACCGCCAGGGCGCTGACGATGCCCAGGCGCACGTGCTCATGAATCAGCCGGTCCAAATCCGCCGGAGCGGCTTCTCGCGCCGGATTCTTCACGGATTCCAGAATGGCTTCGCGGTCGCGCGAGCGTTGCACACGTTCTTGACGCACAGCCGATGTCTTAGCCATAAAATCTCCTTAGCCTCCGTAATGCCGGGCGATCCACCAACCGAACCCGACATGCACCACGCCAAAGCCCGCTGCCATGAACCCGTCGCCCCAGCCTGCTGGGCTGAAAAGCGCCACACTGCCAAGCAGCATCAAGCACAAACCCATTACCGGGACAACCCGCACGGAAAACGCTCCCCCGGTGACAATCGCGGTCCCATACAGCAAGAGCCACACCCCTGGAAGCGCCGTAAGCGCGCCAACCTGAAACAGAGTGCAGGTCAGCAGAGCACCAACAACAATCGGCGGAGCAAAACTCAGCAGGAATTTGCGGCCGGGGCCGGAGAAAAGCCGCGCATTGGCGCGATGCGCTTTGGTAGCCGCCGTGGGCGCGGCAATCGCCACCGCCACGAACGCTTCCACGAGCCAGACAATGAGCCACGCGCGCGGACTCGCTTGCCGCGAAGCCACCAACGCGGCCGCCAGCGCGGTGATGCCCATGGCCACGCCGCCCCAACCCGGCACCGCGGTAAATTCCGCGGCGCTCGCCATGGTTTCGCGGATGTAGCGAAGATGGTCGGCCGCGCGCGCGTCAATGGGAATCGGCTCGCGGCGGGAAGAGCGCACCGGGCCCGGCGTCGTCACCATGCTCACACTTTAGTCGCTCGGCTCACATCTGTCAAGTACTTTATATCACAAAGTATAGTCGAGAATTGGCTGTGGCGCCGGGCCTTAGCCCGGCAGTTTCCAGAAAACCTTTGGCACACCTGCCGACCGACTGGCGAGCACACCGCGAGTCCGTGTCCCGGAATGCTCCCGTCGTGGTGTTGGAGAGGCCGGGCTTCAGCCCGGCTTTGTGGAGTGCCGCGGCTTGCCTGTACTGAGCGACTCGAACGCGACGCCGACCGTTCCAGCCGCCAGCGGTGGTGTGTTGAAACGGATTTGGATGAAACTGTCAGGGACTATGTTCGGAGGGCTTTTTCTCCTGGCCTTTCAAAATGCGCACGACGGCTAGGATCGTGTTCCAGTTGCGTGTGGTTGCTGGCGTACCGAACAGCCTGTCGATCCGGCCAAGGTAGCCGATGGTCTTCATGTGCCGACGGTAGACTCCAAAGATGAATTGTTTCTTCGACGCGAAAACTCGCACGAGCCACTGCCCGTCGGGAGGAAATGCGACTGGGAGGGCCGCACGGAGGCCTCCGGCTCTCGACAGGATGCTCACAAATCGAACGATATCGGGGCGTGATGGCTCGGCCCGAAACGGGTTCTCCATCTCTAGGCGGATGAGGTCGTGACCATCGCAGAGCACAGCTTCCGCCTTGAATGGCAGCTTCCGCAGCAATGCGGCACGGAACTTCGCCCTAGAGCCTGGCTTGCGAACGACGAAAGTGCCTGCCGCTCCGACATTCACGACACCATAGTCGCTCAGTCCCTTTGCGAGGATGCTAGGGCGGAACGTCCTGTGTCCGCCGACGTTCACGCCTCGCAGGAAAACCACCAGAGACACCGTCAGCTCCAATCAGGATGTGTGGGCCACGGCCACGAGATGAGCACTAGCGCCGTGGGCTGAGGGCTCTCGCTCGATTAGAGTCAAGAACTCCATCAGGTTCTTTCGTTGCACCGGGTCATGAAAAATCCTCGGGCAAGTCCATGCATAAGCGAAGCAAAACGCGAAATTGCCGCTGCGATTAGCACGCCCTGGGGCTTGAGGATGCGACGGGCTTCACGGAGCGCCATCAGACGAACCGAACGTTCAACAAGATGATACAAGGGACCTGACAGAAGAACTGCATCGGCGCTGTTGGACGAAGCCGTTAGGCAGCGGGCCTCACCTTTGGTGATTGAGCCGAGCTCAATACCTGACGATGTGGAGCGAGCCTTTGCCTGCTCGAAATGAAGCTCAACGGGATCGATGAGATGAACCACATATCCTCGCTCGCTAAGTGGAAAGGCGTAGGCTCCCCCGCACCGCCGATGTCAAAAATCACTGCCGGTGCGGGCGGAAGAGCTCGGGCAAGAATCTCCAGCGTTCGAAGGCGCTCGAGCTCCCCGTGGGGGCCGCTCGATAGACGTTCGGACGGCCTCTCGATAGTGGGCTTCAACTTCTTCCGGCATCATCGACGATTGCTCGTTCATTGTTTGTGTGCCTCCGCGTCAATCTCATATTCGCTCTGCACCAGACCGCCTTTATAGCAGCGCGTCGCCACATGGCCAAGATGGAGGTCGCGCGGCACCGGGCCAAATAACGGAATACCTCGACCGATCAATATTGGCACGCGCGTGATCACCAGCCGGTCGATGCATCCGGCCGCGAGAAACCTCTGAATTGTGATTCCGCCGTCAATATAAGCGTGTTCGAAGCCGCGGGAGGCGAGCTGCCTTACGATTTCGGCCGGCTCGCCTGACATCTGCTCGACCGCGCCGCCTTCGATCGATGAGAAGTCCAGCGGACGGCTGCTCAGTACCACTACTGGCTTCGTTCCGTAAAACCACGACCCAAATTTCCGTACAACTTCGAAGGTCTTCCTACCGATTACGACCACATCGACAGTGCCGTAGAATTCCTCAAAGCCGTGAGGTTCCTGCCCGCCCGCATCCAAGAAATCCAGCGCATGGTCTGGCCGGGCCAGAAAGCCATCGACGCTTACTCCGCAGAAGACCGAGAGCTTCATGACGTGCCTCCTCATTTGCCGCTCTATGCCGAATTACTTTGCAGCCTAAGATCTTTGCCGAATATGGCAGCTAGGGTTCCCACACCCAGCCACAAGACCACCGCGTAAGGGGCGTGCCACTGCGCTTCTTGTTCCGCCGTGACGCCCGTAGGGCTGAAAACCACCAGCGAACCTGTCGCATGCATGAGCTGCGCAAGCGCAACACTGTTCGTGTGCGTATAAATCCATGCGATCAGGACTCTCATCGCGCTTACCACTGCTGTGAACGCCAGAAAATAACGCAGCCAGTAGGCACCATGTGGCGTAGCCGTTCCCAGGTAATCTATCACGGGCAAGTGCCACAATCCCCAGAGCGCGCCGAGAGTGATGCCCGCCCCCAGCGCATTTTGGTTCTGCAGCATTTTTGGAAATGCATAGCCCATCCAGCCGACTTCCTCGAAAAAGCCCGCGATAATTCCAAAGGAAATTCCCGCGATGAATCTGTTGGGGGTGTATACGGGCGAAAAGAAGGTTGCCATACAGAAAAGCACACCCAATACCAGCACTGGTGGAACGAGCAGGAGTATGTACCACGGCGTTCCGACGCGGATCCGGCCCATGCGCAAAAAAGGGTCTGCTATCCCCGGCCTTCCGTCCACGGCATAGGTCAACACAATAGAGCTAAGAACTGGTCCTAGCAGCATCACCGGGAACATCAAGATTCCGGTGAATTCCGGCACTGCCTGGCCGCGAAGCAGTCGCGGCGCGACTAGGGCGAGTGCGCCCAACCATGAAATTGCGAAAGTCAGCGTGAAATAGCTCACCACCGGGTGCTGCACCGCAAAACCTTTTGCTCTTCCGACGTTTTCCATACCTTCGTTTGGTTCTGCGCCCTTCTTGATGGAGTGCCACGATCATACCAAGGTATCCGAGTCAGGGAGGCTTTCGTCTCTCTGACTCGGTTGATGGATGACGTAGCCGGTCATTCGGCGGCTGCGCAAGAGCGTCGCTCTTACGCATTGCGGGGTGGTGTCAGGGGCTATGTTCGGTCGGTTTATCCTGCTCGCTTTTCAGAATGTGCACGACGGCAAACGCAGCGGACTCCCGTACACGCAATGCTCGACTCACATTCCCATCGTTCCCTATTCATATCTCAACGCGACCATCGGATCGACTTCCATCGCCCTACGCCCGGGAATGTAGCTTGCCAAGGCTGCAACGCCTGACAGAACTAGCGAAACGACGATAAACGTCACCGGGTCCGTGGGTTTCACTCCAAAAAGCAAACTAGACAAGAGGCGCATGAATCCCAGCGCGCCAATGATTCCGGCCCCCAGTCCTAGCAAAGCCGGCGTCAGTCCTTGGCCGATCACACGCCGGAGCACCTCAGCCTTTTGTGCGCCGAGCGCCATGCGAATTCCGATTTCGCGCGTGCGCCGCGAGACAAAAGGCTGAGGTGCTCCGGCGTGTGATCGGCCAAGGACTGACGCCGGCTTTGCTAGGACTGGGGGCCGGAATCATTGCGTGCTCACGTGCGAGAGCGGCAGGCTGCTGTCAACCTCGCTCGCAGCGCTGCGCACGGCCGAGGCAAGCGTGCGCGGGTCAGTAGCAGTGCGCAGCTCAAAATAGCAGCCGCCGCTGGTAAGCGGGACGTAAACAATCGGGACAATCATGCGGCGCAACGAGTCGTATTTCGTGTCGGCTACCACCCCGACGATTTCCCAAATTTTCGCGATATCGTAATGATTACCGAATGCGCCGCCACTCGATCCCGAGCCGCCTCCCTTAACGATCAGTTTTCCTAGCGGATTTTCCTTTGGGTAGTACTGCTCGACAAATGCCTTGTTGACCAGAACACGGATCGGGACAGCAGCGCCAGATGCATTTAGAGCCCTGGATGAGCTTCGAGCATTTGTATCCTGTTTCTGTGCTCTCTCGGCTGCGCTCGCTTGGTCAAAGTCAGCCGATGTGAACATGCGCCCTTGGAGGATCGGGATGTGCATGGTGGTAAAAAACTCCGGGCCAACCGCGAGCATATTGGCCTCAACGCCACCCTTTTGCGGCTGGTCTTCAAAGTGTATGGTTTCTGTCCATCGTCCTCCGTCGAGCAGCGCGTCCGAAGCATAAGTCACGGAAGCCACGCCGGGAAGCGCCGCGAGGCGCTGGCGCAATTCATTGTAAAGGTTTTCGATTTGCGCGTCCTTGTACCCGAGCAATGTGGGGTCAACCTCGAAGATCAGGATGTTGCGCGTGTCGAATCCTGGGTTGATGTTGCGAAGGTTTTCGAGCGTACGCATCACTAGTCCTGCGGCCACAAGCACCAGGACCGACAAGGCTACCTGCGCGACCACTAACGCGTCACCGAGATGAAAGCGTCCCACGCGTGCGGCGTTACCTGACAAACTGGAAGTGTTTTCCTTGAGCGTGGGCGCTAAATCGACGCGCACGCTGCGCAACGCGGGAGCAAGACCAAACAAAATCCCGGTCGCGACCGAGACTCCAAGCGCAAAGGACAGAACGCGATAGTCTGGCCTGAGGACGTACGGAAAGTGCCCGCTTGATCCGGCCGTAACCAAAGCCGTGATCGCGTGTACTCCCCAATACGCGAAGACAATTCCGCACACGCCGCCCAAGACCGAAAGCAAAATGCTTTCGGTGAGAAGCTGGCGCACAATTCTTGTGCGGCCTGCGCCTAGCGCCAGTCGCACGGCTATCTCTTTCTGGCGAGCTCGGCCGCGCGAAAGCAACAATCCCGCAACGTTTGCGCAGGCAATCAGCAAAATAACTCCCACCGCGACCATCAAAAAGCAAAGCATCTTCGAAAGCGTCCCGCGCTCGCCAACCAAGCCTTCTTGGGCGCGTGTCAGAAAAATCTTGGGCTCAGAGACTTGGGAAAACGTTTTTCCGGCGTCCAGAACCTCGTTGCGAAACACCAGACTGGCCGCAGTCTGCGCCTGATCGAGAGAAACGCCGGGCTTGAGCCTCGCGATGATGACGAGCCACCAGTTGGTCAAACCGTCAATGTCGTGCCCCCAATCGATATTCAGTCGCGGGAGCATGGCAATCGGCAGCCACAAGTCCTGAGCCTTGCCCGGCGATAGATTCGTGAAGCTCCGCTCCGCCACGCCAACAATCGTGAACGGAATGTTATTCAGGAGAATTGTGTGCCCCAGAACCGCACGGCTGCCGCCAAAAGCGCTTTTCCAGTAGGCATAGCTGAGTACGGCTACCGGAGAGGCGGACGGAGAATCGTCATTTGGTCCGAGGGTCCGGCCGACGGCAGCATTGACATCCAGCGTCGAGAAGTAGTCGCCGGAAACGATTTCGCCCTGCACCATTGTCGCCGGGCCCTTGCCACTGAGGTTCAGAGCCGCCGGGCCAGCGAAAGCGGACACGCCGGAAAATGCATTCGTCTGCGAACGAATGTGCCTGAAAATTGGGAGCGGGAACGAGCAGCCGGAAGGCCCGGAAATACCCGATTCGCCGCAATCGCTAAATGAGCTGTATTCGCCGTTGAACGACATGTGCCGCGCACGCCACTGCAGGATGACGAGCCCATTCGGGTTCACTACAGGCAAGGAACGAAGCATCACGCCGTCAATCAAGCTAAAAATCGCAGTATTCGCGCCGATTCCCAGGGCCAGGATCAGGGAAGCGACCGCCGTGAAGCCCGGCGACTTGACCAATGTTCGAAGACCGTGACGAATATCTTGAAACGCGGTATCCACACCCGTCTCGCCTCCCGCTTGTATCTTAAACCTGGCCAGGACGGTGCCAATGTTACTGGCGTGTTCGTTTGTACGGATTTGCTCCTAAGTTGGCTAGATGATGCAGTAGCCGGTTATCCGGCAGCTTTGCATAATGGTCCACCCGAACGACGCGCCAAAACCCCTCTGCCATCCCACGGTCAACAAACGACCTAGCAATTCCTCGGCAAAGGAGCTCTTCACCCCACCTGCGCTCCCTTTCTTTTAGAGCAACTTACAAACTGCTCAATTTGCAACTCCTTTGTTTTGATAACGTTCGAGCAGTGCCGGGGGTGGGGGCACGCTTCATATTCCGGGACTACCGAGGTCTGTTCGCATGTGGCCAAGGCGCGCTTCGAGACTCTTGCCGTTGGCGGTGCGCTGCCCGGCTAGTGAGGATTCAACCCTCTCGCGGATAGCGGCCGAGGAGCCCATTCCAGCGGATTTTGAAGACGTCCAGGAACATTTGCAGGCTGTCGCGCATCATGCTGATTTTCGTGGCCGGAGAATGGCCCCAGCGCACGGGAATTTCCGCTGCGCGCAAACCGTGGTGCCGCGCCAGGTAAAGCAACTCCGGGTCGAAGCCGAAGCGCTCGATGGTTTGCTGCTCGAAAATAATTCTGCAGCGTTCGCGGTTAAAGGCTTTGAAGCCGCACTGGGTGTCGACAAACGGCAGCCGCAGGATGAAGCGCACGACCTTATTGAAAATGAAGCCCGCAAATTCGCGGAAAGCAGATTCGTGAACAGTAATGAGGCTACGGTTGACAGCGCGCGAGCCAATGGCCACGTCGAAGTGCTGCAAGGCATCCACAAGCTTGTCGGCTTCCTCGATGGGCGCGGACAGATCGGCGTCGGTAAACAAGACCAGGCGGCCGCGCGCCTCCTGCACGCCGTGGCGCACGCTGTAGCCTTTGCCGCGGTTGACTCCGTTGGGGACGACGCGCAGCCGAGGGATTTTGCCGCTGAACGATTGCGCGACCGCCGCGGTGCGGTCCTTGGAGCCGTCGTCCACAACCACGACTTCGGTTTCGCGGTGGCAGTGTTTCAAGTACGCGGCGATGCGCTCGAGCGTCGCGGGCAGCCGCGATTCTTCATTGTATGCAGGTATAACGATGGAGAGTTCTGGACTCATGGAATCTCAGCATTCAGCGCTGGGGAGGTTTCTGCCAGGCGTGGTTGCCGACGAGCGGGACAAAGCGGCAACCCTCCATGATTTTAATGGAAAATGCGCCCGCTTGCTTTTCGATGAGCTGCAATTCCTGATTATCGGCGTCGCCGATGGGAATGATCATGCGGCCGCCTTCGGCCAATTGCGTGAGCAGTGGCTGCGGGGCCGCCGGAGCCGCCGCCGCGACCAGGAGGGCGTCGAAAGGAGCGAATTCGGGGAGGCCGAGCGTGCCGTCTCCGCAATGCACGTGCACGTTGTGGTAGCCGAGCTGCGTTAGTCTTTCCGACGCGCTCGAAGCGAGTTCCGGCATGCGTTCAACGGTGAAGACTTCCTTCGCCAGAAGCGAAAGAACGGCGGCTTGATAGCCGCTTCCGGTTCCGATTTCGAGCGCGCGGTCGGTCGGCCGGAGGCGCAGTGCCCAGGTCATAGCGGCGACGATGTAAGGTTGCGAAATCGTTTGGCCGCCGCCGATCGGCAGAGGCACGTCGTCGTAAGCGCGCGAGTGAAGCTCCTCAGCCACAAACTCGTGGCGCGGAACCGCTAGCATGGCCGCAAGGACGGAGGGAGCTTCGATGCCGCGGCGCCGCAACTGTTTTTCGACCATGTCCGCGCGTTGCGGCGCGTACTCTTTGACGTCAGGCATGCGTAACCGCCGCGGCGTGTTTTTCCCAGACCCCGGTTTTGAGGACTTCTTCCATTTGCGCGAGGGTGAAGTCGCATTCGTCTTCGCGATTGTAAAAATGCGGCGAGAGGCGCACACCGGCTTTGGGGCGGTAGTCGACCAGGATGTCGCGCGCGAGAAGTTCGCGGCAAACTTCGTGCGCATGCGGGCATTCGACCGAGACGGTTCCGGCGCGCTCGGCGGGATTTTCTGGCGTGTTGACTTGCCAGCCGCGAGACTTCGCGCCTTCGATCAGCCGCGCGGTCATGCGCGCGGACTTCTCGCGGATGGCTGCGATGCCGATTTGATTGAGAATGCCCAGGCCGGGGCGGCAAGCAAAAAGCGCGGGAATGTGCGGCGTGCCGTTCAAATAGCGGTAGGAATCTTCGCGCGGGTCGATGGCGCCGGTCTCAAAGGCAAACGGGCGGCGATGGGCGATCCAGCCGGTGAGCGCGGGCTTCAGTTTGGCGCGCAAGTCCTCGCGGACGTAGAGATAAGCGACTCCGGGGCCGCCGCAGAGCCACTTGAGCACGCCGCCGACCGCGAAATCGGCGCCGAGGGAGCGAACATCGACGGGAATGGTCCCGGTGGCCTGGAAAGCGTCGAGAATGACGTGCGCGCCAACGCGGTGGGCGCGTGCGATGATGGCGCGCGCGTTGACGATGAAGGAGCTGCGAAAGAGAACGAGAGAAATCGGAACGAGCACCGTGGTTTCATCGATCGCGGCGAGGAACTTTTCCAAGTTGAAGCGGATAGGGTTTTCCGAAGGGACAATTTCCACGCGAGCGCCGAGGCGGCGTTGCTCGTGATAGAAATATTGGATCGAAGGAAACTCGAGGTCGACCATCACAACTTTGTTGCGCGGGCCGCGGAAGTCAAAACAGGAAGAAATCACCGCTTGCGTGAGCGTGACATTTTGATGAAGAGAAATCTCGCCCGGCTTCGCGCCAAGCAAAGGAGCGATTTGGTCGCCCACGCTGACGGCCATCTCCCACCAGCTTTCTTCCCAGGCGCGTACGCCACGCTCGGCCCAGGAATCGGCGTACGCGCGCATGCTGTCGTAGACGCCGCGGGGCATGGCGCCGAGCGAATTGCTGATCATGTAGGTGGTGCGGTCGAGAATCGGAAACTCGCCGCGCCATTTCAGAAGCGGATCCACAACATTACTCTCCGGGGCCAGATATGCGGGAATCATTCCTTCTCCAAACAAAGTAACACACCGTGAGGAGGACGAGCCAGGGGACGCCGGAGAGCAACATAATGCGGAATCCGGGGACCCACCAGGTGGAGAGCATCACGGCGAGAACGGCGATGAGTCCGGCGAGCGAGGCCCAAGGGCCCGGGGGGCCGAGCCTGAGATACGGCTTGGCATCGCGGTGATGGTAGCGGCGAAACGCGAGGTGGGTCAGAAGGGTCATGAGCCAGGCGAAGAGCGCGCCGAATGTACTCACTGCAATCATCGAAACGAACAAGGATTCCTGAAAAGACTTCGATAGCATCATCGCGGCGACCATGCCACCACCTGATGCGAGCACCGCGGTCATGGGCATGTCTTTTTTGTTCAGCCGGCCAAGCTGGGCGGGAAGATAGCCGCCGCGCGCCAGGGAGAAAGCGAGCCGAGCCGCGAAATACAGGTTGGCAACAGCGCTCGAAAGTGCGGCCGTTAGGACAACGAAATTCATGATGTTGCTGGCGGCGGGAATGCCGACGGTCTGAAACACGCGGACGAAGGGGCTCGCACCCATGTCGATTTGCTTCCAGGGAACAATTCCAACAACCAGCGCGAGTCCGGCAACATAAAAGAGCACCAGCGCGCTCACCGTATGGCGCAAGGCTTGGGGCACAGCGACTTTGGGATCCGCTGCTTCGCCGGCAGTGCTTCCCACAACTTCGATCCCGAAAAAACTAAAAAGCCCCAGAATCACGCCGAGGGCCACGCCCTTCCAGCCATTGGGCATGAATCCGCCGTACGCGGTGTAGTTCGCGAGGCCGACTTTGGGGAATCCGAGGCCAAACAACAAAGCGGAACCCAAAACCAGGAACGCGAGGATGGTCACAATCTTGACCATGGAGAGCCAGTACTCGAAGGTGCCAAGATTTCCGATGTTGATGGTGTTGACATAGAGAATCAGCAGGGACAACAGGCCGATCCAAATCCACGCGGGGGTTTGCGGGAACCAAAGCCTGCAGTAGATGGAGGCGGCGACCACTTCACTGCCGACCACAACCATCATGCAAAGCCAATAGGTGAGACGAATCGCAAATCCCGCCCAAGGATGAAGATACATTTCCGCGTAAAGTCCAAAAGAACCGGGGGTGGGGTGGGCGGCGGCCATTTCGGCCAGGGCCCACATCATCGGCAAGGCAATCGAGGCCCCGGCCACGAAACTGAGGATCACCGCGGGCCCAGCCAGCTTAACGGCGATGGCGCTGCCCAGAAACAAACCGGTGCCGATGGTGCTTCCCAGGCCAAGCATGGCGAGCTGCGCGGGAGTCAGGTTGCGCTGCAGGCCTGATTCGCGGGCCACGATGACCGCGGGACGGCGGTTTCCGGCGCCCGCTCGAATATCGAGAGAGGGTTCGCTCATGGCCAGGCATCGTAGCAGAAACGCAGCTAACCAAATCTTCTTATCGTTGAAGTGAACGCTCGACCTGACCCTTGGGACAGTGAACGATTGCAACACAGACTGTCCCTCGAAGCGCTCGCGCACCTGCGTACGCATTTCTAGAATCAGGGGTCGTAGCGAAGGTACAAGAACGAACCCGGGAGGCGGTCATGAAGGCCCTGCTTGCTCTGATTGGCATCTATGTCGGCACGTTTTTCCTTGTCATTCAGGGATCGTCACAGAATTCCGTGCAAGCAGCGCCGCAAGGCGCGGCCTCCGCACAAGGCAGCACATCGGCAACGGCGATCTCCGGCGTCGACCCGATCAAAGAAGCGGACATTCGTTCATTGATGGAACTTGTCGGAGCGCACGACATGGTCGAGGACGGCGCCAACAACGCCATCGAACAGGCGCGGGAGAAATTGCTACAGACCGTGCCGAACAACGACAAAGGCCAAGCCTTCGTAAATACTTTTGCGGCCAATTACCAGAAAAAATTTGATGCCGATCAAGTGACGGAGCAATTGGTGGGAATTTACGACAAACACTTTACAGACGACGAAATTAAAGGACTGTTGCAATTTTATGGCTCGCCGCTAGGCCAGAAGGTGGCGGCGGAAATGCCGAAGGTCAACCGGTATATCCAGGCAACGGTTCGCGCCGCGGGCGGGAAAGCCGCGAGAGAAGCGCTGACCGAAGCCAAGCAGGAGAACCCGGGAGTGGGACAATGGGCGCGCCTAGGCAACGGCCAGAATCGCTGGCAACAACGGCGGGCGCAACAGCAAACCGCCCAGCAACAGGACCCGCAGTAGCAAGCTCCGGGCTTACTTAACAGCGCTTCTAGCAGCGGCTCCCAACGGGATTCCGCTTCCGAATTGCGTCCGCCCGGTGTGCCACATCGTGCCACTCAGAATTCGACGCTTCTCGCCCCTGCTGTATTCGCGCTTGACGAAGTTCTGCCTAAACTCGCAGCGCCATGGATGAAAGCCCATCGGCCTCAGTCACGGTGCACCGGCTTGCGCTTGCGCGGTCGGCGGCGAGCTCTTCTGGAGTACCCGCCATTGTCCGGGTGATGTCCCTTCCCAGTGATGGAAAGCCCGGAAGAACGAATTGGCGTCTTCATACCCCAGGAGGTAAGCAGTTTCACTCAGCTCTATAGATGAATGCAGCAGATAATGGTGCGCCAACTCGCGACGCGCTTCTTCTAACAAACGCTGAAACGTAATGCCTTGCTCGGTGAGCCGCCGCTGCAAGGTGCGAGTGCTCAGATGCAGCTCTCTTGCGAGATCCGCTATCCCCGGGCGCTGGCCTGCGAGTAGCCGCTTGAGAATGGCTTTAGCTTGTTCGCTGAACGTTTTCTGCGCCAGCTGCTGCGTCAGTTCCGCCTCAAGTTGCGGCGCCACAATCGCGAGCATCTCCGCATTGTAGGTGACAAAGGGCAGGTCCATATCCGCCTTGCGGAATACCAACGCATTCTGGTTGGCCTTGAACCTTATGGGGCAGCCGAAATACCTCTCGTAGAGTTCTCGCTGCGCCGGGGCGCGCTGAAGCTCCACGCGGTTGGGATTCACTGGGCGACTGGTGCCTCGCCTCCCGATGCCCAGTATCCATGCAAAACACACGTCCACCAGCAACGGAGGCTCTTTTTCACGCGCGAGAAGCCAGACGAACTGGACCGCGGATTCACTTCCACGTTCGACGAGGCGGATTTCCTCGGGACAGGTGAGTTGCTTGTAGCGCGCCAGCCGCTCGACGGCATCCCGAAACGAGCGGGCAGAGAGCGCCGCGATTTTGATCGGATCGTAGCGCTCGACGCGCTCCTCGGTCCCGAGCTTCAGGCCAAAGGCCGGATCGTTGCTGGATTCCGCAATTCCCCGGTAAAGCGCGAAGAACTCCTCGGTGCTCACCTGGATTTTGTCTTGGTTGAATAACCCTATTGGCAACGCCGCCTGCCGCAGCACGGCGTCGGGCGAAAGTCCCAATTCTTCTAACTTTCGCGGCAGCGTACTCGAAACTCGAAATCGATTCGACATGGATCACCTAAAGGCATGACGCGGAGAGTCTGGCCGAGCGGATGCGTATGCCACGCCGTTCGCGCGCCCGGGTCAAACGTGACGCTGGCGCCTTGAACGAGCGCCGGATCAGGCGCCTGAAAAAGCGGATCGACGCGCACCGTGCCCGTGAACCACTCTGACGGCCCCTTGGCCGAAGGTTGCGAGCCAACTCTTTTGACTTCCATGGCTTCGTCTCCCCTGCACCTCGACTCTCTATCGATTCCTCGGCCGTCCTCAAGTCGCTCTCGGTGTTCATTTCAAGGAAGCCATATCGATCGAGAAGCGGTACTTCACATCCGACTTCAGGAGTCTCTCGTAGGCCTCGTTGACTTTCTGGATCGGGATCACTTCGACATCCGCAGTGATATTGTGCTGTCCGCAGAAGTCGAGCATCTCCTGGGTTTCCGGTATGCCGCCAATCGGCGAACCGGAGAGGCTTCGGCGGCCCATAATCAACCCGAATGCTGAAACGGCGAGAGGCTTTTCCGGCGCGCCGACGAGCGTGATGTTCCCGTCGCGGCGCAGCAAATTGAGGTAAGCGTTTATGTCGTGATTCGCGGAGACCGTGTCCAGAATGAAGTCGAAGCTGCCAGCATGCTTTTGCATTTCGTCCGCATTCCGCGAGATGACGACTTCGTCGGCTCCGAGGCGGCGCGCGTCTTCTTTTTTACTGCGGGACGTCGAGAAGACCACGACGTGGGCTCCAAGCGCGTGTGCAAACTTCACGCCCATGTGACCTAGCCCGCCAAGACCGACCACGCCAACCTTCTGGCCCTTGGTAACGCCCCGATGCCGCATGGGCGAGTACGTAGTGATACCGGCGCAAAGCAGAGGAGCAGTTCCGGCAGGGTTCAAGTTCGACGGAACGCGCAGGACAAACCTCTGGTCCACGACGATGCTATCCGAGTACCCGCCATAGGTGACACCACCCAGATGCTTGTCGGGAGAGTTGTAGGTGAGGGTCATGTTCGCGCAAAACTGCTCTAGCCCCGCCTGGCACTCGGGGCACACCCGGTCGGAGTCGACCATGCAGCCCACGGCCGCGAGGTCGCCAACTTTGAACTTGGAGACTGCTGAACCAACCTTTGTGACCCGGCCGACGATCTCGTGTCCGGGGACGCAGGGGTAGACCGTGGGCATCACCTCGCCCCACTCATTCCGAACTTGGTGGAGATCGGAGTGACATATGCCGCAATACAGAATTTCGATCCGTACATCCTCCGGCCCCGGCTCGCGCCGGCGGATCCTGGCGGCTGTGAGACCGGAAGTTGGACTTCCCGCGGCATACGCTCTTGCTGCATAGCTTCGTTTCCGCTGCGACTGGCTTTCGTTTTCGAGCGCAACCTTTTGGGCGGCTTCGTTCATTTCCGTGAACCTCCTTGTCCTCGCGAAATTAGATGCATCGGGCCCTGTAGCGCACTAGCAGAATACGCCAATCTACTTGCACAACGCGCCACAGACGCTCGACCGGCGGGGAGGCAAATTCCTCAGGCCTAAAGGCCTGGGCTACAGCTTGAAATGACGGTTCTTGGCGGTTTTCGGCAGCTGGAGCTAGCAGCTAGAAGCGCTTTTTGATTTTGATGTCGATGCCGAAGGTGCCGTTCTGGTCGCGCAAGCCCACGATGGATACGTTGCGATCTACGTTGTATTCCACCTGAATGACTTGCTCTTGTGTCGAACTCACATTGGAAACATAAGTAATCGTGAGATTGCGGGCGATTTGCTGCTCGACCGTGACGCGCGCCGCCGGGTTTTGTTCCGAACCGGTAGACCCAAGTTCGGTCAGTCCAGGGTCCACGCGAAAACGAGTAATGCCGAATAGCCGCTCGACGGGTCCGCTGAGTTTGGTGTTAACGGCTTCCGAGAGAACTGCTGACGCGTTGGCCGTGCCGCTTGGCGAAGTACCCGCACCACGGTTTGCAGCCGACTCCGCGGTGGTTTGTCCCAACGCCAGCAGAGTAATGATATCGGCGGTGGGCAGGGGAGGATCCGAACGATAGGCCAGGGTGAGCTTGCTGGCAGGACCGTTGAAATTCAAGCTGATCTCATACTGCTCGACGGTGGTGGTGGCCTCGACGTTGAGAACAGGATCCAGACGAAAAGGATTGGCGAAGTTCAGATCGCCCCGGGAGACGCGATAGCGATTGCCCGCGAAGCTCAGATTGCCCGACAAAATGTGGATATGGCCGAGCAAGATGGGATGTTCCCACGTTCCCCGGACGCGAAGGTCGGCGTCGGCCTGGAGTTCCGCACCGGGCCATTCCATGCGGGCATCGGGGGCGGAGAGTGCTTCGACGTCAAATTGCAAGTTGCGCAAATAGGAAGAAGTGGTCGCGGGACCGGCAATTCCTTCCTTAGCCGAGACGAGCATCCCGGCAACCTGAAGACCCTCGGAGAGCGTGACGCGCTCCACCATCACGCGGCCCGAAAGCACGGCCGAACTCGGAGTGCCCGTCAACCGCAGCGTGCCGCCCGCGAGCCAACTCATGCCTTCGGGATAGCGGATTCGCACGCGGTCGGAGCGGACAGTGATGTCGTAACGCGGTGGTCTTTCCGCGTAATTGACGCTCCCGCTGAGGCGCAGCGTGCCTCCGCCGGCTTCGGCAGTTACATTTTGGAAAGAGAGGCGCGCGGCGTCGAAGACCAAGTCGCCCTGCATGGCGCTGAGGCCAGTCGGAAAATTTGCCGCGCGGACGGAGACGTTTTCGATGTGGACGCGCCCGGTGATGCGCGGGAGATCCAAGGTTCCTTCAAAAGTGGCATTCACTTGGGCCATGCCGCGCGTATCCACTTCCGGCACGTAGCCACTCAGAAGGCGCAGATCCAGGCCGCCGTTCAGGCGCAAGTCCAAGGTGCGGCGCCCGGCAAATTGCACGGCACCTGAAATCTGGAGATTCGTATCCTTGCCTTGAAACGTGATGGGTTCTATCTCAAGAGAGTCGCGGGAGGAACGAAAGTGAACCACGCCCACGTTTTCCAAGTGGACGTTGGCATAATCCATGGCCATGCGCGAGAAATTCGCGTCCGCCACAATGCTCTCCGGATGCCGAAGCGCACCCTTGACCGTTATATCGCCATCGGCGTTAGCATGGCCGTTGAACGTTTCCAGGTGTAAAGCGGTGAGCAAGAAAGGATCCAAGCTAATATTCTTGATGGTGATCTTGCCGTTCAAGTTGTAGGGCTCGGTAAGCGCCAGTGTGGATGCCCCAGAGATCTCTCCTGCGGCCATCGCGGAACTCAATTGCAGATGAGCCTCCGCCCCATCCGACTTCAGGTCGCCCCCGAAACTGCCGATGATGGATTGACCCACCTTCAGGTCAACGAGGCGAAAACTGCCTTCGCCCGTGGGCGCGAGAAACGAGCCTTCCGCTTTAAGGCGGAAACTCAATTGGCCGCCTACGGGCAAGCGGCGGGACTGCAACGGTTCAAAATTCTCCAGCGGCAGACCCGCGCCGACCAGATCCGCGGAAAAGGTTTGCGCCGCGAAACGGTAGCTTGCCGAGCCCGTAATGATTCCGGCGCTACGGCTGCCTTCTTTTCCGGGAGGAAAGAATCTCAATTCCGCATTGGCAATGCGCGCCTCGTCCGAGGAAAGGTTGACCTGCCCGCGGAGGCGATTGAAGGAGAGGTCATACACCTGCGCATCGGCAAGATCAAACAGCCCCGTCACGTTGGGTTCCGCGCGTGTGCCTCGGCCGTGAAACTGGCCGGTCAACGCACCTCTCACCGGATAGGAAATATCGAGCATTTGCTCGAGATCCTGGACAGGAACTTTCTCGAAACTCACATCGGCGGTCCACTCGTTCTGGGCTCCCAGACTCCATTTCGTCAGAGACAGGTTCGCATCGATGAGCGCTCGCATCTCGCCGCGGCGGACAGTTCCATGGGTCAGGACCAGTTGCTTGGGAGAGAAGATCAGGTCGCCTTCCAGATAATCCGCGAAGACGCCATCGTAGCGAGCATTTTCGGCCCGCACATGGCCTTGAAAAGTGGAGCCAGAGGATGGGCCGGTAATCTTGCCTTCCCATTGCGCACTCCCGGAAATGGGTTTGGCCGCTTCGCGCGAGCCCGGAGGGACATCTCGAACGGCGTCGATAAAATCCTTGAAGGTCCCAAGGGATCGCGTCTCAAACCTCGCGTTCATCGCCGAGTTCCGCGGAGCCAGAAGGCCGTCGATGGTACCGCTAGAAGAAGGCGTTTGGAATTCGCCAGCGGTAATAAAAAGAGTCCTGGGATCATAGCGGTAGTGAAGCTCCCATGAGCCGCGCACCGGCTGATGGCCTGCAGCAAGCTGCTCGGGGTAATCCCAGAAGCTTTTTGCCGTGACTTCGAAGTGCCGGAAGGGGCCTGTCCAGGTTTCCACGGAGTCCGCGGAAATCCGCGCGTCCCAGTGCAATTCGTTCACTGGGAAATTTCTGTGTTCTATAGAGGGCAAGATGGGTGCCAGTTTCATGCCTTCTACGTGGGTCTTCGCCTGGAACTTCAAGCCTTCCCATTGCATATCGACTTTACCTGTTACGGTCCCTCCAAAAGCATCGGCAGAAAAATCAGGAACTTGGATGCCCGCATTGTCCAGGTGGTAGGTGCCGCGGCTCGTTAAGCCTTTGGCGTGAAAAATTTCGTAGGATAAAGCGATGTCCTGTGTGGCGTAAGTGCCGCTGCCCTTGAACTTGCCGGCGGCGAACTGACCATCGCCGTGGAGATCGACCCGGCCGGTGGGTATCTGCGGATTGCGCATCGTATCGCGGAAGTCAGCGAGCTCCAGCCAGCCGCGATAGCGATAATTCCACTTTGGATTTGCGAAGCCATTCATTTCCGCCTGAGCATCCATGCGCGAATGGCCGGCATGCAGCACCGCCTGCTCCAGCGCGAAACCATCGCGCCAGAGTGTGAATCTTGCCGTCAGGCCCACGGGCAAAGGAAGAGAGTGTTTCGAGGCGAATTCCACGGTTTGCCATTCGAGATTGCCCAAATAAAAGGGATGATCCGCGGTACCCGACTCATCGAGAGTGAACTGCAGGTCGCCGCCATGAACGGTGACGGGCGTTTTCACGTCGTCGTTGAAGAGGACCCACCCGTCCTCGAGCAGGAGACGCCGGATGCGGAGGCGGAAAAGCGCCTCGTTCCACGGCCGCTTCGCCGAAGTGGGCCGCACCGGAGTTGGCACGTTGGTGGCTCCGTTTTTGCCGACAAGGATATGCACATGAGGCTGCTGCACCAAGAGCTCATTCAGCGAAATGCGCCTGCCCCAAAGAGAATCAATCCGCAGCGCAGCCTGAACTTCGTCCGCTGAAAAGAAGGGCTCCGTGCCGGAAGGCTCGTTTCCGTGAAGCACCAAGCCACGGATGGTCATGCGCATGGCGAGCCAACGAATGGACATGGTGCGCAATTCGACTTTTCCGCCGGTCGTTCGTTCCAAGCGACTGATGAGGAGCTGTTGAAGCAGGGGATTACCACTTCCGCTGCCAAAAAAGAGCACGACGGCCAAGATGCCGAGCACGGCCAAAACCCAGGGAGTGTGAATGACCCAGGTCCAAATGGGGTGGCGGCGCCTTGCGTCTCTGTTCACTTCGCCACCTCGTCAAGGGACTTTTCAATGTGCAGGCGCAGGCGGCTTTCCTTTAGCCATTGCTCTGCCTGCTGGTTGATGCCGTTCTGAATGAGCGCTTCCTGTATGGACTCGCGCGCCGCGTCGAAGGTGGGCGGCTCCTGGCCGCGAGCCGTTGCGCGGGGCACGACGGAAGTCTGATAAAGATCTGCGATTTCTTTGGGATCAATGTGCACTGCGGGGCGAAAGCGGGAATCCAGATAGTTGCTCAAATAAAGCTGCGAGGCAACCATGGCTCGCACGTCCTGCTCGGTGAGCCCTGCTTGTTTCCTCCTGTCCTGGTATTCCTGTTCCGAGGCAAACGAATTCCGGACGCGGCTTATGGCGCGATCGATGTCCGCTTCCGAGGGGCGAGGAAAGTGAGCGGCGTCCGCTTCGGTTCGAACGATCCATTGGTCAATCAGGCGGTCGAGAATTTGAGCATCGGTTTCCGATTTGCCATCAAGGAACTGCTGGTAGCTGGCTAGGGCGCGAACATCACTGAGCAGGATGACATCGTTCTCCACGCGAGCCACAATGCGATCCACGACTTCTTGCGCCGCGAGCCGTCCCGGGGCGATTGCTACGGCAGTGGCAAGAAGAATTCCGCGAAGGGCAAGGGAAGGCATCAGAAGGTGGATCCTAGATTGAAGAAGATTTGGAAGCCAGGCAACCGCGTGCTCATCTGGCCGAGGGACCCAGGCACACAAGTGGGCGTATTCGGCGGGCAAGGGATCGGGACGATAAACAGGGGCCGGTTGAGTTGATAGCCCAGGTCGATACGAATCGGTCCAACAGGGGTCTTGTAACGGAAGCCGAGCCCCGCGGTGTGAGAAAAGTAGTTCAGTTCGTTCGAGCAATTGGTCGCGCAGAGCGGCACATTGCTCGAGCTCGGGGGCTCGGACGGATTCTGCAAAGCCACGGTGGGAGCCGGGAGATACGTTCGAAACGAGATGCGCGTGAGGCGGCTGTATATGTTGCCGCCGTCGTAGAACAAGGCTCCACCGAGCGAGGTTCCCACAAACGGCAAGCGCATGGGAAAGCGGAATTCCTGGTTGAGCACGAGCATGGCTTGGCCGCCGACAGGAAAGCCCGTGATGGAGTCGCGTGGACCGGCCTGATTGAGGGCGAAGCCTCGCAGGGACGTTCCGCCTCCAGCAAAGAAGCGTTCGGGCAAGGGAATGACGGTTGGGAGCGGTGGTGTGGTCGGCGCGGGAAAGCTGAGCGAGACGGTGTCCCGGTATGGCGAAAGAATTCCAAAGCGAATGGACCGCGCAAAACTGAAGCGGCGCTTGATCGGATGATAAGTCGAATTTTGATAGAAAAACCGTAAAAAACTCGCACTGGAAGCAATGGAAGTGTCCGAGACGCCAAAATCCGCGCTGTTGAAGCTGCCTTTCGAGGCATCCGCGGGATTGTTGCGAGAGTCGCGGACCCAGGTGGTGCCGAACTCCGATACCAGAGTAGGCTGATTGAAGAGCGGAATTTCCTGGCTGAGAATCTTCAGGTCGGAGACGAGTACTTGCCGAAACGCGTAGCGAAAAAGCACGGTCGAGCGGGGCGTGACTTGATCGGTCAACTGCACCGAACCCTCATAACGCTTTTCTGTAAAGGTGTTGATATCGCGAGTCTTTTCCGCGAAAGCCGTGGCCTGAAAACTAAGCTTGGAATCTCCGAAGGTATTGGGATCGGAGTATCCCAGCAAAGCACGCCCTTGCAACGTGCTGCCGCGCAACTTGAGGGAGAGCGTATCCGCGCGGCCGGTCAAATTCAGTTTGCTGATTTCTAGAATGCCTCTGGGAGCAGCTTCGATCTGCCCTCCGGTGGGATTCGTGGTACTGGCGAGCCGCTGCACTTCGAATCCCCCGCCGTAAGCCAGCGTGTAACGTTTCGCCTCCTCGACGAGCACGGCGATATCTTTGTCCACGTCGGTCCCTGTGGGATTCTGCGGCTCAATGGTGACGCGGTTAAAAATGCCGAGGTTGTAGAGGCGGCGCTGGGATTCGACGATATTACCCTCGCGTAAAGGTTCGTGCGGTGTGATCTGTATCTCCCGGCGGATCACCCCCGGCCGTGTATGTTGATACCCACTGATTAGAACCCGGCGCACGCGCGTCTGGGGACCTTCCTGAATGTGGTAGACCAGTTTGACGGCGTCAGCTTGCTCAGCGGCGGGCTTTACTCCTTTTTCTCGCCCCTCCTTTTTTTCTACCCCCGGAGGCGAACCGTGATGGGAGTTAGAAGATGTTTCTTGCTGCGCCACACTTGCCGGAACGCGTTCTGCGGTCGCCGAAAATGTGGCTCCTGGGAAGCCTTCGTTAAAGTAAAGAGCCAGGATGTTGTCGCGGTCGGTGGTTACGCCGAAATCGGAATAAGGCTGACCGGGAGTCGATCCGATAACTCCCAATAACTCCTCTTCCTTGAAAGCATGAACTCCTTCAACGGATAGCGAGGCCACGCGCGTTTGCTTGCCTTCCTGAACATCGAAGGCGATGAACAAATCTCCTTCTTTCCCTTTGTAGTTGTCTTCTACGCGGGCGGTGACCTTGGCATCCAGAAAACCGTTCGCCTGATACAAGCTTTGTATGGATTGCGCATCTGCATCCACAAGCCGCCGGCTGAATCTTCCTGGCGTGCCGAAAGCTCCCTGGAAAATCTGCAGGCGGCTCTTCAACAGTTCCGTATCGAAATACCTGTTGCCGGAAATCTCGATGCCCACCAATTTGTGCTTGTCGCCTCGCTCAACAGTATAGGTAATTGTCTCCTGGGTTCCTTGCCAAGCAAGCGACTTCACGTCGTGCATTTCAATCTTGTAGCTCACCTCGGCGTCGAAGTAGCCCTGGCGTTCCAGCCGCTCCCGGATGTTCCGTTTTCCTTCCTCGAGAAGGTCGGGATCGACGGCCCCTTCCTGGTAAATGGGGATCAATCTTTTAAGTTCGCCTTCGGAGAACTTCGCGCCACTCACGGTAACCTCGACGCGAGGTCCTTGCGTTACTTCCAGAAAAATGGGTGCAGCGTTCTTCCCTGCATCGAAGTCGCCGCGCCGCACGGTGACTCGGGCGCTCAGGTGGCCCTTTTTTGCAAGAAATTTCCGGACGCGCTCGGTTCCGCGCTGGAGTCGCGCGGACGTGATGGGCTGCCCCGCCTTCGTCTTGAATCTCGAGAGAATGGTGGCGTTCCGGTAGGCCGTATCATTTGTTAGTTGGATGCTCTCGATACGCGCGCGCGGCCGCGGCTTGACATGAACGACAACGTCCATTTGATGCGTCTCCCTGTGCGGCAAGGCTTCGGCGGAGACTTCCGCGCGGTACAAGCCTTCCTCGCGAAGCGTTTCCTGCAAGCGCTCCAGAGCCTCGTCCACGATCTGTTTCCTATAGGTTTGTCCCAAGCCAATTTGCATGGCGGCGGCAGCGGAAGCTTCGGTGGGCGGCGGCTCAAGTCCTTCCAGGCGCACCACATTGAAGAACAAGTTTTCCCGCACCACGAAATCCAGCCGCACGCCTCCCGCCTCAGGCCTCGTCACGGCACGAACATCCGCGTAATCCCCGGTTCGATAAAGCGCGCGGAGGCTGTCTGCGACTTTTTCGCGATCAAGCGGCTTGCCGGCTTCCACGCTGATGCCCGAGGGGGATTCCGCCAGGACATGTCCGTCTTCGCGTACAATGCGAATGGCAACCACCAGTGGCCCAGCGGTAGCTTCGTTCGAGGAAGTCTCCGGTGCGCCCGGTGCCGCTTGCGCCTGCATGGGCGGTGGCACCGTCCCCGCGAGGAGCGCAAGCGCGATCATCCCTCGCATTCCGTGGATGCGGCGCAATCTCATGCTTTCTTTCGCTCAGACGAAGCGTAGCACAGGGGCGTTGCCTATCCCGCGCACTTTGGCGCTATGATGTTACTTGGTAGGGCCTGGCTGTCAGGCCAGTTGGGATCGCACCATCCGTGAACGGTTCCCTCCAGGAAAAATACTCACGCCAGATGTTGTTCGCCGGGATTGGACCCGACGGGCAGCGCCGGCTGCTCGCTTCATGTGCGACGATTGTGGGCTGTGGAGCCATCGGGGCTGCGGCTGCCAACCTTTTAGTTCGCGCCGGAGTCGGTTCGGTCAAAATCATTGACCGCGACTTCGTTGAGCCCTCCAATCTCCAGCGTCAGACCTTGTTTGATGAGGCCGACGCAAGCAATGCCCTCCCCAAAGCCGTTGCCGCCGAACACAAGCTGCGCGCTATCAATTCCGGAGTCCACATCGCGGGGGTCGTCGCCGACCTCAGTCCGAAAAATGCCAAGGAGCTTCTCTCGGATTGTGACCTCATCCTCGACGGCACCGACAACTTTGAAACCCGCTTTCTTATCAATGACTTCGCGGTCAAGTCCGGCCGGCCCTGGATCTATGCTGCCGCACTAGCCAGCTACGGTCTGAGCCTCACCATCCGCGCGGGACTCACGCCCTGCCTTGCCTGCCTTCTCGAACCCGGAAACTCCTCGCATGCGCTTGAAGAAACCTGCGACACCATCGGCGTGCTCGGGCCCATCGTGAACCTCGTCGCTTCCTGGCAGGTGGCAGAGGCTCTAAAGATTCTGAGCGGCCACCCCGAGGCGCTCCATGGCCGGCTGATCTCCTGCGACGTCTGGACCGGCCGCATGCAATCGCTCGGCCTGGCCCGCAATCCGGAATGCCGGGCCTGTGCCAAGCACGACTACGCTTATCTCGACGGAGAGGCCCAGCCTCATATCACCCTCTGTGGCCGCGATTCCGTGCAAATCCACGAGCGCAGCCGGGCGCTCGACCTTGCCGCTCTTGCCCTCCGCTTGCGGCCCGTGGTCGAGGATGTGAAGCAGAATGATTTCCTCGTTCGTTTTCGAGTAGCGCCTTACGAAATGACCGTTTTTGCGGACGGCCGCGCCATCCTGAAGGGCAGTAAGGACCCTGCCGTAGCCCGCTCGCTCTACGCGCGCTATCTGGGAGCGTGATCCGGCGGTCGTCGATGGAGATAGTTCCGCTTCAGCGGGGGTGCCCGGAACGGCCGAAGGAACTCCGCATGCTGGCCCGATCCAGGTTTTCGCGCAGGTTCATGAGCGTGAGAAAAGTGCTTAAAATCCGCGCTTTCAGGTCATCGGTCAAGTGCAGGCCGCTGGTCGCCACGCGCGCCAGCCGCTCGCCGTGTTCGGTGATGAAGCGCATGATTTCGCGCTGGCGTTCCGGCGGGGCGTTGCCGAGCGCCGTCTCGCGGCGCATCTCCCCGCAGCTGGTTTCCAGAGACAGGGTGAAATGCAACACGCACAACTTCTGCTCGGCAAGTGCCGAGGGCGAGTCGTTCTTGCATCCTGCGATTTGGCAAGTTGTTCCCATGAGCCCGTGGCGCAGAAAGATAAGTAACATTCCCTGCCCGGAAAATCCAGTGGCCAGCAGAACAGATGCGCCGAATCTTACATGGGCAGGGCGTCCTGCAAGCCGCGGCGCGCAAGAAAATCTTGATTTTCTGTTGACAAGAATATGCAATTGCCTGTATAAATATTCATAGTATGGGACAGGCGATGGGCGCGGGAAAAACATATCGTCAAGGCCAGATCCTCCGGCTGGTGACCGGCGAGCGCATCGGCAACCAGGAAGAATTGCGCCGCCGGCTGGCTGCGCAGAAGATGCGCGTCACCCAGGCCACGCTTTCACGCGACTTGCAGGAACTCCACCTCGTCAAGACGCAAGAAGGATACAAGCAAGCTTCGGCTCTGCCGGAAGAACCCACGCCTTTGCCTCCGCTGGCTCGCGCGCTCGACGAGTTTCTGCTCGATATCCGCCCGGCCGAGAATCTCCTGGTGTTGAAAACTCCTCCAAGCGGCGCGCAACCTTTGGCCGCGGCCGTCGATGCGGCGAAATTCACGGAAATCGCCGGAACCATCGCAGGAGACGACACGGTGTTGATCATCACTCCCAATAGGAAGACTCGAGAGTCCCTGCAAAAAAAGATTGAAGCGCTGGTGAAATGAGAGATCCCAAACAAATCGCAGTTGTTGGCGTTTCTGGCTATAGCGGCTTGGAATTAGCGCGCATATTGCTGCGTCATCCCCTAGTGCAGGCTCCTGTCTTCTACCTTCGGGATGCCAACGGCACGAGATGCCTGTCCGAACGCTTCCCCCAGTTTCGGGGCTGCGGGGAAGCGCCTTTGCGGCCGCTTTCTATCGAAGCTGTTACCTCGAGCAATGCCGGTACGGCCTTTCTTGCCACCCCGCATGAAGCCTCGGCAGAATTGGCACCGGCTTTGCTTCAGGCGGGATTGCGGGTTATCGATTTGAGCGGCGCATTTCGCTTCCGCGCTGCCGATACCTTCACTTCCTGGTACAAACTGCCGGCTCCCCATGCGGATTGGCTTGGCCAGGCCGCCTATGGCATTCCGGAGCTCTATTCGAGGGAAATTGCTCGAGCGCGGCTGGTCGCTAATCCTGGGTGCTACGCCACGAGCGTCATTCTGGCGCTGAGGCCGCTTACGGACTCCGGCTGGGTCGCGCCGAATACTTCCGTTGTTTGCGATTGCAAATCCGGCGCCAGCGGAGCGGGCAAAGATCCCCGCCGCGATTTGCACTTCGTTGAGATAGATGAAAATTTCAAGGCTTACGGCCTGTTCACCCACCGGCACACGCCGGAAATTCTCGAGCACACGGGCTTGAGCGAATCGCAGGTCATCTTTTCGACCCACTTACTCCCGCTGGCACGGGGCATTCTCTCGACCATCTACGTCACGCTCGACCAGCCGCGGACAGCCGCAGACGTCGAAGCGCTCTTTCGCCAGTTTTACGCGGGGCGGCCGATGGTGCGGATCTGGCCCGCGGGGACGCTGCCGGAGTTGCAGCACGTGGCGCACACGAATTTTTGCGACATCGGCTTTGCCCTGGATTCCTCTGGGCGCCGCCTGGTGCTGATCTCCTGCCTCGACAATCTCGGGAAGGGCGCCGCCGGTCAGGCCGTTCAGAATTTGAACCATATGCTGGGCATCGAGGAGCAGACCTCACTGCAATGAGAATCGTAATCAAATTCGCTGGAGCTTTGCTCGAAGATGACTCGACGGTGCGCAGCTTGGCGCGCCAGGTGGCATCGCTGGCGCAGGAGGGGCACGAGCTCCTCGTGGTGCACGGCGGCGGCAAGCTTTTCACTGCCACCCTGAAGCGCATGGCCATCGAAAGCAAATTTGTTGGCGGCTTGCGGGTGACGGACCGCGAAACGCGCGACGCCGCCATCATGGTTTTTGCCGGCCTGCTGAACAAGAAACTCGCTGCGGCGATTTCCGCCGAAGGCCAGCCCGCCGTCGGGATCTCCGCCGCCGATTCACGCTGCTTCGTGGCCGAGCCTATGGTGCACAACGAAGTAGCCGGCAGTCTCGGCTATGTCGGCTATCTCACCGGCCTGAATTTGCCGTTCATCGAGTCCCTGTGGCGCGAAGGTTTGCTGCCCGTGGCGCCTTGCCTGGGCATTGGCTCGGACAATGAACTCTACAACATCAACGCCGACCACATGGCGGCGGCATGCGCAGAATTTCTCAACGCCGACCAATTGATCTATCTCACCGATGTTGCTGGCGTGCTCAGCGGCGAAAAAGTGTTGTCCGCGGTGGATTGCCAGGAAATCGATCGCCTGGTGCAACGCCACGTGGTTTCCGGCGGCATGGTGTTGAAGCTGGAGGCCGCCAAGCGCGCCATCGAAGGCGGTGTGCACCAAGTCCGGATCGTCGGTGGAACTACCCCGGAAGCATTGTTGCTTGCATCGCACGCGGAGAAAGTTGCTTCCGTTCCCGGCACACGCGTGCTACCCCATTCTCACGCCGCCGCGCAGACGGCTTTTACGGCGGCATGATGAGCAGAACACCCAAGAAAGCCCCGAAATCGCCGTCAGGACAGGAAGGCAAGCAATTCGCCGCGGCTGCTTCCAGGCCGGACCCGCGCTTGCTGGACGCCGAGAAGTTTCTGCTGCCCACCTACAAGCGCCAGCCTGTCGTCATGTCCCACGGCCGCGGCGCTTATGTATTCGATTCCCAGGGCAAAAAGTACCTCGATTTTCTCGGCGGCATCGCCGTCAATGCGCTCGGCCACGCGCATCCGCGCGTTGTGAAAGTGATTCGCCGCGAAGCCGCGCGCGCGATTCATCTCTCGAACCTCTATCACCACGCGTTTCAAGGCCCGCTCGGGCGCAAGCTCGCCAAGTGGTCCGGGATGGATCGCGTGTTCTTCGCCAATAGCGGCACCGAAACGATTGATGGTGCGATGAAGCTCGCGCGGCTGCTGGGCCGCAAACCCGAAGATCCCATCGGGACGCCTGCGAAGAAACACCGCTTTCTCGCGCTGCAGAATTCCTTTCACGGGCGCACATTGGGCGCTATTAGCGTCACGGCCACGGAAAAATACCGCTTGCCCTTTGCGCCGGTGGTTCCCGGAGTCGAGTTTGTTCGGTTCAACGATGCCGCCGATCTGGAAGCGAAATTCGACGACACCTTCTGCGCCATCCTGGTCGAAACCATTCAGGGAGAAGGCGGCATCTATCCGATCAGCGCAGCTTTTTGGAATCGCGCTCGCGCTCTCGCCACCGAGCACGGCGCCCTGCTGATTGCCGACGAGATTCAGTGCGGATTGGGCCGCACGGGGCGCTACTTTGCCTATCAGAAGTTTGCTTCCAAGCCAGACATCGTCTTAGTTGCGAAGCCCCTTGCCGGCGGTCTTCCTCTCGGCGCCATTCTCACGACAGATGCCGTCGCCTCGCGTGTCTCTCCCGGAATGCACGGCACAACTTTTGGCGGCGGCCCGCTTGCTTGCGCCGTCGCGCTCGAATTTCTTAGCGTTGTTGAAGACGAAAAACTTCTCGAGAACGTCCGCGAGCGCGGCGAAGAGCTGCGCGATGGCCTCTCGAAGCTCGCTTCGCAATTCGACTTCATCCGCGAAATCCGTGGCGAAGGCCTGATGCTTGGCATCGAGCTTTCTGTGGAAGGTGCTCCGTTCGTCGCTGAAGCCATGGAGCGCGGCTTGCTCATCAACTGCACGCATGACTTTACCCTTCGCCTCCTGCCGCCCTTTATCATCACGCGGGCGCAGGTGCGCGAATTTCTGAAACTCTTCGAAATCGTTCTGGCCAAAACTCCCAGGCAGGCCCCCGCTGCGGATTCCGGCAAGTCCGGAGTTCCGCAGGGCGCGGCCGCTGCGGCAAGGGGATAAAACGAATGACAACCTCGACTCTCGTCGCTCCTATTTCTTTATCAACCGATCTCCTCACCGGAGCGGAATGGAGCCCCGCGCACACCCGCGAACTCCTCCACCTCGCGGCGGACATCAAGGCGCGACCGGTTCGCTACGCCTCCACGCTGCACGGCAAATTCATCGCCCTGATTTTCGAGAAACCCTCGCTGCGCACGCGCGTCACTTTTGACGTCGGCATCCAAAGCATGGGCGGCGCAGTGGTGTTCCTCGATCACACGCAGGCCTCCGCCTCGCTCGGCAAGCGCGAATCCATCGCCGATGTGGCGCGCAACCTCGACCGCTGGGTGCAGGGCATCGTGGCGCGCGTCTATTCGCAAAAAGTGCTCGAGGAAATGGCGGCCAACGCCACCATTCCCGTGATCAACGCGCTGTCCGATAAGTTCCATCCCTGCCAGGCGCTCGCGGATTTTTTCACGCTGGAAGAGCGCTTTGGCAATTTGCGCGGATTCAAGCTGGCATACGTCGGCGATGGCAACAACGTCTGCCATTCCTTGATGTATCTTGCGGCGCGGCTTGGCGTGCATCTGCGTGTCGCCACGCCTCCGAATTATGCGCCGGACCCAGAGGTCTTATCGGATAGCAAGCGCGTAGCGCGCGAGACGAAAGCGAAAATCGAACTCATGAATGACCCGCGCGAAGCCGTCACCGAAGCGATGGCCGTTTACACCGACGCGTGGACCAGCATGGGCTTTGAGGCCGAGGAAGAAGTTCGCACCAAGGTCTTTCAGCCTTACCAGGTAAACAGCGAGCTGATGTCGCTCGCTTCTCCGGACGCTGTGTTCATGCATTGCCTTCCCGCGCACCGCGGTCTCGAGGTGACGAGGGAAGTGCTGGACGGCCCGCAATCGGTCGCCCTCGACCAATCCGAAAACCGCATGTACGTGCAGAAAGCCATTCTGCACACGCTGTTCTGATTCCCCTATGCACTGGAGACGTTTCCCATCGAATTTTCTTGTTTCTCTTTGTAGGGGCGCAGCAGGCTGCGCCCCCGTTTGGCGATACCTGATGGCAAGCGAGGAATTGTGAAAACTCAGCAGAACAAGCCCAAGAAAGTCGTACTCGCGTACTCCGGGGGCCTCGACACCTCCATCATCATTCCCTGGCTCAAGGAAAACTACGGCTGCGAAGTCATCGCCGTGATTGGCGACGTCGGCCAGCAGGAAGATCTCGAGGCCGCGCGCAAGAAAGCGCTTGCCACCGGCGCATCTTCGGCCCATGTCGAAGATCTTCGCGAAGAATTTGTTCGCGATTACATTTGGCCGACGCTTCGTGCAGGCGCCGTTTACGAGCACACCTATTTGCTCGGCACTTCCATGGCGCGGCCGGTCATCGCCAAGCGTCAGGCGGAGGTGGCGTTGCAGGTTGGCGCCGACGGCCTGTCGCATGGGTGCACCGGCAAAGGCAACGACCAAGTACGTTTTGAGCTGGCTTACAAGGCCATTGCGCCCAACCTGCAGATTATCGCGCCCTGGCGTGAGTGGGACATCAACTCCCGCGAAGACGCGATCGCCTACGCGCAAAAGCACAACGTTCCCGTCGAGCAGAGCAAGAAAAATATTTACAGCCGCGACCGCAACATCTGGCACCTCAGCCACGAAGGCGGAGAGCTCGAAGACCCCGCCAACGCGCCGAACGAGGCCATGTGGCAGTGGGTCGTTTCGCCGGAAAAAGCTCCGGACAAAGCCGAAGAAGTGGAGATTGGATTTGAATCCGGTACTCCTGTTTCCGTTAACGGCTCAAAGCTCGGTCCCGTCGATCTTCTGAACAAGCTCAACGAAATTGCCGCAAAGCACGGTATCGGCCGCACCGACCTCGTCGAAAACCGACTCGTCGGCATGAAGTCGCGCGGCGCTTACGAAACTCCCGGGGGTACTCTGCTCGTGAAAGCGCACCAGGAGCTCGAACGGCTCACCGTCGACCGCGAGACCGCACACTTCCAGCAAGCGCTTGCGAATCGCTACGCCGAACTCGTTTATTACGGCTTGTGGTTCTCGCCGCTGCGCGAGGCGCTCGATGGATTTTTCAATGTGGCGCAGCAGCGCGTCACCGGTGCTGTCGGCTTGAAACTGTGGAAAGGCACGCTTAACGTCACCAAGCGCGTTTCGCCCTTCTCGCTTTATCGAACCGACCTCGCCAGCTTCAAGATGGGCCGTTATAACCCGAAAGACGCGGAAGGCTTCATCAATCTGTTTGCCCTGCCCGTCACCGTTCGCCCCAAAGCCAAAGCGGAGGGCAAAAATTCTTGATGGCATTTTGTAGGGGCGCAGCATGCTGCGCCCCAGCTTGGCAAAACGTCAACTACCGGGCACTCCGTCGAAGGACTGAAAACTCAAAACGGACGACTGACAGCTCAGAATGACCGAACGCAAAGACGACCGCTTATGGGGAGGGCGCTTCGAACGCGAGCCTAACGTTCGCTTCGATGCGTTCCAGCGCTCCTTTGCATTCGACCGGCGTCTTCTGCCCTATGAAATTGCTGTGGACCGCGCCTGGGCCAAGGCCCTGGAACCCATGGGGGTCTTGACCGCCACAGAAGTGAAACAAACGCTCGCCGCCCTCGATAAAATTGCCGAACGCGCAAAAAACGATCCTGCCTGGGTCGATTCCTTCGGTGCGAACGCCGAGGATGTCCATCACTTTGTCGAAAAAGCTCTCGTCGAAGAACTCGGCCCGCTCGGTTGGAAACTTCACACCAGCAGAAGCCGTAACGAACTGATTGCCACCGATTTTCGCCTCTTCGTCATCGACGCTGCCGCTGAAATTCAGCGCGGCGTGGAGGCCTTGCTGAATGCATTTCTAACGCAGGCGAAAGCCAGTCTGGACGTGCCCATGCCCGGCATGACGCACATGCAGCATGCGCAGCCGATTCTGCTTTCGCATTTTTTGCTGGCGCATGCCGAGGCTTTCACGCGCGACGTCACTCGCTTGCAGCACGCTGCCGCTAGCGCGGACGCTTGCCCCATGGGTTCGGGCGCGCTTGCCGGGAATTCCTTTGGAGTTGACCGCTATGCCATCGCGCGCGAGCTCGGTTTTTCACGCATCACGGCCAACAGTTTGGACGCGGTCAGCGATCGGGATTTTGCGCTCGACTATCTTTTCGCCCTCACGGGCATCGCCACGCATCTGTCGCGCCTCGCGGAAGATTTTGTCCTCTTCGCCTCGCAGGACTTTTCCTACGCCATTCTCCCTGATGAATATTCCACGGGCAGCAGCCTGATGCCGCAAAAGAAAAACCCCGATTCTTGGGAGCTGATTCGCGGCAAGTCCGGCCGCATCACCGGCGCGCTCCTTGGCCTGCTCACCACGCTCAAGGGCCTGCCCACCAGTTACCAGCGCGATTTGCAGGAAGACAAAGAAGCGCTCTTCGCCGCGCACGATCAGGTTGCCGACATGCTCGCGGTCGCAACCGGCGCGCTGGCATCCACCAAGTTCAACGCGGACCGCCTGCGCGCGGCCGCCTCGAATCCCGTCCTCCTCGCAACCGAAGCCGCGGACTATCTCGTGCGCAAAGACATCCCGTTCCGCCAGGCGCACGACATCGTCGGAAAAGTTCTGCGCGAAGCGGAAAAGCACGGTGTTTCGTTCATCGCTCTGCCGCTCGAAAAACTCAAGCAGATTTCTACCGCGTTTGAAGCCGACTTTTCAAAGAGTCTCAGCCTGGATGCTGCTCTCTCCGCGAAGAAAGTTCCCGGCGGCACCGCGCCCGAAAGCGTCCGGGCGGCCATCGCCGACTTGGAAGCGCGTCTCAACAGAAAAACCATCAAGACAGGAGCGAAACCATGAGCCTGCAGACCGCCAATCCCCTAGGAACTCTCCCATTCATCATGGGCAATGGGAGGTCCCTTCGACGAACTTCACTCTAGTCGCGTGGGGGCACCGCGCATGAACCACGCGCCTTCCGAAGCCGCCCTTCCCCGCGGATTCCGCTTCGCCACGACCGCCTGCGGCCTGAAAAAAACTGGCGCGCTCGACTTGGCGATTTTCTCGAGCGACGTTCCAGCCTCTGCTGCCGCCGTCTTCACGCAAAACCTGGTGGTCGCTGCGCCCGTTACCCTGTCGAAGAAGCACTTGCAGCTCTCGAAGGGACGTATGCGCGCCGTGGTGGTGAACGCGGGAAACGCCAATTGCGCCACCGGTGCGCAAGGTGACGTGGCCTCGCTGCGCACGGTAGAAGAAGTGGCCCGCCGGCTGCGCGTGCAGCCTCAGGAAGTTTTTGTGTGCTCGACTGGCGTGATCGGGGTCCCGCTCCCGGTGGAAAAAATTCTGCGCGCGCTGCCTTCGCTCACGCGCAACCGGCGTCCCTCGGCGCGCTCGTTCGCGGAACTGTCCCTCGCGATTTGCACCACGGACACGCGCCCGAAAACCGCCGCAGCCTTCTTCAAAATGGCCGGTAAACGGATTCATCTCGTGGGCTGCGCCAAGGGCGCGGGGATGATTCATCCCAACATGGCCACAACCCTGGCGTTCGTCCTCACCGACGCAGCCATTTCGCCCCCACTCTTGCAAAAGACGCTCCACGATGTCACGCGAAGAACCTTTAACTCCATTAGCGTGGATGGCGACACTTCGACAAACGACACGCTGCTCGTTATGGCCAACGGCGAAGCGGGCGCGCCCCGGATCAAAAAAGGCAGCAAGGCCCACCGCGCATTTGCCGCCGCGCTCGAAGAAGTTTGCCAGTCGCTCGCGCTGCAAATCGTAGCCGACGGCGAAGGCGCGCAACGCGTCATCGAAATCGAAGTGCGCCACGCAAAGAGCGAAGCTGCTGCGCGCCGGATCGCCGAAACGATTGCCACTTCGCCGCTGGTGAAGACCGCCTTTGCGGGTGGCGACCCCAACTGGGGCCGCGTTTTTGCCGCCGCAGGCCGCTCGGGCGTGAAGTTCGATCCTGCTTTGGTCGAGATCAACATGGCGGGCATTCCCGTTCTTCGCAAAGGCCAGCCGCTGGACTTCAACGAGCGTGTCGCCAGCAACAAGCTCCTTGCCGATCACGTTCCGCTCGTTGTCGACCTGCACGCCGGCGATGCCTCCGCCCGTTATTGGACCTGCGACTTCACCGCCGAATACGTCCGCATCAACGCCAGCTATCGCACGTAGCCGGTATGGGCGCTACGCTTGAGAAGAAACCGAAGAAGAGCTTCATGACCATTCCGCTATTTCGCGTAATCTTTTGGATGGAGACAAGGCGCTTGCTCCCAGTTAAGCCCTTGCTGGTGGCGAAGTTCTCGCTCGGAACACTGGCATTTCGGGTTGTGTTCTTGTTTGCTACCGCAGTGTTGTCCGGTGCCTGGCTTCTGCCGCGCGAGGGGCCGAACGCGGGACGCTGCAAGTCCTCGCCGCGAAAATTGACATCACGCCTCCGGCGGACGCAGCTTTGCCGATGAGTGGCTACGCCAGCCGCAAGGAAGGTTTCAAAGGGATTCACGATCCCATCTCCGCGCGAGCTCTCGTGCTAAGCGACGGCGCGCGTACCGCCGCCATCGTCACCTGGGAACTAATCGGCATACCAACCGACGTTTGGGAAGCTTTATCGCAGCGCATCGCGAAAGAAACTGGCAGTACCACCTCAAGGGTACGCCTGCGCACCGCGGGGATCACAACGTGTAGGTGCGCGACTGACAGACGCATCAGCCAAACTCCTAAATCGAAAACTGTACTCCCGACCAGTGGCGCGCCGGCGCGCATCCGTCTAATTGTTAGCCTCCCACCGAACCAGCCCCTCACAACGTACGAACCCCGCTTGGAGGGGAAAATCACGATTGCGTCAAGCACGCGAGACGCGCCAAAAAGGAGGCACAAGGATATGAGACATGCACAGCGTTGGATCGTTGCCGTGGCGAGCCTGCTCGCTTTGGCACCTTTTTCTTCCGCAAAGGTTATTTCCGCAAAAAGTCGGAGCAACGTAAAAGCGGAAAGGGATCGTCTTCAGAATTCGGGAAAGGTGATGCAGGAAATTCTCAATATTCCTGAAGCCATTCCTCAAGACATGATGGACAAGGCTCGTTGCGTTGTGGTGATGCCGTCGGTGTTGAAAGCTGCGTTTCTTTTTGGCGGCAGTTACGGTCGCGGCACCATGGTTTGCCGAACGGGCAAGAATTTCACCGGTCCCTGGGGAGCGCCTGCTATGTACGCGCTCGAAGGGGGGAGCTTTGGTTTCCAGATTGGCGGCGAGGCAACCGACTTCGTCTTTCTAGTGATCAACGATCGCGGCGCAGGCAGCCTGTTGCACAGCAAAATAAAGCTGGGAGCGGACGCATCCTTCGCCGCCGGACCCAAAGGGCGTTCCGCGGCAGCCGATACGGACGCCTTTATGCGAGCGGAGATTCTGAGCTACTCCCGTGCGCGCGGCGTGTTCGCCGGCGTCTCTCTGGATGGCTCGACGCTGCGGCCCGATGAACGCGCAAATCATAAGCTTTACGGCAAATCCACAAGCGCGGCAAAGATCGTCACCAAATCGCGGGTCAAGGCTCCGTCCTCGGCGCATGTTCTGCTCGCGGCGCTGCAAAAGTCATCTCCGCAGCTCAAGCGTTAGTTCATAATCCGGTTGGGGTTGGAGTCGAGCCACGATTCCTCGCGGCGCTCGGAATGACATAGCGCAGTGCCCTGACATGAGCCGCTCCGCCCTGCCGGCCTGGCGGGGATAAATTCCAGGCGGCCATGAAAGGCAGGGAGCGCCCGCAGTCGGGCTTCAGACCTGCAAGTTTCGGCGGACAGCAAAGATGCCAGCCTAAAGGTGGCGCTACAGGGAACCTAGGCCTATAGGATTTGACAACTGGGCGCATCCCGAATACCTCGCCGAGCGGTGCAAGGGCGGTGACTGGTAACGAGCGAGCGGTGAAAACGAAGTGACTCGTGACGGGGGACTGGTGAAAGGAGCCGGGCCGCCCGGCCTGTACTGGGAATGCGGACGCGGGGAAGATGCCGCCTGGAAGGCGGCGCTAGGAAATGCCCTGCGTTGCGCTCCGGTCCTCCTCGGTCCGCATGCACCTGGCATGCAAGGGAGGCGTGACACACCCGCGCCAGCAGCCTCGACTGAGCCGCATTCCTTCTCCAGGGTTCCTTTCTGCTGTTAGAATGGGCCGTTTCTACGTCCGCGTTAGGAAGCCGGCCCATGTCCGATGCCATGCGGGATGCTATCGCGGTACTCCTTGCCGGAGGCCAGGGGGAACGCCTTTGGCCACTCACGCGCGACCGCGCCAAGCCCGCGGTTCCCTTCGGCGCGCTTTACCGCATCATCGACATCACGCTCTCCAATTGCATTAACTCCAACCTGCGACGCGTCTTCATTCTCACGCAATACAAGGCTCTCAGCTTGAACCGGCACATCCGCGCCGGGTGGTCGCTGCTGGCGGGCCTCGGCGAGTACATCGAAGTGATTCCGCCACAGATGCGCGTATCGCAAACCTGGTATCAGGGGACAGCGGACGCGGTGTATCAAAACATTTATTCCATCGGCAGCGAGCGGTCTAAATTCGTGTTCATCCTTTCCGGCGACCACATCTACAAGATGAATTACGCCAAGATGCTCCAACAACACACCGACTCAGGTGCCGACGTCACCGTGGGCACGATTCAGGTTCCCAGCGTGCAAGCCGCCCGGCAACTTGGGGTCATTGAAGTCGACAAGGATTGGCGCATTGTCGGCTTCGAGGAAAAGCCCGCCGCTCCCAAGGAATCCCCGCACCACCCCGGACACTGCAACGCTTCGATGGGCATCTACATTTTCAATACCCAACTGATGATTCCGGTGCTTCTGGCGGATTCCGAGGATCCCAAGTCCCATCACGATTTCGGCAAAGACATTCTGCCGCGCATCATTACCAAGCACCGCGTTTTTGCGTACAACTTCGTGGATGAAAACGCCAAGGACGCGCTGTATTGGCGCGACGTCGGCACGCTAGACGCCTATTACGAAGCGAACATGGACCTCGTCCATGTTTCGCCGGTTTTCAATTTGTACGACAAGCAATGGCCGCTACGCACCTGGCAGCAGCAGTATCCTCCGGCAAAATTCGTCTTTGCCGATCCCGAACGCATGGGCGTGGCGCTGGATTCGATCGTGGCAGGGGGTTCGGTGATTTCTGGCGGGCGCGTCCAAAAATCAGTGATCGGCTACGACGTGCGCGTCAACAGCTACTGCGAAGTTTCGGAGGCTATCATCTACAACCATGTGAACGTCGGCCGGCACTCGCGCATCCGCCGCGCCATCATCGATCGCCACGTCAGCCTTCCCGAATACACGGAAATTGGTTACGACACGGAAGCCGACCGCCGCCGCTTCCACGTTACCGATTCCGGCATCGTCATCGTCGTGCGCCAGGAATCGCTCATCGAAGAGCCCGAATCGACGTAATCACGGGTCACATCGAGTTGCAAGCGACCGAATCCAGTCGCGATCCCTCAGGCCTGAGCTACGGTTCGGGATGACACGCAGGAGGGCGTTGCAGCGATCAGGCAGAAGCCTGCCTAGCCTTTCCAGACGTACTTGCCGCAGGAACAAGGCACGGTGTCAGTGGGATTTTTCTTCTCTAGTGGCTGCTTACAGACAGGACAATTTTTTCGCCACATACTGCAAATCCATCATTAATGAGCCAGTCCGGTCACCGATGCGGGCAGGTTCAGTTGCGCGATCATCGCGTAAAATTCTTCACGCTCCTGCAGGGCCACGAGAAGCGTCAGAACTTTGCCGTAGGCAGTAATGGTTCCCGAAAGGCGCTGAAAGTCAGGCGAATCCGGGAACGTCAAGCGTCGCTCGATGTGCGCGTCCGCCGACATCTCAAGAATCTGCTCGATGGCTATGTTCGCGAGACCTGCATCCGTTTTCATCACTGGCCGGCCTCCTTCTCTTTCTTCGTACATGAATAAAGGTACTCGCAGAGCGGGCGACGGAGATAAAGGGAATCCCCGTATTTCTGCAAGAGCGATATCCGATTTAGAGCACCAGGGTTTACCCCCCTTCGTTGAGGCTAACCCGGTCTCGGTCGCTTTGCCCGGCTCGACAAATCGAGTAGCCGCGAGCATCGCTCCATTCCTGCTAAGTTGTAATGCGAGCATGCTTGCTATTCTTTGCGCCAGCACAATCCGCATGGAATAATTAGCTATTTTGGACACGCAAAAAATGAGTGCTTGCGGGGCAAGATAAAAGCAGGGAGTAGAAACAGAATGAAATTCGGGGGATACCGGCCCGTTTAGTTCTGGCTAGCTAAAGGGTGTTGCAAAACCCCTGATTTTTCAAATTCCGTCGGCTGAGTCAAAAATTTCCTGGGGCAAGGTGGCTGGTTGTTGTTTTGAGCTGCCGTCTTTGACTGGCAACCGCCAATTTCCGATCGTCTTCGGTGGCCCATGGGTTTCTTGCCCGGGTGGGCCAATATTTCCCTTACTCCACGAATCCTCGAGGACCAAAGATGACAGCGGTCCAGCACGAGCCGGATCGAATTGCGTGCTTTCGACAACCGACGCAGTGGGCGAGCCAGACGCGGGTTCTCTGCATCGATCCAACCATTGGCTTGAGCCCGAAACCTGCGACGGGTACATGCCAGCCTGCTGAATGAGGCCGAGCACCAGACACACCAGTGCCCAGCAGACCATGGCTAACCAGAACCTTGGCTTCATCGTGAATCGGCCTCGCGGGCACTCTGCAAATTCCGTTCCTTATTTAGCTCCGCCAGTTCTCGTAAACATTCCTGCATTTCTTGCCAAGCGGCGACCCCCTCGCGCGTGGCCTCTTGCGCTGCCTTGGGAACATAGTAGCCGGTAGTCTTACCCTTCTCCCCGCGGTAGCTCACATTCAGATGCGGACCATGCTTGGGCCCTCCGCTCTGGCAATGGCAGCCCGGGCTTCCGCAAGTGCGGTAGGTTTCCGACAGCGTTCCGAAAATGGCCACCTCCGCTAGACGCGCGATTTCACTCAACAGCTTCCGCCGTCGGGCGGAAGTTCCAGCCACTTGCAGCATGCTCGCTCCTCCTGTGCTCTTTTTTTGCGCTCCAGCCCACGGGCGATGGAGAACAGATTCTTGGTGATCACGCTCCAGCCCACGTAGCGCTGAAATCCAGGCTCTCCCTTGTAAGTAGCTCGCCACATCGAAAACGGATGCTTCAGGGTGCTGATGGTCGCTTCACAGCCAGCTCGCCAGCGCAAAGCTCGTTTGAACCAACGCTGTTTCTGCCGTTCCGCGCGCTTCCGCGACAAACGCCCACGCGCCGGCAGCGCCACCTTCTCGACTCCCCGGGCCTCGGCCTCGCTCTCATTCTTGGCGGAAAAAAATCCGCGATCGGCCGTGGCCATCTTCGGAAGGTGCCCAAAGCAAGCCTGATGTTGGTCGAGTGCCGGCATCCAGGAGTTGCTGTCTGCGGCATTGCCCTCCAGAATTTTATAACCGCTCACGATGCCATGCTCCACTTCGTCG
>QHYI01000046.1 GCA_003223245.1 Acidobacteriota bacterium
ACAAGCGCGTCGCATTCGATGCCACTCACACCTTCCTTCTGATGAACGGCTTCACCATCGAAGCAGATCCCTTAGAAACCTACGTTTTCATGGTCGACGCGATTGCCGAAGGCAGGTTTCGCTGTTCCGTGATCCTCGATTGGCTCAACGGCCACATCAAAACTCTATAGCTCATAGAATCCGCGAGTATGCCAGGAATCGCGGCATCCGAACCGGTGGAAATCCAGGTGATGACAAAACTCGTGACACAGGGTCGCTAAGGCAGGTGCCGAAGGAGGTGATCTCTTTGCGTATCGCGGTCCGTTTCCAAACACGGATCACCAGCGTATCTGGGTCGTAGTCGCCAAAAGCTCGGCAATCGAGCGCTCCCGCGCTCTGAGCGGTCGGACGGCGAAGGGGTCGCTGCGGCTCGAAAAGGCGATTTTTGGAATTCTGGAAGAGCCTGCAGGCGCGTTCCGCGCGGGAATTCGTTCGGCCGCAGCTGGTTTAAGCATTGGTCGCCGCGTGCAAGCCTGGGATTTATGATACGACTTTGCCGTGGAGGAGCTCGACGACTCCCTTGATGTACTCGGGACGAGCAAAGTCTTGGTCGAACGCGTGTTTGACTTGGCCAAGGGTGTGATAACGATGTGAGAGCAATGGCGCAACGTCTACGGTTCCCCGTTCGAGGAGCTGGAGTGCACGTCGGTAAACTGCTGGGCGGCAGTTCTCGTCAAACCCGCCCGAACCACCCACCGGCGACACGAGGACCGGTTCTTTGTACTGCAGCCCGTTCAAGCACGCTTAAGTCGATGCCGCCGTGGCCATGACTGTAGAGCAGCAGCGTACCTTGCTTGCGGAGGACGCCGGGAAGAAGGGAGAAGACATGTCCGGCGCCCGATGACTCGATCACCAGCTCGGCCATGCGGCCATCGGTCCGCTCACCAACGGCCTCAATGATGTCCTGTGATGCCGGGTCGATCACTTTGGCTCCGAACGCCGCCGCCAAGTCACGTTTCCGCGCGTTTGGCTCGCTCACGAGCAAGAGTCCGTCAAAACCGAGCACGCGCCGGAGATACTGAGTGAAAAGAAGCCCGGCTGGCCCGGCACCGAGGATCATTGCCGCCCGCACACGCCGCTCGGGTATTTCGGCAGCGAGGCTGTAACGCGCGCTGGCCGCACGGGCGAGGGCGTTCATGGATTTTTACCCGGTAAAGAACCAGCGTTTGCGGGGAGCCTATTCCTGCTCCGTTAAAGTGCCACAGCGTTGGCAGAGCCACGAGCGTTCCCACTGGGAATACCGACGCTTGTGGGTGGACTGATTGTGTCTCCAGGACAGCCCTTTATGAATTTCTTCGCTCTGCCAGCTATTCAAAGCCACGTAATCACGAATCGCTTACGCAGCCAAGAAAGATCGAGAGCGGCGAGTAGCCCCGAACTATAATGACATGTTCCTCAACCCGAATCCGGCGATCATTGCGCCTCCTCGCCGGCCTCATCTGTTATTAAGTATCTTTGAATGCGACAAACAACAACATCAGTCTACCTGTTACCGCTTGCCGGGATGATTTGCTTTTTTTCCCCGCCTGAGTCCGCTGGCCGCAATCGCCAGGCTACGGTCACGTAACTTTTCTAACATTTTGATCTTCTCAGAAAAGCTCAGTGAAGCAAGTTTCTTCCGCATATGCTCCTTACTCACCAACCCCTCCAAGATACCTGCTCTCAAACCGTTCCCACTTGGAAAGAAGACCGTGGCGTTCGAGGATGCTTTGTAGCCTAGTCCTGTCAAAGGCGTTTTGTTCAATGAACTGCAGAATTCTCGCGTGATCCCTCGGGCGACCAGTTCGCAGCGCGATGGCAACTAAGTGCTCTGCTGACATCACCCATGTTCTCACTCCCTCGACCGACGTTTCAACAGCCTCGAGCAGCGCCTCTTGGTCGAGCCCGTCGGCCGGAGGCAGGAATTGCACTGGCCACCCATCGACAACGATGTATTCACCTTCGAGCTTTCCTCCGTGAGTTTGCAGATAGTCATATACGGGGGCAAGGCTAAGTAGCACTTGTCCGGACGCCGTGGGAAGAGTCGCGAAGATGTCCACGTCGAGCGTCGCCGACGGTTCCAGATAGAACGTCGCGCCGACAGCACCGCCAATAGCGTACTTCCCAATTATTCCAACACCTTGCATCTCGTTAATCTTTTCAAAGATAGCCTTCACGGTTTTCGCCTTGTGTCAGATTGTGAACCACTGCCGCCCCCCGGCCAAGTTCTTACTTGGTATGCCACGCATCGCAGCAGCGTCAACTACGATGAGCAAGTCGCGGCCCCGCAGGATGATTTCGTGGCTCCATCGGTTCGCTCTCGCTACAGCCTGCCCACTTGCTTGCCCTCCTGGCGGATCTGGCTGGGTATTTCTCCCAGCCAACGGGGACTTTTACTCCCGAGCTTTCGGCGATTCGGTCACCCTCCTCGCCGTCGGGTATAACTACGGAGGTACCTGAGCGCTTCCACTGGTGGGATTTTCACCCACTGGAACGTCAGCTAGCGTCGCTGCCACGACTCTCCTATCCCTGTTCGGTTAGGGTGCCGCAGCGTGGGCACAGGTAGGAGCGGTCCCACTTGGAATACTGACGCTTGTAGGCGGACCGATTGTGTCTCCAGAACAGAACCAGCAACAGTACGAACGTGGCGGCAGACAACAACGCGAAACGGGTCACTGGAGGCGACAAAACATGAGGAAAATTTTTAATGACAAACGTGTTTACGTAGAAGACGATCCAGTCGATCGAGAGAAACAAGACCGCCCACCAGCGAATCAGCTTTCGGTACGACCACTTCACAGGAGGGCTGAGCCGCTCGGACAGAAGGGACTGATGAAGCCCCCGCGTGATCGCTTTTCCAATTATGATACCCGGGCCATGGCCGCCGGCCGCGCCAGCGCTGAATCGAGTGTGCGAAGCTGTACAAAAGAGTCCTTCTTGGTAGGCGAGAGAAACCTTCTTGACGTTTGTGCTGTTGCAGTTTGGGCAGCGTAAGTCTTTGCTGGAAACGAAACAGAGTTGTGAGTTGTGGGTGTTATTCACGGTCGGACCACTCCCCGATGACGCGGGCAATAACCGCCACCCTCGCGTTCGCCAGTTCGACGGTTCAACTTCGCCGTGCGCCAAAGACAGCGCGGGAATGGGCAGAACCGTTCCGGGTGGGATTGCTTCTCAAGGGCAACTTTGGCCTGGGGGTTCATGGACATCCTCCCTTTTTCGCGTCTCGCGCCGATCTAGGCGGAGATCACCAAATGAGAGACGCCATGCGCCTCGCGCACTAAAGCAGTGAGTTGGTGGATGTGCTTGCAGTGGCGCTTCCGGGCGAGCCTTCGGAATTTGAAGTCACCACAGTCGCAGAACCACCGACGCTGACCCGCCCGGCGGATGAACTGGACAACGTACTGCGCGCCGACACGTGATTGGCTGGCAACGTAGAACGTGCGGACGCCAGGTGTGCGGTTGTTCGCCGCGCGGATGGTCATGCTAAGGGGTTCCGCGACGGGGATTTCTTGGACGGAAGAATTGATCGGGATAACTGCTGATTTTTGCTGCAGAACGGGATGAATTACACTCTGCGTAGCCATGTCAGCCTCCAACTAGGTTGATTTGGTCAGGGGCGCGTCGGTGTTAGAGCACCTGCGCGTCCCGCTTGCTTTTATCGCTTTGGCTTTGGCTTGCGGCCTCGACCTTTGCGGTAAATTTCCTCCTTGGCCCTCTGTAACCTGGCAACATCTGCATCAGTCCAAAGCCTCAGTCCTACGCTTCCACGAAGCGATGGCCGCGGAGCCTTGATCTTGCCTGATGCAATCCAACGCTGAAGTGTAATCCGCGTGATCCCGACTGCCTTCGCAGCTTCAGCGGTGGTGTGCGTTCGACCCACGATTACATGTGTATCATATTTGTCTTGACCTGTCAAGCCCAATGTGAAAGACATTTTGGCGTGGGATGCTCGCAACAAATTCCTGATGCAAGCGCTATATCTTCTGAATTTTGGCGAAGAGAAAGATCCCGCGGCCGTCAGGCTTGGACGGAAGGGTGGGAGGGAGATCGCCAAGCGCGGGTCAAGCACCAGTCATGCCTGCCAATCTCACTACTGCTATAATAAACAACGACGTTTGGGATAAAACCACGTCACTTCTGCGCATCCGTAGCGGTACAATTAACCGCGAATTAGAGGGTCGGTCTGTGCGGACTCTTTCCTCGAAGCTGTGGTTCTTTGTCTCTGTTTTGCTTGTCGCCGTTGTCCTCTTTGCTGCGCTTTCTCGAAAGTACGTCTGGCTTTACGTCTCGCGAAGAGCTGATCCACCGCCTCCAGGCGCCGATCTCTTACGCGACCCGGGCACTTCGAACAATCCGGAGGTCTTGCTTGAGGAGGCCAATCGACTCGCGTGGCTCTCCAATTGGCCAAAGGCAGAGCCTCTCTACATTCGCGCCGAGGCCCTATTCCGCGCGAAGGGCGACACGCGGAACGAAATATACGCCCGCGTGGGAAGGATTCGTGCCCAATCGGAGACGATGTCTTGGGCCGAAGTTTCCAACGTCCTCGGACAACAGCTCGACCTGCCGACTGTCAAGGCCGACCCGGCGCTGCGGCTATGGTGCCTTGCGGCGAAGGGATACACGGACCTCGAGATCAATCCGGTTTCCGCCAAGCGCACGTGGACGGAGGCGCAAACAATTGCTCATCGCTTAGGGGAGGCGCAGTGGGAGGCCCGTGCCGAGGGCGAACTCGGGATTATCGCCTTCCTTGAAGGGAACAGCCGGCGCGCTGCCGTGATGGTCGGCGACGCGGTCTTGTCTTTAAAAGCGAGTGGAGATGTAGGAGGCCAGGTTCGGATGCTGGAGATGCTCGGAAATGGCTTCAACGAAGCAAGGCGCTTTGGAGAGGCGACCGCCTTCTTTGAACGTGCAATGAAGCTTAGCAATTCAACGCCCGATGCTGGATTCCCTTACATGGCGTATGAAGGCGAATCTTTTTCGCTCGAAAACGAAGGCAGGGTACCGGAGGCGAGGGACGAACTGGCCAAGGCATTAGCGGTCGCCCGAGAGAACCAGAAGCTCGGACATGAAACGATGGTTCTCCAACTGTTGGGCGAGCTTGAGATGCGAGCAGGCAACCGTCAGGCTGCGATGCAATATCTTGAGCGGTCGCGTGAGCTCGCGCAAAAATCCGCTTTTTATCGGACGCTCGCTCAATCCACGATCGACCTGGCCGCGCTTTACCGCGACGGTGGCGACCTCAGATCCGCCGAGGAACGGGCCACCATCGGCGTCGACGCCAGTAGGCGCGTTGGCGACCGATACTATCTTCCGCGAGACCTGACGACGCTCGCTGACCTGAAAGCACGGCGCGGCGCCGTCCAGGAAGCCGAGGAGCTCTACGAAAATGCCGAGGACGTTATCGACGGAATGCTCGTCAACCTGCAAGAGGCTTATTGGAGTAGCTCCCTGGCTGGCGCGATGAGCGACACGTACTTGCAGCACTTTGAATTGGAAGCGCGCCAGGGACACTTCGAGCGTGCTTTCAACGTTTTGGAGCGAGTTCGGGGCCGAACCACCGCCGCGCTCTTGGAGAACAAAGTGTCCTTTGGCAACGACGAGTCTGCGGATGTGCGCACCCTGGAAGACGCCGTTTCCGATCTGCAACTTCGCCTGATTCGCTCGGAGAATCCAAACGAGCGGGCTAGCCTTCTTGATCAATTGGTCGAATACGAGCGCAGGCTGGAGTGGACACGCACGGAGCGGACCCAATCCAAATCGCGATGGTTTGATAAGCCAGCGCCGCTCAAGGCAGTCCAATCCATCCTGCACCCCGACGAAGTTGTCTTGGAATATGTCCTCAGTGAGCCGCATTCCTACTGCGTCTGGATTTCTCGGAGCGATGCGGGCGTTCACGAATTGGCCGCAGGGCGCAAGCGCATTGAGGACCTAACTTGGAAATTCCTCGAAAGCGTAAAGGCTAGGCGTGACGATCCCATCACCGCCCAGGAGCTCCACGACATTCTCATCGGCCAACTGCCTGCAGAGGCAAATCTGGGGAACGTCATCGTGGTCGCAGACGGACTGCTTCATCTCTTGCCGTTCGATCTGCTTCGCGATTCCAAGGGCGCGCTACTGCTGGAGGCTCGCACGGTCAGCTACGTTCCGGCGGCAACCGTTCTGCAAGTTCTAAGGAACGAAGTCAAGCCAGCTGTCAAGCAACGCTCGTTCTTTGGAATCGGCGATCCTGCTTATCAAGATCAAGGGCACATTTCGGCGAAGCTCGAAAAGCCAATCGGATTTCAGCGGAGACTTGAGCGCAACTTGTCCGACGCCTTCGGAATGCCGCTCTACGATTTGCCACGGACTCGCGGGGAAATCCTCGCGGCCGGCAAAACAATTGGCCCGGACTCTGTCACGCTGATTGGGCCGGCTGCCACCGAGACCGCATTCAAGGCCGAGCCCCTTATGGATTTTCGGATCATTCACATTGCGGCACACGGATTCGTTGACACGCAATTTCCAGAGCGTTCAGGCTTGGTCCTGGGCGTTGACCCCTCCTCTCACGATGACGGCCTGTTGCAGGTGCGCGAGATCATGCGGCTGCATTTCAATGCCGACCTCGTCACGCTTTCTGCCTGTAACACGGGCGTCGGAAAGATCGAAGGGGAAGAAGGGGTAACCAATCTGGTCGAGGCGTTTCTCGTCAGCGGCGCGAAGTCCGTTGTCGCGAGCCTCTGGAGCGCGGACGATATATACACGGGGAAATTGATGGAGCGGTTCTACACTCACATTGCGGAAGGTCAGCCGAAAGCCATAGCCTTGCGGCAGGCAAAACTGGACTTGTTTGCGCAGAACGGTCGTGTCTCGCCGTATTATTGGGGAGCCTTCGTTTTAGTCGGAGACGGTGGAACAGCGATCCCGCTGGGGACACGATGAGTCTCGACGCACAGGCGAAAGAAAAGGTCTATTCCCGAGTTTGCGACCTTGTCACACGTAAACACTTCGATCCCGGAATGAACGGAGCGAATTGGGAGGAGTTATCGAAAGGACGCCGGGAGGAGATTCTGCGAAGCGCCACGAACGAAGAGTTCGAGAAGAAAATCCAAGACCTACTTAATGAGCTAAGGACAAGCCACACGGGATTTCGCCACTCCAAGAGTCCAAACATCCCCGGACGCCACGCCATTAGCGCCACCTTTATGCGCTGCAATCTGGATGGCGAGCAGCGCTGGATGTTCCAAGACGTGCACGAAGGCGGACCGGCGTACGTCACTGGATTGCGTCCTGGCGATATTCTCCTTCAGGTCCGGGACCGGGAATTGAGGCCGCCAGCGCCCCCGATTTTTCCTGTGGGTGAGGAATCACAATACGCAGTTCAAAAGCCTGATGGTAAGCGCATCGTAGGCACTTTGAACGTTCCTTCCCCACGATCAAAGAACCATCCCGTAGTTGTCCCAAAAGCAGTGTTGTGCTCTCAAATGCCGGATGGGATTGGCTGGTTGAAGGTGACCATGTTCCCCGGAGCGGTCGGCATCGACCTTGCCAAGATGCTCGATGCCGCGGTTGCCCACCTAAAGGATTCAACGCGCCTAGTCGTGGACCTTCGTGGCAACACAGGAGGCGGCATCGGCGGCCTTCGGTTAATGAGCTATCTGACGCCAGGCGAAAAAGAGGTTGGATACAGCCTGACACGCGCGCGCAAAGAAAAAGGCTATGCCCGAGAGAGATTGCCCAGATTCGGGCGGATACCGTCACACAAGGCAACGCTTCTCTGGCTGGCTCTCCGATACGGTTTCATCGACAAATCGATTCTCGTTGTTACAGAAGGTCTGGGCCCGCAACGATTCCACGGCCGCGTGGTCATTCTCGTAAACGAGCACACATCAAGTGCCGGTGAAATGGTTGCTGCCTTTGCCCAGGAGAACAGCCTCGCAACGATCATCGGGACAAAGACAGCCGGACGCCTCTTGAGCGGTAGCGCCTTCAAAGCAGGTTTCGGTTACACGGTCGGTCTGCCAGTCGCTGCCTACCTGACTTGGGAAGGCAGGCTGATCGAAGGCAAAGGAGTCGCGCCCGGTGTCACCGTTGAAATGAATCCGGAGCAGCTTTTGGCGGGCGAAGACCCGCAGATGAACAGGGCACTTGAAGTTGTGCAGGCGATATGAGGAATCGCAAAAGCATCGAGATCCATGAGAGGCGATTGAGCAAACCTGACTCGGTTGCCTAGGAATTGTCGTGTCAACCTGCAGTGGAACCGTACGAGACCGGTACTCGTAAAGCGGTCAATTCGCAAGCCCCACCCTATTTGTGCAGAAAGGCCATCGCGGCCGCTTGAGGCTGATGCTGAAGTGCCTTCAGCGTCTCAACAGAATCTCGTGCCGTCAAGACCTTGCCATTAGGACGTATCCCTCTCCTGGCGCGACAAGAAGCGTTGGAGGTATTTGGCGCCACTCTTCTCGTAGGCATTCGTCCCGGCCTTCAAAAAGGCTTCGCAGATTTGCGCCACACTCCGGCCCTCTCGGGCGGCAATTGCCTCCAGGCTCTTCTTCAGGCCTGAGTGAATTCGAAATGTCAGCCTAGTGTCCTTTTGCATGTAGCACAGATTCTACCATCCCCTTCAAATCGTGATAAATCAGCTTGACAACCATCGGTTTGTATGTCATCCTATGGATGACATAGGATGACATACATACCGGAGGCATGCATGAACAAGCTAGGCAAAGCATTTCGCCGCAATACGAAACTGGCAATTGCGATTTGGGGTGAGCTATCGCAGTCAGCACTGCTCCATCTGAACGAATTGATTCAAAGGTATGCGCTTTCCGTGAACGCCGGGGACCTCCAATTCCTCGACGGGAGATGGTACATAACCCACTCCGGTCTGCTCGGAATTGCGCAGCGCCGTCATTGCTTTGGGATCCGAACGACGTTGCAGAAGGACCTTTCCGACCATTCATTGAGCCACTGGGTGTTTAAGGCCACCGTTTACAAATCTCTCGGTTCGAAGGGTTTTGTCGGCTACGGCGACGCTGATCCATCAAACACTTCACCGCTTGTTCGCGGGGCGGAGATGCGCGTGGCCGAAACGCGCGCCGTCAACCGCGCTCTCCGCAAGGCTTATGGGATCGGCCTCTGCTCCGTGGAAGAGCTGGGCTGCCTTACTGGTTCTTCCGGCTGCATGAAGGAACAGACTCAGCCTGAAAAGTCGCAGCATCCGAACGGTTCGAATAACGGACAGCCAAAACTGCGGGACCGATTGTGTGTGCTGATCCGGAAGCACAACCTCGATCCCAAATTGATTAAAGCGTACGCTGCTGATTTCTGCGGCACGCCGACTCTCCGAGAAGCAAGTCGAGAATTGGTTGAATCCTTTGTCTCTCATCTAGCCGCAGCCGCCGAGGAAAACCGGGACGCGCTCATCTCGAAGCTCAATTCCTATGCCCAGACAGCGGAGGTGAAATCATGAAGCGACAAGTT
>QHYI01000140.1:0-2035 GCA_003223245.1 Acidobacteriota bacterium
CCAGTTGGCGAGAGGTGAAGCCGCCGGACTCCTTGGTACCACCGTAATTGAATCCAACTCGCCCGCGGAAACGCTCCATGGGAGTCAGGCGAGTGGCTTGCGCTTCTTTGGTGACGCGAACCTCTTCGTCCAGCGGATCGCCGTAAGTAAACGTCACAAGGATGGGATAATTGTCCTGGTTGGCCGCCTGCTCCGACTCTCGGCGAACCTGCGTGCTTTCCGGCGTTAGAAAGGCCGCCTGGCCGGCCTTGAGCTCCCCGCTGCTTTGCACCACGTCGCAAACAGCGGAGGAATCGGAGACGGAAGAAACCACGAGCTCGGCTACGTGCGGATAGCCGCGATACTGAATCCCTTCCGCTATGAGGCCGTCCGGCGGAGCTTCCACGGCCGAGAGCTTCATGCCTTCCTGCAAGTCCGCGTTGCGGCCGGCGTCGATGTACACCGAACCTTCGCTTACATACTTCACTCGGAACACCGTAGGCTTGTTGGTGGTCTGCGGGGCGGGTTTGCCTGGAGCAGGTACCGGCCCTTCAGGTGCCTGGGCAGGAGTGGGCAAGGGAGAACAAGTAGATAGAGAACAGACAAACAGAGCTAGCGCCACTGCGCGTGCGAAGGAGCCGGGCCCCGCCAAAATGGTCCAACTTGACACGTACTCTCATTCCCCCCAGTAGTTATGGTTTTTTGTCCGCGGCGCTAACTTCAACCGGTTTCTATTCCGTCGCCAGTACATGCCGAAGCCCGCGGAGCATCGGCCTTTCTTCATCAACCTTTGTGGCAGTCGTAACACCTCGTCGGCGGGTTATACCAGCACGCCGGGGATGGCGAGCAAACGGAGTCATGCGACATCCCGGGCTGGTGCGCAGTCGGAACCGTATGGCAATTCTCACAAGAGAACTTGGTATAGTTGTTCGCATTGATGTGGCAATCAACGCACTGGTTGGAGGACACCTTGCCATGCGGAAGCTTGAACCACGTGTGGTTAAATACTGCGCCTAGCCACGCTTGGGTCACCCACGGCGTGTGGCAGGAAGCGCACGTCGTCGGATAGTTCGCGGTAATGTGATTCGGCACGGACGCTCCGTAGGCCTGCGCATTGGTGTAATAGTTCTGGTGACAGCCGTAGCAGTCTGTGGTTGGGAATCCCGCCGTGTAGTTCCCGCCGATGTGGCAGTCCGTGCATGCGTTGACCATCGGCCCGATCGCGCCGGTAACCGTAGGGCGCGGCGGCAGCATGTGCGGACCCTGCAGCGGGAATCCGGTTGCGCTGTGGTCGAACTTTCCATCGGTCCAAAGAACCGTATCGTGGCAGGTCGAACACATGGAAGTCAAAAAGCCCGCAGTAATGTGGTTCGGCACGCTCCCGCCGACTGTAGCGGTGCTCTGCCACGCGGTCTGGTGGCAGCCGTAACAGTCTGTGTTCGCGGACGTGAGGTTGTAATTGTTGTTTACGTGGCAGTCCGTGCAGGCGTTTACTTTGCCGGCGGGCGCCATCTGGTGCGAGCCGAGCAGCGGCCAGCCGGTCGTCGAGTGGTCAAAATTCACGTTCAGCCACGACACGGTGTTATGACAATTGGAGCACGTGGCGATCGGGAATACGTTGGGTGCAGCCGAATGCTGCGGATTGTTGGTCTGCTGCCAGGTGGTAAGGTGGCAGCCCGCATGCCCGCAGTCGGTCGCCGCAATCTGCAAGTTGAAATTATTGCCCACGTGGCAACTCTCGCAGGGAACATTCGCGTGCCCGTTTGTCAAAGGGAAATTGATCGGCGGCGCAGCGTGGTTTACAGCAGCTCCGAACCAACTGTCGAACGTGTGGCACGCCTCGCAGGTCTGCGGAAAGTTGGCCTGGACGTGATTAGGGCTGGTAGCCCTCTGAAAATCCGCCTGGTGGCAGGAAATGCACGCCGTCGACAGCCCCTGGAACTGCCCGACCGCTGCGCCCTTATGACAGTCTTCGCATTGCAGCGCCGCATGCGCCCCTAGCAGGGGGAAGCGATTCTGGTGATCTTTTACTTGCTGCACGGCAATGTTCCAACCT
>QHYI01000140.1:2052-35737 GCA_003223245.1 Acidobacteriota bacterium
CCACGTCCGTGAAAACGGGCTTCACGTGGCACTGTGCGCACTCGACTTTTTCGTGCATACCCCGCAACGGATACCTCGTTTTGTTGTGGTCGAACTCGGGAACAGCCTTAATGGGCCGCCAAGCCGTAGCCGTGTGACAGTTCTCGCAAGGGATCGCCAGCGCGCCATGCGGACTCTTAGTAGAGCCGCGCTGCTGGCTTTGCGGAAGGGGAGCGCTGTTCGCCTGACAGGAAAAGAGCAGCACCCAGAGCAAGAGTTTGAAATATCGCGACGTATGACCCTCCGAGGACGCCCTCATAATTGGAGCTCTCTCCGTTGGGGGGGTGCGACGAAATCTCCAACCGGGAATGTAAAGTTCTTGTAAAGTTCCCTCTAAGGCCCTCCCTAGTGTACCTTACTCATCGCAATCATCGTCTTTGCGCAAGGGCAAAGACAACTGTACCCAAGAACAGGTTTGGGCCAGTGGGAGATGCCTAAAAATACTTACAGGAGCCCTCAGGCACAGAATAACGGAAGTCTAGCCGCTAGCACAAGAAAAAGATGGCACCAAATCGAGCGACTTCAGGTGATCCTGGTAAAGTTAGCCCCGTCAAGCCGGCTTATCTTCGCCAAAGCTTTGCCTATTTCTTTCCGTAGGGCGGCCCCTGCCTGGTGCCGTCGAGGGTGATCCAGGATTACTTTTTGGACGGCAACGCTTCGATCGAGAGCACACCGCCATTCATCCCTGAAACCGATAGCCCAAACCAGGAACCGTGACGATCCACCTGGGCTTCTTCGGCAGCTCCTCCAACTTTTGACGGAGACTAGCCACGTGTACGTCAACCGTACGGCTGAAGGTGCCGCCTTCATACCCCCAAACCTCCCGAAGGATCTCCGCGCGGGAAAGAGTCGTGCCGGAGCGTTCAATGAGGTAACGCAAGAGCTGGAACTCCCGGGCGGTCAGGTAAACCAGTTCACCGTTCCGGGTCACTTGGGTAGCGCGAAAGTCGACGCGAATGGAGCCAAATTTATGAAGGCCTTGGCTGGTTCGGGGGGCGGACCGGCGTAGCAAAACTTCGATGCGGGCCATAAGTTCCATGGTGTCGAATGGTTTAGTGACGTAGTCATCCGCCCCGAGCTTTAGACCCACCACTTTATCGACAGTTTGGCCGCGAGCGGTCAGCAGGAGAATAGGGGTGGCCAATCCCGCCAGCCGGATTCCCCGACAGACATCGAGGCCATTGCAGTGGGGCAGCATGATATCGAGAATGATGAGATCGAAGGGCAAGCGGGTGGCTTTTTCATAGCCTTGTTCACCGTCAGCCGCCAAATCAACGACGTAACCCTCGCTCTGCAAGCGATCTCTCAGCGTCATCCGCAAAGCTTCTTCATCTTCAACGAGCAAGATATTTTCGTTCATTTTTCCGTGCTTCCATCTACTCGAACCTCGAGCGGCATTTGGGACTTGGGATCCTCTGCAACCGGCAGGTGCAGAGTGAAGACGCTACCAGCGCCGAGCTCACTTATAACGGAAAAATAACCACCCATGGCTTCGGCGATATTCTTGGAAAGCGACAAACCCAGCCCGGTTCCGTGAATCTGCTCGGCCACAACCGCGGGGCTGCGGTAAAACGGCTCGAAAATGTGAGACAGCTCCGACTTGGCAATCCCGATACCCCTATCTCGAACTGCGATTTGGATTTCTCTTTGGCCCTGCACTTGGGCATGGCCGAGAAAAGCTTTCACCCCAATCCAGCGGCTCTTTCCGCTGTACTTAATGGCATTTACTATCATGTTCTGGAAGCAACGGGCAAGTGCGGAACTGTCCCCCTTAACCGGAGGAAGCCCTGGTTCAATCTCCAGCTCGACATGGAAGCCAGATGCTGTTGCCAATTCCGGCGTCTGACGTAGGACGGAGTGCAAGATTTCCGGCACGTCTACCGTGTGAGAGACAAAGTGGCTCTTCCGATCTTTCGTGGCCGCAAAAATGAGAACTTCATCCACCAGCTCGGTCATATGGCGGCTTTGCCGCTGAATCGTATCCCCATATATTTTTAGAGCATCCTTGCTTTGTACCAATCCATCGGCAATATTGTCTGCAGCTGATGAAATAACCGCCAAGGGTGTGCGCAATTCATGGGACACGGAGGCAACGAACTCCATCTGCAACTTCGCCAATTGAATCGCTCCCGTCATCTTGATTTTCTGAATGGTCCAAACCGACGCGATCGTGGCTATCAGGGTAATCGCCAGGACCGCCGCCACTCGGATAATGGTGCGTCGCGAGGTGGCGTCCACGTTGGCTAGTTGCTGAGAAGCCTGTTGGTCATAGATGCGCTCGACCTCCGCAAGATCTTGACGAACTCGATCAAACGATTGCACCCCCTCGCCGAGATCGCGATCAACTGCCTCCTTTGTGCTTCCTTCAAGAATCGAAGCCAGCACTTCGTCCCGAACGCTTAGGTAGGTGGACCAATCACGCTCGAGGCGCTTGCCAATGTTGATCTCATTCGGCGTTCGCGCATTCGCCAAGTACTCGGTAATGCCTGCGGATACAGCATGGTCGGCTTCGCGAGACTGGTCCGCGTATTTCACGTGAAGATTACTATCGGTTGTGCTCAGGGCATAGAGAGTGCTTCGCCTTGTTTCTTGAGTCTGATACTCCAAGGCCGCTATTCGATGAAGGCTTAGGACCAATCCCGCATACATATTTTGTTGATCTATGCCGGCCTTACGAAGATCGCCAATGGCGAACAAACCGACTACGGTCACGGCGCAAAAAATGAAAAAAAGCAACAGGGCCGAGCTATAACGCGAGAGTCCAGCCCAGGTCTGCGCCGCGCTCGTGCTCGTGCCAGGCACGGATTTCCTTTCACGGCTTGCCTTTTCTCGGCCCACGTTATTTGTTCTCCCGTGATGGAACTTGCAGCTTATAACCCTTATCACCGGGAAGTCGCTCGTCGATCCGAATGACTTTGACGCTCTTATCTACATCGGAGGCTCGGAGATAGCCGATTGCGCCGGGCACATTGAAGATGAACTTGCGAACACCTTCGGGTGTTGAGAGAGTCTTGGGCGAAACGAATACTTCGCCGGTAAACAGGCCGTGCAGGAAGTGGTTTTTGAACTCGGTTTCATCCATATGGTAGATATCGCTGAGGACTACAGCGCGCTCCGGCCAGCCAGGGTCGAGCATCACCAGCGTGATGCGACGGCCGTTCGGCCAGTGTCCGCGTTCGCCGAGAAAAATCCGGCGCAAATCCGCCATTGACAAGCTGTCCACAGCATTCGCCTGATTAACCACAATGGCCAGCGGTTCCAGGTTGGGGACCGGTTGCCCCGGCGGACCTGCGGCTGATGGTGCCTTTGACGGAGATCCCGCTAGGAGCAAACCTGCCAAGCTGAAAACGAGCAACGGATTTGCTAGGCGCCCCATCCACGGTCCTTTGCTTTAGAAGGTAAAGCCTATTTGCATAGCTAAGGTGCTGTATCCGGGTTGCGTTTGAGCCGTGTGCCGTTGAAAGGTGTAATCGTATTGCAACTTCAGCGCAACAGACTCGCTGGCGTCGAAACGAATCCCCGCCGAAGGGCCGTGCTGCAAGCTCACCTCGGGGAAGATGGGCTCGGTGCTCGCCGCATTCACATATTGATATCGAAAATAAGGCCTGTAAGACGCAAACTGCCGGGAGACCTGGGTATAGAAGCCCGGCGTATTGTAAACCTTGGTCATTCCGAGCAGCGCATGACGAACAACCAAAGCTTCGTTTAGCCATTCGTATTTCGGGCGCACCAAAACGACATGTCCGGCCATGATGGTTTCGCCGACTCGGGGAGAGCCGAGAGGCGCGAGTCGGTCTCGATAAACGGAAAATCCTGTCTGAAACCCCCGCAATGCTTCCGGCCGAGCAAAGACGGCCAAGTTGTAAGCCTTGTGGGAGTCATCGGAGACCTCATTTTGTACCGGCTCTTCGAGGAGCGGCGCACGAGAGGCTCGCCCGTTCCCGATTTCCGCCACATAGTGCAATCCCAATGAACCAGAAGGAATCAACCCCGTCGCAGAAACACCTACGGTGTGGGTAGGGAGTATGCCACCCTCATCTTCGAATTCAAACAAGAAGGGGCGTCCGGTAGCCGTTTGGAACCAGGCGCTGTGGTGGTAAGCCGTATTGTAGTAACCAATGGCGGTGTGCCACCTGCCAGCAGAGATGTTCAGATAGTCGCTGTGCGAATACTGAATCAAATAGCGTTCAGGCTCGATCTTGAACGCATTCGGCGTGCCCCGCTGTATGCCGTAAATGCTGTCGGGACCTCCTTCAATTACCAGTTCGGTGAGGAAATGGAATTTTTCCGAAACGTCCGACGTGACGAACAGGTCGAGTTCACCAAGAGCGAAGGAAGTCGTCTGTGCGGGCAATTTCAAACTTGGCGATGCAGCCTGGTTTCCGCCAATAAGAGCCATGTCGCCGAATCCGCGAATTCGCAGCAGCGTCTTGCTGAAATCCATTCTCTCCGGCACGGGAGGTTCTTCCTGGGGATCGGAGGAAGGCGCCTGTGTGGGGGCCGGAGCGGGAGACGATGTCGCCTGGGTAGGACCGGGAGCTGTACTCGCGGACAGGCTGGGTTGCCTTTCCGCTTCCAGTTGCTTGATCCTGGCTTCCAGTTGATCCATTTTCTTCACTTTGGCCTCAAGTTCCGCCACGCGTTGAAGCAACGCTTCGATCGCTTGAGAATCGGACGCCGCCGGAGCATCCGATTGCTGCGCCCAAAGTGCTGGACACGCGACCAGCATTCCTAGCAATAGAGGAAGTGTCTTTCTGGGAACCTTGCTCTTCGAGAGACGGAGTGCCAGAAATGATTGGTTGAGCGACGGAATAGAGAACTTCATCGCCTCCTCCTTCAGCCAGGAAATGGGGATGATGAAAATCACTTCACCATGAAACGATCGAGCCAAGAGGACAAGATTCCAGTGTATGTGTCTTGAAGATATAGTGCCGGCTGCGACCCGTTTTCAGGTGTTCACAAGAAGGCTTCGAACGAGCAAAGAGCTTGCATCTTCGCGCCCGGGCGCCGCTGGCGTCACCGGTCCAAGTTCAGTGATTGGAATTTAGACCGTCGTTTGCCCGTTTCCATAACCCAACCGAAGGTGGCTTTCTTTCATGGCCACAAAATCGCTTTGTCGAACTTCCTCCTCGTCCACGCTTTCGGGAATGGTTGTCTTGCCAGCGTTGAGTTTTTGGTTGAGCGACCTTTGGCGCCAGAAAGCATAAATGGCCGGGTACACCAAAAGTTCGAGCAGGAATGAAGTCGAGATTCCTCCGACCATGGGCGCCGCGATGCGCTTCATGACGTCCGCGCCGGTGCCCGTACTCCACAGGATAGGGAACAGACCGATACACATGGTCGCAAAGGTCATAAACTTGGGGCGCAGGCGCTTGGCTGCACCCTGCACAATCGCTTCATGTAGCGCAGCGAGGTTGTGCAGTCGGCCTTTGCTGAGCGCTTCCTCGTAGGCCAAGTCGAGATAGAGAAGCATGTAGACCCCGGTCTCCGCATCTATTCCCAAAAGGGCAATCAATCCCACCCACACGCCTACGCTCACGTTGTACCCCGCCAGATAGAGGAACCAGATCGCTCCAACCGCTGAAAAAGGAACGGCGAGGATGATGATCATGGTCTTGGTGAACGAGCGCGTGCTCGCATAGATCAACAACAAGACCAGAGCGAGTGTCAGCGGCACGACGCGTGTGAGACGTTGCCTGACCCTCTCCATCGCTTCGTACTGCCCGCTCCATGAAATGGCGTATCCGGTTGGCAGTTTCAACTGGCTCCTTAGCAGGCCATTCGCCTGAGCGATGTAGCTTTCCGGGTCACGCCCAGCAATATCCACATAGACATAGCTGGTCAGCAATCCGTTCTCGTCGCGGATCATCGAGGGGCCACTCGAAGTGCTGATCTCGGCGAGTTCACCGAGAGGCAGTTGCCGCCGGCCACCTGCGGGAATCAGCACTCTCTGTAGCGCGCCAAGATCACTGCGAAAGTCACGCATGTAGCGCACGTTTACCGGATACCGTTCTCGTCCTTCCACGGCCGTGGTCACGTCCTCGCCGCCTATGGCATTCTCGACCGCCTGTTGGGCGTCTTCCACGCTCAACCCATAGCGCGCCAGCTGTTCCCGATTCCACCGGAAATTCAAAAAATAGCCGGTGCCTGCGCGCTCGGCGAAGACGCTCCGTGTCCCCTTCACGCGGGATAAGAGTGCCTCAATGCCGGTTCCAACCTGCTCGATGCTACCCAGGTCGGAGCCCGAAATTTTCAGGCCAAGGGGAGTGCGCAAGCCGGTGGCTAACATGTCGATGCGGCCCTTAATCGGCATGGTCCAGGCATTGATCACGCCCGGCACTTTGAGTGTTTCGTCCATGCGGCGAACCAGTTCTTCCGTGGAGATCGTGTCCGGAGTGAAATGGCGAAAAACGGACTTGGCTATCTCGGGCGCCCATGAGGAATACCACGTGGGAACGCGACGCCACTCGGAGCGAGGTTTGAGGATAACTAGTGTTTCCAGCATGGAAAGCGGGGCCGGGTCTGTGGAAGTCTCGGCGCGGCCGGCCTTTCCTAACACGTGGTCGACTTCAGGGAACCGCTCGAGGATTTGATATGTCGTCTGCAGCAACGCTTTGGCTTGCGTAATAGAAATCCCCGGCATGGTCGACGGCATATAAAGAATGGCGCCTTCGTCCAGTGGTGGCATGAATTCCGAACCTAAGTGCAGGAACACGGGGATAGAAATCAAAACCATGGCAACGGCGGCGGATACAACCACCCACTTCCAGCGCAGCGTCCACCGTACGATCGGCTCGTATATCCGCATCATCGTGCGGCTTAACAGGTGCTCGTCTTCTGAGCGGATCTTGCCAACCAGCAGAGCGTTCACTGCCCGGCAAAGCCAGGGAGGGCGAAAGGCGAAAGGTTGAAGGCGCGTGATCAGCAGACGCAAAGCCGGATCAAAGGTGATCGCCATGCCAGCGGCAATAAGCATGGCAAGACTCTTCGAATAGGCCAACGGTTTGAACATCCGCCCTTCCTGCGCTTCCAGAGTCAACACCGGCAGGAAAGAGATGGCGATGACCAGCAAAGCGAAAAACGTTGGCCTGGCGACTTCTTTAACTGCCGCGAGGATTACTGCGTGACAATCCTGGCGGCGCCCCATTTTCTCCCACAGCTCTAGTTTCTTATGCGTCTGTTCAACCACTACGATCGAGGCATCGACCAGCTCACCGAAGGCAATGGCCACGCCTGCCAAGGACATGATGTTGGCGCTAATTCCCAGAAGGCGTAAGGGAATAAAAGAAAGCAACACCACAACCGGCATGGTGACGATCGGGATGGCCGCGCTCGGAAAATGCCACAAAAACACCAGGATGATCAGCGCTACGGTCAGCACCACCTCAAAGATGGTTCTCTTAACGTTGCTAATTGTGCGATGAATCAGCTGCGAGCGGTCATAGACAGGAATGATCTTGACGCCCTCTGGCAAAGTCGGCGCGATCTCGGTCAGCTTCCGCTTGACCCGGTCTATGACCTCGAGAGCGTTCTCACCGCTGCGCATAATGACAACGCCGGAGACCACTTCGCCCTTGCCGTCCAAGTCCGCCAAGCCGCGACGCAGTTCAGGCCCTTCGACCACTTCGCCCACGTCCTTGATGCGGATCGTCGTGCCATCTTCGCTAGCCTGCAGCACCATGTTCTGGAAATCCTGGAGGGATTGCGCATAGCCGCGGCCCCGAATCATGTACTCCGTGCCGCCGAACTCCAGCAATCGCCCGCCCGCCTCGCTGTTGCCTTCCCGCACAGCCTCCACTACGCGGCGAATGGGAATGCCGTAAGCCTGAAGCCGATTGGGATCTAAATTGACCTGGTACTGCCGCGTGTATCCACCAATCGGCGCTACCTCTGCCACCCCGGGAACCGCTTTCAAGTAATAGCGCAGATTCCAGTCTTGATAAGAGCGAAGGTCGGCCAAGCTATGTTTTCTCGAGGTGTCGACCAGCGCGTACTGAAAGACCCACCCTAGCGAAGTTGCGTCGGGTCCAAGCTCCACCTTGACTCCCTCGGGGAGTTGCGACAGCACGCCCGAGAGGTACTCTAAAGTGCGAGAGCGCGCCCAATACAGGTCCGTGCCATCCTCGAACACCACGTACACATAGGAGTAGCCGAAATCGGATATGCCGCGTACCGTCTTTACCTTCGGCGCTCCGAGCATGGCCGTTACAATCGGATAGGTGACTTGGTCTTCGATGATGTCGGGGCTGCGATCCCAGCGGGAGTAAAGGATAACCTGCGTTTCACTCAAGTCGGGTGTGGCGTCCATCGGAAGGTTCATCATGGACCACCAACCCACCAAGCAAGCCACGGCGACCGCAGCCAGCAAGAGGATTTTGTGCCTGACGGAAATATCGATAATGCGGTTGATCATGGCCTGAGCCGCGGCGGATTCAAGGCGAGATAATGCTCTGGCTGTTGGCTGAAATTTTGCTTGCACTTCTGAGAACAGAAGTAATAGGTGGCGCCATCACGACGGAGTGTGTTGCCAGCGGAAGCGGCCTTAGCGGCATCGATCATCATGCCGCATGCGGGATCTTTAACCTGCCCGGCGTGGACCGCTAATCCGGGTTCGGCGTTGCTTGGCGGCGTAACTTTCTCTTGCGGAAGATGCTTTTCGGTTGCCCGGACGTCGGACTTCAATCGACTTTCCGAATCCACCAGGAACGTTCCCTCAACAACTACTCGTTCGCCTTCAGCTAGGCCTCGCACGATCTGGACGCGGTCCCCAAACCTCCGTCCGATTTGCACCTCCCGCGGTTCAAAAATCCCTCTGGCGCGCTCAACGAATACACGCTGGGCGCGTCCGGAGTCAATCAGAGCGTCCACAGGCACCGTAAGCCCCGGCGGCACTCGCGCTGGCAGCTCCACGTTGACGAACATGTCGGGCCGCAGGGCGAGGCTGTGGTTGTCGGTCTCCAGGCGCAGCTTTAGAGTTCGCGTAACGGGGTCGACCTGTGGAAGGATGTTAGTGACCCGCGCCGCGAAAGTTTTCCCCTGATCAGGAAGAGTGACGCGCGCTATGGTTCCAGGAGGGAAGTCGCGCGCTTCACTGTCAAAGATGTCCGCTACAATCCAAACTTTGCTGAGATCGGCAATGCGGTAGAACTCCATAGAGCGGTCGAACTGCTGGCCGGGAGTGATGTTGCGCGCCAGAATGAATCCGTCGACCGGCGAGACGACATCAACCGTTTCCGGGAGTTGGTGGCTTTCTGCCATCTGCTTGATCTGCGTGTCGCTTACGCCGAGATTGCGCAAACGATCGTAATAGCCTTGAATACTGCTGACCCCTTGCTTGTTTACTGCGCCGGGATAAGGCATGGTGCGGGATCCGTCTTTGCCCGCCGCGCCCGCTACCCCTGCCGTCGCGGCCAGGAAGCCGGAAGCTACCGCTAAAGTTTCCTGAACGTAAGAACTCGCCAGCTTTTGATCTTTTTTGACCAGTTCCCCCACCGAATCGTTGTATGTCTCTCGGATAAACCCATCCGAACCAGCGGTAATCCGGTAGACTCGCGTATCCTCCGGAACCACGCGCCCCAGCACACGGATTTTCTCGCTTCCCGAGGTTTTTTCGACGGTCACCACGCGAATGCCGAACAACTGCTGTTTGTCAACGTCGATCCCGACGGCTCCGTCTGAGGCCGCCGCGGAAGAGACCGCAAGGGATGTTGCTTGATCAGCGTAAACCGGCTCAAGCGGCATTCCGCAATCGGGAGCAATGCCTGGTTGGTCGGACTTGTAGTCCGGGTGCATGGGATCGACCCAATAGAGCACGCGCCTGGAGTCCCTGCTGCCTGTTGATTTTTGTGACGTGTGCCGCCGTCCCACCGTGTAGGACACGACCATCAGCAGAGCGACCGCTACGAGACTGATGATTCTTTTCATTTGCATCGCGGCCTCTCAGTCGAGCTACTCTCCTCGGGCTCCTCTCAGACACCGCTTACGGCTTTGTCGAAGGGGGCACCGTCGAAGGCGCAACGGGGGGCTGGCTTGTTTTCCCATCCGTTGCGGCTTGGGCTTCCTTCGCCGCTTTTTCATCGGCCTGATTGTAAAGGGCGGCGCGCCGAGCTTCGAGGTCTTCCCGTGCCAGTGTAGCAATCCGCAGTTGCTCAAATTGTTGGTCGAGATGCGCTAGCATCAGCTCCCACATTTGCAGGTTGTCCTTGACCACCGGATCCTTCGCGTTCCTCGAAGCAGCCTTGTCCTGCATTTCCTTCAGCAATGTGTGCATGCTGCTGAGCGTAGTCGCCATTTCTTGCAGGCGCTGGTGCTCGAGCAACTGAGGCTGCATGCCGGCCCTCCTGCTCGGAAGCGGTCGCGGCATCGCTCTGCGGTTAATGCCGCCGGGGAATGCCGCCGACTGGCCAGCGGGCGCGGTTACCGGCGCAGGACTTTGTGCCCATACCCCAATAGCCGTCAGAAGAATTGCGATTACCGCTAGAAGCTTTACGGTCATCTCACTCCCCTCATGTCCGCATCCTTGTTGCGGAATGCTTGAGTCTGACACTCCCCAAAACTATGAGGTCAAAGGGACCTACTGTCATTGCGCCCCATCAAGCTCTCCCGGCTTTTGCCGCCTGGTTGGACGCCGCTCGAGGCTGGTGCGGAGCGTCGCGCGGCAACGGCCCGGCTTAGCCCAGATGACTCTGCCTTATGGGTTGTGGTTTGCAGGCCAATCAGATTCAGCCTCCTGGGGCGTTGAGCAATTCGCGTTCCAGTTGGCGCTGGCCTTGGTGGCGGTCCTCTTGGCGCCGGCGAACCTATCCGCGGAGTCGCGCCTTTGGCGGAAATGGGACCTTTGGTCGGTAGTTATTTAACTTTTGCTGCTGCTTCGATTCCCGACTTCGTAAACTCGGCGGCATCGAGTTTGGGATTCACCATGACCTGGTCAATTACGATTTTTTCCGGCGGAACCGGAGTATCTCTGAGCCCCGTAGCCGTCTTGGCCACCGGGAGAACCCTCGTTTCCAGAACAAAGGGAATCTGAATGCCGTTTACCGGCCGGTAGTCGCGATAGTAGATCTCCACGGGATGATATGTGCCATCAAGCCGCCTGGGCTGCCCTTCGATTTTCGCTTCCAAAAAGGTTTGAGTGTCGATCCACACATGAAGTAATTCCCCGGCGCTGGTGGTCAATTTGACCTTATACGTGTCGCGATTCTCGACCTTCTCCGTGCCAACCAACTCAATTTTGGTACCCTTGGCCTCGTAGTCGACCAGAGGGCCGTCGAGATCGGCCTGAGTAGAAGCGATTTTCGTTTCTTCGGCGGTAAAGGGCTCCACATCACGCCGGTTCAGGAACGGCCGCAGCTTCCAGCCGTTGGCACCGTCATACACTTGGATCGCCGTCTGTCCGTTGAACTTCAGTTCAAAACGTTGCTTGCGGGGACGCGCCAAGTCCATCACAAATGGCAATTCCGTTTCCTTTTCCGGTCGCGGAACGGGCATTCCAATACTGGGTTTGCGGCCTGTTGCCAGTGGCACCTGAAGGGTGGCTCGTTGATTGCCTCCAACCCCCATTTTGCCCGACAGGGTCAGTGCCTGCACCGAGCGCCACGCCTGCAATCCGCCGCGGGCCTGTACGTTCTTCCTTACAATTTCCGCGGCGGTAAGCTGAGGTTTCGACGCAGGGTTATCCGTGGCGGCGGCAAGCCACACGGCAGATGTACAACAAAAAACAACGGCAAGAGCCTTTCGCAGCATATGCCAACCTCGTTGAATTTAGGATCGCGACCCGATTGCTAGGCGAGGATAACGAAGGCAGAACGAAACTTCTTTGTGCCAGGTCAAGTTTGCTGCCTTTATTCCTGACGCCAACCGACTCAAAAGATGGTACGTGGTTCCTGAACCACGTGAGCGAAACCGCGAGAATGGGCCCAGCAGAAGGGGACACCGGCTATTCCGCCTAGCTATTGCGCAACGAGTCCGTCAGCCAGAGCTTTTTCACGACGTAAGACCTCCTGTGCTCGAGTCACAACCGGCAGCCCAGCTCGCTCCACGTCGCGCGTACCGTAAAGCAGGAGTCTTGGGCCGGGCAGCCGTTTATCCAAGTGGTGTAAATTTACCGGGGTCTGGGGAACCGTCTTTGTTGGCCAGCAAAAATGTAAAAAATCTTTGTACAAGTTTTACATCCCCCGGAGCGGGCGCTGAGGGGGTTCCCAATACGGCTCTATGGGGACCCGCGCGTAACATGGAAAGCCCCAAACCTGGCCCCGAGTGGCGCGAAGTGCAGCGCGGCTGGGGTAGCGAATTCGCGCGTAAGACGGAAAGCCGCAAACGCTACCCTAAAAACTCGAGTGAAAGGTGGTGGGAGGCCGGCCTAAACCTAGAATGCCCCGCTCGTTTAAATCATGACTGCGCAGGAGTTATAGGCGGACGCAGAATCTCGCTCGTTTCTAATCGAGGACTCGAGGGAAGTTATACCTGGATGCCCTACCTCTGGTTCGCAAAAAGGGTTGCACCTGAGAGTCGTTCTAACTACCAGTTTTCTAGTTTTGGCCTGTCGGTTTCTGGTTTTGCTGGACCTGAAGCTGCCGGCGCTGCTGATACATGGATTGGAGCTGCTGAATCATCTGATCCATGCGCCCACTATTCTTCGATGCATCGCTATCAGAATCGCTAGCATTATTATTCTGCAGACTAGCCGACGCGGTCGATTGATTTGCAGCAGCGGATTGATCCGCCGCAGATGCGGGCGGGGCGGCTTGGGAAGGACTGGCCGAAGCGACAGGCTCGGGAGAAGGATTTTCGGAATCTACCGCGTTCGCGGCGTCAGAGGCGCCGCGTGGCATCCTTCGATTGGCGGCTCTTTCCATCAACCCCGTAGTCTCCGGACCTGTGGACTTGCTACGCGGAGTCAACACCACACTTCGAATCCCGTCAGCATCGTTTTCCGATGCTTGAATGACATAGTTGAATTCTGTGCCGTCCAGCAGCTCGCGAAGAACCTGGCGCGCCGGCCCCGGACCAAAGCGGACCCAGATGTGCTGATCCGCGACAGTGGTTGGAAGGTCAATGTCAGCTCCCAAAGCGGCGCGCAGGGCCTTCATGACTTCGGAAAGCGAAGAGTTCTCGGCAATGACGGTGAGTTGCCCGTCTTGGTAAGTTACCTGCGGGGGCTTCGCGATTGTTTGCGGAGCGCCAGAGGGGTTGAGCTGCGGAGAGGGCTGCGAGCCCGCTTCCTGTGGTTCGCCTGCCTTACACACGGGAACAAACGCAAGCGCTAATGCTATGGAGAACAGAAGCTGTCTGCACGCCCAACTCTGAGGGGTCATGAGGAGTGCCTTTCATACCGAAGACCCGGGCGACCGAGAACCTTGTACGTCGGTAATCTTTTGCGGAATGCGGCATTGCCTCGATCAATTCGGGACGAATACGTTATCGCCATTCACTCCGCGCGCGTTTCATGGTGCTCTTTGCACGTTTGGAACTCTTTGCGCAAGAACAAAGACGTCCAAAGTGATTTCGCTAGAAACCCAGCTCTGAAGCCCGTCACAAAATCGCATACCGGAGCAACCACACTTCGAAAAGAGCAGCATGCCCTAGTTTTGTGCATCCAGGTTTTGCGCATCCATCGAGAACTCGACTTTCCTGGTCGTTGAGATGCGAGTGCACGGCGGGTTCGCTCATTCCTCTTCGGCCAACTCGGCAAGAGCTTGAAAGTTGTGAACAGAGACGGCCTCTCGCCGCGTGCTCACAATGCCTCTTTGGTTCCAATCCGAGAGCAGCCGGCTGACGGTGAATAAGGTGGTGCCAGTCAATTGCGCCAATTCTTCTCTGGAAAGCCGAATCTCGAGACCTCCGTTGACACGGCGACCCAATTGATTCAGCACCCGGACCAGCTGATGACTCAAGCGCACGGAAACCTTTTCGGTGGAGATTTCGCGGTATCGTTCTTCGAGTTCGCGAAGCTGCTGGCAGAGGATGTGAGTGATATTCCGTCTTAGTTGCGGGAATCGCTGAGAGAAGGTTTCGAAAACTCCCGTGTCCCAAATGAGCGCGTGGGAGGCCGCAAGAGCCTGCGCCGTCGAGCAATGATGATCCTGGGGACACACTCCCAATGCCCCTACCACATCTCCCGGCCCCTTGAGTCCTAGAATCACTTCTGTACCGCTCTGGCCGAATTGCACAATTTTGGCGCTGCCGGAGGTCAACAGCGTGACCTGCCGAACAGGATCGCCTGCGAGGAAAATCCTGTCGCGACGGGAGAATTGGCACTCGCGCGCCGCCGATACAATCTCTCGGCCCTCGGAGGGGAGAACATTGGCAAAAAGGGGAGAGTGCTGAACTAAGGTCATTTTGCGGAAAGTATTGTTTTCTCGTGCCGCCGCTGCGGGCAGTGAAACCACCGCGCGCGCCGCCGCCACAGCTATCGGCGCTAAAACGCTGAGAGATCCTGTGAATTGCACTTCAGGCATAGGGTTCATCCTTATCTTGGTCTTGATCAAACGACTTTTGGAATTCACTAACTAACTAATGTACTACTCTTGTGTACCTTGCTTCGAGCACCCCGGTGCTTCACCCAGGGAACGGGTAGATGTTGCATGAGACGGGAAACTGGCTCAACCGAGTAAGAATTGGAAAGGTGACTCGGGTGAACACCTGGGCGGAAGGCCACAGGAGCCCCTACAACCACCATCGCAAAATTGGATACAGGAGCAACCAAGACCGCGAAAAAACAAACCTGCCTAGCCTTGTGCATCCGTCGAGAACCCTTCCTTCCTGGTGGTTGCGATGCGAGTGCACGGCGCGTTCGCTCATTCTGCTTCAGCCAACTCGGCAAGAGCTTGAAAGTTGTGAACAGAGACGGCCTCTCGCCGCGCGCTTACGATGCCTCTTTGGTTCCAATCCGAGAGCAGCCGGCTGACGGTGAATAAAGTGGTGCCAGTCAATTGCGCCAATTCTTCTCTGGAAAGCCGAACTTCGAGGCCCCCGTTGACGCGGCGGCCCAATTGATTCAGCAAGCGGGTGAGCTGGTGACTCAAACGCACGGAAACCTTTTCGGTGGAGATTTCGCGGTATCGTTCTTCGAGTTCGCGAAGCTGCCGGCAGAGGATGTGAGTAATGTTCCGTCTTAGCTGCGGGAATCGCTGGGAGAAGGTTTCGAAAGCCGCCGCGTCCCAAACGAGCGCGTGGGAGGCCGCAAAAGCCTGCGCCGTCGAGCAATGATGATCCTGGGGACGCAGCCCCAATGCCACCACCTCTCCTGGTCCTCGGACGCTAAGAATCACTTCCGTGCCGTTCTGGCCAAATTGCACAATCTTGGCGCTGCCGGAAGTCAACAGCGTGACCTGTCGCACAGGATCGCCTTCAAGGAAAATAGGCTGGCGGCGAGCAAAGAGCTTTTCGTGGGCAGCAGAAACAATTTCACGGCACTCGAGCGTGGAGATGTCTGAAAACAACGGGGCATGTCTGACCAAGACTTCCTTGTGGTTAGCTTCGCCTAAATTAACGAGACCTAGTGAGCGTGGGCGCACGTCCCCCCCAAGTCCTTCGGCATGTCCTGCGAGCATAATTCGATTATTCCTCCATCAATTAAATACGCTTGTAACTTTTGGCGCGTGCCTCAGGTTCATCCAGCCTTTGTTGGGGACCGACCAGCTCAGAGAAGGCACTCTGTGCAACATGAGAATAGGCAATTCACGTACCATGTGACTGTTCCTGTAAAGTCCTGGTAAAGCTTTGTGATGCAGGAACGTAGCCCGCGTGACAGGGCTCACAAACCAGAAAAGGAGTTCCACAAAGGGGAACTTGGTTTGCTTTGCACAGGATTTACACAAAGAAGCTGATAGGTTGGCGTAAGCTTAATGGGGGCTCGCTTAGTAGTACCTAGACCTGTGGATACGCACATCATGTGTCCAAACCAATAGACACGAGTCGCAAGTGTTCCGAACTCAGGGGTTTCCCGTGCGCTCTTGCCCGGATAGTCCGGTGACCTTGGCGGCTGAGGTGCCGTTCGCCTGTGCTCGAGGTTGCCGCCGCTCGCCGCTTGAAGCAGGAGCCGGACTGGCGGGGGTAGAGGGCGACTCCTTAGCTTTTGCGGGCTTGGACTCCTTGTAGCGGAGACCAATCGCGTTGTTCGTGCCGACGTCAATCATACGAATGTTTTCGTCGGTAACCTCTTCGGCGCGCACAATGTGTGGGGTGATGGCAAAGACGACTTCGTCTTCTTGACGTTGTTTGTTTTCTTGCCCGAACAGATACTTCAAAATGGGAATCTTGGTTAACCACGGATAACCGCTCAAGGACCTTGTTTCGTCATCTGTTAGAATCCCGCCGAGGAGGTTGACCTCGCCATCTTTCAGGCGCATTTCGTGTTCGATGCGCCGTTGTCCTATCTGCGGCTGAGTGATCCCGCCAACAGTCAAATCACCGTCGTGCGTAGAAATCTCTAGCGTCATCTTCAGGGTAACCTCGGAATCCGAATGAATATGCGGCGTAATGGTGATATTTACGCCGATATCTACATACGTGAATTGTGTGTTGACGAGCGGGACGCCGCCGACGCCCCCTCCGATGGCGGCACCGAAGGAGCCCGTGGCAATGGGGATGCGGTCCCCGATTTTCAAGGTCGCCTGCTCATTGTCGAGGGCCCGCAGCTCGGGCCGCTGCAAGACCTTGGTATGGCTGTCGGTCATGAGCAACTGGAATGAAGCACCCGGGAGAGGGATGACGTAATGGTTGCCGTTCACGGAACCTACGTTCACTCCTCCGCCCGTAGTTCCTCCGGCGACCGGCGATATCGTTGTGGACGTTGGCACGGTTGTGCCCCAGCTGTTTGTCACGGTCCTGGCAACCTCCATCACCGCGACGTCGATGACTACCTCGGCTTTGGCCTTGTCCGCATCCGAAATCAGTTTCTCCGCCAGGACCATTTGGTCCGGCGTGCCCCGCACGGTGATGGAGCTGCGCGTGGGATTTACTTGAATTCGATTAATATCGAGCATCCCCTTTAACGTGCCCACCACGTCTTGCAATTCCTGAGGTGTCGTAGCGTTTTGGAGATAGAAGGTCTTCAATACGTTTGTTTCAAAGTCTTTGCGCTTTGCTTCTGCGGCCACGAAGATGGCGGTTGGCGAGATAGGCCGCCACATGGTCTTTGATTCCAAGGCAACCATCTTCAACGCTTCTACCGGCTTCACTTCGTTCAATTCGAAGGTTATCTTCTGCGGCTTGTAGTCCAGGTCAAAGAGGACGTTAATTCCGCTCAGCTTGCCGATGGTGCGATAAATATTGTCTGCGGTTGTCGTGACGCGCAAACTGATGGGAGTATTGGGAGAGGGTTCCAGGTCTACGGGGCCCTCCGCTTCCGCGGCCAACTTGGCAAGCGGAGACTCAGCAAGCGCGGCAGCGTTGGGCTCGGCTTGTTTTTTGAGCATCGTGGAGGTTTCGCGGACTCCCTGAGCCGCGACAAAGTTAGTGTTATCAATCTCCGCGGCGCGTTGGAACTCCGCCAGGGCTTCTTGCAATTTGAGGCTGTCGCGAAGCTTCATGGCATTAGCCACATGCTGGGCTGCGGCAAACGCTCGCGAGCGCAGGTAGGCCGTGGCATACCTGGCGTCATTAGGTTTTAGCGTATAGGCTTGCTTGAAGGCTTCGAAGGCAGCGTCGAATTGTTTGCGCGACTCCGCGCTAACCCCTTTCTTATAAGCGCTTTTGGCCTCGTCGGGATAAGCGGCCGTCGAGAGGCCCAGAATCAGGATGCATGCCACCAAAAATCGTATACGCATCATTATGTCGTTGCCTCCCTGACAACGATGCGGGCCACCCTTCAGATACGCTTGCCCGGGCCCAGCTTGTAAAGCCCGCAAAGAGCACGTGAACCGCCACCAGAGGAGCTAGAGGCATGCGCCGTCATTCGGGAGCTCGGCGTTACTGGCTTCGAGCATCCTAGCCAGTTGTTTCAGCAAGGTATTTGCGCAAGAGCAAATGAATCCGCGGGATACCTCTCCATTAAGGGTTCTTCTTCTGGGCGAGTTTCTGGCGATGGAGATCGGAGAGGATTCGGGCAATATACGCGCGCGTCTCCTGATACGGAGGGACACCGCCGTACTGCGCCACTCGCTGCGGTCCTGCATTATAAGCAGCCAAGGCCTTGGTCACATCATTATGAAATAACTCGAGCAATTCCCTAAGGTAACGGGTTCCCCCTTCCACGTTAGAGACCGGATCCATGGGGTCTTGCACGCCAAGCCGGGAAGCCGTCTCCGGCATCAATTGCATCAAGCCTTTGGCGCCTTTCGGTGAGACTGCTTTTGCGTTGAAGCCGCTCTCCGCTCGGATCAAGCTAACGACCAGATCGCGATCGATTTTGTTACGGGTGCTAGCCGCGCCGATGACTTCGTCAAGGTCGGTGGCCGGGGCTGCGCTCTCGGAGTTTGAAGGCGGGTTTGCAGGCAGATCAAGTTTTTCGTAGCGGACGATGTCTGCGGTTGGAACATCTACGTAATTGTCAGAGGCCGGGGACAGGTAGAGCCGCGTCGTGGCGTTTTGGGAATCGAGGCGTTCATAACGGATGGTGAATCCATTTCGAAGGGTGGCGAGCCCAGCGGGAAATGCCGAAATGGCGGCCAGGCCAAACATCGCCGCGGCAATACCCAGCCTGTGTCGGAGCTTCATCAAAGGGAGCCTTGGTCTGTACCCTGTAGAATCAAGTGCTGGATTTTCAAGCAATGGCACAAATTTGTCTTTGTTGAGCCACAAACAGGTAGCAGCACAAGCTTTTTCGGAATTTCGGAAACTTACTTTCGCGAAGCATCCAACCAGTCGAAGTGCACGCCAGCCTTTACCGTATAGCCTGCGGAGGAGGCCAGGGTGATATGTATGACGCGGCTCTTGCAGCGCCATTCGGTGGTGGGCTGGCCAGTGATCTCTTCTGGTAATTTAATTCGCAAATCAAGGAGGGCGCCAACCCGAAGGGGCAAGTCCGTCTCTAGCAGGGCGCCCTGTTCGGAAATGTCAACCGATTTGCCATCGCGGGTGGCGCCCGAGGATCCCCAAACGCGGAGACGCAGGGGAATTCTCAGACTGTGACGGCTACTTCGCCGGCGCTCGGCGAGGTTATCTTTGCCGCTCAATGTGGGGCCTCCGCCGGGATAAGGAGAGAGTCCTGCCATAGAGCGCACTACTAGATAGCCTTCGAAAGGGTTTGTCTTTGCGCGCCGTCATACAGGGAGACGCAGAAATATACAATATGGAGCCAAGTCGGCCCGGGGGAATGCGGAGACCTACAGCTTGGCGCTCTTGGCGCTTGGTTTAGCCTTTATTTCCGGGCCATGACAGGCTTCGCACAGGAGCGGTGTAGGTTTATAGAAAAGCACCGGCTTGCCATCCACAACTTTGATGAGGCTGTGGCATTTGTCACACGCAACTCCCTTGTGGCCGCCCTCCAGGGGGAACTTTGTCCGGCTATGGTCGAAGTTCGAGGGCTTCCAGCGCTCGGCATTGTGGCAGGTGGAACAGTCCGTCTTTCCTTGCTGCTTGGCGAATTGTTTTGCATGAACATCCGCGTGGCATGCTTCGCAAACCAGCGGAGTCTCTTTGAACTGGATTTCCTTCTCTCCCGGAAGAGCTTTGTGGCAATCGTGGCAAGCGACCGATCGATGGACGCCAAGCAAGGGGAATTTAGTTTTCGAGTGGTCGAATCCCGCCACGTCGACCCACGATTTGGTGCTGTGGCAGGCTTCGCAGCCGAACTTCGTCCCATCCGGTCTGCGCCGTTCCTGCCGATCGCGGAACTCTCCATGATGCGGGTCCGCGTGACAACCCGTACAGGTTTTGTCTTTGAAGTAGAACGGAATGATCTTGTCTTTTCGTCCGGCAGCACCGACTTTATGGCATTCCGCGCAACTGACGGCGACGTGCGCGCCGGTCAATGGGAATTTCGTTTGTTTGTGCTTGGCGATGGTAAACAGAGTGCGGTGAAAATCCGCTACCGTATGGCAGGGCTCGCAGCGGTTCAAGTAAGGTTTTCCTGCAAACTGGCCGTCGTGGGCATCTTTGTGACAGTCCGTGCAACTGGCGAACTTGACTTTATAAATCGTCTCTTTGCCAGCGGGAATGTGGCACTTAGCGCATTCTACCTTTGCGTGCTTTCCTTCCAGCGGATACTTGGAAGTCGCATGCTCCTTGACGCCAAACAGCGAAGGCTTCCATCCCTCCACTTTGTGGCATTCCGAACACTCGCCTTTTTGCGGACGATTCGCGAACTGGCCGTTATGAATGTCCTTGTGGCAGTCCGTACAATTGGCAAACTTGAGAGGCTTTTCGAAGTTCCCGCTAGCATGGCAAGCAATGCAACTCACCTTGATGTGTTCCCCCAGCAGGGGATACTTTGTCTTGGAGTGATCGAACTGGAACGCCGGTAGGGTTTTCTTCCAGCCCGCCGTGGTGTGGCAATCCTCGCAACGCTTCTCCTTGAAAGCTCCATGGTGCGGATCCAGGTGGCAATCTGAGCAGTTGGCAAACTTCATGTCTCTGAAACGAACAGGACCGCCGGGTTTATCCGGTTTATGGCATTTCTCGCAAGCCACCTGGATATGCAAGCCCGTTAGCGGGTAGCGCGTTTTGGAGTGATCGAAATTCTTGGCGTCTTTCCAGTCGTTTACGTTATGGCAATCCTCGCACTTCTTTCCGAGCTGTCCTTTGTGGTAGTCCTCGTGACAGGCGATGCATTGGGTAGACGCCCCCAGAAAAGAGGCAGCAGGATTCTGTCGCTTCAAGAGTGCGCGGATCTCCGGGATCATGTGAGCCGGCGTGTGGCACTTCTCGCAAGCAACGCCGCTGTGCTTCCCCTGCAAGGGATACCCGGTAAGCCGATGGTCGAACTGCTTCTGTGACGGCTCCCAGTGGATGAGAGAAAAATTCTCGCCGTTATGGTCCAAGTGGCACCGAACGCAATCTTTGCCGTTGGGATTTTTCATCTCCAGGCGCGCGTGGTAACCGAGGTTTTCTGAAAGCAGGCGAGCAATTTCTTTGTGACAGTCGAGACACTTGAATGTCGGAGTGCTCGTACCAAATTGATGGCAGCTCGCGCATTGGGTCGTACCACTAAGTGACTGGTGAGCTTTCGCGAGGGGACCGGGTGAAATCTGCGACTTTGCGGGCGAAGCTAGAAACAACAATGCGGCAGCGAGGAGAGAGAACCTGAAAGTGGTCGAAAGAAAATATTGATATGAGGACCCGCTTGCCAGCTGCTCACAGGTGGCCAATGCACCCTCCGCAGTGCTTTATTTCGTGTCCAGGACGCTACAACCATAACATGCGGGCCCGGGATTTCTAAACCGCAAGGATTCGCACGCGTTGTCTATCTTAAAAGGTCCGGGTGTTCGTTGATCCTCCCCGAAGGCGGTGGTTTCAGGGAGGATTCCCGGCAAGCATTCTCCCAGAGGCCCAGCAAAAAGGAACCTGACCAGTGGAACAACGCGCTATCTGTACGGGGAGACTGTCCTAGGGAATGTTCACCCGTAGCTATTCCAATGCAGAACCAGAAAGAATCAAAAAGGCTGGAAAAGATAACGCAGACCTTTCAGGCCCTGGAAGGACTACTTAGCCGAATGGTTGAAGATACCGCCAAACTGTGAACGCACGGCGATTCGCGCGCTTTTTACCATGCAAACTGTTCGGCCGTGATCGCTCCGCGAGACAGTTGTCGGGATCAAAGAGCAACTCGACGGAAATCCGAAGGTTTGCTGTCTGGCGCGTATGGCGAAAGACGGATACTTTCGTTGAAAGCATCTTTTCATACCGAACTCAACACGGACTCGCGAGGGTTTCGCATTCGACGTGCTGTCACGGGATTCTCTGGAATGCGCTCGTGGGTAATAAGGCCCTACGGTCGCGACGTGTCCCGGCACCTCCTACAAGCAATTACCCTGTTCTTAAACTGAACTCCTGTACAGATGACAGCGTGAGGGGGCAAAGCGTAAACTCGCGAAATGGGGGATTCATCAGCAAAAGACTTTAGCAGGCGATACGCGCGCCCTGGCGAATTCGAGATTCCTAACTCGGTTCTCGAATCCAATTCGTTCAAGGAGCGCCTGGGCGGCGAGTTGAACTCCGACCGGAGGAGTCCCGCCCCCCTTGGCCCTGAGCGTCGAGTCAACAGTGAGTTAAGCCCGCTCCAGGGAAACCCAACCCTCCCGGCCGGTGAAGCACGCTCGAACGCGGAGGTAAACCAACCCCGCGGAAACCCTGCCCCTCCGCGTCGCGAAGTGCGCCTCGGCGGAGAGTTGAGCCTTTTCCGAAAAAATCCTGCTCCCCTTGCAAGTGAAGCCCGCGTGAGCGTGCCGGTGAACCGACACAGCAGAAAACCCGTGCCACCTCCTCGCGGCGAGCGCCTCGGCGGAGAGTTGAGCCTTTTCCGAAAAAATCCCGCTCCCCTTGCAAGTGAAGCACGCATGAGCGTGCCGGTGAACCGACACAGCAGAAAACCCGTGCCACCTCCTCGTGGAGTGCGCCTCGGCGGGGAGTTGAGCCTCTTCCGTAGAAATGCCGCCCCCCGATCCAATGAAGCACGCTTGAACTTGGGCTTGAACCAGGTTCGGATCCCCCCCGCCCCCTTGACCAGCAGAGAAGCAACTGGTAGTAGTAGGAGAGTGTCGGCGCGCTTCGAGCTTTTGCCTGAACCTCAGTCCCGGTGGAACCGGATAGGCCTGAGCGCGGTTGGACAATTGGCTTTCCTGGGTCTCCTACTCCTGAGCCCCATGATTTTCCCCCAGCAAATGCAGACGGCGCTCAGATTTGATGTTGTGGAGCTGATGCAGCCTGTCACACACATTAACGTTCCCCCCGCAACTCCGCCGCCCCCTCCGCCAAAGGTCAAGCCTAAAGTTCCGCCAAAAGAGCCCAAGCCGATACTGCCTAAACCCAAACCGGTGGAGCTTGAACCACCGGAGTTGAACCCCAGGCAGCCGCATGTCTTTCTGGTTTTGAAACCTGAGTTGCCAAAGATTCGCAAGGTGGAAGCGAAGGCGGTAGAACTCAAGCCGGTTTTTGAGCAAACCGAGATAGTGCTGACCACGAAACAGCCCAAGCGTCCGAAGGAAGAGCTGAAAGCTCCGAACTTCCAGCCCATGCGTAAGGAACAGATCAACGCTCCCAGCCTCGGCTTGGGTAGCCTTCCAGGGACGGTGCTGGCTGCCGTTAACAAGGTGCAGACGGGTGGTTTTGGCGACCCCCATGGAGTCCATGGCCCGGCGAATCCCAGCAAGGCCGCGAACATCAACCAAGCCGGCTCTCCAAATCTGCCTGGCGGCCCGGGCTATGGCAACGGCACCGGCGGCGCCCAGGGTGCGCGCGGAACGCTCGCGTCAACCGAAGGTCCCAAGAGCAATGGAGCCGGCAGCGGAGCTGCGACGGGAGGCGCGACCAGTGGCGTCGATATCCTAAGCAAGCCCAATCCGGCCTATTCGACCGAAGCCCGCACGATACGACTGGAAGGAGACGTGGTGCTTGAGGTGGTCTTCCTCGCGTCAGGCCAAGTGCAGGTGATCCGCGTGGTGAGCGGTTTGGGACACGGTCTTGATGAAGCCGCAATTCAGGCGGCAAAACTGATTCGCTTCCGGCCTGCGCAACGCAATGGCCAGCCGGTAGACTTCCACGCTCACGTGCGGATTGAGTTTCGGCTGGCCAACTAGATTTGGCGCCTGTTCAGTTCTTCCACATTGTTTTCACTACCACAGGCGCTTTCACTGCAAGGATCGAATGTGTAGTTCAAGCGCCTGAATCATCTCCGATTCAAGGCTGCCATTCGATTCTAAGGGCCAGACGTCACGCCTGGTTGCAAGAGCGTCCTCGGACTCGCCAAATCCATCGAACGTGGCGTTGATCGAGACCGCTGTGTAGCCGTCGTTTTTCTCGGTAGTCCGAATCTGAACCAGGCCTTTTCCGCCACGCCACTGGATTCGCGAATCCGCGAACGGCTTGGTATATTTGGCGAGACTTTCCTTATCGAGCGAGATGGTAAATGTCCACACCTGCTCACTCGCCTGTTGGTCCCTGGTGAACCATTGGCGTTCCCGTATGAACTTTTGGAAATATTCCTGGGCGTCCAGAGCCGACAGCCGCACCTCTACACAATTCGGCGGCGGAGCGTTGTCTTCTTTGCCGTGCCTCTTCTTCTCACTGCGTGCCTTTCTCGCTCCTGAACGCTCTCCGTTGACCGCCTCACAGGGCCGAATAGATGGGTCTGTTGAGGAAGCCGGAAAAAGGAAGGCAGAAGCAACCAGCAACGAGAAAACAAGCGGCATTCTTTCTTGCACCTGCAATAGAACGGCCCTTCTGTGATGCCTGTCGTTGGAGCCTCTTGCTCGAGCGTTCGGCCAGATCCTCGGGCCAAAAGTAGTTCAAATCGGCGGCCCCTCATCTTCGAGCCTCGCTGTTCCTTGACGGCCGCTGCTGATTTCCTCAAACTCAAGGCTCCGATGATTGATTTTGATGATGCGGTAGCGGCCCAGGACAATGTCACCTTCTGCGGCGATGTGAACTGTGTCCCCATCGGTCAGAAACGCGCGGGGTGAGCCGGATTCCGCCTTTCCTTCGCCAAAATATTTTAGCGGAAATTGCAGTGGCGGAGGCGGTGGGGGCGGTGGGGGAACGTAGTCGCTATCACCGGGCCCTGGCACATGAACAGGTTTTGGCGGCGGGGCAGGGAGGTCACGTCTAAAGATGTCGCGAGGGCTGGGCTTGTACTCCGTGTTCTGTGCTTCTTTCAAGCGACCCCAATGGATCTGCGGATTTTCCACTTTCATCGGCTTGTAATTGGCGGCAACCGTGGAAGCACGCACCGCTTGGGCCGGAGGCCGGCTGTAGAAATACCAAATCGAAGAGCCCGTCAGCATAAGACCGGCGAGCACTGCCATCTCGGCGTTTTTTTTGTTCTTCATCTCGTCAGGCCGCATTTTTGAAGTAGGACCTCAAATGCAGCACCACACGAAGGGCTCCGGCAACATTCTGGCCCGTCTGTTCCGAACCGAGGGTCAAACCATCAATAATGTAAAAGTTGTGAGAGCGCTGCAAACCGTTCAGAAATTCGACGACAGCTTTGTAATCGCCGTTAACCGTGACATCGAGCTCCACTTCAACGATGTTTCGGCCAGGAAGCTCCTTGGGGCGGAAATCCAGGGAAGCATTTTGTAATCCAGAACTCTTTTCCAGTGCCGTGAATTCGTCCGTGACGGCGGAGTAGCCTGCGCTGCTGGGAAAAAGGGAATTTTCGAATCGCTCACAATCCGCCTTTGTCTCGGGAATACTCTGTTGAATAGCCCGCGCACGTTGGACGTCCGCTTTGAGAAGTTTAATTTGAGCTTTCTGCGCAGCCAGTTCGTTTCGCGAAAACTTCGTGGCTGATTGCAGCGCATAAAGCGCCAAAAGCACATCCGCGGCAATCAGAATGGTCAGGCCGGCGAGAGTTAACTTCTTTTGTAATGAGAATTCGAACCTCATCACGCCCTCGAATAAACCACGGTAAGCTCCAGGACAACTTGGTCGCCGGTAGCCTGCCCCGTTGGGGCACGAACGGTCATTAATTGGAGATGAGAGAACACGTTGGATTCTTCCAGAGCGTGAAGAAACTTGACCCTCGCTTCATCACTGGCAGCTCCGATAGTAAGCTTCACGCTTGCTTGTCGGTTCACCTGTTTCGGCTCGATGCTTATCACGTGAACGCCGATAGGCAAGATCCTCTCAAGATCCATAAACATATTGGTCCAGTTGAAGCTTCTTGCCTCGATAATGTCATTAATAAAAGAGGCGCGGTCGTCCAGCTTGGCATTTTCTGGTTCTGAAAAGAAACGATCGAGTTTTTCCCGCTGAGCAATCAACTCATCCATTTCCCTAGAAACACTGGCACTCTCGGCAAAGAATGCCGTTTCCGCCTTCCGAAGAGCGTACACGTGCCAGGCAAGCGCCAGGCAAAGCGTGGCAGCGACCATCCCAATGATGGCGGAAAATACCCGGAAACGACGATGGGTTTCAAGCGGCTCTGTGGCTAAATTGACGTTGAGAATCATTTCCAGGGGGCTCCGAAAAAATGGCCTTAAGCACGATACCACATCCAGCCGAGTAGACCTTCCAGTTCACGTTCTGCCAAGGGGAGGGCATGTTCTGGGACCCGCCCGTTTGTGGAGGCCGACTGCAAAAGCGATTCGACCGGACAGTTAAACTCATCCTTGAGGAGAGGCAAGAACTCGGGCAACCGACTGCCTAACCCCGCAATGACCACGGACCGGATGTTTTCCGACCACGTATCCTGATAGTAGGCGGCCACGGGAAATATTTCGTCGAGCAGCGCTCTGGGCGTCAGCTCACGCCTGTTTACGGGCAGTTCCGTGCAGCGGTAACCGCATAAAATGCTCTCACGAATGATAGCAGTAGTCAGCGCGTTGCCGGCTACACGCACCATGAGCGTGGCCCGGTCATCGACCAACAAAGCGGAAGCCGCAATCGAGGAACTGAGAACAACCCCGGGGCGGAGCTTGGCCGCCCGCGCGACTTCTTCATATTCCCGGACAATGGGGAGCTTAGCCAGGGCCGCTACTAGGTTCACGCCGTCGTCCCGCGGCGCCTGCCGAGTGTAGGAAATGTGCATTTCGTCTACCTCGAACGGCACGCTCTTTTTCAGTTTCCAGCGCAGCAAGGGCACAGCTTCCTGAGGCGAACGGGGGAAATCTTCGAAATGCTGAACGAACACGCGGATCACCGGATCCGGCACCAGCAGGGCGGTATCGACCTCCCTAGCGCGCAGCCTCTTGCACACACTTTCTACAGCCGATTGAACCGCGGCCAAATCTACAATGTTGGCTTCCACTGCAGAAGGTACAAGGACGCCGGGCCGCAGCAGTTCAACCGCAAACTCCTCGACCGATCCTCCGTGCGACCACCGGACCAGGGATACTCGCTCGGGGGCAATCTCGATGGCCAGCGGAGGATGCGGTAAGGCATTGAACCACCGAGCCCAACGACGGACTCTCGCGCTCCTGTAGATCCCTCGCCGGAAGGTAGACTTGGTACCCAAAGATCTCACCCCGCTGATTTTGATGCCGTGTTGGCGTCACCAACTCGGGTTTCTGAACCTGACGCTGATCGTGCGCTTTTGCCTCTCGAACTCAACCTTACTTCCCCTCCCAAGGCCTCGCGGTTGCGGAACAGCAAACTCGCATAGCCTGGCTGGCCTGATCTAAGGCTTTTTCTTTGTATGGCTTACACTTGGCTTGACTTCAGGTTTTGCTTCCGCCTCGGTCCTAAGTCTCCAGAAATCGGCCTCGTTAGAGGCAAAGTCTTTCGGGACGTGTGATGTCTCTGGACGTACGACGTATAAATTGCTCTCGGTGCTTGCATACGCTTCGCGGGCAATTTGCATAAGGCGGTCGGCTATGCTTTCTCCCTCATTTCCTTCTAACATCTCGACCTTCTCCGACAGAAGGTCGTCATATGCCTTGAGTTCGGAGAGGGGCAAAAAAACAAAAAAAGTGGGAGCGGACGTGCCTTCCTTGGCTTGGTAGACGATCCACGGAACTTCCTCCTGCATGTTTGAGCGCGCCTGGCTCCAGAGCGTCATAGATTCCGCGAAATCACCTTGGTGCCCAGGGAAAAGGCGCACTTCCAAGACCCGCATAAAACGTGCTTCCGATAGATCAATGTTCTCTGCGGGGGCGCCTAAATCGTCGCGCCGCACAGCCACAATTGTGCGCTCGCTGGTAACCAGGGAATCGATTTCTCCTTGGGACTGGGCGAGGTCAGAATGGGCGGCGTAGAACTGCTTCCAGCCACTGTGAGCCTGCTGCAACTGCTCGAAGGAATCAAAAGGGTCGAGAGTAAGTGTTTGGGGCGCGCCGCTTAGCGATTGCAGGTCAATCCAGAAACTCGGGGCATCGAAACGATCGCAGGCGCGAGAGATAGCGGCCACTAATTTTCGGCGCTCGCCTGCCTTTCCAGGTTGGACTTGCTGCTGAACGAGGACAAGCAGATTCGGCGGCGCGGCCACCGGGTTGGCCTCCTTCCTTTCTTGCCCCGGTTCTTGCCCCGGTGAGGCAGATAGGAATGAGAGCCAGAGGAGCGTCCCCAGCAAGCTTCTGATAAGTTTCATAGAATCGGTCTCCAAAATCCAACACGGTCAGATTTGGCCGACTCCCTCGGGAAAATGTCATCTGCCAGTGCGGGGCATAATGAAATGACCGGTAGGTGTTCAGGGCAAGGGCGTCGGCTCTTCGAGGTCATGTTGGAATTGTACGGTCTTCTGACACAGGTGGGCAATGATGTATCGCAAAGTACAAGGCGACAGGTCTGTTGCAACTCGCTTGCGCAGATGCTATTTCGGCGGCTGGTAAATGTCATGCTCGACACCGATCCCGTAGCGGTTGATCGCCCGCGAGTAACTCTTATCGCGCCTCCTTGTTATCCTTGTTGATACTCGATCCGTTCCCACCAAGATTCTGGTAGAATAATTTGTAGGAATATTCGACACGATAAGCTTTTATCCCCTGGTTCGAGATTTGGGGCAATCCCGGGCCCAGCTCCGCCCCCTCTCTATTTTTGGCCGCGAGAAGTTTGCAGTCGGAAAAAGTGCGCCCATTGGAGCAAAACCCATGACCCCTTCCGCAGAGAGTCATTTTTGCGCGCGAATTATGGACCGGCGAGACGTTTCCGAGGACCTTTGTGTCCTTCGTATCAATCCCGGCGGTCCCCTTGCGTATCGCGCCGGACAATACATCACCCTGGGCATGGAGCGCGCTGGCGTGCGAACCGAGCGCGCTTATTCCATTGCTTCCTCTCCTTATGAAGATGCCCTGGAGGTTTTTGTCGAATTGGTTCCCCGCGGCAGCCTTACCCCTAGCCTTTTCCAGTTGAGCCCGGGCGACAATCTCCTGTGCCGCAAGATCGCCAAAGGCCGCTTTACGTTTGACTTTCACAGTGGTCGCTCCAACCATCTCCTTATCTCCACGGTTACTGGCATCGCTCCATTTGTCAGTTATGTTCGAACACTCTATCGCGACTGGCACAACGGTGGGGCTTCCGTGATTGGGAATCACAAGCTGTTTTGCCTGCAAGGAGCCAGCCGAGCCTTCGAATTTGGTTATCGGGAAGAACTCGAGCGCTACTCTTCAGAACTGCCTTGGTTTAAATATGTCGCTACCGTAAGCCGCCCGTGGGAGGACCCCGAGTGGCGCGGCGAGCGAGGCCGCGTGGATGATCTATTGAGGAAGTACACAGACAAGTGGGAACTACAGGGAGAAACTACAACCGCCTATCTGTGCGGCCACCCCACGATGATCGAGAACAGTCGGGGGACCCTAAAACGGGCCGGCTGGAAAAAGGAAGCAATTCTCGAAGAAGCTTACTATCAGGCGACCATCAAAGAAGCGGAAGCGAGGGCTTGAAGTTCTCGGTCCTCGGGGTTTGGAACCGCACGGCGATTCAGGCATGGGTTCGCGAACGTCGCCGGGGCTTTTTCTTCTGTGATTTGGCGGCTCTCCCCGGTTTCAGGGGTCTTACGCGCTTTAAGGCTTTGCCCTTGTGGATGGCCACATGGTCGGTTTTGTCGCTCTTGATGAGATATTGCGGTTCTTCTTTCGAGGCGCGGTGGACGTAGCCTTTATACCGGTAATCGGCAGTTAGTTTCCGCAGGATGACACCGCGCACTCGTCCCGCCTCAGAATTCCATTCCACATGATCGCCGCGCTTGAATATCTTTGGCATGATTTGCACTCCGCTGAGGATCGGGCTCCTCGGCCGCAAAACAAAGGGCGCACAAACAGAGTACAAGCAATGCAGCTATTCGCACTATGCAGGAGCAATCTCTCAAGTAGCAGGTTTGAATCCGACTGCGCGGTGTGAGAATCCCGGGACTTCGAGACTTCCATGGGCTACTTTGCGAATTCTGCGGTGTAAAATATGCGCTTGCGGCTATTCCGGGGGGAGCAGCTCACCTGAATGAGCAGCGTCCCTGAAGGAGAGGTCCCATGCATTTAGGGAGAGCGATCACCTTTGTTTTTGTCGCCGGATTCTCGAGCCTCATACTCGCGGCGAGAAATCAGACCACGCCGCCTCAGAAGGAAGTTACCTTCACCAAGGACGTCGCGCCAATCTTATACAAGAACTGCGTGGTGTGCCATCGCCCGAACGATGTCGCGCCCATGTCGCTCATGACCTACGATGAGGTTGTGCCCTTCGCGCGAATGATTCAGCAGGACGTGGAGCAACGAAAGATGCCGCCCTGGCACGAAGATCCGCAGGTCGGTGAATTTACAAACGACCCGCGCTTGAGCGACGCCGATATCGCGACGATCGATGAGTGGGTCAAACGTGGAATGAAAAAGGGCGACCCGAAAGACTTGCCGCCCGCCCCTGCTTTCGAGCCGGGCTGGCATATCCTGCCGGATGTCATTTTCACCATTCCCGAGTTTGTCGTTCCCAAAACCGCCATGGACGATTACGAGTACATTTACGTTCCTACGAACTTCACCGAAGACAAATGGATTCAGGCCGGCGAAGTCTTGCCCGGCGACCGCCGCGTGGTGCATCACGCCACGGTTTCGGTGATCGATCAGGCTGAATACGCCAAACACGTGGCGGAGCACGCCAAAGAGAATGCGGGTGTTGACGAATATCACTACCGCACCGGCAAGGTGTTGCATCTCCGCCCGGACGCTCCCGTCATTGACGACGGCTGTTCCGCTCCGGATGGCGGCGGAATTCCCGGCCATCCTTCCGGTTATTTGAATATCGTTCCGGCGATTTATCTGCCCGGCCACATGCCGGAGATACGGCCTCCAGGATACGCGCTGCGGATTCCAGCTCATTCCTATCTGCAATTTCAGATTCACTACAGCAATCATCGCGGGCTCGACGAGAAGGACCGCACGAGCATTGGGTTGGTGTTTGCAAGAGAGCCGGTGCAGCACGAAGTCGCGCAATACGAAATCTGGAACAATATGTTTCGGATTCCGCCAAACGACAGTAACCACCGCGTTACGTCTTGCTTCACGTTACCCAAAGATGTCATCGCCGTAGCCTACACCGCACACATGCACTTCCGCGGCAAAAGCATGACCACAAAAGCTATCTTTCCGGATGGTCACGAAGAAGTGCTGATGGACGTGCCGCACTATGATTTTCGGTGGCAGGAAACTTATTTTTTGAAGAAGCCGTTCGTACTGCCGAAGGGCACTAAGCTAATGACGGTCGCGTATTTCGACAACTCCCAGAACAATCCGCTGAATCCCGATCCCTCCAAAGCGCTCCGTTGGGGGGAGCCGAGCGACGAGGAGATGATGGGTTTCTGGCTGCAATTTGCAGACCCGCAGGTCGTCACAGAAAAGGCCGTAGAAGCGCAAAAGTGAGCAAAAACGCAGTCCTTTGTGGGGAAAGATCCTGGGCGTGAAGCGCATTTTCCTGAAGCAAGTCCTTCGCGCTTAACAAGTTAGCGTTCCACGTTAAGGTAATTATGTAACTTTGCTCCGCAAAGCAGCTTGCGGCTGGATGGGGACCCTCAGAAATGGCACGACGCAACCCCGCGCTTCTCGAGATACTTCTGGTGATATTCTTCCGCGCGATAGAACTTTCCCGCAGGCGTAATTTCCGTCGCAATCGGCCGCCGGAATTTGCCGCTGGCTTCCAGGGCGGCGCGCGACTTCTTGGCCATCGCCTCTTGCTCCGGCGAGTGAAAGAAGACCGCGGTGCGGTACTGTGTCCCGAAATCCGGCCCTTGGCGATTCACCTGCGTGGGATCGTGGATCTGCCAAAATACGTTTAGCAGTTGCTCGTAACTCACCTTCGCGGGATCAAACGTCACCTCGACCACTTCGGCGTGCCCGGTTTCGCCGGTACACACGTCTTGATAGGACGGATTTTCCGTGTGTCCGCCGCTATAGCCCACGGCTGTGTCAAGCACTCCCGGGACGCGCTGGAACGCCGCTTGCACTCCCCAGAAGCATCCCGCTCCAAAGGTAGCAATTTCAGCCATCGAAATCTCCTCTCACACGCATCATCTAAGTTTTTAGATGCGCAAGGCGACCTGCTCGATTCAGAAAAGCCTAGCTGTCTACGATGCCTTCCGCCTTGCCGGCCCCGCAAGTCCTCTTAGCTTCTCTTGTGCCAGCGCCTTATACGGGCTGTTCACCGAAGCCGCTTGGGTGAACGCTTCCTTTGCTTCCGCACTCCTCTTCAAATTCAGCAGCGCGAATCCCAAACGGTATTGGTTCCGCGCATAACTCCCATCATCGGCCTTTACCAGCGGCGCCGCCGCTTTTAGATTTTCGACGGCCTGCGCGTTCTCTTTTTTCTCAATATTAATCTGCCCTAGCGAACTCAGCGCCAAGCCTTTCTGCAATCCTTTTTGCTGCGCCCACTGCTCGCCGGTCACGCCTTCGGGCTTGGCTGCCGTCTCCAGTGTGGAGATGGCCTTCTTCGCATAACCCTCGGCTTTATCCAGTTGCTCGCCTTTCTCGCCGTAATAATCGGAAAGCAGGAGCAGCATTCCTATGTTGTTCGGGTCCTTCACTAACAACCCGTTCGCCACCTCCAGCATCTTCGCGGTGTTCTGGGCCTGTTGATACGCTGTTGCAGCAACCCCCAGCGCCTGATTGGCAAACGTCGAATCTGGAAAAGCTTGCGCGAACCTCACGAGGAATGCCGCGCGCCTCGCCGGATCCTTCACCTGATACACACCGCGGAAGACGAGTTGCTGCACATAGGTGTAGCTGTCTTTATTGGCTTCGAGCGTGTGCGTCTGCTGCTCTTTCCACATTTCAGCCGACGTGCCTTCCGGCGGGGGCGCCGCTTTGTAGCGTTGCATGATTCCGCCCGCCTTTTCTCCGTACGAGATAAGCCGGTCCACGTCGCCTTTTTCCGCAGAAGCCCGTACCATGCTGATCGCGTTTTGGAAGCTGTCTGGATCCAGCGCAAAAACCTTGTCGCCGTATTCGAACACTTTGTCGTAATTCTTTTGGCTCAGGTAATAGTCCACAAGAAGTCCGTCTGCCAGGAGCGGATAGTCGCCTTCTTTTCCGATGCCATCGGCAAACTTTTGAATCAGCGCGAGTTTTTGCGCCGCGTCGGCAGTCGCATTGATTTCGTTTAAGGCGTGGTCCACGTCCGAACCCGCTTGAATCGGAACGTACTTGCCAATCTGCTGCGCGACCGAGATATTCCAACCACCAAGTAGAATGACTGCGCCTACAAGCCATTTAATGTTTCGCATACCATGCCTCCCGCGACCCCTCGAGGCAGGGGTCGGCTCTCAGCAATGATGGAATTGTCTGCATCTTAGTGCCGCGACGCCCGCCAGGCAAATAAAATTCTTCGACCGCACGGGACAACCGGGGGCGCACATCAGATTTAGGGAATAGAGTCATGCGGCCGGCCGTTTCTGCTCTGAGCGGCGTTGCCAGAAATCTTCGAAGCGTCCGCTGAGCTTGCTGCAGCGCAGGGCGATGATGGCGTTGGCGCCCTTGACGGTCCAGTGCATGCCTGCCGCTTGAGCCGAGTCCCAACGACTAGCTTGCAACCGGACTCCACGACGCCCGTCGAAGTACAGAAGCCTTGTTTTTCGAACCCGGGATACCGCATACGCCGTCGATTTTTCCAGATGTATTGAATACATTCTCGCGCC
>QHYI01000092.1 GCA_003223245.1 Acidobacteriota bacterium
CGCTCCCGTGTGTTCCATCGCGTCGAGGAAAATGTCTTCCAGCGAATCGCGCCGGTGATTCATCCGGCGAATTTGGACGCCGCGGTCTGCCGCGATTTTGAACACCTCCCTGATTTCCACGCTGTCCGGCATAACCACCTTGATGCGGCCGTTACTGAAAACCGCGCACTCGCAACCAAGACTCTCGAGCGTGGACGTAAATGTGGCCTCGGCGCCAATTGTTTCCAACTCCAGGAACTTGCGATTGGCGCGCCGTTCCTCGGCGAGGTTACAAATGGAGGCGATTTGCCCGTTCCGGAGGATCAGCACTTCATCGCAGGTTTCCTCGACGTCGTGAAGAAGATGCGAGGAAAGCAGCAAGCAGATATCACTGGCCTCCCGGATTTCGCCGATAAGCTCGATTAAGCGTTTGCGCGCAGGCGGGTCCAAGCCATTCGTGGGTTCGTCCAGAATGAGCAACTTAGGTCCATGCGCAATCGCCTGCGCCAGCTTCGCCAATTGTTTCATGCCGAGAGAATACGTTCCCACCGGGCGATAGCGCGCTTCGCCTAACCCCACATACACGAAAGCTTCGTGCGCACGCTCCATCGCTTGATCGGGTGGAAGACCCGAAATCTCCGCCATGTAACGAACAAAGCGTACGCCGGACATTTTTGAAATGAAGGCCTCGTTCTCAGGCATGTATCCGACAAGAGACCGAAGCGCATTCCCGTTGGTGTGAGAGTCCAGCCCGAGCACGCGGGCGCTCCCTTTAGACGGGGAGTGAAAACCTAAGAGGGTATTGATGAGTGTCGACTTGCCGGCGCCATTGGGTCCGAGCAGCCCAATGGCGCGGCTCTTCAAAACGCCTGTCAGACCATGAAGGATCGTTCGGTTGCCGAGTTGTACTTCGAGCTCATTGAGCTCGATTGTTGCGTTCATCAATCTACCAAGCACTACGGATTGGCTTGGCGCAAAGTTCCATGATCCGACAAACCCAGCAAGTGGATCAAGGTCGGAAGAGCTGGGTGCAAGTCAAAGAGCTTGGCGCTGCTGGCCACTTCGATGCGATCGCTTTCCCCATAAGCACAGAATACGCTCGGTTTGGCGTCGGCTGCCATCTGCCGGAGGAGCGCCAACTGTTCGGAAGTAAGCTGCGAAGCGAGCGGTTTCAGGATCGGGCTGAGATTCTGATAAATCATTGCAGAAAAGTTCGCCTGGTTGTCGCTGGGTAGGAGCGCGCGAAACCCGGCGGAACGAGCCAGCGATGTCCCGTTCGCGTGAGTTTGTAGCGCCGTCAGAAGCAGCGCCCGCGAAGGCGCCATGATCATATACCCGTCCGCGAAGGTGTAGTCGCACTCTGTCGAAAGCCCACCACTTTGCGATTGGATTGTGTAAAACGTTCGTCCACCGGACTGTGTTTGACTGAGTGTTGTGTCCGGCTGGTTCAACTTTTGCGCTTCGCGGTTAATAGCCTGCACCAGCTTATCTATGGCTACCTGAAGGGCTCCCGGATTGTTGACTTCAACAACCATTTTCCATGAAGGCGTGGGGAGAACCGGACCATCAAGAGCCAGGGCTAGTTCCCCTCCCAGCGTGCTTGCCAAGTCGTTGCGAATGTCCAAGCCAAGTTCTGAACTTGTTTGAGCCAGATTCTTGCTGAAGTTAGCGTCGGAAGCGCCGATGGTGCTGAGAATGTCATCCAGCATAAGCGCTGGTTGTTTCGCAACGAAAGAAACCGCCGCACCCGCATTGGCCGAAACATACTCCAGCGAACCCATCGGAGCTGGCGCGGCCAGCCAGGAAGCGATGCCGTGCCTCGGGCCATTAAATTCCAAAGTAATCCGGTTGTCTTCCTGGCTGGAGGATTCGCCGCGTGCAGCGATCAAATACTTTATGTCACTAAAACCACTATTCTGCAGCGCCTTGGAATCTTCTTGCAGGGTATGCGTGCTGTTTACGATTTGGCCGAGATTCGCGGCCACCAGAGTTTCGGTCCCGCGGCTGTAGACGGCTGCGATTCGCTGGCCAAAATCCGTACCGGAGAAGACAGTCGTACCGGCGTCGAGTTGTGCGCTCATCTGTCGAACCGAGTCAGCGTCCCCGCCGGCGACAAGCATGTTGGGCCTGACAAGCATGATCATTCCGCGCTCATTGCCGCCAAGTGAAGAGAGCGACTGCGCGTCCACGACGCGCAAATTGGCCGTGCCTTGCGGGTTCTTCAAGATCTCAGCAAGATGATTCTGCAAATAATCCTTCAGCCCAGGCCGCCTCACTTCGGCCAACAGGACGGGTCCATGCTCGTTAGAGGTGGAGCTTGCTCTGGCCGTAATCACCACTTCGTCGCCCAAATACTGGCTTATGAATTGAATTTGGTCGATCAACTCCTGGGGAGTGGGGTGCTGATTCGAGTTGCCGCTCTTGCTCCACCATTCCTGCAGGACTTTGCTTTGCGAGAGTTGTTGCTGGAAGATTTTGTTTGCCTGTTGAAGTGCATCCCCGAGGTTGGGGATGCCGATATACAGGACAGTATCCGCGGGCAACAAGGGAAGGATTTTACTTTCATAACGCGGGCCAGGAGTCTGGATTTCCGCCAATTTCGTGCGAAGTTTTGAAAATTCTGCAAGCAGAGCGAGTTGGTGATCGAGGTCGCTGCTCCATGCAATCTCTTCGCGGACGGGAACAACGCCGACACTCTGGGTTGTTGCCACCACATCGCCGGAATGCAGAATGGATACCGCCCCAGCATGTTTTACGTGGACTTCTCCTTCAATCACGGCCACGCGCGACCCTTTGGTGCCGGAATTCACGGAGAAAACAGTTCCGGTGACGGCTACCGTGCAATCCGGAGCACTCACGTAAAGGTGCCCGATGCGACGCCTCGCCGCTTGCACGATGATGCTCCCCTGGTCGAGATGAATGGTGGTGTCGCGACGCGTGGCGGTTACCGCCAATTCCGCGCGCTGATTCATTTCCACTTGGGAGCCCTCGAAGAGCCGCACCTTGGCACGGGAATTGGCGCCCGTGCG
>QHYI01000047.1 GCA_003223245.1 Acidobacteriota bacterium
TCCCATTGACGTTTACGATGGCCGCACGACGTATCCCGCGACTGACGCCGCCGGTAACCTAATACTGGATGCGAACGGCATCCCGTTCAACCTTGGTGGCGACTATAACTTGGATCGCGTGAATAACGATCACCCGATCTTCATCGGAGGTAACATTAACTCCGTCTACAGTACTGGCAGTCCCGCTAACGGTATCTTCAGGGACAACAACATCATTGGGTGCGGTGCCTCGTGGGTTCCTGCGAACGCGGACATCGCCTCGTGCAATGCCAATTTCGGGGTTGCTGGTGCATGTGCGGTCGGGGATACTTCGTGCAACCTGGCTGGCACGGGCTCCATCGGCACGCCGAACTCATTGTTCGTTATGCCGGGATATCCGGCATCGGGACCCCTGTATAAACGGTACGGAACACTGGGCCGTGATGTCTTCCACGGGCCGAGGTTTGTAGATCTCGACTTTGGTGCGCACAAGACCTTCAAGTTAACGGAATACATGAATCTGCGCTTCAGCGCGGAGGCCCAAAACTTAGCAAACCATCCCAACTTTGACGCTATCGATTCTAATCTAGGCAGTAGCACCTTCGGCCAAGCACAGATTGTCGACGGCGGGGCTGGCCTTCCCACGCAGAAGTCCCGCGTGATGTCGCTCAGCTTGCGTTTGTCCTTCTAACTTTCCCGCGCCCGGCGGCTTGTCCCGGTTCCGCCGGGATTCCGGGCTCACAATTTTGCGGTTGTGCCAGGGGCGGAGAGCAATGTCCGCCCCTTTCTTGTTGTATGCCGAGCGCGTTCGTCAGCCAGGAGGTGCAAGTCCTGTGCGCCGGGATAAACCGGCATGAAGTAGAGAATGTGAGAGTCTCACGAGAAAGGATTAGCGACCTGCTCGGCCCCGAGTTTGGCACTAAGCGCTGCAAGGCGCGTAGCGAAGCATAAACAGGGGATAGGTGGGCTGGGTATTGAGCTTCGAAAACACCCAATCAGGACGCCGACGTCATAGGACTGGCGGAAGGGAATATGACCGTGAGCGATAGCGCGAGCCCACGATCAGTCCTGCGTAGTCGTAGACCCCAGACACGCCTAGAAACTTCATGCACGAGAACCGGGAGACCTCGGAGATGCCTGCGGCGCGGAAGTGCTGCAGGACGGCGGGAGAAGGCCATGGCCGTACGGCCCGCGTGTACGTCACCGAGGAGTCGGACAGCGGAATACTACCTATGAATCATTCGAATAAAGACGGGAAGCCGTTGGCGGAGAGTGAGGAGGGAAGGCCGCTGATCAAGGAGAACGCTTGTCAACCTAACACGTACCCGACACAGAGCGAGAAAGGCGTGTCACAGGGGCTGGCAGGCGTGCGGAAAGCAGCAAGGGAGAACAAGGAACAAGGAGAGGAAGTTCACCGCCTTGCTCCACCATCTGACAGTCGATCTGCTACGGGAGCGCTTTTACTCATTGCCAACGTCTGGTTGGCGCTTCTCTGGAGCCGCCACGTCCACTCGGAGAGGGCTGGAGCATGGTTTGAACGTTCCAGCGAAGAAAAGTTCTTCTTCTGTCGAATCACGCAGATCACGGTTCTTCGACCTTTGACAACCCCAATGGTTATGGGGAGTGATGTAAAGACAATGTCCGAGGCGTGGTCCCTTTGGGATAAAGTCTGCGCCGACGACTGGATAGCGCTGCTCGCTGAGCCCGAGGCCATCGAGCCTGAGTTTCGTCGGTTCTCGGCGCGGCGCAGTTCGTCTCCGAAGGTATGGGCTGATGCATACCTTGTCGCCTTTGGCGGTAGCTGGCCTTAAGCTCGTTACGTTTGATCGGGGACTTCGCTCGCCGGGCGTAGACGTGCACGTTTTATAAGAACCCTCCAGCAACGCATGGTCTGACCCAACAAACTGGGGAATCTGCTTCTCGTTCGCAGCTAACTTCAAGGGCCTCAATCTCATTCTTAAATGTACGGTTCGTGCGCGGTAGCGCACCTGCTTTTGTTTAGGCTGTGTGTCAGGGCGCTAGCGAACCCTATGGGTGATCAAGGGCGCTGTGTGGATTGATGGCATTTTTCTGAGGAGTTTTCTATGGGCAGGGTCGTCCAGAATTCGGCTATCGTTCGAGCAAATCAGCACGCCGGACTCATTTATGCCGCAGGTCCTACTAATGTGGGTTCGAAAATGCAAAACCGTCGTGCGGATCAAGTCGTTTTAAGAACTCCTCGATTGGCACGATCCAGATGCCATCGCGGAGTTCGCGGCGGGCTCCTCGATAGAGTAATCCTCGTTCCGCTTTCGGATAATCCTCGCCGAATGCCTTGAGGCCGGACAAATCTTCCGGGCGGACGCGAGTCGTATTCTTCACCTCCAGCGCCCAAAATCCCGCCGGTCCGTAGAGAACAAAATCCACCTCCACACCGGAATGAGTGCGCCAAAAGAACAGTTCGGCATCCGCATTGCGGTATGCGATCCAGGCTCGCAGATGCTGGGCTACTAGGCCTTCGAGCGCGGCGCCTTCGATCTCCTCCGGCCGGTCCAGCGGGCCTGCGGGACGCAAGGAGCGATACACGCCGGCATCAAAAAAATAAAATTTTGGATGCTGAATCGTCCCTCGCTTTGCACGGCGCCTAAAAACAGGTAGACGAAAAGACAGAAGCAGATCTTCGAGAATTTCAATATAGCCGGCGACAGTCTTGCGCTCGATCTGGCATTCACGCGCGACGTTCGCCACGTTGAGAACAGAAGCCTGGGAAAAGCTAATCGTCTCGAGGAACCGAGCGAAAGCGCCGATATTTCGCGTCCAGCCTTCGAAGCGCACCTCCTGGTCTAGGTACAGGGAAGCATATGCGCGAAGCACGTCTTTGGGGTCCGCGGCGGTAACGACCAGGGGGAGAAGTCCATGCGCCAGCGCCGCGACGAGACGGAATTCGCGCAGTTCCGCTGCCATGAACGGATGCATGGTGCGCACCACGGCGCGGCCAGCCAGAAGATTCACACCGCCGCGGCGCAGCTTGCGGGCGCTCGATCCGGTAAGGATGAAACGCCGCCTCTTGTTCTCCATCAACGCATGCACCAAATGGAGCAGTTCGGGAATTCGCTGCACTTCATCAATGATCACGGGCAAATCGGTCCGCGCAGCCTCGATAACGTCGCGCAGCCGTTCCGGACGGGCCGCCAGTTCACGAGCAAGGTCGGGCTCGAGCAGATCAAGCAACAAGCCTTGGGGAAACGCTTGGCGCAGCCACGTGGTCTTCCCCGTACCACGGGGGCCAAAGAGAAAAAAGCTGCCAGCCGGCGCTTCGAAAAAACGATTCTCTAATTCCATATTTGGTCCAAAAATGGAAATACCATTTCCTTTATTCTAGCAAAGCTGCGAGTCCGCCAGAAGCAATACTATGGTTTCGCGGAATGCACTCGCGGTTGTCAACCTAATCTTACCTGTTAGTTATTGCCTAAGCCGGATAGCCGCACCAATAGCTCGGAAGATCCGTCAGAACGCAATGAGTCGCGCAAATAGCGCCTCCATCTGGGGTCGCTAACAGTCCATAACCTTATTTTCGATTATGATGAATATCGAAAATAACAGTCTTGCTTCTTTTCGCGACGCAAGAAGGTGAAATGCCCAAAACCGCGAACGTACCTGGCAAACTGGTGCCACAAGGCGGGTATTCCACCTTCGTACCGGACCACTTCCGCCGGCACTCGATTGGACGCCGCGACTCATCCGAGTGCTTTCCGACGCAGACCGGCTCATTGGCAGGCTGGCTGGCGAGGGCGGGAGACTCCCCAACCCTCGTGTGCTCATGCGCCCTTTTGTCCGGCGCGAGGCTGGGTTGTCCAGCAAGATTGAAGGCACGGAGGCTACCTTGGGTGAGCTTCTCGCGGCTGAAGCCGGAGCGACGGTGGCCCACAGTCCAGAAGACCCGTTTCGGGCTCGTGACTTTTAATTTCCTCAGCGAGGCCGCCGTATTTGGCACCCAAACACCTGGTGCTCCTTCCCGGCCTTGATGGGACTGGAGAATTATTTGTCGATTTCATCGCGGCTCTACCTGAATCAGTGGTCGGGAACAATGAAGGCACTTGCGAAACCTTGGCTTTTTAAACTGAAGCCGCCTCGCATCGCCTCTTGCTTGGTCCCGGGCCAAGGCAGCAGACGTTTACCGCACGGTCAGATGGAGCGGCGTGGGCAGGTCACGGCCTGGTCCGCAATATGTCTATCTCACACTACTCCTTTTCCTGGTGATGTTGTTGGCTTGGTGGGCTGGCAGCGTTACTGTGAATCCGTATTTCGGGCGCGTACTGTTCTATGCTGCGACCGCTTTCTGCTGGGGGGTTGAGTACGCATTCGTCTGGCCGATTGAGAGATGGAGGAATGCCAGCGCTCGGTGGAGCGTTCGCGCCTTCGCTGTCGCGGCAGGCGTTGCTCTCTGCACAGGCACGCCGCCACGCCCCTGGCGGATTCCTCTGGTGGCCGTTTTTGTCGCTGGCTGGGGACTTCTTGAACTCTCCTTGGCTCGTCGAGCGGCTGCCGCAGCCCGGGCGGAGTAATCGTCGGGGTCATGTCTCCCGTGCTCACGGTCCTGCTTGCGGTTTTAGTGTTACTGGACGGGATCAGCGTGTCGAAATATCTCGCTAGCTCCTGGTAAACGTCACTGATCCGAGAGGCATTACTTGCGGGTTGCCCGCTGACCGACCGGAATGCTCAAGTCAATCAAGGCGACGGACCAACGACAAATCCTAGGCGACCAGGAAGGACCGACGGGACCACACGGTGCTCAAGTCTCTTGCTAGACTGTCCTCGATATGCATTCTACGCGCGCCGCATACGACGAGGTGTACGCCTACACGATGGGCCGCCCTGGGTTTATCCTGCAGCACGTGGTGGACGCGTTCGCCGTGCAAACCGCCAACGACGAGAGCACGCCGATCAGCGTTGTGTTCGGGTTGGTTGGCCTTTATCTCCACGTTGAAAAACAGTTTTCAGGCCGCCGGGTCCAGAGAATACACATGGAGCTTGGACGTAGGAAACGAGAATGGCCGCGCGTCTATCTGCCCGCGGATCGGGGCAGCATGACGGTTGCCGATGTGCTGGCGGCATCTGCCGGGCCTGAGCGTGACATGGCGATCGACAATTGGTGCCGATCCGTGTGGACCGCTTTCGGCGCCAATCGCCAGACTATCATCGTCCTCTTGCGGGAATACCAGATCACGTAGTCAGAACCGCTTGGGGGATTACTGAGATCCGTGACGCCTGGATCCTCGGCAACCCTTACCTTGGGATTACTTCCTGCTTGCCGTCATCCAGTATCAGTCCAAGCGTGGCTGGAGCTGCACCTTCACACAGAGGGACTTCTGGTGCGCACAGTGGAATTCACATCTACTGGTGCCGGATATATGGACATTCATTTTGTGTGAAGCCGATCTCTCAGGAGTCGGAGCCTCAATGCTGCACGCATATTCTCGGTGTTACTACCAATTGACGCTACGGCCTCGTTCGACGGCCTGGGATGAAGACGTAAGCACCTTCTTTAACGAAGAGTTAAGACCAGATGCAGTGCCCGACTCTGACTGAATACGAAAAAGTCGCGCCGCTGAAACATCGGTATGGCTTTTGAGGATATGTACATTCCGGTAAGCAAGTCGGAGCAGATTCATGCGTGGTGGATTGCCGCATCCTCTCCCTCAAGCAGATGGATGTCATTGCGCTCCACGATTCGACTGCCAATGCGCTTGTCAGACTGAGTCAAGACCACGCCTTCCGAAACTTCACCGTTCGTGAACAGTCGCTTCTCGCGAATGCGATTCCGATAGAACGCCATTCCGAGCCAGTTCAGCGTGGGCTGCCATAGGGAGAAGTGAATTCTCGCAATGATCGGCGCGGCGTATTTCAAACTCGGGCAAGCACTGCAAGGGAGACGCACGTGTCAGCCCCGCCCATGTGTGGGTTCTTTGCACTCTACTCCTGTCGCAACGCAACCACTGGATTCAATCGCGAAGCGCGCAATGTCGGTGGTAGCGCGGCGAACAAGCATACCAACGTCAAACCGAGCAGCGGAAAGATCTCGGGCTGGATGCGCTTCTTTCGCAAGGAAGAGCCTCCGCTCCGGGCTACCTTCGACCTTGAGGGAGATTTTCACGAAGACATACGAGGGACGGTCATCCGCCTCTCGAACCCGAACCCGTCCGAACGATTCCCCGAGGAATCTCGCACGGCGGGATGCATGCGTTCAGACATGGCCGAGTGAGCAAGATGCAGGACGAGGGCGTGAGCGAGAAAATCATCCAGCTTGAAATCGGTCACAGCAGCCTGCGGATGACGCGGCGATACCCGCATTTTTCTCCCGAAAAACGCAGGGCAACGGCGGAGGGATTGGCAATCTGATTGTCCCAAATTGTCCCAATTTGCCGCTTGTAACCCCATGAGGTATAGTGGTTTATCCGGCTGAAACGATGGGCGTGTAGCTCAGCTGGGAGGGAGCACCTGCTTTGCAAGCAGCGTGAAATCCCAAACTAAATGGCTTTGCTCGTGTCGCTTACGCCCGAAAAAGCCGCCGATTCCCACTTCTCAAATGTCCCGAAGTTGTCCCGAAGACCCTCGGGAATGTCTCTCGTATCAGCAAAGAATATATACGCGAAGGCGAGAGCTTCGTCCGAGCGACACTGCGCCCCACTTCTTTGGGCCCATTCGGCAAAGTGGTCGTGGAAGACAAGGTAGCGGAGAGGGTGGGATTCAAGCCCGAGTAATCGGTCGTCGCCTGTCGTCCATTGTCGTCTGGAAACCTGTACAAATAAAGGGGATTTGCGATTTGAAGATTTGGGCTCTTCCGAAGCGGCGATTTTGAAGTCGCAGATTTCGCGGCCAAATTCATTTTTTTGGCTGTGCGCATTGTCATTTTGCCCAGCATGTCGCCGTTTCCCGTAACGCAGCCGCAACTGTTTTGGCGCAGGAGTGTTTGTCAATGTAAGAAGGCAGCGGCCTTCACAGACGGTTTTTCGGATCTGCGCTCGCTGTACAGGAAAGGATGCTGCTTTTCTCACAAACGTTAGCCATCCTGCAGTAGCAAACCATTTTCGGATGCTGCGGAATCTAATTTACTTAGCGCCTGGCGCCTTTTACTGTTCTGGAAGTGGGAGAAATGGGATGAATCCAATAATCACCAGAAAACTAGCGACAGCCTCGCTGAGCCGGGCAATAGCGCTATTGCTCGGTGCCGCTCAAGCGCTTGCAGGCGGGGCACAGGAAACCGCAGTGCAGGGGAGGAAGGCACAAGTTGAGGCGAGACCGGCGGCGGTCCCGGCGCGGGCATTCGCCTATGACAGGAAGCGCGAAAGCGTACTGCAAGGAACGGTAACGGGTTACACGGAAAACGGGCAGATCGCGCCGACAGGGGCGCACGCTACTGTGCGAACCACGAGCGGCGAGGTCGATGTACATCTCGGACCCGCTTCGTACCTACAGGCTAAACACTTCTCTCTGGCAGCCGGCGAGCAAGTGAGATTTGTCGGTGTCCGGGCAGTGGTGAACGGCAAAGACGTGTTTTTGGCACGCATCGCGCAGAAGGGGAATCAAGTAGTCACGATTCGATCGCCGCGCGGATCGCTTCTGGCGAATAGTGCGGCGCGCCTCCTGACCGAGGCCGAGCGCGCGCAAGTGAAGCAACAGGGCGGTGCGCGATGAACGCACGCACTGGGAGTACGGTCTCGCGGGTCTCGATTGTTTTGGCGCTGTTTGCCGCGGCTTGCGGGGGCGGTGGCGGCAACAATGGCGGCCCACCACCTCCACCGCCGAAGTTTACGAACGCTAGCCTAAGCGGGCAGTACGCGTTCTCGATGAGCGGTACGGAATTGTGTGCGGGACAAGGCAGCTTGTTCGCCCGCACCGGGACGTTCACGGCCGACGGCCACGGAAATATCACGAACGGCCTGGAGGACGTGAATATTTGTACAGGAACGGACATTCTGCAGTTTACCGGCGGCAGGTATTCCATTGATGCGGACGGGCGTGGCTCCTTGAGCCTGACGAACAGCACCGGCACGACCAATTACAGCATTTCGCTGGTTTCCTCGGCGCAGGGCACCGTGGCGCAAACTGACGCGACCGTGACGGCGAGCGGCACGTTTCAAAGGCAGAATCCGGGGAGCTTTTCCAATGCGGCGATTGCCGGCGGATACGTGTTCGATTTCAAGGGTGTGGAAGTTGTGGGCACGACCGTTGATCCGGCATCGATCATTGGCCGATTTGACGCGGATGGCGCGGGCACCATTGTGAATGGGCTGTATGACTCGAACATCGCGGGAACGTTATCAGGACAGCAGACCTTTCCGACAGGGACGTTCTACCGGATGGACACGAACGGCGACGGCACTGCGTTTGGACGCGGTACGGCGAATATCGCCGGGCGGAATTTCGCCTTTTATGTCGTGGACGCCACCCGCATCAAGTTCATTGGGACGGATTTCCCTTCGGAATTGTTGGGAGAGGCGTTCGCGCAACAGAACATCGCGTTTAATGACAGTTCGCTCGTCGGGAACTACGCGTTTCTTATTGATGGTCTGAACTCAGGTTCGCTCATCGCCACGTCTGGACGCTTCACGGCGGACGGGGCGGGGAACATCGCCAATGTCATCGCCGACGAAAATCACAACGGCGCTGTTACGCTGCTGCCCGTGGGAACGGTGACCGGGACGTACGCGGTCGATGCGAATGGATTTGGCGGTGGATTGTTGCAGTGGACGGACACAACCGCGGGAACATTTTCATTCATTTTTTATCTGATCTCGCCAACGCAAGCCGTACTTCAGGAGACGGACTCGGGCATCGTCAGCGACGGGCTGTTCACAGCGCAAACGGCCACTCCGATCACCACGGCGTCGATGGCGGGCGACTACGCGTTCGTGTGGACCGGGGTCAACTCCAGCGGCGATGAGACAGATTTCGCCGGGCAGTTGACATTAGATTCGTCCGGCGGCTTCAGCGGGTTGCTGGACTCGAATCGCTTCGCGACGACAACGAGCACGCAAGTTTTTGACGCACTGATTAACGGCAACCTGACATTGAGCGGAAACGGACTGGGCGCCAACACACTCAACGTCACGGAAGTCAGCCCGGCGGATACGTTCCATTTCACCACCTACATTGTCGACCAAAACCGCATTTTTGTGGTGTGCACGGACACTAACCGCGTTCTCTCAGGCACGTTGACGCGGCAACCTTAGCCGCCTGCGAACCGACGTCACTACGCCGCGCACAGCTCAGTATGTAGGGCAGATGGTGCTGAGAATGGCGAAAGTCTTAGGGATCAAGTGGTTGATCGCCGTGGAAGACCTCAACATCAAAGGACTTTCGCGAGGAATATTGGTCGGCCCGGTCCACGACGCCGGATGGAACTCTTTCTTTGCCAAACTCGCGACCAAGGGTGTCTTTTGGGCCTGCGGCCCGCGAGACCTG
>QHYI01000048.1 GCA_003223245.1 Acidobacteriota bacterium
CGAGCACATGCTCGCATCGCGAAGGTGATTTATGAAGGCGGATACCGCGCTTCGCGCACGCCGATGGATTTGCCGGTTTCACAAGCGCTGATAAAAGTGGTTCAAGACGCGACGGATGGTTCGGCCGTGATTGCGCCCGCGCTTGGCGGGAGCGTGCCGATGTACATTTTCGAGGAATTGGGGCTACCGTGGATTGGCGTCCCGATTGTGAATTACGACAATCACCAGCACAGCTCGGATGAAAATTTGAGGCTGGGACACTTCTGGCGCGGGATAGAGATTTACGGGGCGATTCTGGCGGACTTGAATTGGTGAAGCAGACAAAAGAATAACGCAGAGGCGCGGAGGACGCAGAGAAGCGCTCTAGCGTCAGGCGGACGAAAGCTCAGGGGGGCTCGAACCTGACGGGGGATCGCGCCAACCAGGGGCGCAGAACTGCGCCCCTACAAAGAAAGGAAATTCGAGAGCAGTTGCTTGCCGGAGTTGGTGAGGACGGATTCAGGATGGAATTGGACACCTTCGATTTTGTGGCGGCGGTGACGAAGGCCCATGATGATGCCGTCGTCGGTTTCGGCGGTAATAGAGAGTTCGCGCGGAAAAGACTTCCGTTCGACAATCAACGAATGGTAGCGCGTGGCGGTGAGCGGGTCAGGCAGCTTGCGGAAAATGTTTTTGCCGTCGTGATGAATCTGGCTCGTCTTCCCGTGAAACAGCTTTGGTGCACGAATGATTCTTCCACCAAAGGCTGCGGCAATGGCCTGATGGCCCAGGCAGACGCCTAGAATTGGGAACTTCCCTGCGAGACGCTCGATCAGCTCGACGGAGATACCAGCTTGCTGCGGTGTGCAAGGCCCGGGAGAAATGACGATGCGCTCGGGCTTGCGGCGGGCGATTTCTTCGACGGTGATTTTGTCGTTACGATGGACTTCGATGTTGCAACCAAGTTCGCCGAGATACTGCGCGAGGTTGTAGGTGAAGGAGTCGTAGTTGTCCAGCAGAAGAATCATCGTAACTTCCCTGCCCCATTCGCGCTCGTCGCTGCTTCCAGCGCGGTCAGCAAAGCTTTGGACTTGTTGACGCTCTCTTGATATTCGCCCTCTGGCGTGGAATCTGCAACTATGCCGCCGCCAGCCTGCACGTAAGCCACGCCGTTTTTGACCACCATGGTGCGAAGGGCGATGCAGGAGTCGAGATTGCCCGCGAAGTCGAGGTAGAGGATGCCACCGGCATAGATGCCGCGGCGAGTACGCTCGAGCTCCTCGATGATTTCCATGGCACGCACTTTAGGAGCGCCGGAAACGGTTCCCGCCGGGAAGCAAGCCATCAAAGCGTCAAAGCAATCCACGTCCTCGCGCAAGCGGCCACGCAAGCTCGAAACAATGTGCATGACGTGAGAGTAGCGCTCAACGGTGAGGAGCCTCTCCACTTTTACCGTGCCGTATTCGCAAACGCGGCCGAGATCGTTGCGACCGAGATCGACGAGCATGATATGTTCGGCGCGCTCCTTTTCGCTTGCGAGCATTTCGCGTTCAAGGCGCTGGTCTTCGCCTTCGTCCTTGCCGCGGGGACGCGTGCCGGCAATGGGGCGGTAGAAGACGTCGCGGCCCTGGACCTTGACGAGCATTTCGGGAGAGCTGCCGACAACGGTCACGTCGTTCAGCTGGAGATAAAAAAGGTACGGAGAGGGATTTAGCGCGCGCAACTGACGGTAGACCTCGAAGGGCTCGGCTTGCGCGTTTACCGAGAAGCGCTGGCTGAGCACAACCTGAAAAATGTCGCCCGCGCGGATGTACTGTTTGGCCTTGCGAACGACGTCCAGATATTCTGCCCGGCGGAAATTGGAACTGACTTGCAAGGAGCTTCGTTTCGGTGTGTCTGATGGCTTTTTGGGACGCTCCGCGGCGACGGGTTCTTCGAGAAGCTGGCGCGCTTTCTTGATCTCGCGCACGGCCGCGTCATACTTCGTCCGCAGGCTGCCATGGTCCTCGGCAAACACGTTGCGGACGACCCACAAGCGATGCTGAACGTGATCGAAGGCAATCAGCCCGTGATAAAACATGAGCACGGCGTCGTAGAGGCCGATGTCGTCGCGCAGGCGTTTCGGAAGCCGCTCGATCAGGCGAACCATGTCGTAACTAAAGTAGCCAATGGCTCCGGCAACGAGCGGAGGCAAGCCTGGCAGCCGGACGGGACGAAAACGTTCGACGCGTTCGCGCAAGAAAGAAATGGGGTCGCGCTCTTCCCAAACCAGCCGTTCGCGGTTTTCGAAGACGCAAGCGCCATTGCCGTAGCGGAAAACTTCTTCGGGATGCGCACCGGCAAACGTATAGCGCGCAATTTTTTCGCCGCCCTCGACGCTTTCCAAAAGAAACGAGTAGCGCGCGCCTTGCGCCATGCGCAGATAGGCGCTCACCGGAGTCAGCAAGTCCGCAGAAAATACGTCGTAGACGGGGATGAGGTTCCCCTGTTTCGCGAGGCGCTGAAATTCGTGGAAGTCGGGCTGAATCATGGATAAACCCATTTGCCATCGAACCTCAAAAGTCCAAACTTGCAATAGCTTTTGTTAAATGAGCGGATTGCCGGCTTTTTATGACGTCTTTAGGGCGTCAAAGGACGAGAGATTAAGAACGCCATCGAAGGGCGGAAAGGACAGCACGGCGCATGGCGGCTTCCGGAGCGCGCTTCCCGGTCCATATTTCCCACTGCGCGTAACCTTGTGCCAGAAACATGTTCACCCCGGACACCGTGGCAATCCCCTTTTGCCCCGCAATCTCCAAGAGCTTCGTCCTCTCGGGGCGGTAAATGAGGTCCATGACGATGCGACATTGTAACTCAGGCGTCGACAAAGGGGAAATGCCTTCGCGCGGATGCATACCGACGGGGGTGGCGTTCAGAATGGCGTCGAAGGATTGCGTGCGGAGCACGCGGCGAGGAATCGCCTCCCCGCCGACGGCACGGGCCAATTCCTTCGCGGCAGTCTCGCGCCGGGCGCAGATGCTGACCTGGGCTCCAGCTCGCGCCAAGGCAAATGCAGCGGCGCGCGCCGAGCCGCCGGCGCCGAAGATCAACACGCGGCTGCCCCGGATGCGAAGCTTTTTTTGAAGTGCGCGAAGCACGCCGAGGTAATCCGTGTTGCAGCCGTACAGTGAGCCGTCACGCTCGACGACCACGGTGTTTACCGCGCCAATCTCCGCCGCCAGCGGTTCGCACTCTTTCAAATGCCTGAGAATGGTCTGCTTGTGGGGGATCGTGACGCTGAATCCTTTGATCCCAAAGTCCGGGATGGCTTTTAGAAAATCGCTGAGCTGATGCGCCAAAAACGGAAGGTAGACGGCGTTTATGTGGCGCACAGCAAATCCTGTGTTGTGCAGCAAAGGCGATAGGGAATGGCCGATAGGGTCCCCGATCACACCATACACGTGAGTCGCGCGGGTGAGCAGATGCGCGCGATACAGTTGAACCATTTCTTCGAATGAAACCTGACCCGGGGCCGTAGCCTCTGCTACGGGTGCATAGGCCAGCGCGCTTCCTTCTCGCAGAGCAAGTAGACGTGCAGGCAGCCCTGCATCCCCCATAGGCACGGCCACGAAACCTTTGGAGCGGCGAGTCACTTGCAAGAGGCGCACGCTGTCGGCAACGGTCTTGGCTTGCGCCGCGATTTTTACGGCGTCCACCTGACCGTGCCGCGCGACGACGATCTTGCGCGGCAGATTGGGCATGCGCTCAAAATCGTGGATCGAGAGCAGAATCCGCGGAGGCACGGGATAGGCGCGCAGAAACCCTTGGGGCAGCTCACGGAAAGTTTCCATCTCGATATCGCACCACTGGCATCCCGCGTCGCGGGCCTGAGTGAGCCAATAAAGCTGACAAGCGACGTCCCCGGTGAACTTGCCGCCTCCTTCCTTGCGGCGGCAAGTGGCCAGGAACGTGACATTTGCGGGCCGGTGCTTCCGGAGCCAACATAAGAATCGCGCACGCTCGGCATCGCTTCGCAGCCAGTCAAGGCGCATTTCGACTGTCCGGGCACTTCGTAGAGCCAGACGGACGTATCGAATCATCTCCAATGCCGTCGAGGCGGCCACCACCGCACAAATCCGCTGGATACCCTTGCCAAAGAGAGACATGTTCCCGCCCAGGCTCTAAACTACTGAAAAGGCAGGCCACTAGTATGCCGTATCAAAAGTGTAAAGCAACACGAGGCTGCTGGTTGACGCCGATGACAGGCCTTGATAACTTCGCTTAGAAAAGTCCTCACACGGCCGGTTAGGCGTGTCTTCGAAGGAGTTGCGGAATGCGCACGAAAATAGCTGCTTTGTCTTTACTAGCAATGTTAAGTGCCGCGGCCGGTCCGGCACAAGAGATTCGGACCGCTCCCAAAGAGGCGAGCGCGCCGGACTACAATATGGTGAATTGCTCGGGTTTCTTCACCGACCAGAAACTCCCTGGAGATTACCGGCTGGTTTCCGGCGAGGAGTCCAATTACAAGCTCACTTTCACGAACGGAGACTATGTGTATATCAACCGCGGACAAGACAAGGGCGTCCGCGTGGGCGACCGCTTTTTCGTGGTGCGGCCGGACGATTATGCCGGTGATGTTTCCTGGTTCAAGTGGCAGGTAAAACTGATGAAAGCCATGGGCACGCAGTATTTAGACGCGGGGCAAGTTCGCGTCGTCAATGTCCAGCCCAAGGTATCCATCGCCCAGGTCCTCTTCTCCTGCGACTACATGCAGCGCGGGGACTATGTTTTTCCCTATCAAGAGCGCGCCATGCCTCCTTTCAAGGAAGCCACCGCGTTTGATCATTTTGCCCCGGTTAGCGGCAAGAACATAGCCATGGTCGTGGCCGGTAAGGACCATCACGACGCGTTCGGGAAGAACAGCGCGGTGTACGTTAACCTAGGGACGAACCAAGGCGTTAAGGTTGGCGATTATTTCCGTATCTTCCGCTATCAAGGCTCAACGGCGGAGACGGTGCCCCAGACGAAGGATTACCAGTTCACGATGTACGGATTTGGGAGCGCGCCGCAGCGCTACAACTGGAACGACCTGCCGCGTGAAATCCTGGGCGAGGGCATTGTGTTCAATGTGAGCCATAACTCATCCACGATGATGATCACCGTCAGTTCTTCTCAGATTTATGCCGGTGACTACGTCGAAATCGAATAGAACGTCGAAACCTCGTCGAACTTAGCTGCCCGCTGCAGGTGTTCCGTGCGGTCCGTTTCTTTTGAAGAAATGCTGCACTTGCTTGAGAGCCGGAAACTCAGCGCGTCTCTGCAGGTGCATCCTCGGAAAAAACCTCGCAGGTAAACCCCAAAATACGCGTTTCCGGGTCTTTCCAGGCTTCTCGCGGCAGCCCAGCCTTGGCACAGGTTTCCTCGAGAAACTGCTCGCGCGTCAGTCGATGCTCAATGGCTACCTTCGGCAAAAGGAGTCCGCGTTGAGCGTGACGAACAACCAAAAGTCCGTGGCGGCCAATTTCGATGGCCTCCGGAAGAATCGGCGCCAAAGGAGAAAGCAAGGAAATCTCGACGCCCAAGTCCTCAAGCTGAGACTCCTTCAAGGGCGTGAAGCGAGGATCCTCCAGTGCAGCGCTGACGGCGCAGCGGACAAGAGCCGCTCCCAAAGGCTCGCTCGGCTCGGTCACCCCAATGCACCCTTGCAGACGCCCCCGCAAGTGAAGAGCGACAAACACGCCACACCGCGCGGAGAAGATCCCCTCACGGGGAATACTCTCGAGGAGTTTGCGACGACTCACAGCTTCGCAAATGGCTTTGCGGGCAAGTTCCAGCGCCGCTCGACGGTCCCCTTCAGAGAGGCACAGCATCCTGAGACTTCTTGCGCGCCTCGAGCAAACGCAACTTGCGGCGCTGCTTGATGCTGTCATCTACATGGCTCCAAAAGCGCATGAAATACTGAGCCGCGGATACCAGCGCGCTAATCACCACGAGCCAGAGAAGGATGAGTCCAAGTGGTTTCACCGAAGGATGCCGTGCCCCCACGATCACAATTGCCACGGCACAGACTTGCAGGGCCATTTTTGTCTTACCTAAAGTCGAAGCCGCGATGGTGAAACCTTCAGCAGAAGCGATGTTTCTGAGGCCAAGCACAGTGAACTCGCGTCCAATGATGATGACCACCATCCACGCGGGGACCAAAGCTTTGCCGTCGACCCCGTGCATATCCACCAGGGCGATGAACGCCGCGGAAATCAGCAGTTTGTCGGCGATGGGGTCGAGCAAAATGCCCAGAGTGGTTACTTGCAGCCGGCGGCGTGCCAAATATCCATCTGCCCAGTCGGTTGCCGCTGCCAGCAACAGGATCAACACGCCCCAAACCTCGAAGTGTATGGTTAGGCCAAACATTTCCACGGTCGGGCTGCGCGTGAGGAGAATCACGATAAGCAACGGAACGAAGAATATTCGAAGCAGCGTTAATGAGTTCGGAAGATTCATGCCCAAATTGACGGCAAGGCGCCGTCCCGTGCCCCAGCCACCCGAATCTCACTATAGACTTCGGCAAAAAAGGCGTCAACCTGTGAGAAGATACGCGAGGAGGTATGAAAAACACAAACAAGCCAGCCGAATTCCCAGTGTCGAAGCCGCTTGCGATACCCGTTGGTGAATGGAGGTACTTGCCTCACGATCAGGAACGCGTTCAACGGGAGTGAGAGAAATGCTGCAAGACTGTGCAAATTTGAACGCGCGCCGACCCGGTCCGGGAAGACCGGGTTAGCACTGCTAACCTGCGGTGAACAGAATTAACTCTCTTGTTTGCAGCTAGTTACGAAAACACACAAGGAGATCGACCGGCTGGCGTCACAAAAAGAATGCGGCCCGCTGCCAAGCAGAAGCTGAAGTTTCCACAGCGTTTTCCACAGGTTATATCCGATTCATGGCATCCGCTGGAGCTTTCGTCCAAGTAGCCCAAAATGAAGAACTAACGGGATTCTCTGTTATTTACTCTAATGTTCACCATACGCAAGCGAGCAAGGCATCAGATGGCGCGTGGGCCGCGAAGCAACCGTACCGGCAGCAGGAAGACAGCGCTGATCAGCCCCAAGACCCCCGTTACCGCAATGCCAAAAATCCGGAAAGGCAAGGTCAGAAGCCACACGAAGGGATAAATCACTAGAGCTATCAACGCGATGGGCCAACATATGACGAACAAGATGCACCACAGGAAAAAAGCAGCCATTGGCAACCTCGCTCCAGGGACTTCGAAAATCACGCGCACACTTTCGTGAAGTTCCCACCGTTCACATACGACTACGAGAGAGACGGCTGAAAAGTTCCGTCCACCCGGTATTTGCTCAGCCGCAAACGTTTTGCGACCGACGAGGGGACTTCCGCATCCAGCCGCATGTGCGAATCATCAATTTCCGAGTGGAGAACGCGCCCCAAAGCATGAATCATTGCCAGGGTGCGGCCTTCGGCTAACGGCAGCCGGATGGAAAGCGTGAGAAGCGGGTCGATGGGCAATTCCACATCCATGCGGCGCAACAATTCTGCGATGCCTTCCCCGGTTAACGCGGACACCAGCACCGGTGCGTTGTCGCTGGCCCTTGCTATGCTGGCTTGCAATGCCTCTCGCTCTTCAGGACTAAGGCGATCCACTTTATTCAGCACGCGCAGCCGCGGACGATCGGCAACCCCAAGTTCGCGTAGAATTTTCTCGACATCCTCATCAAGCTCCTCATAACGAGGATTCGAGACGTCGCTGACGTGCAGAATCAGCGCTGCCTCCTGCACTTCTTCGAGCGTGGCTCGGAACGCTGTGAGCAATCCCTTGGGCAGATCGCGAATGAAACCCACGGTGTCTGAGAGCAGCACGCGCCGATTCGAGAGCAGGCGAATCGCTCGGATCGTTGGATCGAGTGTCGCGAACATCTTCGAGGACACCAGCACTTCAGCGCGGCTCAGCGCATTGAACAGTGTGGATTTGCCGGCGTTGGTGTAACCCACCAGCGCAATCGATCCCAGGGGAACAGCATTGCGTGCCTCACGGCGCAGCGCTCGCTGCTTGCGCACCTCGTCAATGCTAGCTGCAATCTTGCGCACTCGCTCGCGAATCCGGCGCCGGTCGGTTTCTAACTTTTTCTCACCCGGCCCGCGAACGCCGATGCGCCCTGCCGCTCCTCCAGCTCCGCCAGCGCCACCACCGCCACTCTTGCCGCCCAAACGAGACATCGTTGTGCCCTTCCCTGTCAAGCGCGGCAGCAAATAATTCAACTGCGCCAGCTCCACTTGTAATTGGCCTTCGCGGCTTCGCGCATGGCGAGCAAAGATGTCGAGAATCAGCTGCGTCCGGTCAATCACGCGGCGCTCGGTGGCTTCTTCGATGTTTCGCTGCTGGACGGGAGAGAGGTTGCTGTCAAAAATAATGAGTGGCGCCTTGTGCGCGGTCGCTTCCGCGCGAATCTCGTCCAACTTGCCGCGCCCCACGAACGTGGCGGGATCGGCAGCTTCGCGCAATTGGAAAACCGTTCCGGCAACTTCTGCACCGGCGCTGCGCGCTAGTTCAACCAGTTCAGAGAGGGATTCGCGGCCCTGCTCGCCCGTGGGCATGCCGGGGAAGCGGGGTGAACGCTTCCAACCCACGCCAACCAGCAAGGCGCGTTCCGAAGTCGAGACTTGATGTTGTGCTTTTGTCACCGAAGCTGGCAGGGAATCACAATACAGCCCCGCGCTTTCTTGGAGGAATTCATTTGAAATCCAATTATACACCTCTCTCGCGGGCACCGCGACCCGCTTCCACTCCTTGGGATTGCAGATACCGAGAGACGCTGGCTTGTAACTCGGGGTCATCGCCAAAGCCGGGAAACCACTCTACAGCGGCTTCCTTGCGAAACCACGTGATCTGGCGCTTCGCGTAGCGCCGCGTGGCTTGCTCAATGGCCTCGCGCGCCCGTGGCAACGACAATTCGTTTCGCAATACAGCGCGCAATTCGCGATAACCGATAAAATCAAAGGGCTTTGCGTTTTCCTCCAAACTGCTCTCGAGCAGGCTCTGAACCTCCTTCATCCAGCACTGTTCAAGCATAGAACGTGTTCGCGCATGGATTCGCTCATAGAGTTTTTCGCGCTGGGGCATTAAGCCAATTTTCACCGCTCGCCAACCTTCGAGCGGTTTGCGCCCCGCACGATGCACTTGGGAGATGGGCCTGCGCGCCACCAAGCAAACTTCGATGGCGCGAATCAGCTTTTGTTCATCCGCTGGGGCAATCTTTTGGGCGGCTTGAGGATCAAGCTTTTTCAGAATGCGATGGAGATGGCCTGGCGGGTTCTTTTTGACCCTGACGCGCAATCGTTCGCGCAATTCTTCAGAGCGCTGCGGCACTTCCGCGAGGCCCTCAAGCAGCGCGCGCAAATACAATCCCGTCCCGACCGTGAGGATTGGCAAGCGTTTTCTGCGTCGCAAATCTTCCAGTACCGCTAATGCCATTTCGCAGTAGCCGCCGGCGGTGGCGGCTTCGTGGGGATCGAGAATGTCCATCAAGTG
>QHYI01000049.1 GCA_003223245.1 Acidobacteriota bacterium
AGCTCGTCGCGCAGCAAAAGGTGCGCGTTGAACCGTTATTGACGCATCGGTTCGACATCGCTGCGGCCTCGGAGGCCTACACACTGCTCTCGGGTGAAAGAAAGGAGAAATATCTCGGAATTCTTCTTACTTACGCTGATGCGCCGCCACAGGAAAAGAGAGTCTTATTTAGAAAAGATTTGCAAGGTCCCAATGGGGCAAGAGGAATGGGTGAGACGGTCGGCGCAGGATGGATTGGCGCCGGCAGCTTCAGCCGGGCGAAACTAATTCCCGCGCTGCAAAAGATCTCCGGTGTCCGGTTTGTGGGCCTAGCCAATGCGACCGGGATTTCGGCACAAAGAGCGGCGCGGAACTTCGGGTTTGGTTATTGCTGTACAGATGCCAATGAGATTCTGGATGATCCGGCCATAAATGCAGTCTTCATAGGCACACGACATCACCTGCACGCCTCATTGGTGATTGGCGCCCTGAACCGGGGTAAACATGTCTTTGTCGAGAAACCGCTATGCGTCAATGAAGCCGAACTGAATCAGATAGCCGAGGCTTATGCACGTTCGGGGCGAATCCTGACCGTGGGCTTTAATCGCCGCTACTCTCCCTTCGCCTCGGATTGCACTGCTCTGTTTAAGGACTGCATTGGGCCGCTGTCTATGCTTTACAGGGTGAACGCAGGACGGCTGCCGAGCGGGCACTGGGTTCATCACCCGACCCAAGGTCATGGCCGAGTGATTGGCGAGATCTGCCACTTTGTAGACCTCATGGGGTTTTTGTCTTCCTCTCTCCCGGTGGAAGTCCAAGCATGGCCTGTGGACCATCTTGATGCCAACCCTGAAGACAACATTCACGTTCACATTCGATTCGCCGATGGCTCTCGGGGCGAGATCCTCTACCTCTCGTCGGCTAGCGCGAGCGTGTCTAAAGAACGCATCGAAGTTTTCGGTCAGGGGCGAACCGCAATATGCGAGGACTTCCGAACCTGCCACTTTTACCGGGGCAACCAGCACCGGCGGGAACGGAGTTTCTTTCATAAAAAGGGGCATCGAGAAGAGCTCCGTGCGTTTGTCGCGGCTGTGAAGCATGGAGTGGAATCGCCCGTCCCATTCGAGAGCCTTTACGCATCCACCTTGGCCACTTTTCGCATTCGCGAGTCGCTGCAATGCGGCAGGGCATTGTCAGTCCAGGTTTGTGGTCCTTATTTAATTGCTAACCACGAACTGGGAAGAGAACATGTCACAGCTGTCGACCAGTTATAGCATGGTATGACATTGCCGGGTGGATAGAATGGCATTAGCCTCCGCCTTCCTGAAGGCGCCTAAGCGAAGGGATATCGGGAACTGGCTTTCCCTCAACAATCGCGTTTGGAATCGTTGAGCAAAGGGCGTCGGCAATGTCTTTTCCGAATTTCTTGCGTATCGCGTCGCGAGCGGCACTCATGATCGGAGGTCGCCGTGTCAAATCGTGAGCGTCGGTGGCAACCGCACTCACTAAACCTCGCGAGAGCAAACCTAGACAGGTTCGGCGGGCCTCTTTTCCCCAGAATCCAGTAATAGAGTTGGCAGTCACCTGTACCAAGCAGCCCATTCCAACCATCG
>QHYI01000051.1 GCA_003223245.1 Acidobacteriota bacterium
TGTCAGGAGTACCATGCCGAGCGAGGATTGCAGACGTTCATCGCTCGCTTTCACAATGTGTATGGTCCGTTTGGCACCTGGGACGGTGGCCGCGAGAAAGCTCCGGCTGCTATCTGCCGCAAGGTGGTTGAGGCCCTCGAGACAAACAGCGGGGGCATCGAGATTTGGGGCGATGGGCGCCAGTCCCGCAGCTTCATGTATATCGACGATTGCGTCGAAGGGATCGACAGGATTACACACTGCGATGCCTTGGTCGCCACACCCGTGAATCTCGGCTCTAGCGAACTCGTGACGATCAATGAGCTCGTCGACAAGGTGGAAAAGATCGCCGGGGTCAAGCTTCGTCGAACCTACAACCTCAACGCTCCGCGCGGCGTTGCCGGGCGCAACAGCGACAACACGTTGATTCAACAGGTCTTGCATTGGGAGCCCGGAACGAGCCTGGATGCAGGTTTGCGAGCAACCTACGACTGGATCCTGGAACAGCACGAGAAGCGCAAGAAAGGGCTGCAGGT
>QHYI01000050.1 GCA_003223245.1 Acidobacteriota bacterium
GCGTTCACACGCTTTCTCAGTTCCAGCAAGCGTTCTGCGAACGCGGAACGATCGTAGCGAAATTGAGCATTGCTATGGGGCGTCGCCACGATATGACGAATTCCATCTTTCGCCGCGGCCGCGACCATTTCGGTGGCAATGGCCCAGCTCGAAGCGCCGTCGTCGACGCCAGGCAGTATATGAGAGTGTATGTCGACCATAGCCAATCGAGGGTTCCGCTCCCTGCAACACAGCCAAGATTATACTCACCGACTGCAGCGCAGTTCGATCCGAACTCCTGGTGGACACTCTGCATGATGCATGCGGTGTTTCTCAATGGTTCTCTGGAATCTTCAGGGTCACCGATGAGAAGCGACGCCTACTGAAGGCGCGAACATGAAAATCATGATTGTTGTGGGAGCTCGGCCAAATTTCATGAAAGCTGCTCCCTTAATTGCCGCTATCCGCGAGCACAATCAAAGGACTATGGCGCATTCGTCCCGGGAACAACCTATTGAAACAGACAGGATTGAAGGAGTCCTCGTTCACACGGGGCAACACTACGACGAGGCCTTGTCGGGCTCGATTTTTGCCGATCTCGACCTGCCGAAGCCAGATTTTCATTTGGGGGTCAGCTCCTCCTCCCATGCAGTGCAAACAGCGGAGATCATGCGGCGATTCGAAGAAGTGCTCATGCGGGAGCGCCCGGACGCGGTTGTCGTCGTGGGGGACGTTAATTCCACACTAGCCTGCGCGCTGGTGGCGGCAAAGGTTTCCTATGATTCGGATGAAACAAGGCCGCTGATCGCGCATGTCGAGGCCGGCCTGCGTTCCTTCGACCGCGCGATGCCGGAAGAGGTAAACCGCGTCGTGACGGACCACCTTTCCGACCTGCTCTTTGTGACCGAGGAAAGCGGTGTTCGGAACCTGAAGAACGAAGGAATCGCGGACAATAAAATTCGTTTCGTGGGTAACACCATGATTGATTCCCTTGTTGCCTACCAGAAAAAAGCGGACCGGTCCGGCATCCTTGAAAAGCTAGGTTTGCGAAACGGATTAAGCAAGCGCCTGTCAGCGAGCGGGACCTCGAAGTACGCACTCTTGACTCTCCATCGTCCTTCGAATGTGGATCATCGAGAAACGTTCCTGACCATTTTGGAAGGATTGAGGGAATTATCGGAGTCGTACCCTGTTTTCTTTTCGGCTCACCCGAGAACTAGGAAGCGGATCACGGAATTCGGATTTGAGCCTTTCTTTGAATTCAAAAACGGAAACTCGGAAGCGAGCGGCTCGAAGCGTACTTCTCCGGACAAAGGGATTTATATCCTCGAAGCTCTTGGGTATCTTGACTTTCTCTGTCTAATGAAGCACGCCGTCCTCGTGGTCACCGACTCCGGGGGAATACAGGAAGAAACCACCTACTTGGGAGTTCCCTGTGTCACAGTGCGCGAGAACACCGAAAGACCCGTGACGGTAAGTTCCGGAACGAATACGATCGCTGGTACTCGGACCGAGAGAATTCGGAATGCCATCAAAGCCCAGACGAAAAGTGGGCTAAGCGCTCGAGCACCGGAGAAATGGGACGGCAGGGCCGGAACGCGAATCGTAGAGGCGATCCTGCACGATCTGAAGTTTCGAATCAGAGAAAACGCCACCCCTTGTTCCCACGCGTCTGCCTCCTTGCCGGTCAAGTGCTTGTCCACCGCGCGCTGAAACTCCTCCCGCGCAACCCTTAGCAACTTTCTCGCTTTCGTCCTGCCGATCTGTCGGAGACTCGGGAGTTCGCGCTTGAGTAATTCCATCGTGACCTTCCGGTAAGCCAGCGTAGTCGCTGTCGACTTACCTACGCCGTCCTGCCCTTGGGCTCTCGCCATCTTCGTTCCCGTTCCACGACGCGCCGCATCGCGCGCTGACACTCTTTCGAACAGAACTTTTGCCGGGGTGAAGTGGGTATGAACTGTTGGAAACAACCAGGTCGGTTGCAAGAGCGGGTTTCTTTGACTTTCGTTTGGGACATCAAACACCAGCCCCGGCGCCGGCTGTATCCGTCCGGCGGACCCATATGACCCGACGGCGGGCGCGTCGCCTGGAACGAGCGGTAGGTCAGGACTGGGTGGCTGATTTTGCGGCTTGCCAGCGGTCCGGCAGCAACTCATCGAGCTGGTTGTGCGGGTGAGTGCTGATGCGCGTGAACAGATCCCGGAGATAACCAAAAGGCTCGACGCGCAGACGTTTGCAACTTGCAATCAGGCTACTCAATACGGCTCCGGTTCGTCCGCCTTTGTCGCTCCCGTAGAAAAGCCAGTTGTTGCGACCAACCACGATGGGGCGGAGGCTGCGCTCGGCACCGTTGTTGTCTATTTCCAGGTCGCCGTCTTCCGTGTAACGCAGCAGTGCTTCCCAGTTGGACAGGGTGTAATCGATGGCTTCACCGATCGCGCTTTTCGGTAATACTTTCGGCTTTTCCGTCTGCAGGTAATTCTTGATGTCCTCCAGAATGGGACGCGATTTCGTTTGGCGTAGTTCCCGACGCTGCTCGGGATTCAGGTTGCCCTGGCGAGCTTCCCGCTCAACTTCGTACAACAGTTGGATGTAGGCCAGCATCACCGTGGCTCGACACAGGTCGGAAGTTTGTGCCTCAAAAAAGTATCGTCTCGAATGAGCCCAACAGGCGACCTCGGTCAAGTTCTGCTTGCGATTCTTGAACATCGCGTCATAGGCGCGATAGGCGTCCGCCTGCAAATAACCTTTGTAGCCCTTCAAGAACTCTTCCGGTCCTTCCCGACTATGATTGCCCGTGTAGTCGTAAACGATGTAAGGACGGTTGCGATCCCCCACATAAGTCCAGATCCGGCCGGTGCGCGTGCGGGTCCGCTCTCGATCCAGCACCGGCACTGGCGTATCGTCGGTCTGTACGGCTTTCGACGTCAGCACCACCTCCTTCATGCGTTCCCACACCGGACTGACTAACTCCGCACAAGCGGCCATCCAGTCGCACATGGTCTTCCGCGACAGCTCCACCCCGTGGCGCTGGAAAATCGACTCCATGCGGTTCAGCGGAAGATGATCTCCATATTTGCTGACCGCCACGTGCGCCAGCAGGCCCGGCCCTGGCAGCCCCTTCTCAATGGGCGCCGCCGGTTTCTGGGCTGCCGCCACACCACACCCTTTCGCACAGGCGTACTTGGGGCGAACTTCTTCAATGACTTGCAAGGAAGCCGGAATAAACTCCAGTCGCTCGCTGACATCTTCCCCGATCTTGTGCATGGGCGTTTGGCACTGCCCGCATTGGCGTTGCGATTCTTCCAAGTCAAACACCACCCGGCGACGCTCCAGTGATTCCGGCAACGCTTTGCGGCCGTGCCCGCGGCGCCCTGGTTTTTCTTTCTTTTCTTTGCTGTCAGCGCGAGAAGAGGAATCTGCCGCCGGCTCTTCGCTTGAAGGTGCATTGCTCGCCCGCTGACTGGCAGCAATGATCTGCGCGGCAAACAGGAATAACTGGTTTTCGTCGATACGCTCCCGTTTCTGCCCGTAGCGATAGCGCAGCAGTTGTGCCAGTTGGTGTTGTACGCGCGCCAGGAGCTGGTCCTTGTCCTCCACTGCCTGCAGCAACTGCAAGACGATCTGCTGCAGAAGATGCACTTCCGACGGCAGATTGTGAGGATCGATTTCCATCTATCGGTTGCGCTCCCTCTCCTGCTGCTCCAGTTCCACCACCAGGTCCACCCATTCGTCGGTCAGTTCCCGAAAATGTTTGTAATTGGCAAGCTTCTCTCGCATCTCCGCCAGGCGCTCGGCGCGCACGAAGAGTGTTCGGCTCTTGCCCCGCCAGGTGAAACTGAGGTGGTAATAAGGCCCGTGCTTCTGGGGATTCTTGGGATCTTTACAACGACAGTCCGGCTTGCCGCAGACGTTGTACTGCTCGCTCAGACTGCCCGGATGGATGGGCCCCAGCTTGGCGAGTTGCTGTTTCAGATGCTCGATCTTGCGTGCGATTGAGGTGTTCTTCATAACCGATATCATTACAGTGATATCGGATATTGTCAAGCACTTTCTTTCAAATATCCCGAACTTTCTTGATTTTTTTCCTCAGCCCCGGCGATTCCCACCTTGCCGCCGCTGCCACTGGCGATATAATTCCGCCATGCCCATGACTCCGTTTATGAAAAGGTTTCCAGAACTGGGAGCTCGTGAGACCCGCTCGGTGACCGTCCCAGACAAAGAGGATTTACCAAGCGGGGAGTACGGTTTTATCGAACTCTATTGCAATGAGCCGCAGTGTGACTGTCGGCGCGTGGTGGTTGTCGTGCTCCGGCCCGAGACCGGCTGGAAGTTTTGGGCCGTCATCAACTACGGTTGGGAAAGTGAGAAGTTCTACAAGAAATGGGCCGGAGCTCCTGCCTCGGATCGCTCCGAATGGCAGGGGCCGGAGCTTGATCCCCTGAGTGAGCAGACTCCCTACGCACCGGCGCTTCTGAATCTGTTCAAGTGGGTCCTGCAGTCTCCTGGTTACCTGGAGCGCCTCAAAAAGCACTACCAGCTCTTTCGGACCGCGGTAGATGAGGAGTATGCAAAGACGAATCCCACGCTGCGCTTTCCGGAAGTTCAGCGCAGGGCTAGGTAAGGGGCGGGAAGTTTTCAGGAACGCTTCTGCGCGACATCCATCGGTAGATTTTCCTGAAGCGTCGTTGTCTCTGGCAGGCTGTAGCGTTTCCTTCGTTGGCCTTTGCTCAAATCGATCCCTTCCAGTAGCAGGCCGAGTTCCCAGGCAGCGATCTCCTTCCGTCCCGTCTCTGCAAAAGGAAATTGAAAAGTGCCGGCCTCGAGTCGTTTGTACCAAATCGCCCAGCCATCGCGATCCCAGTACAAAATCTTTAATCGATCAGTGCGGCGATTACAGAAAACCAGCAGGTGTCCAGAGAAGGGGTTGCAGCGGATTACGTGTTCGGCCATCATCGACAACCCATCGAAGGAACGGCGCATGTCACACGGCACCGTGCACAGGTAGACCTTAATCGCCGCAGGAAAACTCAGCACCCTTATTTATTCCCCGACTCCATGGCCGCGAGAACCGCTCGCAAAGTCTCTTCCTGAACTCCCTGGCTGATGCGCAGCCGACGACCGTCCTGGAGCACCAGCTCCAATCCGGCCGGCATGTCCATACCGTCTTCACTGACAAGGGCGAAACTGGCGGCTCTGTCCTGAACACTCGACTTTTTCCGTTCCTGACGGCCGGCTTTCAGTTTGCGTTGCCACCAATAGAACTGGCTTTCCTTCACGCGGCGCTGCCGGCAAAATTCCCGAATCGACATCCCGCTCCGCGCCGCATCCCCAATCGTCCTCTGCCAATACCGCTGCTTCTCGACATCGTGATTCTTCCGGTTCATCCCACACCTCCGCCTTTCCGCGACACATTGAGCCGCACCAGACATTATTGTTGTTCACGATTTAAGGGCGGAAGATGGGTTGGCCGGACGGGTACCCGGCGCCGGCTTGCACCAGAGCCTTACGGTTATTCCACGGCATCCACGGCGACGGGTTCTTCGCTACCTTATCGGCGTATTTCTGCAGTTCGGCGAGATAGCCGAAAGCATTGGCATCGTTCAATTCGCAGGTGTGGATCAGACTCTCTGTACCGCATTTAATCTGAACGTATGGATACGTTCGAAATCATGGCGCAAAAACGGAAACCCGCTAGATGCCCCTGTCTGTTGGTGCTTGCCTGTTGCGATCATGTACACTTCGATGTACACTTAGCCTATGCAAAGATATTCGATCGCTGAAGCAAGGGCACGCCTTCCCCGTATGGTCGACCAGGCCGAAGCCGGCGTTACAGTGGAATTGACTCGCCGAGGGCGGCCAGTCGCCGTGCTCATCTCACGTCAGGAATTCGACCGGCTTCGAGGAAAGCGTTGGCATTTCGGCGAGGCGTACAGAAAATTTCTGAAGAAGCATTCGCTCAAAGAGATCGGCACTGCGGATAACTTCGTTGCGTCTACGCGCGACAAAAGCACCGGGCGTAAGGTGTCCCTGTGAGGCTCCGATACCTGCTAGACACAGGCATCGTTTCCTCCCCCGTCTCCAAGAGTCCAGACCCCGCGATTGTTCAGCGTCTAGACGAGCATGGCCCCGAGTGCGCGATCGCGGCGCCGGTCTGGCACGAGCTGACCTATGGCTGCCGCAGACTGCCAAAAGGCAACCGGCGCACGGCACTGGAAGCCTATCTCCGCGACGTTGTGCGTCGGTCGTTCCCCAACTTGCCATACGATGAGGCAGCGGCGACATGGCATGGTGAGGAGCGGGCACGCCTCGAAGCGTTCGGCACGCCGGCACCGTTCGTTGATGGCCAGATCGCAGCGGTTGCCCATGTGCATGGACTGGTGCTCGTCACCACGAACGAGACACATTTCAACGGCTTCGAGGGACTGATGGTCGAGAACTGGTCGAAGCCGAGTCGGCGTGCGAAGATATAAATCGGCAAGAATCGACATCTCGGGGACGAAGGAACTGTTTTTGGCGATTTGTTAAAAAAACACTGCTGGCGAAATATTGAACCGTCTGCTGAGTTTTTCAATGTGGTTCTTGTTCAGCTCACGTTTGCCATTTAGCACTTCAGAAACGACGCTATCTGATCCTAGCTCGCCTACAAGATCGCGCTATTTTAGACAAGCCGGACCCTGACATCTGCGACCTCGGCTTGTAAGGCTGAAGTGGCAACTCTCGCGTTTCAGGTCCCGCCTAGCGTTGCCTGGGATGGATTGAATAGTTTCAGAGTCCTCCTAGCGGACGCAAGTAACGATCTCCAACGCGCGAAATCTCGGACATTCTCAGTCACGAGCGTGGCGCCTGCCCGCACTACTTCCCCCACCATCAGCAGATCGCGAAAATGTTGGACAAACTCTATTTCCCCGAAGACGCTTCGGGCGCGACGCAGCAGAATGCCGGTGTCGACCCAAGCTGGCGTAGAAGGTGACGAGAAGTGGCCCAGGGCACGGTATGCCTGGCAAAGTTCATCCAGGGCCCGCTTCTCCCGATGATCGTGAGTACCAGCGTAGAGTTCGGCGGCCACGACTGCGGTCAGGATAGTACGCTGAAAGATCCGAGCATCATCGCCTAGCCAAAAGTAGTCCTCTCCCCGGCAGAAGCGGATGTAAATCCCAGTGTCGAACAGAAGCGGACCTGCCGGCAGTGAAATCATCTCCTCTTCGCTGGAGCGCGCCCAAAGACGTCCTCGGGTCCCCCGAGCTCTCTCAGGCTTCGCAGGGCTTCAAGACCTGTTTCCACAGCTAACCGTTCGTCGATTACTCGTCGCACCGCTTCAGAGTTGCTGCGTGACCGGAGGGCCTTGCGAAGTCGTCGGACCTTCCCGACTTCAAGCAAAAGATTGGTCCGCGTCAGTGGCATCCTGCTCATGGCGGTCCTCCAGTGTGTAACTTCAAGTGCAATTATACACACCTAGTTGTGTACCTGCAACGCGGACGCGTCTCCAGCACGTCTCCAGCGTCCACGGGGAGCCGGAGAATATGCGTGACACCGGGTCGGCGTCCGTGCGAGGCTGACCGAATCCCAGCGCCTTCCCTGGCGTTAATTTCTTGCCTATCAACTGTCCTTGTAGGATGTAATCTTGTGTCGACGCAGCGCGTGCTTGGGGAGGCGGGATGAAGAAAGCGAATGATTTCGTGCCTCGCGTGAGTAAATTGATCGAGGCATCGATTGCCACGAAACAGGACTTGCTTGGCAGCGCCGAAACCCTCTCGACGATCGCCGAGGTGTCCGAGCTGCTCGTCAGCGCATTACGGCAAGGCGCCAAAGTCTTGCTGTTTGGCAACGGGGGAAGCGCGGCTGATGCGCAACACATAGCAGCGGAACTCGTCGGACGGTTCGCTTTCAACCGGCCAGCCCTGCCGGCCTTGGCGCTGTCGGTTAACAGTTCGTGCGTAACGGCAATCGGAAATGACTACGGCTTCGATCAGGTTTTCATGAGGCAGCTTGAAGCGCTCGCTCAATCGGGAGATGTGGCAATCGGGATTTCGACAAGCGGCAACTCTGCCAACGTAGTGCAGGCCTTGGTGGCCGCCAAGAAAAAGGGGTTGCGCACTGTAGCGTTGACTGGCCAAACCGGCGGGGAACTGCTCGATAAGGCGGATCACTGCATTTGTGTGCCATCAAAAGAGACGCCGCGGATCCAGGAATGCCATATCTTGATAGGGCACATCCTATCGGAACTGATAGAAAGGGAATTGTTCTGTAAGGAGGGCCGTATTTCTGAATCATGACGGAGCAAGCAATCGGAAATTTCTTGACGGTCAGCTATAACTACAAAGGCTCAATCTATCTCTGTCGATCGAGCGGTAGCGTGCAAGGTGAGCCAAAACAAACCCAACCGACCCCTTGAGCTACGCTTCCCTCGCTGGGCCAACCCCGAATCAAAACGCGTGACTGGCTTTGGTTCAAGGACTGTCTTGGCCCGTTTCGCCCACGGAAAAGTAGGTGCAGTCGGGATGGTGAAAGACGAGCGCACTGACGCTGGCTTCGGGATCCATCATGAAGCCTTCAGTAAGCTGCACGCCGATTTCTTCGGGCTTTAGCAATTTCCAGATGCCTGCCTGATCTTCCAGGTTGGGACACGCGGGATAGCCGAAACTGTAACGCTTGCCGCGATAGCGCGAGGTGAAGCGTTGCGCCATGGTCATCTTCGGCGGATCGGTGAAGCCCCAGTCCTCGCGGATCCGGCGGTGCAGCCATTCGGCGCAGCCTTCCGCGGTTTCAATCGCGAGGGCCTGCAAGCCATGGCTTAAGAAATAATAGCCCTCGTTCTTTGCCTTTTCGGAGCGCTGGCGGACACCTTCGCCCGCGGTCACGACGAAGAGCGCCAAGTGGTCGCGTTGGCCGTTCTGGGCAGGCAAAACGTAATCGCCGAGGCACAGCAAATCGCCCTGGCGCTGCCGGGCAAAGCGGAAGGTGTGTAAAGGCTGTTTGGCGCCTGGTGCAAAAAGATGCAGTGACTCTCCATCCGGCTCTGCTTCGAAGAATTGCCACACGGCGCGGATTTTCATGAACGAAGCGGCTTCTTTTTTTACTTCCTCCATGCTTTCGAATAATTCGACAGCTTTCGGATCGCGTTCCGCCAGATGCTTCTCGAAGTCACCCCGAAAACCCAAGTGCCTGCCATAGAGCATGTAAGGATTGACGTAGCTCCAGATTTCGCGCAGATCGGGCACCAGGCGAACCTTGCGATCCAGATATGGCACTGCGGGAAGCGGCAGGTCCGCCCGAACGCGTGGCGAGCGCGTCACTTTCGGAATCGGCGCGGCTTTAACGGTTGTCGAGACGCTGAAGCCGTTGCCGGAAGCAGTATGCTCGCGCAAAACGGTTTCGCGGGTGGCCGGGTCCATCAACTGATTCATCAAACGCAGCCCGGTCATTGCGTCTTTCGCGTAGCAAACGGCTTGGCCATAGCTTGGCGCGATTTTGGTCTGCGTGAATTTTGCAGAGAGCGCCGCGCCGCCCACCAGCAAAGGAACCTCGATTCCAGCTTCTTTCAAGTCGCTGGCTGTGGTGACCATCTGCTGCGCGCTCTTGACCAGCAGCCCGGACAGACCGATCGCGTCAGGATGATGTTCCTGATAGGCCTTAATCAACTCTTCCGGCGGCACCTTGATGCCGAGATTTACGACCTCGTAGCCATTATTTTCAAAAATGATCTCAACGAGGTTCTTCCCAATGTCGTGCACGTCGCCCTTGACGGTGGCGAGAACCACTTTGCCGCGCTTGACGGACTCGGTTTTCTCCATGTATTGCTCGAGGTGGCTTACCGCGGCCTTCATGGCTTCCGCGGATTGCAACACTTCGGCGACGATTAATTCATTGGCGTTGAAAAGGCGGCCGACTTCCGCCATACCGGCCATCAGCGGCCCGTTGATGATGTCTAGCGGCGCAGCCCCTTCGGCTCGCTTCCGTTCGAGGTCAGCGATCAGACCATCACGCGTGCCCTGAAGGATGTAATTCGCCAGACGTTCATCGAGCGGCAAATCAGCGCCGCGGGCTTTCTCTTTCTTCTTGGCGGCACGGAAGTGCTCGGTGATGGCTGCAATCCAAAATTGATTGACAGCGACGCGCTGTTCTTTGCTTTGCTGTCGCCAGTCCGCGGGAGCGTCTCGCAGGAGGCTGGCATTCCGATGATCTGCGGGAACGCTTTTGGGCGGATGCGAAAAGAGCAGGTTTTCCGCGAGTTCGCGCTCCTCGGCGAGGATAGAAGCAAAGCGCTCGATCTTTTCCGTGTTGACAATCGCGAGGTCCAGGCCAGCCTTAATGCAATAGTACAGGAAGACCGAGTTCACCACTTCGCGCGCGCCTGGCGGCAATCCGAAAGAGACATTCGAGATGCCAAGAATCGTGCGCACCTCGGGCAGCGCCTGCTTGATCAGGCGAATGCCTTCTATAGTTTCGACCGCGCCGCCGATGTAGTTTTCGTCGCCCGTCGCGCAGGGAAAGACCAGCGGGTCGAAGATGATGTTCTCCGGGGCCATCCCGTACTTTTCGGTAAGCAGCTTATAAGAGCGCTGCGCAATGGCCAGCTTGCGCTCGCGCGTGAACGCCTGCGCCTGCACGGGATCCTCGTCAATGCAGCCGACTACGACGGCCGCGCCATATTCATGCGCAATCGGCACCGTGCGCTGAAATTTTTCCTCGCCGTCTTCGAGGTTGATGGAATTGATGATGGATTTGCCCTGGCAGTAGGTCAGCGCCAGCTCCATCGCCACCGGGTCGGTGGTATCAATCATGATGGGCGCCTTCACTTTGCGAATGAGCTTTTCGTAAAAAGGAGGGATGTCTTTTTTTTCGTCGCGTTCGGTGCTTTGCAGGCACACGTCCACGACTTGCGCGCCGCCGCGCACCTGCCGCCGGGCAATCTCGCTGGCTTCCTCCCATTTTTCTTCGGCTAGGAGATTCTTGAACAGTCGCGAGCCAATGACGTTCGTGCGTTCTCCCACAAGTAACGGCCGCGTGCTTTCCTCTGCTTCGATGGCCTCGATTCCCGTATAAATGGCGCGATGCGTCTCGGCGGGCCGCTGACGAGGCTTCTTACCTTCCGTCATTTGTGCGATGGCGCGAATGTGTTGCTCGGTCGTGCCGCAGCAGCCACCTACAAGATTCAGCCAGCCGTGATCGACAAACTTCTCAAGTTGCCCTGCGAGAGACGAGGGCGTCTCTAAATATTTGCCTTCTTCGTCAGGAAGACCGGCGTTCGGATAGCAGGAGACAAATTCGTCGGTAAGCTGGCTCAGCGTTCGAATATGGTCGGTCATGAACTCCGGCCCGGTGGCGCAGTTCATTCCGAAAGCCAAGGGCTTTGCGTACTTCAGCGAAGCCCACATCGCATCGATCGTTTGACCCGCGAGCATGGAGCCCATCGGTTCGATGGTGACCGAAATGATGAAGGGAACTTGAGATCCAATTTCCCGGGAGAGCTGGCGAATCGCAAGCAGAGCCGCTTTGATGTTGCGCGTGTCTTGGCAGGTTTCTACCAGCAGAAGATCCACGCCTCCTTCTACGAGCCCCTTGGCCTGCGCGTAATAGGCGTCAAGCAATCCCTGAAAGGTAACGCCGCCGGTGACGGTGATGGCTTTTGTGGTGGGCCCCATGGAGCCCGCCACGAAGCGCGGCTTGTGGGGCGTGTTGAATTGGTCCGCTGTTTGTCGCGCGAGTTCGGCGGAGCGCTTATTCAGAAGATGCGCGTCGGCGGCGAGCCCATACTCCGCAAGGACAATAGGCGTGCCGCCAAAACTGTCAGTCTCAATGATGTCCGCGCCCGCTTCTAAGTACTTCCGGTGAATGTCCAGCACCACATCCGGGCGCGTGCGAACGAGGTTCTCGTTGCATCCTTCGAGTTCGGGTCCGCCAAAATCCGCCGCGCTCAGGTTCTGTTGTTGCAGCATGGTGCCCATGGCGCCGTCAAGCAGGAGGATTCGCTGCGAGAGCAGCTCCCGCAACACTTTGACGGATTCGTTCAGGTTACGCATTAGCGAAACTGCCTGGCTCCTTGCCACCTTCTGGTTGCCGAGTCCTGGGTGGCTATGTTTGGGACGGTCCTCTGAGGGAATGATGCCCCACGGGACGAAAAAGGCACCAAGGGCTAATCCCTCATTTTACGCGAACCGCCGGGCATACCCAAACGCGGATGCGGGGAAACCCTTATTTTCAGGCCCGAATGGCAAATCTGGAGCAGCGAAACTCTCTTTGCCGGAAGAATCTGCGGCTCCGAGCACTTTTAGGCAAAAGAAAAAAACCTCGACTGATTTCTGGTCCCTCGGCGCAGAACTTATATAGAATTCGCATGTGAGCTCCGGGACATAGTGTGCCTTGCCAGCAGGCAGGCGGAAGAAGATGGTACGTGGCGGAATCCGTTGCAGACCTGGCCCTCATCCTATTTAGTAAAGAAGTCAGTGTCGAACTCAGAGGATAAGACACAAATGAATCCCCAAATGAAATCAGACAGCCTGATCGCGGTGGCGGGTGCCGGAGGCTTCATCGGCGGCCACCTGGTAAAACACTTCCTCGAGAAAGGCTTCGAGCGAATCCGCGCTGTGGACAAAAGGCCTTTCGGTCAGTGGTATCAGCTTCATCCTGCGGCCGAGAATCTTTGCCTGGATTGCTCCTCCGAACAAGCATGCATAAAGGTCTCGGAAGGAGCGTCAGAGGTTTACAACCTAGCGGCGGACATGGGTGGCATGGGCTTTATCGAGCGCTTCCGCGTGGAATGCCTGCGAAGCATTCTTATCAACACGCACATGATCGAGTCCGCCTATCGGGCCGGCGTTCAGCGTTATTTTTATGCTTCTTCGGCTTGTGTTTACAACACGCAGCTCCAGCAAGATCCCAACGTGCGAGCGCTAAAAGAATCGGACGCTTATCCGGCCATGGCGGAACGCGGTTA
>QHYI01000141.1 GCA_003223245.1 Acidobacteriota bacterium
GTGCCATTCTTCTGCCATTGGTAACCGAGCGGCGCTGTGCCCGTGGCCACCACCGCGAACGTGGCCGTCTGTCCCACCGTTACAGTTTGGTTGGCCGGCTGCGTGGTGATCGTGGGCGCCGTCGCACTTGCATTTACTGTGAGCGTAGCTGCGTTGCTGGTTGCGCTCCCCGCGGAGTTGCTCACCGCCACGACGAACTTAGCTCCGTCGTCCGTTGAGGTGGTAACGGATGTAGTGTAGCTCGCGGAAGTCGCTCCGCTGATGGCTGTGCCGTTCTTTCGCCACTGGTAACCGAGTGGCGCTGTGCCCGTGGCCACCACCGCGAACGTGGCCGTCTGCCCCATCGTCACCGTCTGATTGGCCGGCTGCGTTGTGATCGTGGGCGCCGCTGCTGCTGCACTCACCGTGAGTGTGGCGGTGCTGCTGACCACGCGCCCCGCCGAGTCTTTCACCACGACGTAGAACTTAGCGCCGTTATCGGAAGTCTTGACGGGCGCGGTGGTGTAACTCGCGGAAGTTGCTCCTTTGATGGTCTCTCCGTTTTCCTTCCACCGGTACGTGAGAGAAGCCGTGCCCGCAGCCACCACGGTGAATGTGGCTCTCTGGCCAACCAGTACTGTTACACTGGCAGGTTGGGAAGTGATAGTCGGGGGGACGCCGTCCCGATCACCATCATTAGCACGGACCGTGAGAGCGACAAACAAAACTGCGACTAGCATTGCAATGGACCGCATGAAAATGGAACTCTTGCGTTTCAAGAGCACACCTCCAGTGTTTGTTGTTTGTTGTTGGGCCAATCAGAACACCGAGCTTGCTGTGGCCGGGAGTGGTAGGTGCTGTGAGCGGTAAGACGTCACGGCACGTCAGAGGTGGATTGTCGCGAAGTTTTCTAAACCCAGGCTCTAGGGTTGGCCATTTCTACGGGTCGAAGGGTATCCCACGGGCTTTTGCCCTGCAGTCAGACAGCAGCCGATTCTTCCGTCGGACGAAAGCACGGCGCCGTGTCGGATTTCGCTTACTCCTGTCCTACAAGACACATCCCGTCATCCAGGAATTCTCCGTTTCCACACGAACGAGGAGTAGACTCGCCGAAATATCGGGCTCCTTTACGAAATTTGCCAAAAGAGGTCATCCTGGAGGGCGCGACGCCGAAAGCTGAGCTACGCATTTCTTTTTGAGGACACCGAAAGGATGCTAGAAGCACTGGAGAATGATACGCTCTGCCCTTGGGAAGCCCATGGAACAGTCATCAAATCCCAAAGATAGAACCATAAATTACGGTGAGTCTCAGGATGTCCGTCCCATTTCCGCAGAGACCAGAGGTGGCGTTGGATGGTGGAAAAGAAAATGGCAGTTCATAATCGTGCCCCAGCATTCCAACGCTTTGGTTGCAGTCTTTAGCGCCCTGCTTTTCCTTGCCACTGTGGTCTATACGGTTTTTGCGGCTTTCCAATGGTCTGAAATGAAAAACGCTACTCAAGCCTCACAACGCGCGGCAATTGCCGCGAAAGACAGCGCCGACCTCGCTCGCAAACAAATGGAGGGCTTAGTCGCTGCTATCGTTGACATTCCTGGTGGAGTTTCTGTTGATTTTCCCGTCCCTCCATTTGGCGAAGCCAGAGCCAATCTCATAAATAGCGGCCACGTTTTAGCGCATGATATCCACCTCACACTGTCTGTAACCATTCGAAAAACCGACGAAGATTTCGCTGCGGTTCGGCGCACGATTCTATCGAAAGCGGAAACTGTTCCGACCATTCCACCGACTACCTCAACTAGACCAGGTTTTATTTACCCCTTCGAATTGACCCAATCGGAATTCACGCAAGTCATGAACACAGAGAGCTACATCATCACTGAAGGAATCCTGGATTACGAAAACGGTTTCGACAGCAGAATTAAACTACCGTTCTGCTACGCCTACATATGGGGAGGCCAAGTATTCGGTAGGTGGACAGGAGATTGCGGTCAGGCGCAGTCGCAGATCCATCTGGCTAAGAAGCTGGCCAAGCAATAGTTGTGCGGCTTCTAAAAAGGATGCTCGACCAGATGATTTAGCTGCGTTAGGGATTTATCGTTTGTAGATTACGCCGCCCTTCATCACGAACGAGACATGCTGCGTGACGCCGATGTCGTCGAGTGGATTCCCGGGCACCGCGACAACGTCGGCGAAATATCCGGGCTTCAAATCGCCAATCTGCCCCTGCCACATAAGCACTTTCGCGCCTTCGAGCATGTCCGCCTGCAATACCGCGAGCGGCTTCATTCCGTAACGCACCATGAGCACCAATTCGCGCGCTTGCGTGCCGTGCGGGAAAGGCCCAACGTCGGAGCCGACGGCCAACGGAATGCCCGCAGCAATTTGTTTTTTGAACTGTTGGATGTGGTAATCGAGGGATTCGTGCTCGGCCTTTGCCATCGTGGGATTCTGCGCATGGTCCGCGAAATACTCAAAAATAGCAAACGTAGGAATCGCGGGAATATCTTTCTCACGCATGGTGCGCATGGTTTCATCACTTAACTGCGCGGCGTGATCAATGGACTCGCCGCCGGCTTGCACGGCCCACAGTGCTCCCGGCTCGCCCATACAGTGCACGCCCACCTTGGTTCCCAGGCGTGCTGCTTCCTGCACGGCGGCAGCGAGTTGCGCTTCGGTGTACTGATATTGCGAGGTGAATTGCCCGTCGCGGAAAATGTCGCGGCCGGTTTCGTAAATCTTCACGAAGTCGGAACCTTCTTTATGCTGCTCGCGGATCGTCGCGATGAGTTCGTCCGTGGTGTTCGCGTAATCGGCGTTTCCCAGCACATGCTGTGCGGGATTGAAACCGATAGCGTCCTCGTGTCCGCCAAGAATGGAAATCGCGTTGCCGCTGACGCGCAGACGCGGCCCGGGAATTTCTCCGCGATTGATGGCGTTGCGCACGGCGGTGTCTGCCGAGCCGGCGCCTTCGGTGCCCATGTCGCGTTCCGCGGTGAAGCCTGCCATCAAATCGTCGCGCGCAGCAAGCGTTGCTTGAATGGTGCGCTGCGCCACAGACTCCTCGACGGTCTGCAAGCCCTCGTCGCCCGGATGGAGGAACAGATGGACGTGCGCGTCGATCAGGCCGGGGATGAGCGTCGTATCACCCAGGTCAATCGTCTGCGCATCCGCGGGATGCGTCACCGACTGGCCCGCTTCCGCGATTTTGTCGCCGCGGACCAAGACTTCTCCCGGGCTGATAGTTTTGCCCGATTCGATGTCAAGCAGGCGCGCGGCGTGCAGTACGATCGGGTGCTTCGGCGGCGCGTAAGTATGTTCCCAGCCTGTTTGCATCTGCGCTGAGGCGCGCGGCGGCACAAACGTCGCGACCGCTGCAAAACAAACGGCAAACCAAAACAGAACGACGGAACTAGGCCTCGGGTTAAGACGGCGGCAGTGTTTGTTCATAGCGTCGGGATCATACCACTGAGCGCATCGCTAATCGGTACGTGCGTTGCCGACGTGCCCAAACTACTCCGCCCGAACCCGCCTGAGTGGTCGGAAAACAGGTAAACTGAGAATCTAGGCCGATATTTTCCGGCTAGGACGTCGTGCACCCACAATCGGCACCCATGACAACGAGCCCGTTGACTGATCAAATTGGTGTTGAATCCCTGTAACTCAGTCGAGAGAGCGGACCAGCTTTTGCACCCATGTGGCGAAGTTTTGCCAAAAGGCGGTTCGCCCAATCGGAATTCGCGTTTGCTGTAGAACAATCAGGAGGCAAATCTATCTCCTGCTGACGGTTCTTCGGATTTTGATTACCGGAATCGTAGCAGTTTCATACTTGAATCATTTGATGTATCCAGAGGCTCTCTCGAGGAATGACGTGACCCGCGCACTCACTCGCGCGCCTCGTCAGGCTATTGGTTACGCGGTGTTCCCCGTGGAGCGGCGAGTTGACGAACTTGATGCGCCTGACCACATTCAGACGGAGGCTGCGCAAGACGGAAAAGGCTCTGGCTGAGGTATTTCCGATCAAGGCTAGCGGCCATCCGCAAGTTGGTTAACCCGCACATGGCGCCCGTGACTTGCTTTTGTGCAAAACCTAACATGCCTTGCCGATAGCAGTCGCGCTGATCGAGCGCGAGTCCACGGCCATTTGCCGTGAACGTGCACGCGAGCTGCAATCGGACACCAAGAAGCAGCAAGGCTATGCCGACCACTGAATTGCAGTGTAGGAGCGCGGGGGGACCTCGAACTTCGTACGGCCGTTAGCGGTAGTAGGTTTCGCAAAGGTTTGCGGAGCTACGTTCAGGGGAGCTTCAAAAGTATTGAAAGCCTTCAGATCTGTACCGGTCAAAACGGTGCCGACGAGCACTTGACCCGGACTTTTGTCTTGCCAAGAGATCTCCACGACGTACGGTTTGGACAGATCACGATTCAGAATGAATAGGGCAACTTTTCCATCCTGAGGATTCAAGGTACCCGCGACGTCCACGAACGGAACCTGACCCATGTTCGAAACTTCATACGCCGGAGATTCTACCAACAGATTGAGGACCGAGCCGCGCGCATACTGAAGCGCCCAAGTATAGGGATAGTAGATGGTCTGGTGAAGCAAACCATTTGCATTGGTCATGATGGGAGCGATGACATTGATCAACTGTGCCAGGCAGGCCACTTTAACGCGATCCGCATGACGAAGCAGAGAGTTAGCCAGGCCCCCGACAAGCAACGCGTCTTCAAGGTTGTACACTTCCTCCAACAAATGCGGTGCCTGCTGGTGATGTCCATTCGTGGCGTCGCCGCTGCGCGCGCGGTACCAAACGTTCCACTCGTCAAACGACAGCCACAATTTCTTCGGCGAGCGTTTGTGCCCGCCGACGAGGTCGCATACAGCTACGGTCTCTTCAATTTGTTTTTCCATGCTCAAGTTCATTGCAAGGAACTTCGCGCTGTCGCCGCCTGTTTCCTGCCCGCTGTTTGAAAAATAGCGGTGAAGCGAGAGTCCGTCCACATACTCGTAACATTGCTCCAGAACTTCGCGATCCCATTCCAGATAGGTGGGCATGAACGGGCCGCTTGACCCACACGCGATCAATTGCAGTGAAGGATCTACGTACCGCATCTGCCGGGCAGCATCCTGCGCTTTCAGCCCGTACTCGGTAGCCGTCATGTGGCCGATTTGCCAGGGACCATCCATCTCGTTGCCCAGACACCAGTGTTTGACCCCGTAAGGCTCCGCAAATCCGTGCTTGCGGCGAAGATCGCTCCACTTGGTTCCCTTATCTACGTTGCAATACTCGACCAGGGCGGCCGCTTCTTCGGGAGTGCCGGTTCCAAGATTAAGGCCCATTAACGGCTCGGTGCCCACGGCTTTACACCAGGCCATAAATTCATTCGTACCGAACTGATTTGTGTTGATCGAGTTCCAAGCCTTATCAAGCACGCGCGGACGGCTCTCCTTGGGGCCGACACCGTCGAGCCAGTTGTAGCCGGAAACGAAATTGCCGCCCGGATAGCGAATGATGGGAACTCCCATCTGGCGCACTTCTTCCATAACGTCCTTGCGGAATCCGTTGGCATCCGAAAGTTTCGAACCCGGCTCAAAAATGCCTTCGTAAATTGCACGTCCCAAGTGCTCCAGGAACGATCCAAAGAGATTGCGGTCGAGCGGCGCCGTGATACGGCGTGAGTCAAGATAAACCCTGGCCGTGTCGCCGGAGCCTGGCCCGGGTTGACCACGCAGGAGAGAATCGCCAAATAGAGAGGTCAGGCCCCAGGCCATTGCTCCGTTTGCAGCTTGGCGCAAAAAACGCCGCCTTTCATTGGAAAACATTTGTTTGCTCTCCTGGTGCTTGGTGGCCGCAAAATTCCGTCGGAAATGTGCCAGTTCCTTGTGTGGAGGAACCAACTAAGCTAACGGCGTCCGAGCGGCCCAAACGCCGGCTGCCTCATCCGTTTTTCGCAGGATGCGAGCAACCGTTTACCACATATCGCCTATCACCAGCAAGTTGTTCGAGCGAGGAGCTTTATTCGCTTGAGAAAACCATTACAGCTTATCGACCAGGCTCGGGGGATGTATGATGCGGGAAATTAAGCTGGAGGCCGAGAAACGAATGAAAGTGCCGCGAAGAATACTCTTCATAGCAGCCATGATTTCGGCGCTCACACCGGTGAACTCAAACGTTGGCCAGGCGTTAAGCACTCCGGTAACAAAGGTGCGGCCCACAGTAACGATCGAAGTGGATGCATCCAAACCTTCTGGGCCGTTGCCGCGGATTTGGAGCTATTTTGGTTACGACGAACCGAATTTCACGTACAGCGCGAATGGGAAAAAGCTGCTGAAGGAACTAGCTCAGTTGAGCCCTGTTCCTATCTACCTTCGCACCCACAACCTTTTCACGAGTGGCGACGGCACGGGCTCATTGAAATGGGGGTCCACCAACGCCTACACGGAAGACCCACGAGGCCAGCCGGTGTACGACTGGACGATTGTGGATCGCATCTTCGACGCGTATCAGGAGGTTGGGGCACGTCCGTTGGTGGAGATCGGCTTTATGCCCGAAGCCCTGACGACCGGGCCTCCTCCTTATCGGCATAACTTTCCCAAAGATTTCGCCACCGGATGGAGTTATCCGCCAAAAGATTACGTGAAGTGGGCCGAACTTGTCTCTCAATTTGCGAAACACTTGCGCGAAAGATACGGCGTCGCGGCAGTGAAAATGTGGCTATGGGAGGTCTGGAACGAGCCGGACATTTTCTATTGGCACGGGACTCCGGAAGAGTACTTCCAGTTGTATGACGTTTCCGCCGACGCAATACGGCGTGTCCTACCTGGAGCAAGCATCGGTGGTCCGGACAGCACCGGCCCAGGAAACCTACGGGCTGCAAATTTCTTGCGTCTGTTTCTCGATCATTGTGCCCATGGAAAGAACTATGCAACGGGCAAAACCGGAGCGCCCCTGGATTTCATAAGTTTTCATCCCAAAGGTTCGCCCGAATGGGTGGATGGGCATGTGCGGATGGGGCCTTCAGAGCAATTGAAGGCGATCGACGCCGGTTTCAAAATTGTGGGGAACACTCCGGAGTGGCGGAACACTCCGATCATTCTAGGAGAGAACGACCCGGAGGGATGCGCCGCGTGCTCTGCAAAAGAACGGCCCCAAAACGCATACCGGAACGAATCACTCTACGGAGCTTATACGGTTGTCATTCTAGATTGCGCGATGAAGCTGGCGAAGGAGGACGGTGTGAACCTCCAGGGCTCCGTTACTTGGGCATTTCAGTTCGATGGGCAGCCGTATTTTGAAGGTCTCCGAGAGTTAACAACAAACGGAATCGATAAGCCTGTGTTGAACGCGTTTCGCATGCTCGGCTTGCTCGGAGAGACACGACTCACGGTTACAAGCGGTGCCGCGATTTCTGTGAGAGAGATCGAGCAAAAAGGAGTAACCGCACAGCCGGACCTGGATGCCGTCGCGGCGCGGAAAGAAAAGGAAGTGGAAGTCCTGGTCGTGAACTATCACGATCATGACGTGCCATCGGACGCCACCGCGGTTGATTTGATTCTCAAGGGGCTTCCTGCAAGGTTGGACCGCGCGCTCGTAGAGCAATACCGTTTAGACGCGACCCACAGCAACGCGTACACGCTTTGGAAGCAGATGGGCCAACCCCTGCAGCCAACGTCGGAACAATACGAGCGGCTTGAGATTGCCGGACGCTTAGAAATGGAAGGACCGCCCGACTGGGCGAGGGTCGTGGATGGCACGGTTCGCCGCGCGTTCTCACAACCCAGGGAAGGATTGTCTCTTTTTCTGTTCAAGTGGGATGCGAAATAGGGCCTTCAATCTGCCCCGTCTGTGCGCCAGCACTCTTTACTAGGGTTGGTGAGGCATCTGGAGGCACGGCTAGCTATCGGTGACAACCACGTTCGCCGCATGCTGGCCATTCGCCCCATGCACGATCTCATATTCGCCTAAATCGCCGTCCTTCAACGTTCGGTAGACGTCGCCGTGAATGTCCGAATAATGTACGAACACGTCAGGGCTGCGAACCTACCCAATAAAATGTAGCCCTTGGAATCACTGAACCAGTTCACCCCGCCGCGCACTTACTTTTCTTGCCTTCCAGAGCGGACTTGCTACGGTCACCCTGGCGCAGACTCTGTTCATCCGTCACGTTCATCACGTGGTTTGGTCACACCTAGCGATGATGTTCGTCACCGCAAGCCCTTGTTTGATGCGCTAGAAAAGCACGACAGCATGCTCCAGCGCGGCGATGGCTGCCTGGCGTGTGACGGGATGGAAACTCCGCCAAGAATTTCGTCCAGAGTGTGGCCGCCTTCGAGGTAATCGAGTAAGTTCTTGAAAGGCACGCGTGTCCCCCGGAATACTGGTATGCCGCCCAGGATTTCGGGATCACGAACGATAACCTTAGCTGGGGCGCTCATACTCGTTTCTCTTTAATCCGCAATTTCAAAGCCTCAATCTCCTGCTTGGTCATGCCTTGCAGAGCCATCGCTGTGGCCAGATACAAAGCGGGAACGTGTTTCATTTTGTTGCCGCGCGCCACTTTGCTACGGAGTTTCTGTACTTCTGGGTCAGCGCCCACTTTCAAAAACACTTCATACGCATCGGGGATGGACAGAGTCTTTTCAATCAGGCCATGCTTAACAAGAATGCGATGATACGAAGGTACTGCCAACGCAGATGGATGAGTCTGCGGAGCGTGCTTGTTTTGTTTTGGGTGTTTCATTGCACTATGCTGACACGTTTTCTCAGTCCGGTCATTTCTTTTGGCGCTCCTAACGACCGGATTGTTCAATTGTAGACAGACAGATGGTCCCGACGAGTGGTATGCTGTGTGTGTTTGCAATCTGTTTGGCGGGATTTGACGAAATCCTGACTTTACAATGGGGCGCCTCGCGAACGGGGCGCCCTTTCCATTTAGGAGACCTTTCGACCCCAGTGGAAGAGCGCTCCCAGATAGACTTTTTAGAGGGATTTCTTGGACTTGGAAGGACGACCGCCTTTGCGTTTCTTCCGTCGAGCTTGCAACTGCCTGAAGTACTCAGGCCCGCGCTTGGCGATCTCCTCCCACCTTTCCGTCCAAGCTTAACGGCGGCGGGATCTTTTTTCTTCGGCAAAATTCAGAGGGTCTAGCTTTATTCTCCTAACCGTATTAGGCATTACGACCAATCAGATGGATGAGAGGCCTGCCCTTCTCGCTCCGAATTTTGTGACTGACGCTTTCGATTCAACGCCTTCCACAAACCGGGAGATTTTCATCGACCAACCAATGCAATTCGCTCAAACACTTGCGTAGACCCGCCTTCTCGGAAACACCAAAGACAGCAAGTACTTCATTGAAGATCCTCACAGCGAGCCTTGGCGCTAATGGCGTGAATCAGCCAATACTTTGTTTCCGTGGCGTGCCGGCTCCCAGGTCATCCGAATACCCGGCCTCCAGGCGAGGCCATTGGGCGATCGGGCGTCCGCCCGGCCACACTGGATGCCAAGTGGGCGAGCCGCTGCTAGTCCGCGTGTAGGTGCAGTGTTGTGGCCAGCCCGTAGGCGACTCCTCCCACGACTCCTGCCGCCCGTAGACGGTCAAGTCGACCAACCGATAGCTGTTATCCATTGCTTCCACACCGCGTGCTGTAGTCCAGTAGGTTTCGAACACCAGGTCGCCTTGTCGCAGGTAGCAAACGATATGCATCCTCCCGACTTGGCGTCCAACCAGAAGAGTCTCGAGTGAGTCCCGGGCGGCCGAATACCAAGGCATCTCCCAGCCCACGAATTCACGGTAACGCGCGCTCTCTTCATACGGGCCTTGGCAAAAGACGGCGAAGGTGACGTCGCGCGACTAAATGGGTACAGCTCAATGAGGGGTCGAGTAGCACCGCCTCCTCGGGGGCCGACAACCGAGCCCGGAGGGCCATACGGGCAGCGTTCTAACCAACTGAACTACGTCCCCAACCGTGGAATCAACGCGCTCCCCCTTTCTTGGATGTACCCGATTTTATGAATTTTCCCTGGTCCTGGAGGTCGTGCCACGTCAAAAAAAAACGCTCTGGGCGCCGGGTAGCGCGAAATTGTTGGGTAATAAGAAATGTAAATTTTGAGCGGTTTCTCAATTCGCTCAGAAAGGAGCGCCCCTATTGAACAGTAGCAAATATATCGCCTATGCACGCCGCCGGGACGCTTCGTTTTTGGACTGGCTTTGCCGGCGCATACCGCTTACGCGGTCACCGGCGAACAATGCTCCGCACGGCCAGCCGCCGTCCACACGCCCAGCAGTACGGCATGCGGGTCGGTCTCAGGCGAAACCGAACTCAACGGAAATGAAAAGAGGGGAGAGCTTCCGCTTTCCCCTCTTGTTTTGACTCAGGACAGGCTAGAACTTAAAGCGCAGGCCCAACTGAATCCACCGCGAACCTTGAATCCGGTCAGCGGGAACGAGTTGCGTGTTGATGACGCCAAAGGTGGCTGGGTTCGTCGTATCGAAGGACGGATCCAGGAAGTTGACGTGATTGAAGATGTTGAAGAGGTCGGCCGAGAAGTCGACCTTGATGCGTTCGGTAAGAGATGTGGATTTGCCAAGGCTCATGTCCAAGTTCCAGAAGGGCAGGCCGTGAAGCGGACTGCTGCGGCCATCGTTGGTATCGCTGGAGAGCAAAATCTGGCGGAAATCGTTGATCGCGGCCGCCGGGTTGGAAAAGTAATTCAGGCCGGTGCCCGTTCCCTTATTTGCACCGCAGTTGGGGCCGTTGCCCCCGGAGCCTGCTCCTGTGCTGCAGATGCCTGAATTAACTCCTCCGCCGCCAATGGAGCCAATCGACACCGTCGGGACCATGCCGGCGGTGATGCCGAAAATGTCGCCTCCACCAAAAGATTGACCGCTTACGGTGACGAGTTCGGGGATGCCGCTGCTGATGCGCATGATGCCCGCCGTATACCAACCGCCAATGATCCGATTGACCGCCGTATGGCTGCTGCTCAGGCGATGCGAGCCGCCGATGGGCAGGTCGTAATGATAAATGGCGTTAAACACATGCGGGCGGTTGAAGAAAGACGGGCCGTAGTCCAGGTTGAAGTTGAAGCTGGAGGAGTGGTACTCGGCGGCGTTCTGAACCGCGCCCACGTCATCCAGGGACTTGGAAAAGGTGTAATTCATGTCGAAGACGAGCCCGTGCCAATTGTTGTTGCGAAGAGTAACGACGAAGGCGTTGTAATTGGAATGGTCGTTGCTGTCGCGCATGAAGAGGTCGAGGACCTGAGTATTGTCGTAGGATGGCAGCCCCAAGGCTTCTCGTGTGAAGTCCAAAGTCAGGAAAAGGCTGGAAAGGTTGTCATCAATGAAATTGGTGGCGTTGCCAGAGGCAAGACACGCAGTGGAAGAAATGTTGGTGTTGCCAGGGCCGCAACCTGCGCCCAGACCGGGGAGCTGATTCTCAAACCAAGGTTGCGTGGTAACGGAGGTTGGGGCCACACCCGCGCGAAGCTGCTTGGCCGTAGCATCAAAGGCCTGAGCAAAGATTTGGCCTGAGGTCTTGTCCTTAAACATATAGGGAGCAGAATTGAAGTTGATGCTGCCGGCAAGGTTTCGGCCAAACCGCCCGACATAGCCGAGTTCCAGAATCATCTGTCCCGGCAAGCTGCGCTGAATGGTGAAATCGACCATGTGAGCGCGTCCGTCCTTGAAGTTGGGATCATTTTGGAAGCTAAGGAATTCGCTCAGGCCGTTGGCCGGTACGATAGGTGATGTGAGCGAACCCGGCAATGCCGGAGTTGGGATCGTGCCGTCGATACCGACGCGGAAGCTCGATAGTCCGGGATTGGATGCACCCGCGGCCGCGTTGCATCCCGTTCCTCCAGGACCCGTGGCATTGCACAGGGGCGAATTTACGTTAATGGTCTGCGCAAATCCTACACCGAGCATGGGGATGATGACGCTCTGCACCGTGTTGACGCGATCGTAAGCGATGCCGTAGCCACCTCGTATAACCGTCTTGCGATCTCCAAAAATCCGGTGCCGGAAGCCACTAGAAAAGCTGGGATTCCAAGCCGCCGAGGCCCGCGGGGCCCAGTCGCCGTAATCAACGTTGAAGACGTCGGCCCGGCCGCTATCCTTGATGGGAATATAGGAAAGCGTGGGATTGTAGGTGTTGCCTGCTTCTGCGGCGGCTTCTTTGGCTTGAATGTACTGAAGGCCGTTAATGATGGTATCGCCGGCATCATGATTCGCGATAAAGGTCTGCTGCTGGTTTAGCTCGTGGGGCGTGGTCTGCCAACCGTAGCCCAGGCCGTAGGTCAGAGTGAAAGAGTGTGTCAATCGCCAGGAGTCTTGCACGAAGAAGTCATAGGCGCGAAGGGTTGTCCTGGCAATAAGCGAAGTGCCGAGAGGCTTGGGATTGAGGTTGCCATCGCGCACCGCCAAAATGCCGACATTGTTCACCAGGCCAAGAGCCGCCGCGTACAGGCGGTCCCAGTCTTGCTGGTTGGCGGTGGGAAGCGCTGCCGGCCGATCCGCTGCGGGGATTCCAAGAGTGCCCGTAGCTTCGTTGGAGTCGAGAGTCGCCACCAGGGAATTGACGGAGCCAATTACCTTATCGTCGCGATCGTGAATCGTAGGAAGCCAGCGGATGTCCGCGCCGGTGACGAGTGTGTGGTTTCCCTTGATCCAGTTCAGATTGTCGGCATACTGTTTGTTGCTGTCATAGATGGCCTGATGGCGTGCGCGTTGTGTGTCGACGTCTACGACGGTGTCGATCAAGCCCGTGGCGCCGAGACCGGGAGCCAAAGCGATGTCGCCAAGGGGAGTTTGCGTGCCGGGCAGATTCAGGTCTGCCGCGGAAACGCGCGGGCGAACGACGTTGAAGTCCTGGCGGCTGCGAATCCAGCCGGCGTGGAAACTGTTGATGAGATTATCCCTGATCTGCCAGTCGAGTCCGCTGGTGAAACCGTCGCCGCGGATATCCGCAGCACTCGCGGCAGTGGTGGTGTTGTTGAGGAAGCTCACTTGTCCTGAACTCCCGCTGGAGTTGGGCGCAAGATCGCGGTGATAGAGGTAGCGGCCAAAGAATCTTACTTTGTCCGTAAAGTTGTGGTCCAGGCGGAAGTTGACGAAGTCATCCTTCAAGGGTTCGGCCACATTCGTCCGGAAGCCTTCGGTATTTACGTGGTCGCCGACGTTGGGATCGTTGCCCGTAGGCATCATGTTCCAGAGTTGCTGGACAGTCGGACTGATGCCGATGCCGCGCGGATCACAAGGCAAGTTGCCGGATGCACCGCAGGCCATCGAGGTCGCCAGGTTATACTGCACGCCGCCAAAAGTCAGAATCCCATTGCGCAGGGTACTGGTCGGGACGATGCGTTCCACTTCGACAGACTGGGGGAAGCGGCGGAGTTCATAGTTTCCGAAGAAAAAGGTCTTGTCCTTTTTGAGCGGACCCCCGAAGGTAACGCCGCCGCGGTTGTCGTGCTGCGGCTGCTTGGGAGTGAAGTCCTTGCCGGAACCATCCGGTGTGTGCCCGTTGTCCCAGGTATTGGCATTGAGAGCGGAATTCTGGTGGTACCAATAAACCGCTCCGTGAAAGTCGTTTGAGCCGGTCTTGCTGATGACGTTGATCTGGCCGCCCTCGGCGCGTTGGAAGGAAGCGTTGTTATTGGTGACGCCTACGCGGAATTCGGAAACGGTTTCCACGCTGATCGGAATAATCGGGGCTTCATTCCCTCCGCCGGCGATGACGTTATCCGTAATATCGATGCCGTCGAGGTTGAAAGCGTTCTGATCGCTGCGCGCGCCAGCAATGGTGCCGCCGGTGTTTCCAAAGTCTCCGCCATTGCTGCTTGCGAAGGGAGTGGACATCGGTTGCAGGGTGAGCAATTCACGAGAGTCGCGCCCGAGCGTTGGAAGAGTCATCAATTCGTTTTCGCCAACCACGTTTCCGACGACCGCGTCAACCGTCTGCAATTCGGCAGAGGCCCCCGCGGACACTTCCACGATCTCCTTGCCAGAACTGACTTGGAGTTTTGCGTCATAGGTATAGCTCTTGCTGACGTCGAACTTGATATTGGAGAAGGTTATGGTTGCGAAGCCCGCCTTTGAGATTTTAAGTGTGTAAGTTCCCGGAGTGACGCTCGGAAAAACGTACTGGCCAGAAGCGTTGGTGGTCACCGACTTGGTTTCGTTCGTCGCAGCATTGGTCAGTTCTGCAGTCGCATCCGGAACGACTGCCCCGCCGGGGTCGGTTACAGTTCCCAAAACAAGTGCCGTGTCGGCCGTTTGCGCCCAGGCTGGTGCAGCCGAAAGAAGCGCAGCCGACAGGACAAAAGTTCCCGCGATGAAAAGATTCTTGAAGATTTTCATGATGCCTCCGCCCCGCGAAAACTAAATGAGTTGGCGACGTGGGAGGAAGCCTGGCAGGCTTGCGCCCTGAAAACGCGAAACCTGCGTGACCCCTTTGCAACGAAAATCTCTCGGGGAGCAAACGAAAGGAATTTGCGCGAAACACACACCCGCATTAGGAATAGGAATGGACTTGCAACCCGAGAGAGACGGTGCTTTTGGTTCACTCGCAGACCCACTCTCACAAACTGTGGGTGAGCAAATACACCGACTTGCGGACGGCTGTCAACAACTAATTTGCCGACTAATTTGCCGAATCCAAAGAACGGAAACGTTTGTTGGCTTGGGGAAAGAGAGGCGGAAGCGTTTGCAGATGAATGTCAAGCTGCAAACATAACAGGCGGCGAGACTTGCGGGATTAAATCCGCGCAATCGAAGGGCGCCACATGAAACATGCGTTTCATAAGAAGGTAGAGCGAAAAGGGGGCGGCAGCTCCTGGCGCCACCCCTCGCGAAACAGTCCCCGGAGCAAAACCTATTTGCCGACAACCACGATGACAAACGAATTCGCCTTCATTTTGCCCCGGCGCTCTCCGGGGGCGGGAGGATCAAAATCCGCTGCGGGCATGAAGATGTTGTGCGTTTTTAAATCCAGGCCCATGGTGCGCGCGCTCCGTTTTGTCGGAACGTTCTCGACCACGGTGTATTTGTCCGGCGAATCTTCGTGGTTGGATTTTTATTCGTTCCGCTCACAATGGCTGCCTATGTCGGCCTGCCGGATTCGAAAAGCAACGCTGCGGCCGGCTTGATAAACTTTACGCGCAATCAACCGATCGCGCGACAGCTCGTGGACGGGCCTTGTCGTGATGGACTATTCAAGAAAAGAGAACGCGGGAATCCGGGTAACGCCCTCCCGGATTCCCGCGTGGGGTTGTCCTCGTTCGGGGGGGCGAGGCACTAGGGCTTGGGCGGGATAAGACGTGCAACAATCGTGACACGGTCAGGCTTCTCGTTGCGGGCTCCCAGAGCCTGCTCTTTTTCTTTAGCAGATTTTGTCAGCGCACGTCCGCGAGTACTGCCTGCGGTCCAGACTTGCGCGAGAAAATAGTGGTTGCCATAGCGGTGGAAGATCAGCTTGGTTTGCGTTTGCGGTGCGTTCACCGACGCGGCGAACGTCATCACAATCGTGGCTTCGTTTCCGTCCGTGCTTCGGACCAGCAGTGCGGAAGAGTCATCGTTCATTCTCTGCACTTTGTACTCACCGGCCGGGAGCGTCATCTGCCCCGCTGTGAATTGAAATGGAATACTCGCGAGTACGGGCTCCTGCGCTCGGGCGTCCTGGATTGTTGCCAGCAAGGCCAGCCCTAAGAACCCTGTGATTCTGTATACCGTGTTCTTCATGGAATCCTCCTGTTTGCTAACTTCAGCGCCGTTCTAGATCACCCAGCTTGAGCCCCTCTTACCTGAACCTGCGCTGTTATGCCGCACACTCTTGCGCATTTCTGGATGGATGACAATGCACTGCGGGTGAACTGCAAGGCAACTTTAAGTCGTCAGCAAAGTCCACATGGATAGCGGGTTTGCCCTCGGGGAAAAGCTTGCGCCATGTGCCCAGAAGATAGTCCAGTTCCCTTGCGGGTCGTAAGGCAAAGGAAAATTGCAAGGGCTGAGTTAGTCGCCAAGTCCCGGCTTACCAGGAATCAGCCGTACGTGGGATAATCGTACCGGGCTTCCTTCTATGAATTCCCTCACTCGACGCAGGTTCCTTAGAGACACCTCGACGGCGACAGCCGCAACCATGCTGCCGCCTTTCTTTCTGCAGACCTCCAGCAAGTCCGGCAATCGCCTTCCCATTGTCGGCTCCGGAGCGCACACCTATGAGTGTGTTCACGACTGGCTCGTGCCGCCGGACGGCCTGGTTTGGGGGGACACCCATGGTTTGGCGCAGGATGCGCAAGGTAACATCTATGTGGCGCACACGGTGAACAAATCCAGCATGCGCGGAGAAGCCGTGGTGGTTTACGACGCGTCGGGGCGCTTCATGCGCGCATTCGGAGAGGAGTTTCGTGGCGGCGCGCATGGGCTTGGTTTGCGCCGCGAGAAAGGCGAGGAAGTTCTCTATCACTGCGATATCAATCAGTGCAAGATGACAAAGACCACCCTGAAGGGCGAGTCTCTTTGGGCACACAGCTATCCGCGGGAAGACCCTGCCTACGCAGTGCGGCCCATTGATTTTGTTCCCACCAACGTAGCCTTTGCTCCCAATGGAGATTTTTTTGTAGGGGATGGCTACGGCTCGCACCACGTGCTGCGATTTTCGTCCGATGGGAAGTTCCTCGGAGAAGTCGGGCGGCCGGGCCACGGCGATGGAGAATTCGACACGCCCCACGGCCTCTTCGTGGATGCCCGGGGTGAGGACCCCGTCCTTGTCATTGCGGATCGTGGGAACCGGCGCGTGCAGACTTTCTCCTTGGACGGCTCGCATCTTCACACGATCAAGCAAGAGCCGCAGCTTCGCATGCCGTGTCACTTCCATACGCAAGGCGCATGGATGGTCTGTCCGGACCTCGACAGCCAGGTTTGCATTCTCGACGTTGAGTACAAGGTGGTTATGCAATTGGGAGACGGCGGTGCTTTCAACGGCGAGGTTGGCTCGCGCCGAAAGCAATCGCGCAGCGAATTCACTCCGGGGCAGTTCATCACGCCGCACGCGGCGATTTTCCTTCACAACGGCGACATTCTGGTTGCCGAATGGCTGCCCATCGGCCGCATCACCCTGTTGCGCCGCGTCTGAGTCTTCCCGATCGACTTCCCCGCTTCGAGGACGACAATCCCATCACTCAGGTTTTGCTGCGCGACCTGGGATTAGTCTTGCCGCGGAGTACGGTCCTGATCATTTGGCCTGCCAGGCCCTGATTGAGCCGCCCCAACCACTTAACTATACGGAAGAGCATGTTCCGCTCATGTCTTCGGAGGGGGTGACTGAGGTTCTGGAAGAGGTTGCACCCGTTGCAACGAGAGGAAAAGAAATCAGTGACGGTAGCTTCCAGAGCGGATGCAACGTAGCTCGCATCACCGATTACGAGAACGTATCTATAATGCGCTCAACGCACACGTGTGATCCTTCTAGCCACGACCAGGACGTGCGCACAGCGATCACCTTCAAGCGAGAGACTTGCCCAAAACCAGGAACTCCGCTCACGGCGACTCGGCCTTAAAGCCCGATAGGGGCTACCAAAGCAGAGTTGAAGAAAGTCGTTTGACTGATTAAGGGCTATTCTATCGTGACGTTATTCGAGGATCGCCCCTGGAACCTCCTTCAGGAGGTTCTTGCCTTAACATTTCAACTGTTGAGCTTGTTCCCGGTAGGAGTTCGCCTCATAAAGAAGCTCGCTGGCGTCATCGGCTCCCCTCCAGGCAGTGGCTCCCGTCTGTTCAACGGCACAAGTCCCGTAGACAAATCCTCCCGACTCGATTGTCCTATTATTGAGGGTCAGGACATGAAAACCAACCAAGTACCGATCATCGCCGCATGCGCTGGCCTTGTAATGCTCCTTCCAACACAACCGCCTGTGCCAGTTCACGCGAAGTCTTCGTTCGCTGGAGTGTGGGAAGGAAAAATGAACGACCTCCCGGGCATCGACCTTAAGATTGAGGAGGTGCGCGGAAAAATCAGCGGCCACATAATTTTTTACTACCAGGAACGCAGCGATCCTAATGGCCCGTGGCGTACCAAGGGCGAATATCCGGCGACACTGCTGGCGCCGCACGTGGAAGGCAAGACCTTGACGTTTGAGGCTCAGCATCACAAATGCCATGAATGCGCGGAGCTAGGCCCCAATGCGAAATTTCGCATGGAGCTTGTAGGACCCAATGAGGCGCGTCTATGGAACCTCTTAAATGAGGAGCGAGGCGAGGATCCAGGGCCTGGAATGAAGCTCGTGCGGCGAAGTGAGGCCGCATCCGGGCCTAATTAGAGCGCATTCAGTGCAGTATAAATAACTAGAGACCGCAACGTGCACCGAACTGAGGGAAATATCGCCGAGATCGAGTTCCTGTATCGCGAGCACGGGCCAGCGCTCCTCCTCTTTGCCCAGGCGGTTACGGGTGAACGAGGCCGCGCTCAAGATGCGGTCCATCAAGTGTTCCTGAGGTTGCTCGAGAAAGGGAGTCTCAGCCAAGTGGGGGACAAGAAGGCTTATCTGTTCGCGTGTGTGCGAAACGCTGCTCTCAATGACAGCAAGCTTCGGGACCGACATGCGCCGCTTGAGCCGGACTCGGCCTGGTTTCGTCCTCCCGACCGAGACTATGCGGGAGAACAGAATCTGAGACGTGCGCTAGAGGCTCTCCCGAATGATCAGCGACAAGTCATGGTTCTACACATCTGGGGCGAACTCACCTTCTTGCAGATAAGTGACCTGCTGGATCTTAGCTCGAACACAGTGGCATCGCGATACCGCTATGCCCTTGCCAAGCTGCGCGACTCCATGTTCGCGAGGGAGAATTCCTGTGCCAACTCTTGATGATGAGCAGTTCGAGGCGTATTTGCAGCAGTTCCGCCCGTGCGTTCCGGAGCCGCTCCCGGCAGTAGAACGTCGCCATCGGGCTCGTCGCGTGTTCATCGTCGGGGCATGGGCCACGGCAGCGGTGGCCATCCTTGTTCTGGGGGCGCTCACACTACACCTTCACACTAACCGCGTCCGCGTCGCCGAAACCAGCGGGAATGCCGGAACCCCAAAGCACCTTCAGGACAGCCAGCCATTAACGATGCGGAGTGCAAATGCCCTGATGGCGAAGGCGCCGTCCTTTAAGACGATGGTCGACGACATGGCCTTTCGCTCTCAAACCGTTCCACTTCCGAAGGGTAAACGGAGCGCCGTTGCTGTGCTCGGTAAGGAGAAGATCAAGCTATGAAACACATCACCGCGATTCCATCGATTGTCCTTCTTTTACTGCTATCTGCCGGTTCCGCATTCGCTGACAAAAATGTGTCTCTTGCAGACAATGCGGCATTGCGCTACTGGTCCGCATTCTCGGCGTTGCAAGACTCCGCTATAACGGACGAGCAGGCAAGAGAACTAAACGCGATCCTCGATGGTACGGCCCCGTACGATGATTCGAAGTACAAAGACTTGCTTGAGAAAAACAGATTGGCCTTGGAAATCATGGCCCGCGCGACTTCTCTTTCAAACTGTGACTGGGGCTTGGACTACGGGGCGGAAGACGTACCTGTTGAGTATGCCCGAAAGGCACTGGTGCTCGGGCGGCTCAACGTTCTCTATGCGTTTCACTTGTTTATTGCGGGCGACAAGGATGGAGGAGTTCGCACTCTCGCGGCCGGACTGAGGTTTTCGCATGATGTGGCGAACGGTGGATCACTTTTTGCAACGCTGATCGCAAAAGATCTTCTCGTCAATCATCTTAGAGCGATAGCCGGCGCACTCCATCTGGAGCAGCTTTCTGCAGCTCAGAGAGCGCGGTTGCAGGAAGCGGTCACGAGATTGGGGGGAGGACTCGATTGGCGAACGGCGGCAAAGCTTGATCTGGAAGGCCTTCGCAATCATTACGAAAGAGACTCAGTCGCGTCCACAGCTCTGAACCGGATTATCTCATCGTACGTCGCTGCTCTCGACGATCAGTCCAAACTGCCAACCCTAGATGAAGCGATTCACAGCGCACCGCAGCAACTTGCGAACCTAATCCCGAATGCAAAACGCGTCCTAGAGCAAAAACAAGACTTGAGCAACACGCTTCTGCAGACACGTTCGCTGCTGCAGTGATGCTGAAAGTGCGGCCCGCTCTGTGTGGATCGCAGTCTGCGGCGACACATCCGGTTGGTCGCAGATTTTGGGCAGGAAGGAAGCAGGGCTTCGGGTAGGCGGGCGGGAATCGAAAAAAAACGGGCCGCACCGAAGAGGTGCAGGCCGCACAAATCATTTTGATTTGTTCTACCTGGTTGTTTTCCCTTTCGATAGCTCGCATCGTCCTGACAGAGTGCTGGGCGAAGTCTTGGTCTTTTTCACCCCGGCCTTCGCTTCTTTCTTCTTCGTCAACTCGGCGCGAACCGTAGAGCCGACTTTGGCTAGGTCCATCTTGTAGCGGACTGCGGTGCGTGCGAGGTTGGTATCTCTCGCAAGCGATTGCTTCGGATTGTAGCCGGGGCAGACAACGAGAAACCGATGCACGTCTGCGGTTTTCATTGCTAACACCGCAGTAGCCGCAATCTTCTCGTAGTCCACAGCCTGAGCGCCCCACGAGGTTTTGCTCTTCTTTTCATCCCATGAGTAGAGCTTGGAGAGACGACGATGGTTGTCATGCCCCAACCGCCGGAAGTAGTCGAGGGCAACCACACCATATTTCTAATCCTGGAGCCGATCCCGACCATCCCGCAAACTCCTCGATCTGCCGCCCGGTCGCCCTGATCCACACAAAGCACGTGAAATTGTTTGGTGGTCCGTGGTGTAGGCACAACGGCTGCGATCAGGCCGCAGTCTTGGTCGGTCCCTCTAACTGAAGGACAATCGGTAGCCAGTTTTCCGGCCCGTTTTGTCGCACGTTGTAATCCGCTGCGAGGACTTCTTGATTGGGCGGATTGAGGGCAAGAACTTTGACGTTAGGGTATTCGGCTTTAAGCCAATCAACCATTTCTCTTCTCGTCTCTTCAGGTGCTGCATGACCAATAATGAAGAGGTCGTAACGCTGAGGCGAGCTTAGGAGAACTTTCGCTGCTTCGTTGCCGATTACAGAGATCACGCCATAACCACGCGATCTTAGAAGTTCGGCTCTTCGAAGCCCTAGTTCTTCGTCGTAAGAAATCTGAAAAATCCGTCGCAACTTTACTGGAGCCACATTCATCTGCATCACAACTTGGCGTGTTTTTGCATCGGCAACAAAGCACTCGTTGTTCGTGCCGAGCGCGACAACGATTGCGGCGACGACGGCGACGAGGATGGTTGGGCGCAGCGCAATGACAATAGCAGAGACACCATCTGTCTCGATGAGAAGAGGTTTGAGAATTGCCCATTTTGTAGAGCCTCGGTATACAAAATCCGCCTTTTCTAAACTGGCTTTTGGTTTATGATTGTGCTATTTTGTCAACCGTGGGTGTACGAACACAGGATAAGTTAAACTGGCTGCAGCGCTCCCTTCCAGAAGGGCTAGTTGCCGACGCTGCCTGGCTTGAAAGGCACGGCTACTCCAGAGCCTTGCGTAATAAATATGTTGCCCGCGGCTGGCTCGATAAAATGGCTCGGGGGGTATACCGCCGCCCAGCTCCGACCCTGAAGAGTAAGGCTCACGAGGGCCTACGGTGGGAGTCCGTCGTGATATCCCTTCAGACTCTCCTCGGATACTCATATGCAGTCGGCGGTCGAACAGCGCTCGAACTCCAGGGGTTCGCGCATTATCTGTCCGCGCGACACCGTCAAATCCACCTCTACGGAACTCGCAAACTTCCGGGCTGGGTCTACAAGCTAAAGCTGGACGACCGGTTTGCATTTCACAACGCCGACAGGCTCTTCAGGAGCGAAAAGATACGCTCGCACGGAAGCAAAGGCCACAGAGAAAACGATCTTCAGCAAAGCAGCTACATACAGCAATCCTGGGGACAGTGGGAATGGCCGATGGTAATGTCATCCCCCGAACGGGCCATCCTTGAATTGCTGGACGAAGTTCCGCAACGCGAAACCTTTCACCAGGCCGATGTTCTAATAGAAGGTCTGCGCAACCTCAGCCCGCGACGGCTTCAGGGGTTGCTGACCGCCTGCCGCAGCGTCAAGGTGAAGCGTCTATTTCTGTGGTTCGCCGAACGACATCAGCACGCGTGGCTCAAAAACCTGGACTCCAACCGTATCGACCTTGGGAAGGGGAAGCGCATGCTCGTGCGTGGCGGCAAGCTTGATCCGAAATTCAAAATAACGGTGCCGGAGTCAATCGATGCCGGTGGATGAAAACTATCGCAAGCAGGTCTCTTTGCTTGTGAAGATTCTTCCGCTTGTCGCTAGGGAAACAATATTTGCGCTCAAGGGAAATCGCGCCGTTGCGTGTGCCGCCAAGATTCGACGTTAGAACAAGATACAGAATCTGGCGGAGAGGGGGGGATTCGAACCCCCGGTAGAGGTTTTAGCCCCTACAACGGTTTAGCAAACCGCCGCATTCAGCCACTCTGCCACCTCTCCGCAGTTTGCTTTGAACAGCTTACCACAACTGCCTAATTCACCTGCTGAACAGTTGCTGAACACTGGCTCAGCGTGTCCAAGGTCGTCTCGAGGCTCTTCATAGCGGCCAAGACCGCCGGATCGAAGGCCTTGATGTAACGCTCGTTGGTCACGTGTGGTTTTGCGTGTCTGAGGATGCGCTGGACCACCTTGTCGTTCGCACCCAACTCATACAGATTCGACGCAATTCCCCGCCTGAACCCATGCATACCACTCCAACTTAATGGCTTCCACTGCTGGACGGACAACGTTTTGGCCCATCCTGCTCAAGTCCATGGGTTCGCCGCCACCAGAATGAAACATTATCCCGGTTGCCGGGTTCCCCATAGAAATGCGATACATATTTAGGATTTCCGCCAATTGCCCGTCATCCGACCGGAACAAATCAATGCTCACGCGGCATCATGGGTAAGTGCTTGGCGCCAAGCCAGGATCTGTTCCTCGCAAAGCGCTGTGGAGCGAATTCAACGCCCGGTATTTAGGTCGGCGAAGCAGAGACGAAAAAACGATGCCGGTCACTCGTGCCGTAGCGCGGCCATAGGATCGATTCGAGATGCTTTCCGGGCAGGAGCATAACCGCCCAGCGTGACTGCGGCGAACAGAATCGCCACCGCTGCCAAGAGGGCAAGCGGATCGTTGGATTTGATTCCATACAGGAGAGATTCGACGAATTTCGATGTACCCAGAGCCGCAGCCATGCCAATGGCAAGCCCCACCGCCGCCAGCCCCAAGACTTCACTTAAGACCATCCGAACGACACGGCCTCGTTGTGCACCCAGCGCCATCCGGATGCCGATCTCGGCCGTGCGGCGTGCGACGTTGTACGAAACGGTGCCGTAGAGACCGACGCAAGCGATCACTAGAGTCAGAATCGCAAAACCACTGCACAATTCGGCAAACGTGATCTCCTGGTTGATGGTCTGGTCGATCTCCGCTGCCTGGGTTCTTACCTCGGACACTGGCACGCGTGCGTCCGCCTGGTGAACGATTTCGCGTACGGAATTTACATAAAGAAGTGGATCACCCGCTGTGCGCAGTGCGTACACCATCTGATCGGGACGCGGGTAACCTTGGTTATACGCGAGATACGCCACGGGCGGTATGTCCCTCGTCAGGCCCCCGTAGCGGGCGTTCCGGCAGACCCCCACAATCTCCATGTCGCGCGCCAGACGGCCTCCTTCTCCGGTCTGAAGGTCCGGTTCGCGCAAAATCAGGTGCTGCCCAAGCGGATTTCGATTGCCGAAATTGGCTTTGGCAAATGCCTCATTGATCACCGCAACGGCCGGCGAGCCTGGCCTGTCGCGTTCTTCGATATCACGGCCGGCCAGAATCGGAATCTCCATGGTTCTGAAGAACGCCGGCCCGACGTTCAAAATGCGGTTGGCAGGATTGGGTGGAGCGCCTGCCGGGCCCAGGGGCAGTCCGGTTCCGGCTTCGATGAGGGAATCTTCCGAAAGGCTTGCGTCGCGCACGCCCGGGATCGCGCTGAGACGTTTGCGCAGATCGCCGTAAAAGGCGGCAATCTCCGGATCTTTGTGTCCGGCTTTGCGCGCGTCCACCTGGAACAAAAGCACATTCTCGCGATTGAAGCCGAGTTCGACCGACTCTAGATTTGCTAAGGTACGGACAAAAAGACCGGCCGCAACCAGCAGCAGCAGCGAGATAGCGATCTGACTCATTACCAGTATCTGGCTCAGGCTGATGTGCCGAAAATTATGTCGTGCGGCCGGCTGGCCCGCCGGTGATTCCTTCAGGGCCAGGATGACGTCCACGCGCGTGGACTGCAGCGCCGGAGCGAGGCCGAATAGGATGCCGGTCAGGAACGAAAGTGCGATCGCCGCACCCAGCACGTGCCAGTTCAAATCCGCGTGCAGCGTGAAATTCGCGCGGCCATTTGCCAGCAGTAATGTGAGGAAGCGAATCCCCCAGAGAGCAAACAGCAATCCCAGAGCCCCGCTTAGCGACGCCAGCAGAACGCTTTCGGTGAGCAGTTGCCGCACAATGCGAAACCGGCCGGCCCCCACGCTGAGCCGCAGCGCCATTTCTCGTCTTCTTGCCGCGGCCCGCACAAGGAGGAGATTGGCGACATTGGCGCACGCCAGGGCGAGAATCAAACCAACCAAAGTTAGCAGTACATACAGTGGCTTTGAATATCGGCGGCGTAGACTATCCAGCCCGCCCGCTCCTTTTTTGACGACGAGCTGGGGAAGATTGGCCCTCTCCTGATCATTCGTGGCTGTGCTCGCCACCCATTGCTGGAACGCAGGAGCGAGCGCGGCCTGCGCTTGAGCGAGGGTCACTCCCGGGCGCAACCGGCCCATGACATGAACCCAATAATAGTTCCGAGCTAGGTAATCCTCGGCTCGAAAGCCAAACTGATTGCTGGCTCCCAGCAACTCATTGGTGTGCATCGGAAGATAGACGTCTGGCGGCGACGCGGGATCGACGCCAAAGAATTCCGGTGGAGTAACCCCAATCAGGGTGAAGGGCAGGTTGTCGATCAGAATCGGTTGACCGAGGGCATTGGCAGCTCCTCCGAAGCGCTTTTGACTAAACCCATAGCTGACGACCGCGACCGCCGGAGCTCCCGGCCGGTCGTCGTCGGGAATGATCAGGCGCCCTGCTGCCGGGGCCACGCCGAGTCCACGAAAATAATCGCCCGAGACGCTCCAGCCAGCCGCAACGTCAGCTTGTCCTTTGGCACTTAGGTTCAGTCTCCTCATTTGCCAGGATGGGTAGTGCGCGAACACGATAGAAAAGACGGCGTCGTTTCTCTGGAAAAGTTCAAACGCGGGAAAGGGGAAGATACCAGCAGAGACTCCTGAGTTGGGTTCGTGATAGGTGGTTCCGCTCATAGCTTTCATGACGGAGTCGCCCTCGGTGGCTTTGGCATACCAGTTCAGGACCACCAGCGACTCGGGATCGGACACCGGCAGCGAGCGCAGCAGGATTGCATCCATGAAGCTGTAAATCGCCGTGTTGGCTCCAATTCCCAACGCCAGCGAGGTCATCGCCAGTAAGGTGAACAGCCGGTTGGCGGCCATGGTCCGGAAGGCGTAGCGCAGGTCTTGGCCAACTTGCTCGAAGATCGTCCATCCCCACATGGCCCGAGTGTCCTCCTGCAACAGGGTGAGGTTGCCCAACTCGCGGCGCGCTGCCCATCGAGCCTGATCTTCCGTTAAGCCTTCTGCTCGATGCTGTTCCGCTTCCTCATCAAGGTGGAACTGGAGTTCTTCGCGGAGTTCCGATTCCTTGCGGCGGCGCTGCACAAACCAATGCAACCTGCGAAAAAACGATCTCATGGTCCCTCCTGATCAACTGGGTTCAGGATCAAACCAACAGCGCGCGAGAACGCACGCCATTTCGATTGTTCGCTGGCGAGCTGTTTCCGCCCGAGACGAGTGAGGCGGTAATACCTGGCGCGCTTACCTTTGTCGGAGAGCTTCCAAGAGGCTGCGATCCAGCCTTTGGCCTCCAAGCGATGCAGAGCCGGGTACAAGGAACCAGTCTCGACCTGAAGCAGTTCTTCCGAGGTCCGCTGAATGTGTTTGGCGATGGCGTGGCCATGAGTGGGTCCTGCAAGCAACGTGCGGAGGATAAGGAGGTCGAGCGTGCCTTGCAGGAGTTCTACACGCGACGGCGGCTCTCTAAGCATTGTGTAGGTATTCTACTAAAGATTGTGTAGAGTGTCTACCAACGACAGACATCTAGAAGCTGAACCGGATCCACCCCCCCCAACGACGTCGCAGCCTTTGCCGAGACGCCGACTCCCGGATGGTCCAGCCGGAATTAATGCTGCACGTACGTGATCTCGGTGCCGAGGCCGCAACCGGAATTCGGCGTGCCGCTCGGCGGACCATCATTCGCGATTGCCCCCACGGGGAATGTTCTGGTCGAGAGCACTGAGCCGATAGCCCTTGTCACCATTGAACGCAACGTGATCGAGGAGGCGCGTCAGCGTTATCCAGGTTATCTCCCGACCCGAGCCGAGGTGTACGTGGAGGGATCGAAATCCGTCGCACGAATTCCGGCGATGACGCTCGGCCGATTCCGATGAATCGGCGCGAATCCGTCGCGATCCCAATACAGAATTTTCAACCGGTCGCCGCGTCGCGAATGAAAGACAAACCAATGTCCACTCAGTGGATCCTCACCAATCACCGCTCGCACCCGCTCCGCCAGCCGGTCGAACCCACAGCGCATGTCCGCAGCCTCGCTCGCCAGCCAGATCCGCGTCTCCTGCGCGCGGTCCATGGCCTGCAGACTCGGCAGCCCGATCACGATGCCGTCTCCACCAGCGCCAGCAACGCCCGTACCTGTTCGACATCGAATCCTCGCCCCACCACCAGGCTCCGGCCATTCGACAGCCGGATTTCAACACGCGTGTCCCTCCCCGCGCTCGGCGTGGTCTCTCTCAGTTGCACTTCCAGGAATTTAGGGGTGGTATCCTCACGCAGGCGTTTCTTCCAGACGAAGAAGTACGCCCTACATAGCCCGCGCTCACGGCAGAACGCAGTTACCGTCTGCCCGCTACGCGCCTGCTCGGAAATCAGCTCCCGCCATTTCGTCCAGGTCTTCTTTGTGCGCCGCTTCATGGCGCAACATTGCTACACTCTCGCCACGCCCCGCAAGATGTGGTTCGTTAATCGCTCACTATATAGACGTAGCGGGCACCATGAATCCGCAAGATGGGAAAGTGGCAATTTTCGTTTTGAATCGTGACTTCCGCACGTCGTAGAGATCAATTGGCAGGACAAAAGCCCTGTTGAAGTGCTTGTCGCTACCGTGTTGACGGGAACAGACCTGAAGGCTTTCAATACCTTCGAAGCTCCCCAAAGAGTAGCTCCGCAAACGTTTGCGAAACCTGCTACTGCCAATGGCCCGACGAAGTTCGAGGTTCCGGCGCGCTCCTGCACTGCAATTCAGTGGTCGGCATAGCCGTGCTGATTCTTGCCGTCCGATTGCGGCTCGCGGGCGCGTTCACAGCAAATGGCCGTGGACTCACGTTCGATTAGTGCGGTCTTCAACACATATTCGGATCCTTCCGGAAGCGGCTCCTCTCGTTCTACTTCGGCCAACAGCGCATCGAAAGCGAGCCGGGCTAACTCCGCTTGAGACATTTGCACGGTGGTCAAAGGCGGGAGCATGAATTGCGCTAATCGGATATCATCAAAACCGACGACGGAAAGATCTCTCGGAATCGATATGCCGTCTTCATAACACTTTCTCATTACTCCGATCGCAGTCATATCGTTGGAACAGAGAATGGCTGTAGGCTTTTTGGCCAGCGCCAGCAGGTGACCGCAAGCCAGACGTCCTCCCTCCATAGTGTGGTTCCCTTCTACAATCAGTTCCATATCCGGATCTCGCCCGATTTCGTGGATGGCCTTCAAAAACGCCTGTTTACGGGCCATCGCAGATTTGAGCATATGAGGCCCCGTGATGAAGGCAATTCTCTCGTGTCTCAGCGCCGCTACGTGCTGCACTGCCTGGCGTATACCGCTCAGGTAGTCGATCCGCAGGTTGCTGACTCGCGGACGAGGCGGACCAACATCAACGAAAACCAAAGGAACCTGTCGCAGCTTCAAGTCCTCCAGCAGCGCATCCTCCATGCCGAAGGTCATGACGGCTACGCCTTCGACCTGCCTTTCGATCATTCGGCGCACGGAGCTCTCCATCTGCTCCGGGTCGTTCATGGTGGAGGTTAATAAAATCTCGTAGTGGTGCCGAACCGCGATGGTTTCGAACACCTGGACGATTTCAGGAAAAAACGGATTGGTTAGTTCGGACACAATAAGCCCGAAAATTCGGCTACGCCCAGAGACCAGAGCTCGCGCCTGCGTATTTGGATAATATCCAAGCTCCTTGATGGCTCTCCAAACGCGCTGGGCGAGTTTGGGGTTAACTGTGGGAACCCGGTTGATAGCGCGAGATACCGTGGCCGTAGACACCTTGGCCCGTCTCGCAACCTCATGGATATTCAAGGCTTGTTCTTTAGTACGCACTGGTTCAGACACTCGTAAAAACGAGCAATTTAACACTTTGAGGCTGGGCCGGACTAGAGTATCGGCTCGCTTGCATGTCTGCTGCGACCTCTACCTGCCGCCTGAAGCAAAGATATGTGGCGGTGATGCGTCAAGTTTTGCCATCTGGCTCACCCTCTCCCTCCACAATGCCTGTGTATTGATCGACGGGAAGATTGGTGAAGCGTTCTGAACGCCCGCTCGGCAGCGGCCACTTAACTTCGACCCAGTCAATCTTGCTGCGCCTACCTATGCCCAAAACCACGCGCGGATCATGCGACGCTAAGTAGCTTCCCCCTCCCGTCTTGAAGTATGACCGCTTGACGTCTCCGGCCTGCCAGGTGATCTGCGTGCCTACAGCGTCGGGGTTGGCTCGTTTCGCCACCAGCTTCAATCCTACCCAATGATTGAGTTGTCCGACTTGATTTTTGAGCAGCAGAGGCGGCCCGTCATTTATTGAGATCAGGACATCCAGAGCGCCGTCGTTATTAAAATCGCCAACTGCCATTCCGCGCGCAGCATAGGGCTTTGCGAAAAGGGGACCGCTGCTGCCGTTCAGATTCTCGAATCCGTGGCCCGTGCCGCGAAACAGCAGTAAGGGCTCGCGGTATTTTACTTCGTTGGAATGCGCCTCGATTTTGTCGTCAGGATGACCGTTGGCAAGAAACAGATCAGGGGTTCCGTCGTTGTCATAGTCAAAAAACTTCACTCCCCACCCGCTCATAAGGCGCGTCACCCTACCAATTCCATAGGGAACAGCCATATCATCGAAGGTCTCATCGCGATTGTTGTGGTAAAGGGAGTACATCTCCTGGTCCACGTTGGTAACAAACAAGTCCATCCAGCCATCCTGGTCGTAATCAGCGGAGTCGACCCCCATCCCGGACCGTGGCCGCCCCTCGGCGCTGTAACCAACATTGGCTTGCAGGCCTATTTCCTCGAACTTCCCGTTGCCGCGATTAACGAACAGAAAATTCGCCACTGTATCATTGGCAACGAACAGGTCCATCCGCCCGTCGTTATTGATGTCGCAGGCCACCACACCCCAAGCTTTGCCGAGGGACTTGGCAATCCCGGATTCGAGGCTCACGTCAGTAAAAGTGCCGTCGCCGTTGTTGTGAAATAGCCAGCTTGGTGTGGGGTCGTAAACGCGCGGGATACAGTAGTAGCGGTCACCCGTCTTGGAGTTGCCGCAGAACTTATTCTTGGACTTGCTGAAGTCCACAAAGCGGCAGATAAAGAGATCGAGTCTCCCATCGTTGTCGTAATCAAACCAGACGGCGCTGGATGCCCAGCCTTCCCTCGGCAGGCCGGCTTTCACCGTAACGTCGCTAAAAGTGCCGTCTCCGTTGTTATGGTACAGAATGACCCCGTTGTATTGGGTAACCAGGAGATCGGGCCAACCATCTCCATCATAATCTCCCACTGCCGCCCCCATCCCATATCCGCCGCCAGAGACGCGAGCTTTTTCGGTTACGTCGGTGAAGGTTCCGTCGCGGTTGTTCTTGTAAAGGGCATTGCGCATCGGTGGCTGCGGATCGAAGAAATCGCACTTCCCGCTGTTGACGAGATAAATGTCCATCCACCCATCGTTGTCGTAATCGATGAATGCGCACCCGGCACCCACGGTTTCAGGCAAGTACATCTCTGGAGATCGGCCGTTGCGGTGCACCCACATGATGCCGCTTGTTGCGGATGGAACAATCTCAAAGGGAAATTTGACACTGCGCTGGGCGGTGGTCAGAAGGGGCCAGGAGGGGGTTGATAGCCGGCCGCTGGCAATCCCTGCGAGGAAATGCTTCAGGAAGGTACGGCGCGAGCCAATATGTGCCCCCTTTTTTTGGACGATCAACTGTGAAACTCCCCGATTCGTTCGAGAGGGTTCAGCGGAGTATGACCGACATGTTCGACCATAGGAATTTACCTCACAATGGACGTGTCCTCAATACGGCGGCCTGAGCAAACGTTGTCGCGATCCTGGCGCCTTGCTACCATACTGGAACATGTGCAGCTGGGGCGAACCCGAAAACTTCCTTTGGCTTGCTGTTCGCAGACTCAGACGCCTCTACCTGTGTAGTGTTGGGCTCTTGGTTCTCGCAAACGTCAGCTTTGGCCAGCTCAATCGCATAGAAATTGCGGCTAACCTGTTGGATCAGGGGCAAGTAGGACAGGCAGAGGCGGAAGCGCGCAAGGCATTGAACAATCCGTCCACACGGGCGCTGGCTCTGGCAATGCTCGGGACGATTCGCTTGCAGGAGCGCAAATACAAGGAAAGCGCACGCTTCCTGACGCAAGCTCTAGCGCTTAATTCTCTGCTGGTCGGCGCCCGAACGAGTTTGGGAAACGCTTACTTGCTCCAGGGGAAATTCGATCTGGCCCGAAAGAGTTTCCGGGAAGTCCTCCAGATGGACTCCGGTAACCTCAACGCGCGCTTTGGCTTGGCCAAGGTGGAGGCATCGCTCCAAAACTATCAGAAATCTCTGGAAGTAGCACAACCCATCGTGCCTCAACTGAGTGCGTCTGATGATGGCATCCTCCTTCTAGCCACAGACTATGGAGGCCTAGGAAGAGCGGAAGAGCTAGCGAGTTTGGCGGGCTCCTGGAGGAATATCTCGGCTCCATCCGATGAATCGTCCCTCGAGTTTGCTAACGTTTTGGCGAAGTATCAAATGGCTGCCGAAGCGGAGAAGGTTCTTGAAGCCATGGAGACAAGAGCTAGGGACCACATGTCTTCCGCCTTGGCCTTGAAGCTTGGAGAAGCTTATTTTTCGCTGGGACAACTCGATCGGGCGGACGAGAGGTTCCAAGTCGCACTGAATATGGATCCCGCTTGCGGGGCCTGCGATCGGGATCTCGCTCAACTTGCGGAGCGACAAGGGAATACCGAGAAAGCTTTGGCGTATTTAGTCAAAGCCAAGCGAGAGGCTCCAGAGGATCCCGAGACGCTATTCGAGTTCGGAAAGGTATGCCTACAGCGAAACCTGCTGGAGGACGCCTTGCCTGCTCTCGCGAAAGCGGCAACCTTGAAACCGGATCGCGATCCCTACATTTACGTACTAGCCTCTGCCAACGTTGCCAAGGGTAACTTATCCGCGGCGGCTTCGCTTATCGCCGGCCTTCTGCGGAAGCGTCCTCAGGATGCGATCCTGAACTATGCAATTGGTTCAGTGTACTACCTGCAGGGTAAGTACAGCGAAGCCGAGGCCGCCCTCAAAAGAAGCTTGCAGGCCCAAGCAGACCAAGTTGCCGCTTCCTACTACTTGGCCCTTACGTATGCGGCCATTGGTCGAGAAAACCAGGCTGTCTCAGTCTTTCGCGACCTCCTAAAGAACCATCCCGAGCATGCGCCTTCCTACGTCAAGCTGGGGGGCATTCTCTTGAGACAACATCAATATGACGAGGCACAGCAGCGTCTCGAACGTGCGGTCGCACTCGACCCGGAGTCCGTAGAAGGCCACTACCAGCTTGGCCTTTTACTGCGTCGCCTCGGCAGAATCACCGAATCGGAGAGTCAGTTTGCCGAGTCGCGTAGGCTGGAAGCGGAGCATAGCGCACAGGCTGACACGCGCCTTCGGTTGCTGTTGCCAGATTAAACGACGATGTCAGATCATCGGTTTAAGCTGGAGAGTTCGCGAAGTTCCTCGAAGCTAACGCAAATCTCACGTCGCAATTTTCTCCGTCAACTTGCGAGCTTGGGCCCAGTTGTGCCTGCGTCTGTTCTGTTGACCGGACTCGCCGAATCGTTCGCCTCGCAAAGATCGCCGTTGTCCTCCTCCACACGGAAATCCGGAACCGGTTTCGAATCCACTACAGGTTTCGTTTTTACTGACGTCGCCGCTCGAGCCGGATTGGGTCAGGCAAGCAACGTGTTCGGCGGCGTTACGCGCAAGCGGTACCTCCTGGAAGAAATTGGCTGCGGTCTTGCTTTTTTCGACTACGACAACGATGGATGGCTGGATCTCTTCCTGGTTAATGGAACGAGATTCGAAGGCGTCTCCGGCGAACATCCGCCGACGAACTTTTTGTTTCGCAATAATCGCGATGGATCCTTTACCGACGTAACGGAAAAAGCCGGACTGATTCGTTCAGGGTGGGGACAGGGCTGCTGCGTCGGAGACTATGACAACGACGGATATGATGATCTGGTCGTCACCTATTGGGGAGGAATCGTCCTCTACCATAACAACGGAGATGGAACCTTCACGGACGTTACGAAAAAGGCGGGCCTCGTGCAGAAGGGGCCACGATGGAATACCGGCTGCTGCTTTGTGGATTACGACCGCGACGGCCTTCTCGACCTGTTTGTCGCGAACTACGTCAATTTCGATCCGCAAGCGGCTCCTCAGCCCGGTGACAACCAGTATTGCCGCTATTTTGGCTTGTCCGTCGGATGCGGAC
>QHYI01000142.1 GCA_003223245.1 Acidobacteriota bacterium
CATCCGGATGCCGATCTCGGCCGGGCGGCGTTGGACGAAGCGGTGCCGTAGAGACCGACGCAAGCGATCACCAGAGTCAGAATCGCAAAACCACTGTACAATTCGGCAAACGTGATCTCCTGGTTGATTCCAAGATCGCAGCACCCGTGGAAATTGAGGACGCCAACTGGCACCGGAGCAAACTGCTCCACAAGGAGTGCGATGGAAGCAGGGCGATTCGACGATTGGGAAACTAAGATAGGGACGCAGGTGGCGACAGCGGCGGCTCCACAAAGGCAGGAACTCACAGGAAGGAGGAACCGACCAGAATCGATGGTAAGTGCTTTAATCAGGTAAGCCAACACGGTGTACTACTTGTTTGAATCGCGGATCTTTACGCAGGGGCTCGAATCTGCGTCCTGCTTTGATGTATGTAAGTTGAGGGTCGCGCTCCTCGTAGGCCTTTTCCAGCCAGGCGAAAGCCTCATTCGACTCACCCAACGCTCCATGCAGAATCGCGACTGAGCCGGAGGGAACAACCCCTTGCTCGTGCAGCTCCTCGAGTTTGGCGAGTATTCTTCTAGCCTCATCTTGCTTGCCCGTCACGGCATAGGCGAAACCCAGGTCCAACTGGAGATCGGTGTCCTCAGTTCCGGAGAGTTGTAGTGCGTTTTGAAATTCTCGAATGGCCTTCTCCTGCTTTCCGCTATGCAGGTAGATCCAGCCCAGGGTTTGGTGAGCCGGTGCAAAGTGGGCATCCAGTTCCAAGGTTTCCTGCACTTGCTGCAGCGCCTCATTGTAACGACTGCCTGCTAGCAATCTGCCCGCCAGCGCATTGTTGATGGGCAAAGATAAGGGGTCGAGGTCCCGAGCACGCTTGGCCTCAGAGATTCCGTCGTCAAATCGCCCTACGTACGTCAGATAACCGGCATACCAGTTGTGGGCTCGGGCGTCGCCTGGTTTCAATTCTAACGCCTGCTTGTATTCTCGTTCAGCTGTGGCCCAATCCCACTCATGGGTCTCGGCGATGAACGCGAGAGATGCGTGCGGTTCCGCCAAGGTGTGGTCCAGTTCGATCGCTTTCAGCGCTGCTGTCTTCGCACGCGACAGGGCATCTTTCGATGGGAACCCACCGCGAAATCCAAGCATCGCGTAGGCGTCTGCCAGGCCGCTATACGCAAGAGCGTAACCTGAGTCCCTCGCGATAGCCTGTTGGAAAGAGGCGATGCTCTTGTTGAGCGCACCCTCTGTTCTTTGGTTGAAATAGTAACGACCCTTCAGGTAATTTTCGTGAGCTTCGGGATCGACGGGGCGCGTCGGGGTGAGACGGGCCCGATCCTCCGGCGTGAGGTTGACTTCGATCTGCTTGGCGATACTCCGAGATACCTCCTCCTCCACTTCGAGTAGGCCTCCGTATTCTCGTTGGTATCGTTCTGCCCAAATGTGCTCGTCAGTCGCGGCACGAATCAATTGGGCGTGGACACGGACCTGACGACCCTCTCGTACTATCGACCCTTCGACGATCGCATCCACACCTAGCATCTTGGCAATTTCTGGCACCGAGAGCAGTGTATTCTTGAAGTGCATAGCCGAAGTGCGAGATATGACGCGCAGCCCATGAATCTGAGAAAGCAGTCCGATAAGCTCCTCGGTCATGCCGTCGGCGAAATATTCCTGCGACGGATCGCCGCTCAAGTTCTGCAACGGAAGCACAGCCAGGGAATGAATCACGGGGCCGGAAGGTGCCAAGCCGTGCCGCGATTCGCGCCAGTACCAGAGGGCAACGGCAACGACGACGACGAAGAAGAGTGCGACGACTGCTTGAGGCCAGAACCTCCGACCATATACATTCCTTGCTACTTGCTCAGCCGATGGAATCGCAACCGGGGTGGGACTGTCACTGCCGTTGTCGGCGGTGTCCACCGGCGCAATGAACCGGTACCCCCGGCGCGCCAGGGTCTCAATGTAGAGGGGGTGATCGGCGGAGTCGTTCAATGCCGCCCGTAGCCGTTTGACTGCCGCGTTAAGACTGTGTTCGAAATCGACGAATGTATCCGCGGGCCAGAGCTCTTTCTGTAGCTCCTCGCGGGTGACGAGTTCCCCTGCGCGATCCAGCAGCATCTTCAGAATGGCGACCGGCTGGCCCTCCAAGCGGATGCGCAATCCATCCCGACGCAATTCCCCGGCGTAAGGGTTGAATTCGTATCCCCCAAAACGAACGACACTATCGCTCACCGCGCTGCCTCCGCCGACTCCTGTGGATGCCAAGTATATCCCGGCTTAAAAGCTACTGGCGGGGATATCGCCGCCGATCAGAAATCGTGGCCCGCCAATGACTTCCTGTGTCACCCAGGTTTCACTTCCATCGCATTGACCCTCCCTAGGGATTGCCGGATTCTCGGGATCGCATTGTGCTCTAGGAGGGCCTATGACGAACTTGATCGCTCACGGATTTCGCTCAACCTTTTGTCGGCGGGCTTTGCTGATTGCACTGATCCTTCCAGGCCGGGCCATGGCGGACACTTGGCAATTACAGGTGGGCGCGCAGAATGGCGACATGGCTCATCAGGCGCTGGCCTTCTTGCCTAATGAGATTTGGGTCCACGCGGGTGACAGCATTACCTGGACGTTTCCAAGCGGCGAGATCCACACCGTCACTTTTCTGAAGCCAGGGCAGCTGCGGCCGTCCCGCTTTGCCGGATGTCCCGGCGCCACGCTCGATTTTTCCATCTTTGACAACACCGCGTGTGTCAACAGCGGAATATTGCAGAACCTCCCCGCGATATCGAGCCCGCCAACCTACACAGTGATTTTTCCTGTCACCGGCAATTTCAAGCTGGTTTGTCTCGCTCACCCCAATATGACAGCGACCATCCATGTGCTGGAGTTATCCACGCCATTGCCCCATGACCAGGCCTTTTACGACCGACAGGCAGATAGGGAAAGTGCCGATCTGCTCTCCGATGCGATGGCCTCCGCCCACAACCATTCCGGATCGCACGAGGTAACCGCCGGAGTGGGGCACATTTTGGGCAACGGCGGCGGAACTCAAACCGCCTCGGTCATGCGCTTCATGGATGCGACGAAAGTGATCCATGTTGGCGAAACCGTTGAGTGGACGAGCGCAGAGGCAGTGACCAGCCACACCATTACCTTTGGCCCGGAGCCCGACCTGCTTAGCCAGATTCCGCCTTCTGGCAACGTCACCGTGGACGCGGATGGCGCGCGCCATGCCATCATCAGCTCGCCCTCTGAGGCCGTACACTCCGGATTCATTACCGAGGCGCCGCAAGATCGAATTGGTCTGCCACAGGCCCCGGTGGGCGTGACCCGCTTTCGCGTGACCTTCACCCAGCCCGGCGCTTACCAGTACAAATGCGTGCTGCACGACGAGTTGGGAATGGCGGGGCAAATCATCGTGCTGCCGTAGCTGGTACAAACGCTGGAAAAAAATTATGACTCCGATGGCCACACTTGCTCACCTATCGTTGTCATCGCGGGCAAGCAATTGCGGCATTTGCCGCGGTGGTCCACTCTTTGAAGTGGCTGGCGCAAGCAACTACGTCGGGGAGGTATTCGATGAGCAAAAAGATTGTAGTTTACAGTCAACCAGGTTGAATGTTTTGCGGGAAGGTGAAGGAGTTTCTTTCACAGAACAAGATAGAATTCGTGGATCGAAACATTGCTGCAGATGAAGCGGCACTCAATGAGTTAGAAAACCTCGGCTACATGACAACGCCGGTGATAGTGATCGATGGAGAGATCGTGGTAGGTTTCGATGCCCCCAAACTACGAAGCCTGCTTCAGCTTGACTCAGGATGATGAACTTGAAGCTGGGGCATCACGCTCTTATATGGAATCGACTCTAAGGTTTATGTTTTGAGGAGAGCAAGCGTGCTGCCTGAACCTCGACCGGATGGGATTTGCCCAGTGCCTGTCCCCGGGACCAATAATTGGACCAAGGCTCGTTTTGCAGTCTTACCCTGTTTCGCAGTCCTCATCCTTGGCAATCTCAAGGGAAAAGCGCAGGAGTTCGATGGCGCTGTCCACGTCAGACGCTTGCCTCAAATAAACGCTAACCCAGCCACTGTCGGGAAGGATGTGGGGGGCAGCGCGACCAGCTGTAACCATCTCATTACGGACTTTCTTCCGGAAGGGGAGGTCGACCAAGCTATCGCCGTGCACGTGGCCGATTTCTCGCCTCCCTAGGCAGGATTCTATGCCTCCAAAGCGATGCGATTGTGATGTGATCTCCGACCAGCCTTGCAGAGCGCCATCGATTCTTTCTTTGGTTCCAGAGACAGCCATTCATTCCTCGTGCGAGAACATCAGCTGGATCAGAATCGCCAGACGGCCGTTACAAACTCCGGGGACGCGGTTAGACGATGCGTAGGAGAGATTTAAGGGTGGCTTCGTTTGGATCGGCCAGCGCGCTTACGAATTGCGGGCAAATATGTTCACAGTGGAATGGCATGATTGCCGTTAACACGCGCCTCCGCACTTACACGTGTGCGAATCCCTGGTATGTGTAGGTCATTGGCCGCGGCCCGGGAAGATAAGCGGTCCTCAACTCGTCAATCCTAAAACCCGCGCTCACAAGCAGCTCATCAGTTTTGCGGTTCAGATTACAACCACCCCCGATATGCTTCCAGACAGGATTAAGGCGGTCCTGCCATGCTGCAACTCTGGAATCGGGAGCGCGGCCATGCTCGATAAAGATCAGACGTCCATTGGGCTTCAGAACTCGCTTGATCTGACGCAGGGCTTTCACCGGGTCTCGAATCGAGCAAAGTGTCCACGTCATAACGACGGTGTCAATGCTCTTGTCGGAGAGCGGCAAATCATCTTCCGCAGATTGCAAAAGGAATTCCACGTTGATGGCCTGCTTAGCCATCCTCTTTCTGGCCATTTTCTGCAATTCAGGGGAAGGATCCACTCCGTAAACGCGGTGAACCTCTGCGGAATAGAAAGGCAAGTTTAGGCCGGAGCCGATGCCTACTTCGAGCACATCCCCGCGAGCATGCGGGACCCAGCCCGCGCGCAGTCGCGCCGTGTCCTTGTTCCTCATCGCAAGGTCGATGAAGCGAGGCAGAACATATTTTGCATAAATTCCCATGGCCTTTCATCAGACCACATTCGGCAGCGGGAATACAGGGGCTTCTGAGTCCAGGCGAACTCCCGGACAGTTCCTTCGGGGTGCCCCCGACCGATAGACCTTTCATATGCATCATTTTTCGCTGAGGAATTCACCTTCAGCCAAGCGCCTGAATAAGGTCTTCGACGAGATCGTCGGGATGCTCCAGCCCTACAGACAAACGAAGGAGATTCTGCGGGGCGTTCGAAGCCTTACCTTCACTCGAAGCGCGATGCTCGATTAAGCTTTCCACGCCACCAAGGCTCGTGGCGTTAACGAAGAGCTTTACGCGCGAAGCGACACGCAGAGCTTCTTCGCGGCCACCGCGAACCAAAAAGGACAGCATGCCGCCAAAGTGCTTCATTTGTCGGCGGGCAACCTCGTGTCCGGGGTGAGATGGCAGACCGGGGTAATAAACCGTCTCGACACCGGGAGAAGCCGAAAGCGCCGCAGCAACGGGCTGCTGCATTTGCGGAGTGTCTCTCCATGCGGCATGGCAAGGAGCGCAACCCGCGCAGGATGAGCCAGGAGTTGAAGGGCGAAGCCACAGCCCCCAGGATGTCGCGCACGTGAAAGAGTTTGTCCAGAAGTTCGCGATTCTTTACCACGAGGCATGCACCCTGGACGTCGCTGTGGCCTCCGCAATATTTGGTCGTGGAATGCAGAACCACATCTGCGCCAAGCACCAAGGGCCGCTGGAGGATAGGGCTGGCAAAGGTATTGTCCACGACGAGTTGCCCACCCGCTTGATGCGCAATATCGGCGATAGCGCTGATGTCTAAGACCTTCATGAGCGGATTGGATGGCGTTTCGATCCACACGAGCTTTGTGTTGGCGCGAATCGCCGCCTTCAGCACCTGTAAATCCTGAAGGTCTTGCTTGGTGCTCTCGACGCGCCAAACGGGCAAGAAGTCGCGGACCAGGTTGCGGACATCGATATATAGAGGTCGTCGGAAAAGACGACGTGCGAGCTCGGAGCGAGGGTCTGTAAGAGAGCCGCGGCAGCAGCCATTCCCGACGAGAAAACTAACGCAGCCGCGCCGCCTTCGAGATCGCGGAGAGCCGCTTCCAGACGTGATTGCGCTAACTTGCCACAGGCGCATGCGGGCTATGCTCACTTTTCGCTTATTCTCCGGCGATTCGATGAGGCCATCCAGGAATTAGATCGCGTCCAAAAGATCGATCCCCTCTTCCCGCAATCTCACATGGGGTTACCGTGGTTGCTGCTCAACGCTCGACGATACGAGAAAGCCATTGAAGCCGCCAAGACGAGTCGCGACGATCGTGTGCTTGCAATTTCTTTGGCGGAGCTGGGGCGGAGCGAGGAAGCAGTTGCCGCCGCGGACCGCGCCGTCAAGTCGATTCAAAACCCGATTATCTTGGCGCAGGTCGCCTCTGCGTATGCCTTGGCGGGAAAGCATGACAAGGCTCGGGCCATGTTAAGCTCCATCGAGGCAAAGGCACAAGAGCGGTATATTTGTGAATATTTGTGGGTTCAACGTGGCTTGTGTTTACGCAACCCTAGGCGAGAAACGGAGCATGAATTATTCCGTGACAGCACGTCTCGGCGTGGTTTCGTGGGGTTGTGATTACCAAAAATCGCAACGGGGGCTGGGGTTGGCAATACTCTTCTGCGGATGGCCTTGGAGCGAAGCTCATCTCCGGCACATCCGCCGGGCTTTTGTCGTGAACAAGATGGGGCGAACCGAGGGGAGTTGCGCAGAGTCCGATATTGAGAGTCAGCAGCCGCGGCAAAACTCTCAGATTGGACCCTCTTATTTTGCAGCGGTGCCTAAGCAGGCTGTCATAACAAGCCTCCTCGTTCCAGCTGACGAAACCTTCAACGGCTTCCTTTTTGCTTTTTGGCCGGCTTGCCTCGGCGGCCTGCCCAGCGCTGGATGGCTCTTTTCCTGCAGTTGAGTTGCAGTTGCTTCTCAATGCCATCAGCCTCGAGGTATTTATGCATCGGGGCGACCGACCCTTCGGGCTGGGACTGGCCCAGTGCTTTTTTTCGCATGGTCTGTGCGATGAGCGCGCGAAAATGGAGTGGGTCCCTGAGGTTTTGCAATTCTCGGTAATAGTAAAGCGGCGTTGGGTGCCTTTCGTTGAACCTCAGCTTCTTTAGAAATTCGATTTCTTTCTCGGTCGCATCACCGCTCACGGACTGGTGCCGAAGGAATTCTTTGAGCCCTGGCTCTTCCTCAGTTGGAGCAGGTTCCCTTTCGACAAACTCAACTTTCTTCGCCTCACCCGGAATAAGCCTCCGATTCAAAACGATTTCCATGCCGAAAGTCGCGAGATCGATATCCCAGGATTCGACCAGCGGATTCAGGAAGGAAACGCAGTTCTCCGCGGACACGTTGAAGACGTCCGTGTCCAGGAACTCGAGGATGCTGACGCGCATGGCTTCGTAGCTTTTGCCGCTAAGTCGCCCGAGCGAGTGGAGCCAGGTTTCACTCTCCAATTCATCTCTGGCGACTCTTTTGACGACGTCCAACAGCTTTTGTGTGACGAGGCGCTCCAGTTCGCCGAAGGGCTGCTCCTCAAAAATCATCCGTATTTGTTTTTCTTTGTCGGGTGCACTCTTGCGGAGAATCAACTCTCGAACTTCTTTAAACAAAGGCGTGGGTGGGTCTTCTAGAGTTCGCTTCAATACCGCCTTGCGCTGATGGTCCGCCAGCTTCGAAAGCTTTCCGGCGGGCAGTTTCAAGAGTTTCCCCATCTTGTCGTAAATATCTGTTCGGCTAGGCTCTGGAGGCGGTTTCTTCCGAGCCAGCAGTTGGGAAATGTAGGATTCCGTAACTTCGGCGGCGGCGGCCAGATCTCGTTGTTCAAGCCCCAATTCTTCCAGCCGCTGTTTGATCACTAAGCTGATGTCCATCGGGTTTCCCGCTCGATTAACTGTGTTTGATTAAACTTAGAGAATGCTCTCAGATTGTACTTGACACGTCAAGTTAATTAACCTATGGTGGTTAAGGAACTGGGGAGTCTTCAGGTCATCTAAACCATGAGAGGTTATCTGAATCCCCCCCTTTGGCCAGCCAACCAAGGAGGTTGACATGTTTGCACGCAAAGTATCGATACACTTGAAGGCCAACGGCGCGGCGGAATTCAAGAAGAAAATTGAGGGTGAAGTGATTCCCCTGCTGCGCAAGCAAGCGGGGTTCCTCGACGAAATCACCTTCCTATACCCAAGCGGCAAGGAAGTTCATGCCTTTAGCTTGTGGGAGACCGCCGAACATGCAGAAGCCTACAACCGCGAAGGTTATCCAGAAGTGACGAAGATGCTTGCGTCCGTGATTGAGGGTACGCCTCGGGTACAAACGTACGAAGTCCTCAATTCAACGATCCAAAGGCCTGTCGCCGTAGCGGCGTGAGGCGGATAGGACCCTTCGCGTTACGCGGGGGCGGACAAAGTCCGCCCCCAGCTAGAGCACACGAGATTTCCAATGCTTACGAAAATCACGGCACGAGCCACCGATGCGCCATTACGGCAGGAGTTCTTGAAACAACATGGAATCGCCGTAACGACCGGTTTAAGGAACGTAGCCACCGCGGTCATGAGCTCTGCGAAGTTCTCAGGCGAAGAATCAAGGTGGTTTCTGTTGCAGAATGCGCGCCATTGAGCATCTCTGATGGGTTCCTGCGCAAAAGTGGGATTTCAGCTGAGCGATCACCGGTGATAGTTCCGTGTCTCTTCGGGAAAAGACTTAATCCGCACCACTTGCCATCAACGAAGTATGGCGAGGGCATATTGAATTAAAGCTACCCAGGCAGAAAAACGAGAGCCGACAAGTACGCGGAGTGAGCCCTGAAAAAGGGTCACGGGTTCTTGGTCATGGCCTCGGCGACGGCCTCTTCGGAAACGCCGTGACGGCGAAGACTCTCCGCCATAATTGCAACCGGACCGCTTTTCTTCCGAGCGAGATCTTTCCGGAGAGACTGGCCGATGTAGAAACCGATGAGGGCCTGATAACCGCTGAACCCAAGTCCCGGCGCGCAATCTCCTTGAGATCGTCAAGAACGTCTTCTGGCATCCGAATGCTTATCGAAGTCATCGGACGGTCCTTAATAGCAGTCGCTTTTTTAAACGTTTATTCACGCTCATAGAATTTCCTCTCTTCCGCTGTAGCGGGCCGTGCAGAAATGATTCGGATGGTTTCCTCCGCGCGCATCAGATGCACCACAAACAGAAGGCGCGCATTCTCCGTATAGCCGATAGCCGCCATTCCCTCAAATGCTCTAATCGCCTCCGCGTTGTCGAAACGGAAATCCTCGAAAACTACCGACTACCGACTCCCGCAAATGAAAGATACTTGCAGTCGTAGACGATTGCGGTCTTTACTATGCCGATAGATCCCTCAAGAAGGCAGCAATTTGACGTAACACAATCCGGGCGCACACAGAACGCAGCCGCGGACGCGCCCGTTGCACCGCCTTGGGTTGCGCTTGCAATATTTTCAGTCGTGAACGCTATCGCAGGAATCTTAATATTGATCTTTCTTGGCCACTCTACTTCACTGGTCACCGGGTTTACCGCTTCTTTAGTCTTTCTCGGAATATCTTATCTCGGATGGCTTGCCGCCGGCATCGGACTCTGGAAGAAGGATCTCGCTGGGCTTTCTTTTCTCGGGGTGGCCTCGGGCTCAAGTGCGGCTCTTTGCATTTTGATGCGCATGCTCCTTTCCTGCCGGGCGGCCCATGGCTTCAGCTCCGAGGCTTTCCGGGTTGCATGGGATCCCTTCGAACTCTCGCGTCTGTGGGTCTCCTTGGCTCAGTGGCTGACCTTTTTGTCTTTCTCTTATAGTGCAATATCTGCGCTTCTTTTTTTTCGATTTCGCCGTGTCTGGATCGCACCTCGTCCCTACTTTCTCGCTAGCACTCTTCGCCACGCCCTTCTCCCCAGCGGCACAATGCTTCGCGTGCTTTTGTGGTGGCTGACTATCAATTCGCTCGGCGTCTCGCTCTCGGTTCTTCTAGCGGATTTCGGCAGACCCGCCCAGATGCACCTCTATGGCTACGCGGTCTTAGCGCTAGTTTTGGCGGGGCTCGGGACTCTTCAAGTGCTCGCATCGTGCCGGGTCATCTCTCTCGTGAAAGTGCGCAACAGGGTTGTCTTGATAGCGCTGGGTTCGATCATTGGTATATTGACCGCAATTGGTGTCATGATCCTCGGCATGACTTTTTTGTGGGTGTATGCGGCGCTCGGATTCTGGTCATGGGGCTTGACCGGGATGGTTTTCGGCGCTGTAGCTGGCCATTCTCAATGGCGCTCGCTGCTTCCCCAGCACAGCTCGTCGGTCTAGTCGACCGGCCAGCATTTGGCCGGACCAGAGACTGTCTTAGTGGTTGGCTGCGGAGAAAGCGAAAGTTCAACGGAGTATGCGACCGCGGACGCCCACGTCGTGGGAATGCCCTATAGCCGCTACAAACGACGCGTAGATATCGGAGGAACCTCTGTCCGCCCTGAGACCCACCGAATTCCAGCAGGTCTTTCGTGTGCAACCACTTTGAATCGTATACGGACGCGGCGTTCCGACCGCAATTGCTTGGTGCAAAAAGGCCGCCGAGCAAGGCTTCGATAATTCATTACAGCAACCGGATTTGCTCCTGGATGGCCATCCGACGGCGTTAGAACGCGCCCCATGTAGGCACCAATGCCGAACATCGTGAAGTAGTTTCCCGACACGTACTCTATGCGTTGTGACTCTGCCGATGCGTCGAACCCCGGCCAACTCTTCACCTGCCTGTGCGGCGGCAAGCTCGATGAACCCCGGAGTGTGGTCGCGAAAATCCTTGTATTGATCGTAGGAGAAAGGGACCAATCATCCTGCAAGCCGCCATTCACGTAGCAATTTTCGACATCGCCGATGCGATAGAGCGCGCTGGGCCTGGCTACCGGCAGCGACTTCAGCAGGACCGCATGAACCAGGCTGAAAATCGCCGTGGTGACGCCTATGCCTAGGCGGTAGCCGTAAAACCAGGGGTGTTTGCGAACTGTCTCAGAGCATAACGGACGTCTTTAGCGAATTGCTCGAAGGTCCCAGATCGAGGCCCAGCTTGGGAGAGATGTTCCTGCGCCTTCACGACCGAGCTTGTAGCCCCTCCTGAGCATAATACATCGCCAAACGACCATGTAGCTGTTTCCCCTGGCATCGGTTGGCAGCTAGTCGGCCAACAGGAAGTTGGCGTTGTCGCTTGGACCTGGACCCCGCCCGGTAGCAGACCGCTTGACAACGCCCTTCGATATGATCAGAATTGGTGTAGGCGAATAAAAAGCGAATAGTAGAGCGGGCTATGGTCGCAATCCCTCTGAAACAAGGAAGAATCGAAACAGGCCTCATAGCACGAGGGCTCGACGGATTTCAGCGCCGCGTCGAGGTTGAACTCCAGCCAAGCGGAATTGCGGAACTCGACGCGGTGCTCGGTGGAGGGTTTCCGCGCGGGTCTCTCGTGGAGTTGTGCGGCCCTGCCTCGTCGGGGCGGACGAGTCTGGCTTTCTCTTTACTTGCGCAAGCCACGGAACGGCAGGAGGCTTGCGCGTTCGTTGACGTTTCGGATTGTCTTGACCCGATTTCTCTCGCGGCTGCGGGAGTGGAATTACCTCGACTGCTATGGATTCGATGTGGAGAGATGGGGGGCCGAGAACCGGATCTCAAGAGCTCCTCGTACTTTGCTCCTGCGGATAAGGAAATCAGAAAAACTCGCAGCCCCGATTCCGCGGGCAAAAAGCCAGTGCAAGTACATGGTTGGCGGCATCCGCGCGAACTGATGCGCGGAGTCGATAAAGCCATTCCTGGTCTGGTCGGGAAGCAAGCGGCATTCTCAGAATCGACCCGAGTCCATGTCGTCGCTCGCTGCGCGGGAGAACAGGTCGAGAGAGACAGAGAACTTCCCCGGCGAGGCATTCGACCTCCACGGCCTTTACCACCACTTCGCGAAACCTATCCAACACAGGCAGCGCGACAGAAAACTAAACGTACAAAGCCGTGGAAGCGGCTCGAACAAGCTCTGAGGACCACTGACCTGCTCTTGCACAGCGGCGGATGGGGCGTCGTGGTTTTCGATCTCGGAGGAATATCGTGGGTGGATGCGCGGCGAATCAATTTGAGCATGTGGTTTCGTTTTCGCCGGGCGGTCGAGAACACGCCGACGATCCTTCTTCTGTTGGGCGAAGAGTCCTGTGCGAAAAGCTGCGCTTCGCTCGTTCTCCGGTGCCAGCGAAGAGCAGACAAATGGAGCCGCGCCGCACAGACTGTTCAAACAGGGGCTTCGACGTTCGAAGGATTTGAAGTTCAGGGAGAAGTGACTCGTTCGCGAGTGCTGTCGCAACCCGCCGATTTCGCTCGCTGGCAGACGCATACACCATAAGCAGCAAATAGCTCCGTTTGTTTCCCTTTCCTCCGCCACACTCAGGGGATGCACGTTGGCTTTCGCATGTCTATTCGTTCCAGATTTTCCAGCCCAGGCAGTCGTTCGCCTTGAGCCGGAACTTCGGGGCAAGCCGGTTGCGATTCTTGCGGGCGCTCCTCCGCTGACGAAGGTATTCGCCGTCAACCGGGAGGCCAGGGAGCTGGGCGTGAAAACGGGGATGACGAAAGCGCAGACGGAGGCATTTCAGGGCATCGCATGGCGATGGCGCTCCGTTTCGCAGGAGTCGACGGCGTATGCCGCCCTTCTGGACTGTGCGTGGACGATTTCGCCCCGGGTTGACGATGGACCAAGACCTGAGGAGCAGGATTTTTCTGATACCGCCGTGCTCGACCTGGCAGGGTGCGAAAAGCTTTTCGGTTCTCCGGAAAAAATAGCGCATGACTTGAGACGTGTTGCCTCGGAAGTCGGATTTGAGGCAAACGTAGCCGTCGCAGGAAGTTCTTTAGCTGCGGTCAGTGCCGCGCAAGGTTTCGCTGGGGTTACGGTGATTCCTGACGGCGATGAGAGTCTTTGGATCGGAAGGCTTTCACTCGGAGCTCTCCGTATTCCTTCCGAGTTCGTCGAGACGCTGAAGCGCTGGGGCATCCACACCTGCGCGGAGTTTGCGGCTCTTCCAGAAATTGCCATTGTCGAGCGGCTAGGACAGCAAGGACTGCGTTCGTGGCGGCTGGCGCAAGGGACGGATTCGCATCCACTGATCGCCAAAGATTTTCCGTCGAATTTCGAAGAGCGCATGGACTTGGAGTCTCCGGTTGATTTGCTGGAGCCGTTGCTATTCGTTCTGAACCGGCTTCTAGATCAATTGTGCAGGCGGCTGCGGTTGCACGTTCTTGCTATCGGGGAGATGAAAGTCACACTCACGCTGGAACGAATGGATTCCCGCAACAAAGAGCCGCTCCTTCATATCCGCACTATTCGGCTTCCGGTGCCGGCGCGAGACACCAAACTCCTTCTGAAGCTTTTGCAGCTCGATCTTGAAGCTCACCCTCCATCCGCGCCCGTCATGGCGGTCTGGATGTTGGCGAGTCCAGCGAGGGCACGATCGCAGCAATTGGGTTTATTTCTACCGCTTTCTCCGGACCCGGAGCGCCTTGAAATCACGCTCGCGCGAATCCAAAGCACGGTTGGGGACGGTCAAGTAGGAACGCCGGTTCTGCGCGACACGCACGGCCCCGATTCTTTTCAACAAAACCGTTTTGTCTTACAGGAAATGAAAGAGAAACGCCCGGCAGGAAAAAAACAGGCCACTGCCGCGATGCGCATTTACCGGCCTGCGCTTCAGGCGAAGGTGGACTTTCAGAACGGAAAGCCGACATTTCTCAGTTGCGAAGGTGTTCGCAGGCAAATCCTTGCGTTCGCTGGACCGTGGAAAAGAAAAGGCGACTGGTGGTCTGAAACCCCGTGGGCACGCGAGGAGTGGGACGTCGAGACAAGGACGTTACGTCCCAAGGTACAAGCGGAACCCCGCGGTGGCGAGGAGGAGACCGCCCTGTATCGCATTTATAAGGACCTGCGAGCGAAGCGCTGGTTTGTGGAAGGAATCTACGATTGAAGTACGTCGAGCTCCATTGCGCTTCTGCATTCAGTTTTCTCGGGGGTGCTTCGCGCCCGGAGGACCTGGTATCTCGCGCGAAGGAATTGGACCTGCCAGCGATTGCGTTGGTTGACCGCGACGGTGTTTACGGTGCTCCACGATTCCACATGGCGACAAAGTCCGTAGGGATTCAGCCCCACGTCGGCGCGGAGATTTCGGTGGAGGGTTTTGGAAACCTGGCAAGGCCGCCGTCGTGGATTCCGAATTCTTTTCCCGCAAGGCCGGTACGGTTGCCTCTGCTCGTTAAGAGCCGGACGGGATATCAGAATCTCTGCCGTCTCATGACGCGTTACAAATTGCGCGAAAAAGAAAAAGGGACGGGGACGGCAACGCTGGACGAGGTCGCGGAACACGCCGAAGGTCTGGTGTGTTTGACGGGTGGCGAGGAAGGCGTGCTTGCGGCCTCGCTTTCAAACAAGGGTTTCGAGGATGCACGAAAGGACATTGAACTGCTGACGACCATATTTGGCAGAAAGAATGTTTATGTCGAATTGCAGCGGCACTGCGACGTTGTTGAAGAGCGCCGCAATCAGGCGGCGGTGCGTCTTGCCGAAACGCTGGGCCTGCCGCTTCTTGCCACGAATGGCGTTCGCTACGCGACGGCGGCCGAGCGCGAAATTCTGGATGTGTTCACCTGCATCCGGAATCACTGCAAACTCGAAACGGCGGGCCGGCTGCTTGAAAGAAACGACGAGCGCCATCTTCGTTCGACGGAAGAGATGGTGCAGCTATTTTCGGATTTGCCAGAAGCTATTCAGAACACGAGCGAACTCTCCGCAAGACTCCAATACACCCTGGCTGATCTCGGCTACGAATTTCCGCGCTATCCGGTTCCCGAGGGAGAAACGATGGATTCGTTTCTTCGCAAGCGCACGGAAGAAGGTTTTCAAAACCGGTATAGCGCTAAACGAGACGATGATCTGTTTGAACGCGCCAAGCGGCAAGTAGAGCGGGAATTAGCGCTGATCGAAAAGCTGCATCTTGCCGGGTACTTCCTGATCGTCTGGGACATCATTCGATTTTGCCGCGAACAGAAAATCCTCGTGCAGGGGCGCGGTTCGGCTGCAAATAGCGCGGTTTGCTATTCACTCGGCATTACAGCGGTCGATCCCGTGGGGATGAAACTGCTTTTTGAACGTTTTCTCTCGGAAGAACGCGGGGAATGGCCAGATATCGACTTGGACCTGCCGAGCGGAGATCAGAGGGAGAAGGCAATTCAATACGTGTATCAGCGCTACGGCCAGCTCGGGGCGGCGATGACGGCGAACGTCATTACTTATCGTGACCGGTCGGCTGCGCGAGAGGTGGGCAAAGCTCTTGGATTCGATCAGGACACTCTTGACCGGCTTTCGAGCGTGGTGAACAGCGGCGAATGGCTCGGTCCGTCTGATAACTTCGAAAATCATTTTCAGCAAGTTGGCTTCGACATGAACCATCCTCGCGTCCAAAAGTACTGGCAGCTGTGCGAACGCATTCAGGATTTGCCAAGACACCTGGGCCAACATTCCGGTGGCATGGTCGTCTGTCAGGGGCAGCTTGACTCCGTCGTTCCTCTCGAACCAGCAACGATGCCGGGGCGCGTCGTCGTGCAATGGGATAAGGACGATTGCGCTGACCTGCGTATCATCAAAATCGATTTGCTGGGACTCGGCATGATGGCGGTGCTCGAAGATTGCCTGGACCTTATTCCCAAGCACTACGGCAAACCAATCGATTTGGCGCAACTGCCTCCGGACGATCCGCCAGTCTATGAAACGTTGCGCAAGGCGGACACAGTGGGAATGTTTCAGGTTGAAAGCCGAGCTCAAATGTCTTCGCTGCCACGCAATGCTCCGGCCAAGTTCTACGATCTTGTCGTACAAGTCGCCATCATCCGTCCAGGCCCGATTGTTGGAAAAATGATGCATCCCTACATGCGGCGACGGCAGGGAAAAGAACCCGTAACTTATGCGCACCCTTCCCTCGAACCAGTACTCGAACGAACGCTGGGTGTGCCGCTGTTTCAGGAACAATTGCTGCGAATGGCCATGATTGCGGCGAACTTCACAGGGGGTGAGGCGGAAGAACTGCGTAGAGCCATGGGTTTCAAACGCTCGGAAGAACGCATGCACAAAATTGAGGCGAAGCTGCGAAGCGGCATGACTAAGAATGGCTTCCGTCGCGAAACACAGGAAGAGATTATCACGCAAATCACTTCCTTCGCGCGCTATGGGTTTCCAGAATCGCACGCGGCGAGTTTTGCTCTGATCGCCTATGCCAGCGCGTATTTGAAACAGCACTATCTGGCCGCATTCACGGCGGCTCTCCTCAATAATCAGCCGATGGGTTTTTATAGCCCGGCAGTGCTTGTGCACGATGCACAATTGCATGGCCTCCGCGTGAAACCTATCAACGCCCTCAATTCTGAATGGAACTGCACGATCGAGCACACGACCAAAGGTGACAAGGATATTCCGTGCCTGCGCCTCGGGTTCCGTTACGTCCGGGGCCTGAGGCAGACGGCGGCGGACAAGATTGTCTCGGAGAGGCAGAAGCGCCCGTTCGAGGGGATTGATGATCTGGTCCGCCGGGTCCCGGAACTGCAGAAAGCGGAACTGGTAACGCTCAGCGAAATTGGTGCCCTGAACTCCCTTGGAAGGGGAGTGCATCGAAGAACTGCTCTGTGGCAAGTGGAACGCGCGGCCCGGCTTGCCGGGCCGCTACTGGATGCGATTCCGGAGCAAATGGAATTGTCGCCACTGCGTCAGATGACGGACGAAGAGCGTCTTGTCGCGGATTTTCACGGGTCGGGCATGAGCACTGGTCCGCATCCGATGACGTATTGCCGGGAGGCGCTATCCAAGCTGCAAGTAAAACGAGCGTGTGATTTGCCTCGCGTGCCGGACGGGCAATACACGCGGGTAGCCGGATGCGTAATCGCTCGGCAGCGGCCGGGAACGGCGAAGGGCTTCGTCTTCTTGAGTCTGGAAGATGAGACAGGAATTTCGAACGTGATTGTGAATCCTGACCTTTACGAGAAATACCGCGTGGTGATCAACCGTGAGAAATTCCTCCGCGTGGAAGGCATCCTGCAGAATCAGGATCACACTATATCCATCAAGGCTTTCCGAGTGCTACCGATCTCCATCAGCGCTGCGGAGACACGCTCTCACGATTTTCGTTAATCTCCGGCCGCGTCGGAACAGAGATAAACTACAACATGCAATTACCCTTTCCGTCGCGACGACGAATTCACCGTTAAGGCGAGGGCGCCAAGAATGAAAATCAGCGGCAGCACTGGGTAGCCCCACCCGCGACATGTTCGGTTCTTTGATCCGCAGGGCGATCAGGCGGCGGTTTGCGCCGCGTAGAAGATCCACACCAGGGAAAACGTAGAGGTTAGACAGATCGTCAAAGGTTCCTGTTAGCGCAAGAGCGGAAGCGAGGATTCCCTGAAAGACAAGCGCATTCGGGAGCACATAGAAGGGCATTGTCGTTCGCCCGATTGCAACAACAGCTGTTGTAATGACTAATCGTATTGAGGCGGTCTTGGCTTTGGATTAAAGGGATCCTGCCTCAACTGTTTAATGGCACAGGAGGAATCGTCGAGCCGCCTCGCATGGTTGCTTGTTCCTTTACGCTAGTACGTCCGCTATCTTATCGCGCAATTCCTTTTCTGCTGCGAGTGCACTGACGTAGCCGAGGTTGCGATAGTTCTCGAATCGCTCTTCGTCGAACCACTGGTCCGCAGTGGAATCATGAGGGAAGGATCGATTGACTCTGGAGTATTGGAGCAAATCCTCCGGGTCGTCCCCTTTCAGCGCCGGCTTGAAATACAGAAGCATGCCGTCATCGCTGTCCTTGCCGGGGGTGTAACGGATTCTGCAAAGGTCGAAGTGCTGGCTGACGTGCCCGTTTTGCGGCACGAGGTCCTGGGTCACCCGAGTAATCTCCACGCCAAAATCAACCCGGCAGCGTTCCATGGCATTGTGAAGATCGGTGAAAGTGTAACCCGAATCGCAGGAGGCGTCGCAAGCAACGATCAGCTTGCACCGGCGGCGCACGAGTTCGTACATCGCCAGGTTCTCGAAGTGACCGCCGTCAGACAAGTAGACGTAATTACTCTCATCGCTCGCCGCGCCGAAGAGTTCTCGCAAAAGACACAACAAACCCAGATCCGGGCTGCCTCTCACCCACTTGTCTTTGCCCGGATTTCCAAGCCACCACCCTAGGCGTACGTCAAACAGGGTCATAAGGAACGCAAGAGCCGGTTCAGAATAAGAGCCCATGTTGGGACTGGCCGCGGCACCGGAGATCGCCATGGCCGTCCCCAAACTCAATCCTTTCTCGGTGCCGGGCTTCTCGACGCCCGCTAATGCCGTCTCCGAAAACAGGCTTTCCTGCTCGACCCTTCCCGGCAATGGCCGCGTGTACCCTGAATGAGCTGGAGTGAATACAAAGGATCGAGCTTTTCGCGTTTGTAGCCCGAGCTCATGCCCTCGGGTCACGTTCACGCTGGCGTTCAAGAGCACGACAGGACGCGCTTTGCATTCCGATCCGGAGTTGGTCAAAGGGATTTGCAACGAGGAAAGCGGCAAATCGTCTTCCGCGGAAAACCCTGTGAATGGTTGTCCCTGTCGACCGGGGACCGACGCGCCGAGGTAACAACGCACAAGCCGATTCCGGTATAGCAGGTGCGTCGAGAATGCATTGATGTCCACACGCCAGGATAGCAGTAGCGCCGCTCCAGCGAAGCCTATCCAAGCGAAAGCAACCTTCAGGTCTACGTAATCGCTGGCCGCGCTAAACGTGAAGGGCTGGCCATGGAACGCGGCCGCCACCAACGCCGAGAGCACAGACAACCCGACCAGCAACCCCAGGATGAAGATATAGGGAGTCGCCCGCGCCGCCCAGCGAGGTATCTTTTTCTTCAAGGGAGCATCTGGAATCGGTAGTCCAGTTGCCGAACTTCGGCCGAACAACACACCGTATGCCGTCGAGGCGACCCACAGGAGCACGCTACCGACGGTGAATCTATAGTGATCCTTGGCGCTCTCTTGAACCACAAACGCGTTCAGCCAGGCAGGCATATAGGCAACCAGAAGAAACAGTAGTACCCACTCGCATGCGTAGGTGGCCAGCCACCCTCCCAGCCGTGCCCACCATTCCCGGTACGCATCGATGAGCTGACGGCCCATCAGGCCGACATGCAATGTCCCGGTGACCAGCATGAACAGGACGAGTCCCGGGGCCCCGAAGGTCGCCACTTTCCACACTCCCATAACCGCATGGGGAGTTGTTTGTCCATTTACACGCAAGGCGTACGGCAAAAACAGGAGACCGCCGAGTGCCCCGGCAAGAATCGCCGTCGGCAGGATCACCCAGGCCGCCGGTCCACCGTCGCAGCTCGGCCACACCAGCAGCCGTGCCAGCCATCGCGCCACGCAGGCAACGGTCCAAAAGGAGCCGTACGCGAGCAACCCTATGAACATGGTCCAGACGAGGAGGTAATCGCCGGGCACGTCGTAGCGGAGAATTTGGTCCAGGCCATAACTGAACAACGTCGCTGAGAGAAACAGTGGAACCAGGATGAACGCTTGGATGGCCCAGGGCCTGGCAATCCAGCAGACCTTTGAGCCCTTTGGTGGGTTTACCCAACAGAGATTCAAGCCCATGCCGACCACGCCGAATAGCCCGAAGGCCAAGCCGGCAACCAGCGCCCAGTACTGCGCAAAACCGGTCTCGGTCGGTGTTTTCGCCGTCAGCCAGGCCAAACCATATCCCCAATCGTCGAACCTGTCGAGGAAGAGTGGAAGATACACGATGGCTCGCGGCAGCAGCAGCAGACTTAGCAAGGCGAGCAAAAGGATCACCAGGTTCAAGAGAGTGTTTCGAAGATAGCTGGCTAGGAACGCCCAGAAGTCCGCGCTTAACAGGCCTGTGCGGGGCGTCAGATAGTTGCTGTAATTGCGCAGGAAGCGAAGTTCGGGGGCTTCGGTTACTTTCTGGGGCACGTAGGCCCCTGGTGTCAGTTTCCTTTCTACCTCCTTGATGCCGATATTCTGGTGGTGCATCCATGCCATCAGCCAGCTTCCGATGTAGCCGCCTCCGGAAACCGTAGAGAGATAGTCGAATTTCCCTAGCAGGCCGAGCCGCGCAAGTCCCTGAAGAATTCCAAGATTAAACGTGGCGCTGCGGATACCGCCCCCGGAAAAAGCCAGCCCGATCAAGCTGTTGGCAGGATCCCAAGTATTCTCATTGGCTTCCAGCCGCTCAGGCCGACTGGCTCGAATTTGCCGCAGCTCATTGTGCAGGACATGGCTGACCGTAATTCGAGGGACGGTGTCGATTACCGTTTTTTTGTTGGTCTCGGGGAATGCCAGATCTGTACTCCGCACTCTGGCTCCTGTTTCGACAGGTCCGCTGCGGCCAGCTTGGACGGCATTGGTCAACTGCGGCGACACAAGAGCTGCGATCAACCTTTTGCCATCCGGCGTACCAAGCCCCGTACAAGCGTCCCAGCCGGGCCCAGCTTGGTAGCCCCCGTTATTTCCGGCGTCGATGTCGTGAAATGTTGCCTCCACGGGAGCCGTGTAGAGCAGCGGGTTAAGGTAGCCGACGGCGTGCCCGGCCTGCTGGTTTAGGAGCGCAATTAACCCTGCCCAGAGGGGAGCGACAGCGCTTGTACCTCCCACCACGTCCGCCTGGCGGTCCACCACGATCTGGTAGCCGGAATTGGGATCGGCGTCCCCCGCGACATCCGGAACGCCGCGGCCGAGCATTCCGTTGGGAGCCTTGGGCACAGCTGCGTTTTGTTGCCAGGAGGGAAGCGCGAATACCTGGCTCACCCCGCCTCCCGTAGCACCTCCTCCGGTTGCGAGTTCGTTCCAAGCTTCCTCATCGTTGATCTGGTTGCCCGCGGCGTCCAGAATCGTGCCGCCGCAAGCAAGGATAGAAGGACTGGATGAGGGGAAGTCCACATGAAGCTGAGCGTCTGTCGCACCATCGGACGCGCCGTCGTCGCCAGAGGCAGCGCAAATGGTAACACCGAGGGTGGCGGCATCCTGACATGCAGCATCAAATGCCATCATGGCCTGCTGAGTCCACTCGTTCTCAGGTCCTCCCCAACTGATCGAGATCACCGATGGAGTGTTTGTAGTGTCATGAATCGCCGTGGTGAGAGCATCGAGAAAACCTTGGTCGGTGTTCGGCGCGAAATACACCGCGATACTGGCGCCCGGCGCCACAGCGCCTGCAACTTCGATATCGAGCGCCACCTCGCCGTCGGCGCTGTTGGGATCTCCGGTGGGCGCATTTGCACCACCATCCACGGACACCGCACTCACTTTCGGCGCGGTGATTCCAAGGTTTCCAAAGAAAGCATTCAGATCGTTGGGGTTGTAGCCGCCGCCAAGCTCCAGGATGCCGATACACTGGCCCGCGCCTTGCACACTTGCAGGAAAGTTGTAGGCCTGCGCAACCTGTGTCGGAGTATAGGATGTCCCTCCGAGGCGCGGCTGCCTTCCGCCCGAATGGCGTTGTCTGCGCCGGAAATGCGGTTGCGCCTGGTTTCGATTGTCCAGCCCAAAAACACCCTCGATTACGGCCGCAAGATCGGCCGGGATTTTCAGTCGTCCAGTTCGCCCCCGATACTCGCCGCGAGGATGCCGGTAACGAATGAGTTCGACCTCAAAAGCGCGGCTGAAGGCGCTCACTGGCCCAGTGAGTATGATCGAGCGCCGCGGAATGCTCTCACTTTTCACCCCGAGGCCGCTCCCCTCCGCGAATGTACGGATGCGCGCGAGATCCTCGGCGAGAGCACCGTGTGCGGCTGCAAATTCTTCGCGGGTCAAATGACGCCGCTCTGCGATCGGCGTCCTGCCGAGTTCTTCGATGAGCGGAAATCGCCCTGACGTTTTCGAACCGCGGCGAACCACAATGGTGACGTCTATGATTTCGTTCGAGTCAGCCGGCCCGGCGGTTACAGCACCGGCAAGAGCCGTCCGCTCGCTGCTAGGCAATTCTATTTTGGGGTTATTCGTAGCCATGACCCCCTCCTTAATCCACGTGTCTCTCCAGAAAGCACAACCTCCGATCCCCGGCATGCCTATCGAATGTTCGTGCCGCTGCCTCTTGATGCGCGACGGTCACCCCACTCTTGACGAACATCCGACCGTCAGGCCTGCGTTGGCATCTTTGAAGAAATACTTTGCGCCCCGCGTTGAAAAACGGCTAAACAAGTGGGATGAGGAAACACCTGCAGCAAACTTCCATTTGAAGTATGTTGGGCAGCTCCTTGGGCCGGCGCATTGAATGACAGGTTCGGATGGTTAGATACGCCCAGGAAGCTTGGGAGTCAATCGTAAATATCCTTCCGGTTGTTTAGACCGTTAGACCTTACCGAAGCGTCGCTATCGATTAGCGCCGCCCGTGAAGCGCGGGCTTGCACGGAAATCTTTCAGGAGCTTGCATGAGCTAAGCGCGGCGAAGGGAGATTTTTCTGAATCGGCGCGCGTATGGTCACTTCGATCGTATCTTATTCGTATCTTTCCTTGACATTTACTTCTTTTGAAGCTACAAAACACTAACCAACAATACAATTAGGCAAGCCAGCCCGGCGTCAATGACAAAACTGCAGTGCTTTGGCCCTGGGGATTCGCCCGAGCGATCGGGATAAGGGCGGACCGGCAAGTGCGGGAGCCGCGACGCCGAAGCGCAGTAACCGTGTGGCCGCCATTCCGACCAGCCGGGAAGGGGCACCCAGGGGTGTCAAGCTTCGGCAAGTGCCCATAACAGCTAGGTGGGCTTGCTGACGGAGTTGCGCTACGGGCCGCACAGGCAGTGCCGGCAATAGAGCAAGCGCCCGGCCCGGAGAAACCTCGTGCTCAAAATCGGCTCTGTCGAACACGCACTCGGGAGGAAACCATGAAAGCCACTCTCAGGAGCATCACGCTAGGAACCTTGTGGCTGGTTTATTGCTCGGGCTGGGCCTGGGCTCAGGAAGGGACCGCAAAACGCAACCTCGTCGTTCGTCGCGATCCGTCAAAATCCAGCCCGATTCTCGATCACGTTGCCAAAGATGACAGATTAATGCTGCTGCAGGCAACGGCGGACAACGGCTACTACAACGTTAAGACGGAACACGATCTGATTGGTTGGGTGCTGGCGAACTCTGTCAACGTTTCGCCAACCCCAGTCACTGCGCCAACCCCGCCCACGCAACCTCCGCCGAGCGGCCAATGTGACGACACCCTGTGGAGTCACGTGTACCACTCGTATCGTCTCATCGTTCTTCAGAAGTGCATTTCTGTAACGGGAACCATCGTGGACGCGAGCAACGGCAAAGAGCCTGATGGTGTCCGTCACGAAGCGGACGGGGACACTCATGGATGGCTGAAGGTGGACTCCCAATTCCAGAATCTGCTCAACGCCGGAAACAATAGCAACGAGGGCGGAAACCTAGTATTCGAAATCATCTGCAAATATCACGTGAAGCAGGCGGATGCCAAGGCAGCATGCAGCAACTACCAAAATCAGGTCAATCTTCCGCCGGTGGGATCGCATGTTCGCGTCGTGGGAGTCTACGTGCAAGATACTTTCCATGCGCAGTGGATGGAGATTCATCCCGTAACTAGCATTGCTATCGAGTGAATCCGACGAGACCGACGGAGCTCAAGTGGCGGCGTCAACGATGCGTTGTACTGTGAGGATATCAGCACGCGTGCCAAGTCCTCTCTTTTTTTTTCGTGAGCACTCCAGAGCTCTGGCTGCTGCTCCGGATCGAAACAAGTCCCATGGATTCTGACTTGCCGGCAGCCATTGCCGCCAAGTGGCAGGAACCCTTGCTAAAGGAAACAAACTTGACATGTCAAGAGCATGAAAGCATGCTTATAACATGTCAAAGATGATTCAAGTCCGTAATGTTCCCGACGCTTTGCACCGGGGCTTGAAAGCTCGCGCTGCCATGGCGGGCATGTCTCTTTCGGACTACCTTTTAGCGGAGATCAAGGAAATCGCTGAGAGGCCCACACTCTCGGAATTGCGTGAGCGTCTGCATAAGCGCAGGCGAGTTTCAGCAGAGATTGACACCGCCCTCTTGGTACGAGAAGAGCGCGAAGCACGATGATTGTCCTGGATGCCTCGGCCGCGGTTGATTGGCTTCTTCAGACGTCTGCCGGGCGAAGCATTGAGAGCCGAATTTACTCGCGAAATGAGACCCTGCATGCTCCTCACCTCCTCGATCTTGAGGTTGTCCAAGTATTGCGACGTCTGGCCCGCCAAGGGGTCGTCCCCGCACGCCGCGCTGGCGAGGCCGTGCAGGATTTGTTAGATCTACGCATGACTCGCTATCCCCACACCGTGCTCGTGCCCCAGATTTGGCAATTGCGTCACAATTTTTCGGCCTATGATGCCGCATACATTGTGCTTGCGGAAAAGCTCGGAGCTGCATTAATCACGCGGGACAGTCAACTGGCTTCTGCTTCGAGCCACACTGCAACCATCGAGCTGTTTTAGTTCGACGGCAATTCTTTTACCGCCCGCAGTGCATATCCTCTATTATCCGAGGCATTCCCTCTGAATCGTCATCCTTCGGCATCTCGAGACCCACGGCGAAGCATTCGGGCCATGCCGCACATCCCTGCGGCACGTCGAAAAGCCGTGAATTTCGCCCCGATCGGGGAACTACCCGTTCGCGGACTGAGTCTGGACCAGCAGACGTGCGAGCACGTTAGTCAGCCCATCGAGAGCCGTCGCGTCTGGCAGCGCCAACGTCAGGCGCGGACGGCCGCAATCGTCCGGTTCCACCAGATCGGTGAGGTTCTGTTTCAAAGTTGCTGCCAAAGCAGTCGTTGCCGCCTTCGATTCCGAGGAATCCGATGGCGCCGGCAACAATTCACCAAGGAATTGAAGCGCGGCGCTAAGCAGCTGGCCGCCGCTGACGGCGAGTCTTTCTCGGCGGGCACTGGGTTCGGCGGCCGCCCGGGCCACAGCGAGTTCACTCTCGCGACGGAGACTCTGGTCAGATGGGGCTTCGGGGCGAGCGCCGAGCAGAACTTCGAGACGCCGACGGAGTTCTTCGATGCCGCCGGCGAGATCGACTTGATCCACCTCGCTGTCAGGGTCCAGGGCGGCAAGGGCTAAATCGTGCTTCGCGGAAAGCGTGCTGAGCAGTTTTTCTTCAATGGTGTCCTCGGTGACCAAGACGAAAACCTGAACCGGCTGTTCCTGACCCATGCGGTAAGCTCGCGCGATGCGTTGTTCTAGAACCGCAGGGTTCCAAGGGAGATCGACATTGATGACTGTGTTCGCCGCCTGCAGGTTCAGCCCGGTCGAGCCAGCGTTAGTCGTCAGGAACAAGCGGCAGCTGGGATTGCTTTGAAATTCCTGGACCAGCCCCTGCCGTAGTTTTTGCGGCACCGAACCGTCCAGGCGGACGAAGGGAAGGCCACGCTTCTCCAGGAGGGGCTCGATCAGGTCGAGCATGGTGGTCCATTCCGAAAAGAGAAGCACCTTACGGTTCTCTTCTGAAAACAGCCGATCGCACAAATCGTCGAGTTCTTCGAGTTTCGACGAGTACCCGGGCGCGTGCTTGTCCACGAGGAATGTACTGTTAGCGGACATGCGGCACATGAGCAGATGCTTCTGCAGCCTGAGCAAGTCCATCTCGGTGAGAAACTTCTTCCTCGCGATTCTGTTGACGAGCTGCATGTGTGAATGGTGCAGGTCGATTTGTTCCTGGGTGGGCGTGATGCGGATGATTTCGTTCGTGCGCGGCGGTAGCTGCTGGCTTACGGACTGCCGCGTACGGCGGAGCAGCACCGGCTGGAGTGTTTTGCGCAGCTCGGCCAGATTCTTATAGCCGAGCACTTTGCCCTTTTCATCCACGACACGGTGCCGGTTGTAGAAACGAAACGCCGGGCCGAGCCGCCGGTCGTCGATGAACTGCACGACGGAATACAATTCGTCGAGTCGGTTTTCGAGCGGCGTGCCCGACAGCACCAGCGCGAACCGCGAACGAAGCCCCTTGATCACGCGACTGGTCTTTGCCTCCCAGTTCTTGATGCGTTGGCCTTCGTCGAGAATGATGAGGTCCCAATTCACCCGTTCAATTGAGAGGATGTCACGAAGCACCTGCTCGTAGTTGCATACGGTAAAGAAGCAGTCGTTGGCGTATTGTGCGCCTCGAGATGCGATGCTGCCGGCGATCAACTGGCAATCGCGGTCACAGAAGCGCCGGATTTCGTTCCGCCACTGCGATTTCACCGAAGCGGGACAGATGACCAGCACCTTTGATATGCCAGCCTCACGCTCGAGCAACTCCGACACACCGATGGCTTGGATGGTTTTGCCAAGCCCCATGTCATCAGCAAGGACGGCGCGCCCGGCGCCCGCAGCGAACGCGATGCCGTCGAGCTGATACGGCAATAATTCGGCCTTGAGTAACTCGCGGCGCAGAGGGTGCGACTCCGGCTGGCGCCGGATCTCAGCCACTCGGTGTGCAATGCGGTCTTGCAGCAGCCGCCGTTGGATGAATTCCTCGGCGTCGGGGTAGATGTTGATCGTGCGTCCGCGCCGCTCGAGATACTGAATCCGTTTGAGCAGGTCTGACACGTCCTCGATGTCCCGGTCCCGCAGCTTTCCGAGCAGCTCGTTGGCCTCCGGATCGAGTCTTTCGGGGAGAAGGAGCCGAAGGGTCGCCTGATCGCGGTACCGCACGTGAACGCCAATCGTCTGCCGGTGGTAAGGCCGCTTCAACTCCGTTTCAGTGAATCTCCTTTTTAGCTTCGCAAGCACGTGCAGGATATGCTTGCAGGTCCCCAGCGTGTTCGTGCGGAAGTCAGGACACGAGCAATAGGAGTCGCCCGGTTCGCGCCCGCGCACCGCGACGCGGTACGTCTTGCCGGAGATCGTGTTGCTCACGGCGTAATCGGTCCACGGCTGTTCCGGTTCCGCTGACTTGACGATCATTCGCTCCGTGCGCGCCCGCTCCCGCCGCTCCGCAATGGCCCGTTCGATAAGTTCCTGTTCACTCAGGCTCTCGACCGGCACGCGGTCGGGCGGGGGCGCCGCAAGCCCCAGTGCCATCTTTTCGTCGAGAATGAACGAGAAAGCCGCCCCGACATGCTCACACAACGACTCGCACACTGTGCAGTGCCACCGCAGCCGGCCGTTATACATATCCGCGAGGCTGATGGTGACGACAGGCGGGAATTCCGTCTCGCCAGGCGCAAGCGGGAACTTAATACGGAACAAATCCTGACTCAAGCACACGTCTTCCTCGATGCAAAAATCCCAGCTATCCCCAGCCCGCAGCAACTTCGGCCCGTCGCTTCCCAGCAGCTTAAGCACCTGCTGGTAGGACAGCTGCGAGAGCCTGTCGACGAGCGTTAGTTCTGTCTTCTTCGCCAAGCTGGATTCAACTTGCGCCATGATAAATCCACCTTTCCCTAATACAGCAGACCCGAGTCAACGGCTGCAAGGCCACCGCGAATTTCATCCCGTGATGGCAATGAGAGCCGCTTCTTTCTGTGGAAATCCTCGATAACTTTCAGCGCTTGCTTATGGTCATGACAATGAATTCCGTCGTACCATTTTTTGCCAATCACCAGTTTTGCGCTTGATGGCCACCATTCGGCGAGGAAACTTCCGTCGGTGATCTGCCAATGATGGCCTTCATTGGTTATCCTTAGCGTCAGTCCCCGCTGCTCACACCACCGGCGAACGTTGGCCTCCTGTTCCAGATTTGCGCTTAGACGACGCGCATGGCGCATTTTGAAGTCCTCGCCTCGTTGGTAGGGAACGATACGGCTCCTGCCGGCGCTCACACTGTCGGGGATCGATCTTTTTCGACTCATTCGCGGACGTCTCCTCTTGAAGTTTCCTTTAGTCACGAAAGTCGGGGTCAGTTAGATAAGGTTCAGTCCGCGCGCCCAGGGTGAGCTTCTCAAAATAGGGACAGTTCCTATCGATCGGGAGGAGGCCGTCATCGACAGCGACAGCAGGGCGATGTGCTCTCCCAAAGCCGAGGTGTGGACATTGTGTCACAACGAGCCATCTTGGCGGTGCGTCAAGGATCACAGGATTGCATGAAGCATGCCATCAAGATCCTTCGCAACTGCTTCAGCAAGGAATCGCAGCATAATTCAGGTTCTATTCTAGTTTCAAGCCCCGAATCTGTGGAATGTGTGGAAAGTCGTGTGCGGAGACCAGCGCCGCCGACACCGTCGAATAGGCTGCAAAGAGATGCTCCAAAATCGGTCCGCGTCAGAAAAGGCTAAATGCCCTCGGTGAGGTTCATTCTTCTGCATATTGACACAACAATGGTCTGCGCAACTCCGTTGAAAACCAACCTGGGCTCGCTAATTCCTTGAAATCTCTGTTGCGCACGCAAAATTTTTTTGCAAATAGAGGTTTCGCGACGGAAACTAGTGTAGTGTCCTAGAAATAAGTGGACGCATTTTATGCCTTTTTTCTCCTACTGCGCGGCACGGTGCAGCCGGGGTGAATCTTCTCGAGCGTTTGCCGGCAGCGAGACAGCTTTTCCATGATCGATTCCACGGTGGCCATCCAGACAAAGGGTTTGGGCTTTTCATTCCAAGCGGCGAGAAACTCCGAGATGGCTTCTTTCAGCAGAATCTAGCTGCTAGAGCGGATTGCATAAGATAAGGCAGGGAACCGGCAAAACGATAATGGTGCGCGTTTTCGGCGTCGGATCAGTTATACCGGCATCATCGCTGACCGTGAAAGTCGCAACGAATGTTCCGGGCGTCGAGTAGGTCACCGCGCCGGGGATGGCCACATTGCTGGACTCTGGCTCGCCACCTGGGAACGACCAGGAATATGCTGTGATTGCTCCATCGGGGTCCGTGCCCGATCCGGAGAAAAACACGGACTGTCCAGCCAGGACCATGACGTTGCCCGAGGGACTATCAATCGATCCCGTGGGTGGCGGATCGGAAGCGGGAATTGCCCCGAGCGCCCGGACTAGATCCAATCTGCCGTGACCCATCTTGGGGCCAACAGCCACAGCATGTGCCACCGCGCGGGCGGCTTGAGACTCATTCGCATTTGTTTGCCTGTTCACTAATAGAGAGGATGCGCCTGAGACAAAAGGCGCGCTGAACGAAGTTCCCCATCCCGCTGCGTATGTGCTAAAGGGATAGGTTGTAACGATGGCTTCTCCGGGAGCGGCCACCCACACGATGGCGTTGCCATAGTTGGAAAAGGAAGACCGTGTATCTAGGTCGCTCGTGGACGCGACTCCCATCACATGCTTTTGCCACTCGGCGGGGTAAACGGTGAGCGGCGGTGCGGATTGGCCCTCGTTCCCGGCCGACGCCACGCAAATGATGCTGTGCTGGTTGGCGTAATTCAGTGCCTTCTTCAATTCCGGTGAGTTCGTCTGGGTGTCAAAGCTCATGTTAATTACATTGGTACTATTATGAACGGCATAATAAACGGCCCGCAGAACGTCGGAGAGAAAACCTGTGCCGTCCGATTTGAAGGCTTTTAAGGGCATAAGTTGCGCCGTCGGAGCGACCAAGTGGATCACGCCCATTACCATCGTGCCGTGCCCGAATGCAGCGTACTGGTCGTTGCCATCGAGCACGGCAGCCGTCGATTGATCCAGTACCGCTGCCGTGGATTGATTGACTTGTGCGGAGGAGCAATCCGGGCAGCGTGGAGGCGGACAGGAACGGAAAGGGCAGGAAGAAATATCCGTTAATTCGGAACCGCCCGGCTGATTGCGCGTAAAATCGTAACCCTGCAAGAGCACGCTCTTTAGCGCCCGGTGTGTGGGATCTACTCCTGTGTCAATGTCCGCGACAATCCCGCTTCCCATCACCCCAAACTGATTCTGCGCGTCCGAGACGCGCACTATTTGTGCCGCGGGCTGGTTCGCGTAGCTATTCCATACGGTTCCTCCGGAATTGACATAGGGCACCGGAGTTCTGTCCGACATTATGCCCTCAGGCAAAGGTGTAGGAAGTACATTCAGTGCCCCGACCGGAAATAGCTTGAGCAACTGATCGACTTCGGCATCCAGAATGTCCAGCGGATTGCCCGGGAGATGCAGCAAATCATCTAAGCTAAGCGGACTGGTGATCAGGAAAAGTTGGCCCAGGGGATCGCCGACCCCACTGACCACGGTGCAGATGGGCGGCAATACGGGAGGGTTGCAAACCGCTTGAAGCACCTGGGGAGTGAGTGTCGTGCGGACGATGAAGCGGTTGTCGGCCGAGGCTTTGGCGGGCCAGAGCACGCAGAGAAGCACGAGCACACCGACCAATTTGAACCTCATGGCTTTCCCTCTCCTGTCGGGACGAGAGCACTTGCTTATGCGCCCTGCATAGCGCTGTTCAAATCTGGTAAACCGGCCGATACGGAGAAGTCCTCTCCGGCCTTTATTTGCAACGTCATGCCTGGCTCAGGCTCGAATTCAAAGTGAAACTCTCCCCACTCGTTCGTCCTAACAATGGCCAGCAATCCCGCTTGGCCCTGAATAACGATGGGTACGCCGGCCATCTGGGGTTTCCTCTTGAGGGTATCCAACACCTGACCCGTCAGAGTGATACGTTGCGAGTCTCTCTGTAGTTCGAGTGAAAGGTCCGCTACGAGGACGTCGGATTCATAAAGGAGTTGGCGAGGCGTGGGATGTAAGGACCGGACACCTGCTAACGACCGTTCGAGAAAGCTATCAAAGATTAGCCGCGCTTCGAGGGTAACTTGCTGCGGGCTCCTAACCCGGCGGAGCAGGGAATCCAAGCTTGGCCATAGCTCTTGAAAAAGGGAATCCCTCCGAACTCGCCGAACCGAATAAGCATCAAGGACTTGGAGGAGTTCCGGGTCGCTTTCTTCCTCGATGAGCACAATGGAGCGGCCTGGTAGGTCAGGAACTCGATTGTGGAACATGCCCATCAAGCGGGCAGGCGGAAAATCTGCTTGCTGCGGGTCAAGGATGACCGCATCCGGTTTTTCTTGCTCCAACAGCTCAAGGGCCTCTTTGAGAGCGGAGGCAACCAGACACTGGTACCCCATGCTCCTGAGCAACACGCGAACATTGCCGCACACCAGGGGGTTAGCACTGAGTATTAGTACTCTGGGCTGGATTTGCGCAGTTTGCACTTCTGCCCGTACCTATTTGCAGATGATTTGTGAATGACCCCGTTCTGCCGACATTAGTTGATAAGATAAGACAGCCGGAGAGTCAATCTAGGAAAACCCTCAATTCGGTGCAGGGTATTAGGGTATTCAGACTTGTCCGTCAGTAGTGATCCGAGGGAAGGCCATCCCAGCAAGAGGTTGCTTTCGAGCTCAGCGACCGCGGGGGTTCTTTCTCTACAGAGTCATCAGGTCTTTACGTATCAAAAATCAAAATTTGACAGGGTTGTATTCCGCTGGCGAGAGGCTAACATGCGAGGAGAGGGAGTGTGTTGTTTGTTTCTTCGCAGAAAGGACAAGCTTAGTAACGAATCCGAACGCGATGCGGCCTAGGGTTTGCTAGAGGGCGAGCCCAAGCAGCGGCAGGGGTGCAGTGCCCTATCCGCTCCCCCGATACCCGCGATTTTGATGAACGCCGAGTCATTCCTTTTCCGGCTTTGAACGGCTAAAGGAAAGTTCACCGCCAATAATGCGACGGTTAGTGCCCGCTAGGAAAGAATTCCCGCCATTGTCCCCATAGATTTCTCGCGGGAAGCAATGAGCAGTCAAGAAATTGCGTCGAAGGAGAAAAATGTAGATGGGTCGTTCCCTGGTTTTCTTGCTCAACGCCAAAACTACGGGCCTTTCGCGACCGGCAATAGCGCCCAGGGAGTGGCAATGGAGCGGCAATGGGCAATAGTACCTCTTTAGTGAACGCCAAGAAGGTTTCAGCCCCCCAAGCAGACGAGTCGCAGCTGAAGAACGGGGTGTCGCCACCCAAGACTGCGGCAGGATTGCTGCTGACGGACTCATCCTTGTGTCCCGTCTCGTTTAATGCGGAGGCCATCGCCATTCTTAGTTACCCGGACAAACTAGCAAACTCAACGCATGCTCAGGTCCTCGTCGCTGCTAAGATTCGGTCGACGTTAGTAAACCAGCAAGTCCACAGTGAATCGCACTTTGTGAATGAGTTCCGGTCAGGCAGGAGGCGTTATTTTTGCCGGGCATTCTTTGTGGATTCAGGCACCCAGGATCCTTCGCACCCGAGCATAGCCATCCTGTTAGAACGAGGGCCCTCCGGATTGGTCGCCATGTCGCAAGTCTCGCGGCAGTTCAAACTCACGCAACGCGAGCGGGAAGTGCTGGAGTATGCGCTGCAAGGTCTGACCAGCAAGGCCATTGCGAATCGCATGAACATCAGCCGAAACACCGTGAGGGCCTTTCTGCGCATGATCATGGTCAAGACGGGCGTTTCCTCCCGTTCGGCAATGGTGGGCAAAATTATGATGACCCAACCGCAGTAATCAGGTCGGTCTTCTCCTCTCTTTCCGCTTCAAAGACGCCCGAGCGTTGCCTTTGCTTGGTTGTGCGCCGAAGGCTGCATCATCGGGTCGGCATGAATGCAAAAAAAACGATAAAGATATTAACGGAATATATTACTGCGCTAATCCAAATGACTAATTTGATCCGCTAAATCCTTTGTAGGCATAAATTTCGCCAAGCCAATTTGGAACAATCACCTTATTGTGGGCAAGTTTACTGTTTAATAGTCTGAAACCGACTTCTTGGCTAAGTTTTGCGTACGCCACGCAGAGCGCGTCCCTCGCTGAACTGGCCTACTCGGAAGTAGCCGCACAACGTGCCGCACTCTTGGTTTGGAGTCTGGGTCCCCGATTCCCGAGCTAACGGAGGTATGGTTATGAAGCAGCTGTTCCGCCTTTGCGCCGTCTCCACGGTCCTCGGCCTCATGTTCTTCTTGGCAACCATACAAACTGCGCGGGCCCAGGCTTGCGCAACGCCGACGATCGACATGAAGCTGCTGGTGGTCACCAACGGGAAGACAGAGGCAGATTT
>QHYI01000052.1 GCA_003223245.1 Acidobacteriota bacterium
TCGGCGCCGTGTCGTCGCCACGCATTCCGCCACCGCATCACGGAACTGGCCGCACACCTGATGCGTCGAGCCACTTCGTTCAGGGACAATTCCGCGCGAAGAAGTTTCAGCGCACGCCTGCGCCGGTCGGACAGCAAGTCGGCCGAACCCTTGGGTCGCACAGGGACCTCCAGTCATGCGGGATCCTATTATTGCATTATTTTATGTGAGAGCAATAGCAGGTCCTCCTGGGCCAGAGGATCGCCGCGCCTGCTCGGTTTGGTCCACAAACCTTTCTCATCCAGACACCGGAACCAAACTTCTCGAGCGAAGGTCCTTCCGCTCGCGGCTAGCCAGTGTGGTATCCTTTATCAGTCGGCTCTCGGCGGTTTGCCTGCGAAGCTATCCTTTCCTGCACCGCCTCATCCTGAATTCGAGCCACACTCCCAGGGGGAGTTCAAGGAAAGTGAGGCTTAGGCCAAGAAATGTCTACGCTCGCGGAAGTTCCACTAACGACCAAGACTAAGCGTGAGGTCATCGAACGGGCGGTTATCCGGTTCGCCGGAGACTCGGGCGACGGCATGCAGATCACCGGCAGCCAGTTCACCAATACCGTCGCGCTGTATGGCAACGACATTGCCACGTTCCCGGATTACCCTGCCGAAATCCGCGCTCCTGCCGGCACCATCCCTGGAGTGAGCGGGTTTCAGCTGCACTTCTCCTCCAACGAGGTTTTCACCCCCGGAGACGCCATCGATGCGCTGGTGGCCATGAACCCCGCCGCCCTCAAAGTGAACATCGGCGATCTCAAAGCCAATGGCATCCTCATCGTCAACAGCGATAGCTTTAAAGAGTCCGATTTGCGCAAAGCCCAGTTGACTGTGAGCCCCCTCGAGGACCACTCCCTCGACAAGTTCCGCGTGTTCGCCGTCGAGCTCCAGCGCCTGACGCGCGCGGCTCTCCAACACCTGGGTCTGGACGCCAAAGCGATGGATCGCTGCAAGAACTTCTTCGCCCTCGGCATGTGCTACTGGCTCTACAACCGCTCGACCGACCCCACCATGCGGTGGATTGAGCAGAAATTCAACAAAAAACCGCTTTTGATGGAGGCCAACAAGCTGGCGCTCAAAGCCGGTTACTCCTACTGCGAGGCCACCGAAGCCTTCCAGATCAGTTATGAGATTCCACCGGCGCAATTGACTCCTGGCCTGTACCGGAACATTAGTGGAAACCAGGCTTTGGCTATGGGCTTCGTCACCGCTGCGCAAAAGGCGGGTTTGGGCCTCTTTCTTGGCAGCTATCCCATTACGCCGGCCTCGGATATCCTTCACGAACTTTCGCAATACAAGAACTTCGGCGTGACCACCTTCCAGGCGGAAGACGAAATCGCCGCCATCACTTCGGCTATCGGCGCTTCTTACGCCGGGTTATTGGCCATTACCACCACTTCCGGTCCGGGTATGGCCTTGAAAACGGAAGCCCTTGGGCTTGCAGTCATGACCGAAATCCCCGTGGTGATTTGCGACATCCAGCGTGGCGGTCCCTCCACCGGCTTGCCCACAAAAACCGAGCAAGCCGACCTTCTCCAGGCTCTTTTCGGTCGTAACTCCGAGGCGCCCGTCCCGGTGCTGGCCGCAGCTACTCCCGGTGACTGCTTCTGGATTGCCCTGGAAGCCTCCCGCATCGCTCTGAAATACATGGTTCCCGTGATCGTTCTTTCCGATGGCTACCTCGCGAACGGCGCGGAACCTTGGCGCATTCCCAAGGTGGAGGACATTCCGGCTATTCCTGTCAAATTCGCGACCGATCCCGTCGGTTTTATGCCGTACAAGCGTGAGCCCGAGACGCTCGCCCGTCCCTGGGCGCTCCCCGGCACCCCCGGACTCGAGCACCGCATTGGCGGCTTGGAGAAACAAGACGGTACCGGCAACGTGAACTACGAGCCCCTCAACCACGAAAACATGGTGCGCATCCGTGCGGCTAAGGTGGCAGCCGTTGTTCAAGACATTCCCAATGTTTTGCCCGAAGGCGATCCCGCAGGCGACCTGCTTGTCGTATCCTGGGGCTCGACCGCTGGCTCTATCACTGCGGCCGTCAAGGCCGCCCGCGCCAGAGGATGCAAGATCGGCCACCTCCATCTGCGCTATTTAAATCCGCTGCCCGCGAATGTGGGCGAGGTTCTCAAGCGCTACAAGAAAGTGCTTGTGCCCGAGCTCAACATGGGGCAGCTCCTGTGGGTCCTTCGCGCAAAGTACCTTGTCGACGCCGTGGGCCTGAACAAAATTCAGGGGCGTCCGTTCAAGCAAGCCGAGCTGGAACAAAAGTTTGATGAAATGCTGGGAATCCAGGGGAACCACCGATGACTACCGCGACTCTTCCGCCACTTACCAAAAAAGATTTTCAGACCGACCAAGAGGTTCGCTGGTGCCCCGGCTGTGGCGACTACGCCATTCTATCGGCCGTGCAGTCCGTCTTTCCGGAGCTCGGCATTCGAAGAGAGAACTTCGTGGTGATATCGGGGATTGGCTGCTCCAGCCGCTTCCCCTACTATATGAACACCTACGGATTCCACTCCATCCATGGTCGCGCCCCCGCCGTCGCCACCGGCGTCAAGATCGCCAACCCCGAATTGGAAGTTTGGGTCGCTACCGGTGACGGAGACGCACTGGCTATCGGCGGCAACCACACGATTCACATGCTGCGCCGCAACGTGGGCGTCAAAGTTTTGCTCTTTAACAACCGCATTTACGGCTTGACCAAAGGGCAATACTCGCCGACTTCGGAGTTTCATAAAATCACCAAGTCGACTCCCTATGGCTCCGCCGACCGCCCGTTCAATCCCGTTTCGCTGGCCATCGGTTCGGAGGCCACTTTCGTGGCCCGCTCAGTCGACGTCTTCCAATCGCACTTGAAAGACACGCTGAGGCACGCCGCGGCTCATAAAGGTTCAGCGTTTGTCGAGATTTTGCAGAACTGTAATATCTTCAACGATGGCGCGTGGTTCTCGCTGACTGAGAAGGATGCCCGCAGCGAGCATGTCCTCCAGCTCGAGCACGGTAAGCCGCTCGTCTACGGCAAGAACCGTGATAAAGGCATTCGCCGCAAGCCCGATGGCGACATCGAACCTGTGCAGCTTGGCAACGGCATCACCGAGAACGATCTCGTTGTTCACGATGCTCATCATCCGCGCCCCTCGTATGCTTTCTTGCTTTCTCATATGGAGCATCGCCCGGGTTTCCCGACCCCCCTTGGCGTCTTCCGCGCGTGGGACGATCTTCCTCGTTACGAAGACGTCATGAAGGACCAGATTCAAGAAGTCATCACCAAACGCGGCCCAGGCGATCTGAACAAGCTTCTGCGCGCCGGCGACACCTGGGAAGTGAAATAGAAATAGTCTGTCAACCGCTCCGCCGCCTAACTAGTCTGGCGGTCGCTGTTTTTCGTGAAGCCGAGACTGTTCCGGCGAATCTCGGGAAGGCTCGAACGCGGCGTAATTTGTTTTCATGGTGCAACCGCAGAAACTCTGCTACATCCAATAGACACATCCTCGGGAGAACCCATCATTATGGCGGATGCTACCAATCCAGGGAGTTTTGCTTTCCTAGAGGAAGCCGATCCTGTGCGGCCTACGCCGCAGGTGAGTACCTCGGAACTGGTTGACACCCTGGGCCTGCTTTACGAAGTCAGCCGCGAGCTGAGCGCCATCCTCGATCGGGAAGAGCTTCTCCGGCGCATCGCCGAAAAGGTCAAAGGCCTGGTGGACTTCGATGTCTTCAGCGTAATGCTGTGGAACGACTCCTCGCAGCTCCTCGAAACGATTTTTGCCCTTAAATACAACGACACCGTCCCTTTGCACAGCTGTCTCGGGTTGCATGAGGGACTCTCGGGTGCCGCGGCCAGGGAGCGGCGCGTCGTTCGCGTGCCTGACGTCCGCCTGGACCCGCGCTACATCGCCTGTCAGCACGGCGTCGAGGTGCGTTCCGAACTGGTAGTACCTCTTTTGCTTCAGGACCGGCTTATTGGCGTTCTCGACTTGGAGAGCACGAAGTCGCACTCCTTCACCTCGTGCCACGAACAGATGCTTCAAACACTCGCTTCCTACATTGCCGTAGCCCTTGAAAACGCGCGTCTCTTTGAACAGGTCCGTGAGAATGAGCGCCGCCTGCAGCAGGACTTGGGCACGGCCAGAGAGATTCAGCGGCAACTCCTGCCCACCGGAGCTCGTGAAGTTCCAGGGCTCGACCTTGCCGCAGCTTACGTTCCCGCGCGCGAATTGGGCGGGGATTTCTATGATTTTCTTCCCTATGGCGAGGGACAGCTGGCCGTTGCGCTAGGGGATGTATCCGGAAAAGGCACGGCCGCTGCACTCCACGGCTCTTTGGCCATCGGCACCATTCGCGAAATCGTCGTCGACCATGCCTGCGATCCATCTCATGTGCTTGCTCTCTTGAATCAGCGCCTCCATAACCCCCGTTTCGATTCACGATTCATCGCCATGCTTTTTGCGGTTTACGATGCCGCCAACCGCCAGCTGCGGCTCTCGAACGCAGGCAGCCCTTATCCTCTGGTGCTCCGCGACGGCCATGTGCTTTCTGTTCGTCTGGAGGGCGTGCCGCTCGGTCTTCTTCCTGGCACGCAATACGACGAGTCCATTCTCGACTTGGCGCCCGGTAATGTCGTAGTCTTTGCCTCCGACGGCATTCTGGAGTCGGCAAATGCCGCAGAGGAGGAGTTCGGCCTCCAGCGCCTGTCCGCCGTCCTGAGCAGCATTTCTCCCGACGATTCCGCGCGAGCCATCGCGCAACAAATTCTCGCCGAGACCGACAATCACAGCGGTCCGGGCACCGCTCCGACCGATGACCGCACGTTGGTTGTCCTGCGCGTGACCGACGAAACGGGCTCAGACTTCTCCAAACTCCCCATCATCTACTGAGCCTGTTCTCTCCACGCTGGGGCCCTCGTCTGCGAAGGCCTTGGACAGATCAAACTACCCGGGCGCCCACTTCTGCTTCTTGCATGCCGGGCACGGTTGAATCGACCGGCTGGCCACAGAGCAGTTGCTCGATCTGTCTTGCCCGCTCATCGACCGTAAAGGATCGGGCGATGAAAGCCGGGCCGGCCTTGCCCAACTCGTCGCAAAGCTCCCGGTCCGTAACCAGGCGGAGCATGTGGGCCGCAAACTCCTCGAGGCTGTTTGCCAAGAGGCCCGTTCGCCCGTCGTCCACCGTCAACTCGGACAATTCGTTCCGTATGTCCACCACCGCACGCCCACAGGCCTGCGCTTCGAGTTGCGACTGGTAGGGACGGTTCCCTTCTTCCTTCTCAGGGCAGGCGAAGAAGTCGCAAGCGGCGTAGTACCAAACCACGTCGGCGTGCTCAACGGTACCGGCAAAGTGCACACGCCCTGCCACATTGAGCCTGACAGCTTCCTCCTCTACATCCCCACGAGCCCGGCCATCGCCGACCAGCACGAGCAACGCGCTCGAGGGGAGGGTTCGAAAGGCCCGTAGCAAGTCGATGACCGCCTCGGCTTTGGAGGGTCGCGGGTCGTTCTCGATTCTTCGGGGCGCCAAGCGGCTGACGCACAGGACAATCCGCGCCTCCTGCGGCAAGCCCAGCACGCGCCGTGCTTCCGCCCGGCTAGGGACGTAAGTCCACGGCTTTATAGCGCGCGGCAGGAAGCAGATCCGTTCCTCGGGTATTCCCTGGGCGCGGAGGTCCCGTACGGACTTCGGCGAAATCGCTTCAATCCTGTCGGCCCGCTGTAAGGAGTGCCGATGGGCAACGGTGAAAACCTCGCGCCACGCTCTCGGCATGGCCGCTATACGCTGCGGGGTGCCCGGATACCCACCCTTGAGGATCACGTATCTCTTGGGATGCTGCCACCAGCCAAACAGGTCAGGCCACATGATCCGAGGGAAGTACACAAGCCATCCGTCGGGCGAAAATCTCTTGATGTCTCCGCGCACCAGTGCCTCTTCCGCGATGAGCCGCCGCAGCGGTAAGCGCCCTTGCCAGAAATCGCGCGCATCCACCCGCGAGACAATTTTCACTTCATGGCCGCGCTTCCTCAGAGCCTCCGTTAAGTTAGCGATTATCATGCCGTCCCCTGACGGGTGATTTTCACCGCCCGGAGCGTTTTTAAGCAACGCTGCGCGTGGAACGTGAAACGCAATCCGCATTGCGATCCTCCCTTCCTCAAAAACCCAGCACCGCCCCTGCCTCAGGGGCGTGAATCCACCGCTACTGCCGCTGGCCCGGCCTAGCCCCTGCGCCAGCCGCCAAGCTTGTGAAACTTTCCTCGAGCATCATGTCGACCAATTTGCGCCATCCCGGAGCCCTCGTTTGAATGGCGTTCTTCCACCATCGCAGCCAGAATGCGGCTTTGTAAAAAGAGAGGCGCTCGGGCACTCGCGATTCTCCACCCTCTTCCAAGTAGGTCTGGAGAAATACGCTGCTAGCGTCGTCCAGCGCGCGCGTGGACCCGAGATGTTTGCCCGCCAGCTTTTCCAGGCTTACGATGAAGTGGGCAACATCGCGCGCCGGATCGGCCACGTCATAATCGTCCCAATCAAGCACTACGGTCCGTCCAGCAGCGAAGATAATCTGACGCTCCCAGAAATCGCCCTGGCTGGCGCACAGGGGAAACGATCCGGGAGCAGGCGCGGCGGCCCTCAGTCGTTCCGAGAGATCAGCGCACCGGTCGGCCAGCGACGGGTCAGCCTGGGCTATGAGCTGGCACTTCCGCTCGCCCTGGCTGAGGAGCCTTTCGACCCCTGCGATGGGTCCGACCGGAGGCGCTAAAGCATGAAATCGCGCCAACCACCGGGCGCACCGCTTCGCAGCCTCAGTGGATTGAGGGCCATCCCCCTGTTTGAAAACCTCGTTCGCCGAGGTCCCTTCAACCCATTCCTGCAACAGAAGACGCACGGCAGGCAGATAGGCAACGGGCTGGGGAATCGAATACTCATCCGCCTGACCGAAACCCGAGCGACTGATTTTTTCCATCACCTCATGTACGTCGTGGCGATCAGTCGCATAGACTTTTCCCACTAGTTCAGTTTGGAACACAAACCGAAACGTGCAGCGGTCGGCGTTATGCCAGCTCAGTACTGTAAACTCTGACGGCCTGGGTGTGCCCCCCCGCTGGGAGCAAGGGAGCGCTCCAAGGTGCTTGACTAATTCTTCTCCATTAAGGACGGTCGCCAAGGTAGAAATTCCCGGATCAATCACGGCAGAACGGCAGCTGGAATTAACCGGAGCAGCAGAAGGAGGATGAGAGAGAGAGCTCGCGGTTTCCTGTTCGTGTACTTCCGTCAGGGATTGGCGCTTCGCAGGCATGCCGAGGGAAAGCTGAAGATCGTTTAACCGAACCTGGGAGCGTTCAACCAGCTCGGCAACGCGGGACGCCCAATCGTGCTCGAAGAGTTGAACGCGACGAACAGCACACTTGATCAACCCCATGGCTTCGTATAGGCGAGCGCGCATTAGCCGCTCTTTCGGCACACCGGGGGCGTAACCCGCGAGGAAATTCTCTGGCATCTTCTCTAATCCGGCCTGGTGAGACTCGACATCCCAAAACTGCCAATCGGCCAGAAAACACCCCACATCGAGCGCTGGATCGGCTAAGCGAACAGTACCGAAATCCATCATTGTGAGGCGGTCCGGCGCGACCCAGATGTGTTCGGATTTGAGGTCACCGTGGGTAAAGGTCGGGGGTTCCTGGGGGAG
>QHYI01000053.1 GCA_003223245.1 Acidobacteriota bacterium
AATAGACGTAACCCGATATTCCCGGCTCCGGCTTGAATCGGATTCCGCGAGTCCCGTCTTCGCGAGCATGGTGTGCACGTGCTGCGGATCTGACAAGCGCACGAGTTGATTGAATCGCGCGTCTAGCGGCGACACCCAGACCCGCATGCTCCAGTCGCGAAAATCCGTCCAGAGTTGTTGGAATGGGAACGCCACGCCACGGCGTACCGCTTCGGCTTGAATCTTGGTAAGAACAGTCGCCTCTTCGTGCGGATCTGCCTGTGCATTTGGTCCCCAAGTTACAGCGATCGAGCGAACGTAATGTCCTTTGGGGCTTTCGGTATCAACAAACGTGTCGTAATAGGCTGTGATCTTGCGACCGGGCTTGAAACGCACTTCCGTCAGGCGGAACGGCCCAACGGCAGCCCCTGAGGGAAGAATTGCCCTCAGCTGATCCGCCAACACTTCCTGGGTTGACGCGGAGAGCAACAGTCGTTGGACACTCTCCGACGTGGTGCGTCGCGATAGCACCTCAGCAATGTTCATTACTCGACTTCCCTTCCGCCACGATAAGACACAAAGAAAAACCAATTCTCAGCGTGCATACTGCCAAACGCTTGCCAGTCCAATCCTCTGCACTTACGTGCACCACAACTCGCCCCCGGCGAGTCCGAGCCCCTTACCGAGGCAAGGTCGACGAAGTGGGCATGCTCCCTCTGCCTCATCACCAGCCGGCGTCATCAACTCACGCCACCCGGGCGGCAGGATGGCTGCTCGATGCTCATGGTTGACACGGGATTGTGGCCAAGGAGTAATTCCTCGATCTGTCTTGCGCGCACATCGATCGTGAACGACCGCGCGACGAAAGCGGCGGCTGCTCGACCCATCTCGTCGCAGCGCATTCTGTCCTGCGAGAGCGCCAGGAGGTGTTGCTGGAACTCGTTGAGATCCCTCGCGAGCAGGCCGGCGCGGCCGGGCTCCGTGGTCATTCGAGCTAAGTCGGTGTCCATGCTAACCAGCGGACGGCCACAGGCCTGCGCCTCAAGAAGCGCTAGACCCGCACGGTTGCCCTCGGCCTTCTCAGGGAAGGCGAAGAAGTCGCAGGCGGCGTAGTACCAACTGACGTCGCTATGCTCCACCATGCCGGCAAGGTGGACGCGTC
>QHYI01000054.1 GCA_003223245.1 Acidobacteriota bacterium
CGTGACGCTGGTGGCCTGCGGCAAGCGAAGCCGGGACGAAGTGATGGCCTACTTCAAAGGTTTGTTCCGCACGCTCGAACAGACTTATAGCTTTATTTGGGATAGCTTGGCCAGTCGTTGCACGGATCTGTGCCCAGAAGAAGTGAGAGAAGATCTTCGCCGGGTCCACGAGCAGGGGCTAATTGATCCATTCTACATCCGGTGGGAGGACATCGAAGGCGCGCTCGGCGTCGGCAAAGAAGCCGCCATGAAAGCGCTAAGGGAGCGGTATCGATTGATCGATGATGCGGAAAAAGAGATGAGTTGGTGGGCGTGCTTTGAAGAGAACAAACATCGCAAGGTCAAGCTTGGCTGGGACAGCCCAATTCGGAAAGCCCCTCAGGTGGGACGAAACGAGCCCTGTCCTTGTGGGAGCGGAAAGAAATTCAAAAAATGCTGCGGACGATAGGGAGCTTAGCGTCCATATCCACCTTGCATGAACGCGGGCCCCTTCAACGCGTTTAAGGTCGCTCCTGCGAGACAATGTCGCACTCGTGGCCAACTTATGCTTTATTTCCGGCCAACTCATGCTTTAAGTGACACGGCGCGCAGAAATCCATCTTGACAAATTCTTCAACGGGACGCTTTGCGGAGCAGTTTCTCGCGCGTCCGCGGGGGGCCCCGCACCGGCGCTCCGCCCCCAGGAGCGGGTCAGAGTTCGTGCAGAGCAGCATTCGGGTCGAGATTCGCGGCCCTCCATGCCGGAACCCAAGACGCCAGGACGGCAATCACCAAAAACAAAACCGCCATCGTGGCGAACGTCGCTGGATCGGTCGGCCTCACGCCGATAAGCATGGTGGCCATCAGCCGGGTCAAGAGAAAAGCGGCAACCAAGCCCACGAAGATGCCCACGCCGGTCAACCACAATCCTTCACCCACGATCAGCTTGAAAATCCTACCAGCCTGGGCTCCCAAGGCCATGCGAACGCCGATTTCCGCAGTTCGCTGCCGCACAACAGTTGAAACCACGCCGTAGAGCCCAACGGCCGCCAACAGTGCAGCCATTAAGGCAAAAACGCCGATCAGGAGGAGCGAAAATCGCGTGGCCGCCTGCGCCCGCTCTACAAGAACATCCATCGGTTCCATCGCTGCGACGCCCAACTGTGGACCGACCGACTTGATTGCGGCACGAATCTCGTCACCGTAGCCCGCGGGGTTGCCGCTGGTTCGAATGGCCCAATTACCCACGGCACCGGAGCCGACAAATGCATCGCTAAAGTAGACTTGTTCGCGGCCGGGAACGCTCAGCGATTCGTCGCGCGCGTGCGCAACGACACCGATGATTTCGACGGGCTCAGCCTGGGGCGTGCGGACGCGGATCAGGATCTGCTTGCCGACAGCGGAGCCGCTTGGAAAGGCCTTTTTGGCGAGGTCTTCGTCGACGACGACAACGTTGCGCCCGGGTTGATTATCGGCGTCGGTGAAGGTGCGGCCGGCGATCAAGGGGGTGCGCATGGTCGCGAAGTACCCCGGAAGCACGAATTGAAAATCCGTGGCTCGAAATTTGCTCGGGTCGGCACCCGCATCGAGCTCGCCCCAGCGAATCGGACTGAATTCCCCACCCAAGGGAAACGGTTCCGCGGCGGTCACAGACTGGACGCCGGGAATGGCCTGCAATCGCTGCTCGATCTGTCGAACAAACGCCGCGCGCTGCTCCGGTTTTTGTCCTCCTGGGTTGCCGAGAAGCTGAAATGTCAGCAGACCGTGCGGATCATAGCCGGGATCGATGCGCTGGAGCTCGCGGAAGCTGCGGAACATCAGACCCGATCCGACAAGCAGAACGAAGCAGAGCGCTACTTCGACCACCACGACCATCTTGCGCAAGAGGCCGCCGCTGTTGAGACCCTCATTGCGGCTGCTGCCGCCCAGAGCGCCAATCAGGTCTAGGCGGGAAGCGCGCCATGCCGAAATCAAACCGAAAATGGCAGCGGCAGCAAGTGCGGCGAGTGCGGTAAAGGCAAGAACGGGAGCGTCGATGCGTATCGTATCCATGCGGGGAAGATTCGGCGGCGCGAGCGCGAGCAGCTCATGAATTCCAGCCCAGGCAAGAGCCAGCCCTCCCAAAGCGCCCAGCGCGGCGAGGAGAAGCGATTCGGTCAGCATTTGCCGAGCGAGCTGCCACCGGGAGGCGCCGAGTGCGGAGCGAACCGCGAGTTCGCGCTCGCGCAGAGAGGCGCGCACCAGCAGCAGATTGGCCACGTTCGCGCAGGCAATCAGCAGCAAGAAAGTCACCGCACCCATAAGCGCCAGAATCGTTGGGCGCACCGCCGAGACCAGGTTGCGCCGCATGGGTTCCAGGCGAATGGCATAGCCGGCTGTTCGCTCGATCAGGAAATTCTTGCGCGCCTCTGCGGCGACGTTATCCGCTGCGGATTGTGCTCCCCTCAGGGAAACGCCGTCTCTCAGCCTGGCGACCGCGTGGATCGAAACCGAATTTCGGCTGGCGTTGTCGTAATTTAGGCGGTTGGCAATCCAGATTTGCGGATCGGTTGCCGTCTCCGCCTCCGGCGGAAAGTACAAGCGAAAGTGCGGCGCCAGCACTCCGACGATCAACGGACTGAAGGGCCCTTCTGTGCGCATGGAGCGCCCAATCACCGCCACATCGCCGCCGAAGCGGCGCTGAAAATAGTCGTAACTCAAAATCGCCATAGTGGGCAGGCGCGGCGGCGGCGTTCCCGTCTGCGCGGTGCCCGGGGGCGGCGGAGCGGGCTGCGGGAGCCCGTCCTGCTTGGTGAAATCCCGTCCAAGCGCAATTCTGGCACCCATCAAGTCGAAGAAGTTCGTGGTGACCACCGCCGTTTCTACCTGTTCCGGGCTGCCATCGTCTCGCAGGAAGACATTGCGGAGAGTGAAGACACCGGCCATATCCTGGAACACGTTTGTCGTTCCATTGCGTAGGTCGATGTAATCTTCGTTGGAAAGAGGAAAATCGCGAATGTGACGAACATGGAAGTCGCTGCAGGCGACCACGAGTTGACCGGGGTTCCTGTACGGGAGCGGCCGCAGGAGAACCGCATGCGTCACGCTGAAAATCGCCGTGCTCGCACCGACACCCAGAGCAATCGTAATCGCTGCCGTTATCGTGAAGATTGGACTCTTGCGGAGCACGCGGCCCGCGAACTTAAAGTCGTGTAGCGACATAATTCCACCTTATCCTTCAGGATGTGCCGTTCTTCTGGCGATGCCGCAAAGGCAGCCCGGTTAACACAAACGCGATTCTAATCGACAGAGCATGGAAATAGTGACTTAAATGCAGATGACGACCCGAGTACGGCCAGCCAGCGCAACTGGCTGCTAGGCTCGGCACTCGGACATCTGGTCCGGCAGGAAGCAACTTTCCGGCTCCCGCAAGTCGGCAAATCATCCGCGTGGTCGGATGACGGCAACCCTTCCATAATTCGCGTAAGGGAAGGTTTGCCGAATCACCAGATGGGGATGAGAAGGCCGGTCTCCCGCGGGATGCATCAACGCTCCCAATGTTCGACGTGCTCAAGGCACAAAGAAAAGGAGACCGGCAATGCAGAAGATTAGCACTATGCAGACGAGTGGAGAAAACATTTTTCAAGGGCAGCTCACCATTGGTGTGCATCTGGGGGACCGCTCCAGTGCGTACTGCGTTTTGAATGAAGCAGGAGAAATAGTCTTGGAGCACAAACTGGCGACCACACCGGAAGCCATGAAACAAGTGTTCGGTACCATGCCGCGGTGTCGCCTAGCCGTGGAGACGGGGACGCATTCTCCCTGGGTGAGCCGGTTGTTGACGGCGCTGGGGCACGAAGTGATCGTGGGGCATGCTGGAGAAAAGTGCGCTTGATCACCAAGAGCCGGTGCAAAGATGATCGCCTGGACGCACGAACACTAGCGCGGCCGGCGCGAATCGATCCTGATCAGCTGAGCCCGTTGAAGCAACGCGGCGCCCGGGCCAGCTGCACTTGGCAGGGGCTCCGTGCCCGCGCCGGACTGGTCAGTGCACGACCCGCCTCGAGCGTTGACACTCGGATGAAGACCCGACGCATTCTGGTCATTTACAAGGAACTCTGTTCGCTATAAAAGGGCTGTATTTGCATCCGGTCGCGATCGAATGACGGCGCCTTACTGCCTGCACGGAGCTGGGCGCGAGCGCTTTGCAAGGAGATTGCCATGAAACCAAGCCTACCGTGGAAAGCCTTGCCGCTCTTGGCAAGCATGCTGGCAGGGTTATCGCCGGCTGCCCTCGCTCAGAGCGTGGCAAGATTTGCTCCCGACAAGATGAGCACAGTGTTGTACGGGGTTGCGTATTACCCCGAGTACATGCCCTACGACCGCCTCGACAAAGATATAGAGCTAATGCGAAAAGCAGGCATCACCGTCGTTCGCGTCGGCGAATCGACGTGGAGCAGTTGGGAGCCGCGCGACGGAGATTTTCAGTTCGCATGGATGCAGCGTGTCCTCGATCACTTGCACGAAGCGGGGATCAAAGTAATTCTAGGAACACCCACCTATTCCATTCCAACGTGGTTGTACACGGAGCATCCGGAGATCGCACTCAGCCATCTCGGAACCGCGCCTCCCTTAGAGAATCCCTACGACCCGACCTATCCGCCCATTATCCCGCCGGGTTACTACGGTCCCCGCCAGAATTATGATTTCCTAAACCCATTTTTCCGGGAGCATGCCGAACGCATCATCCGCCAGATCGTCAGTCATTTCAAAGACCATCCGGCGGTGATTGGCTACCAGATCGACAATGAGACCTTTTCGAGCGGCATTCCCACGCCGTACAAGACTGCCGCGTTTGTGGAGCGCTTGAAGCAGAAATACAAGACACCGGATACGATCAACAAGATCTGGGGCCTCGTTTATTGGGGACAACTGGTTGACGCGTGGGAGGACCTTCCGGCACCGAACGGCATTCTCAATCCCGGCTACCGGCTGGAGTGGGAGGACTTCCAGCACGACATCGTCACGGATTACCTTGCCTGGCAGGCGAAAATTGTCAACGAGTACAAGCGGCCGGACCAATTCATTACTCAAGACTTTAGCGGAGGAGTTCACACGAACTTGGACCAATGGGCGATTGCGCGAACTCTGGACATTGTTGCGGAAAACCCTTATTTCAGAACGCAGACACAGCTCAACGGCGAGGGCATCTGGATGTCGGGAGATCTTGCGCGGTCATTAAAGCACACAAATTATCTCGTAACAGAAACGAACGCGCAGAGCATCGGATGGGATTCTCGGACGCAATACCCGCAGTATCCCGGGCAGTTGCGGCTTGTCGTCTACACGCATCTGGCCGCCGGAGCCAACATGGTGGAGTACTGGCATTGGCACTCACTGCATTACGGGCAGGAAACTTACTGGAAGGGTGTGCTCTCGCACGACTTGGAGCCCAACCGCACTTATGCGGAGGTGTCGCGCGTGGCAGGCGAACTGAAAAAGGTTGGACCTCAACTGGTGAATTTGAGAAAAGACAACAAGGTCGCCATTTTGTTCAGCGCCGACTCCGCCAATGCACTGAGCTATATGCCTTTTAGCGACCGCGTCAACTATATGACGATTCTGAGGCAGATGTACGGCGCCCTCTATGAGCTGAATGTCGAACCTGATTTTGTGCAGGCCGGCGACACACAGCTTTCTCCCTACAGAGTCCTGTTGGTTCCGCCTCTTTATAGCGCATCCGATGAGGTCTTGCAGTCTGTTTCGGATTACGTCAAGAGCGGCGGCCAGGTCGTGATGGCCTTTAAGAGCGGGTTTACAAACCAATACTCGACGGTGAGAGACGTTATGGCGCCCGGGCCGCTGCGCGCAGCTGTGGGGTTCCACTACCAGGAATTCAGCAACCTGGCGCAGGCCGTCCGGCTTACACCCGATCCGTATACCGTCGGCGAAGAAAACAAAGGTGCCGTATGGGAAGAGTTCCTGATTCCCGACACGGCCGAAACCGTTTGCTCCTTTGACGATCCCTACTGGCATTTCCCGGCGATTACGCGGAACAAGTTTGGCCAGGGCACTTTGACGTACGAAGGCACGGTACTGACAGACGTCTTGCAGCGCGAGGTCATTCGAAGCGTTCTCAAGGGCGCCGCCCTGACAGGGCCCGATCAAAACCTTTCGGCAGGCGTGAAGGTTCGACATGGCCGCAACGCGCAAGGGAAATTGCAACATTACTACCTGAATTTCTCGGGCCAAGAGCAGTCCTTCACGTATCCTTATGGCGATGGATCCGATATTTTGACCAACACATCCGTGCGGTGCGGGCAAGACGTGACGCTGGGGCCTTGGGATTTGGTGATCATCACCGAACGGTAATCGTTCCTGCACTCGACTCGCCCGAGCATTGCGTCCTAATGCGCGACGAATTCGCGATAAGCAGCTAGGCACTCGTAGCGAAGCAATATTTTGGTTCCGAAATTCTAAGCCAATTCAAACGGACGGGAATTCTGAAATCTTTCTGCATGGAGAAATCGAAATTGTCGACACCGGGATTGCGAATATTCGAGAAGTAACGAGGCGCATTCTCAAAAGCTTTGGTGACGTCGAACGGGTGAGTAAGCGTGATTAGACCAGGTGCAGGACACGTTCCGGAAAAATCGAATGCTGTTTTGTCGAACCATTCCTGGACGGTTTGATGAAAGCCGGCGGGAAGAGGATTGCCGATCACATTAGGACCATCGGAGAGCCCTAACCAGATGTTCATTCCGAAGCAACGGGTCCAAAATAATTTGCGTGTTTTGTCCACGAATTCGTTTACGCTTGGTAGTTAGATGAACCTATTTGCGACGCATGCCGGCCGAGGGCCCTCGATTACATCTTGTAGCCGCCGCACATAGGAAACTCTTTTTCCTCAGCGAAGGCCGTTTTCACAGGGGTTTCGAATGACGTTTTGGCGCCTGATGGTTTATGCCCTTTTTGTCTTTGCCGGCCTTGTCATCGTTTTCCTTGTCCTGCCAAAGGTCTTTGGGCTGGTCTATCGAGTTCTTCGCACGCTGGGCTACGCGATTGGTGTCATCCTCCTTCTGGCAGCCATCGGCGCAACCTATGAAGCGATCGAAAGTTCTCGAGCGGAGCGCGAGCCTCCATCCGGACGACTGGTAGATGTTGGTGGTTACAAAATGCATCTAGATTGCGAGGGCCAGGGCACACCAGCAGTGGTCCTTGAATCCGGATTGTGGGACGATTCGACTGTCTGGCACAAAGTACAACCGGAAATTGCTAAGTTAGCGCGGGTCTGCTCTTACGACCGGGCGGGATTGGGCTACAGTGACCCGCGACCAGATCAGGTGCCGGACAGCCGCAACATCGCGTTGAATCTGCATATGCTTTTAGCCAGCGCGGGAGTGAGCCCGCCGTACGTTCTAGTAGGACACTCACTCGGCGGGATTCACATTCGCGTCTACCAGAATCTCCGTCGGTCCGATGTCGTCGGGATGGTTTTAGTGGACTCGGAGCATCCCGATCAGGAAAATCGGCTGCCGCCTGAAATGAATAAGATTCAATCTCGTCTCTACTTGAAGTCGGAGCTTTGGGGAGTGGCTGTTCCGCTCGGTATTCCGCGCCTACTGGATGCCTGTGGAGTTACTGTCGACTGCCGCTGGCAAACAGTCAAAGCCAGAGAAGCGGAGGTGCAGGCGATCGGTGCTTCCTTGGATGAAGCACGGCACACCGTATCACTTGATTCGATGCCGCTCGTTGTTGTTTCGCGTGATCCGGAGAATGGAGCGGCGCCGGGGTTAATTCCCCCTGATGTGAGCCGACGAGTCGAACACCAATGGGTTCAAATGCAAAAAGAGCTCGGTCGTCTCTCGGCGAATGGCAGCCGGATGGTTGCAACCGGAAGCACGCACTACGTGCAAATCGACCGTCCGGACGTGGTGATCGCGGCGGTTCGGACGGTTTTAGGCGCGGCCCGATCGACCTCAAAGTAAAAGATTAGACTCAACGGTCCGAGCCGTCTGCTCTAGCGCGCCGGGCAGCTCCCAGACAAAATGCGCACCCAGCGCATTGCCAGTTTCTCCGAGAGTACTGACCGGTTCTCCGAGAGTACTGACCGGGTAGTGGTTCAGAAATCCGAGAACGTCTTCGGCCCAAACGTCAGCTCCAAAGTATCCAAAGCTGTGGCCATCCCGCGGGGAGTCACCGTAGGAAGGATAAATCTTCAGTTTGTATGTCTCGCCCGCCTTGTTCATCTCCGCCGAGCGATTCCTGCGCGAACAAATTATCGCCATGGAAGAGATCCCGTTAATTGAGGACGAGCGAGCAGTTCAGAGGGCTGTGCCTTACCGGTCCGATTTTGAAGTCGATGGTGATTTTCGGGAGCGACAGTATAGCAATCGAACTATGGTAGAGTTGCGCGGCAGCAGGGCAAAAATGCAAATGTAGCGGGAGCAGCGCTGATGAGCAAAGGGCTTGAGATTCGCTGTTACGACTATGTGAATCATCCCTACGAGAAGGTACGCGATCGATTAAAGCGAGACGCACTCGAGGTCTTCCAGTCTGCTACGAAGACGGCCGCCTCGCGGGCGCGGTCGGTGGCTGCCGAGCTGCATGTAGATCTTGGCGGTATCGGTGTGAAGGCCGATATCCGAATTTCTGTTAAGGATGTCGCAGAGAAGGCCACTGATGCCAGTTCGGGTCCCACCACGCGATTGCAGCTCGAGTGGGAAGCGGCGACCGCGCCGGGCTGGTTCCCTCTCATGAAGGCCGAGCTTTCCGTTTACCCTCTAACGAGCACCGAAACGCAGCTGGATTTTTTGGGGCATTACCAACCACCCTTCAGCGCCTTGGGAAGGGCCATGAATGCAGTTGCCGGGCATCGCATTGCGGAGGCATCCGTGCATCGTTTCATCAATGAGGTCGCGGAATACCTCCGGCACTCGCTCGCCTCTACTCGCCCGTGATGGGCTCAAATTCCGCGTCCGGAAGGGGGCGGATCTCTGGGTTGCGCATAAGCACTCGCGCGCAAGCGTTCCAGCGCAGAATAGCGTCGTCGTTTCCATGCGGCCGGAGAGTTTCAGCTCGCTCGTAGTGTTTCATGGCCTCCCGCAAAGCGTGAAAAGTGTTCGCATGGCTACAAAGCGCGTATTGGCGAAGGTGCGCGTGTCCCTGGCGTTCCCAAATGAGCCCAGCGTAGTAGGCGCGGTCGTACTCACCCTCAATGCGGGGAAGCACCTCTTCCGCCGATTGCATCGTAACGCCGCGGTCAAACTGATCGGTTCGCGCAAGCAGGAGCGAAATGAGCGCCTCTTGATGAGAAGGCAAAACCGCCAGAATGTCCAGGCAAATGCTTTCGGCGAGGCCCGGTTCGTTCAGGAGCCGATAACGTTCGGCTTTCTCGAGAGCCTTCGGAACAGCCTCGTTCGAGATGGGTTTGAGATCAAAGCGCATAACTACCTCCTAGCGGGGGCTTCCGCTGAACACACGGAACAGTTTCGTCATGGGATCGAAGAATCGGTCCACCACGCGCTCCTTCAAAGGAATAATGGCATTATCCGTGATGGTAATGCTTTCGGGACAGACCTTGGTACAGCATTTTGTGATGTTGCACAACCCGATGCCGTACTGTTTTCGCAGAGTCGGGATGCGATCCTGTACGTCGAGTGGATTCATTTCGAGAGCGGCCACGTAGACCAAAAAGCGCGGGCCGATAAACTCGTCGTGCATGCGATGATCGCGCAACACGTGGCAGACGTCCTGGCACAAAAAACACTCAATGCATTTGCGAAACTCCTGAACGCGATCGGCATCCTTCTGGGCCATGCGCCAGGTTCCGTCGGGCCCATCGGGAGGACGCGGCTTGAATTCGGCGATACTTTTCTTCACGCTGTAATTCCACGACACATCGGTGACCAAATCCTTCACGTGGGGAAAGGCCTTCATCGGCTCGATGGTCACGGGTTGCTCCAGAGGAAGCGAGTTCAGACGCGTCATGCACATGAGCTTGGGCATTCCGTTAATTTCAGCAGAGCACGAGCCGCACTTGCCGGCCTTGCAGTTCCATCGTACGGCGAGATTGTTGGCTTGCTCGGCCTGGATCCGGTGAACGGCGTCGAGCACCACCATTCCGGAGGATACTTCGGTGGTATAGTCCTGAAACTTTCCCGCGCCTTTTGCGCCGCGCCATATTCGGAACGTAGCCGTGGACATCACTTCATCTCCTCGATGATCTGCTTAAGCTCCAGCGGCATCTCCGGGATGGGTTCGCGCCGGATCTGCATCTCGCCGGCGGGGCCCTTGCGGACAACAATATTGAGCGAGCTGAACTTGTCGTCCTTACCGGGAAAATCATCACGGAAATGCGCTCCCCGACTTTCTTTTCGCTCGAGAGCAGCTCTCGTCACCATTTCCGAGACGGTGAGCAGGTTGTTCAGGTCGATGGCCGTATGCCATCCGGGGTTGTATTCGCGATTGCCGGTGACCCCGACACGCTCGGCACGCGCCTTGAACTCCTGAATGCGATCGAGGGCCAGCAACATCTCCTTTTCCTGACGAACGATACCTACCAGGTCTTGCATCATGTCCTGCAAGGCCTGCTGAACCGCATAAGGCCCCTCGGTGCCATTATGTTCAAACGGTGCCAGCGTTTGTTTTTCCGCCTCGGCAACTTCACTCGAATGGATGGTGCCGAAGGAGTTTTCTTTGGCAAAACAAGCGGCGTATTGGCCCGCGCGTTTCCCGAAAACCAGCAGGTCCGACAGTGAATTCCCGCCGAGTCTGTTCGCCCCGTGCAGTCCCGCGCCACATTCCCCTGCGGCGAACAGTCCGGGGACATCGGACATTTGCGAATCGGGATCAACGCGGACACCACCCATCATGTAGTGCGTGGTGGGCCCCACTTCCATTGGTTCTACCGTGATGTCAATGTCTGCGAGTTGCTTAAATTGGTGATACATGCTGGGAAGTTTCTTCTTGATGTGCTCGGCAGCGTTCGGAATGCGATCCCTAATCCACGCGATATCCAGGAACACACCGCCATGGGGACTGCCGCGCCCTTCCCTTACCTCTCGCCGGATGCAGCGGGCCACGTGATCCCGGGTAAGCAGCTCCGGAGGACGGCGGGCGTTTTTGTCGCCTTGCGTGTAGCGCCAGCCCTCTTCCTCCGTATTGGAAGTTTGATTGGCGTAGGCGGGGGGAATGTCGTCAAACATAAACCGGCGGCCGTCTTTGTTCCGCAGTACTCCTCCTTCGCCTCGCACTCCTTCCGTGACCAGAATGCCGCGAACGCTTGGGGGCCAGATCATTCCTGTAGGGTGGAACTGTACGAACTCCATGTCCATCAACGACGCTCCCGCGTGATATGCGAGGGCGTGTCCGTCACCTGTGTACTCCCAGCTGTTACTGGTAATTTTGTATGCGCGGCCAATCCCGCCGGTTGCCAGCACCACGGCTTTGGCGCGGAACAGATGGAATCTTCCACGCTCCCGGTCATACCCGAATGCACCGGCGATGCGATCGCCATCCTTCAATAGCGACACGATGGTGTACTCCATGAAGAAGTCGATGCCAAGATGAACATCGTGATCCTGGAGAGTGCGGATCATTTCGAGACCTGTGCGATCACCCACATGCGCCAGCCGTGGATAGCGATGGCCGCCAAAATTGCGTTGCAGGATGCGCCCACCAGCAGTGCGATCGAAAACTGCGCCCCAAGCCTCCAAATCTCGCACACAGGCAGGCGCCTCTTTGGCATGCAATTCAGCCATACGCCAACTGTTAAGGTATTGGCCACCGCGCATGGTGTCGGCAAAATGAACGCGCCAGGAATCACGATCGTCGACATTGGCGAGTGCGGCGGCGATGCCGCCCTCAGCCATCACCGTATGGGCCTTGCCGAGCAGCGACTTGGAGATCACCGCGACTTTGACACCGGCAGAGGAGGCTTCTGCCGCAGCGCGCAACCCGGCGCCGCCTGCTCCAATCACCAAAACGTCGTGCTCATGGGTCAGGTGCTCGGACACTACAGAATCCTCCAGTCTGTCCAGATACCTAAGGAGCACAGACGGACGTACAAATCCGCAAATCCCACGGAGAAGAGACTCAGCCAGGCGAATAACATGTGGCGCCGGTTGAGGCAACTTACGCAATCATAGGCGTGATTTCCGGTTGGCGCGACGGAAAGGCGGTCTCGAAATCCTCCAACCAGGTGCCGCAAAGAGTGGCATCCGAAAGTGTAGCAAGTCAGCAAAACCACGTTGACCAGCAAGACCAACGTGCCCACGCCGATTCCGAAGCGGCCATCAAACCAAAGCGCTTTCCACACGTCGTGGGCAAGCAGAACGAGGAACATCAGCGCGAGATAAAGAAAATAGCGATGGACATTTTGCAAAATGAGTGGAAAGGAGCGTTCACCTAGATAGGTCATTCGCGGCTCCCCCACGGTGCAGGAGGGAGGGTCGGCCCAAAAAGCTTTGTAGTATGCGCCGCGGTAATAGTAGCAGGTCACACGGAAACCGCCGGGCGCCCACAAAATCAGCATTGCGGCGGTAACCCATGCCGGAATCCATGCTGGTCTGACGCCGAACCAGGACCGCACAGGATCGCCAAACAATTCCGGAGAATAGAAAGGAGAGAGGTACGGACCGAAGCGGTAATGGTTACCCTGCAGAGCGGCCCAAGTGGAATAAACAATGAACGTGGACAAACCAAGGAAAACAGCAAGTGGTTGAATCCACCAATTATCCCGACGTGATGTCTGAGCGAACTGCGAACGGACCAAAGGAACATCGACCGGTGCCATCCGAGTTCTCCTTACATTTCGGCGTTACTCACAAGCAATAAGGAACGCATGGCCCGATCAGTATGAAGAGCTTTCCCCACGCTGCGGGACGATTCTGGCTGCGCAAGGGCCTGATATGCGTGTTTGGTGTTTGTGGCCGAGATCATCTCCAAACAGGCCTTCGATGGAGATATCCGTCAAGGCGGTAAGTATCACGATAGAATTGGCCTGTCAATTACAATCCATACAATCTGTCAAAGCCATTTAGAAATGTCCCCTTTCTTACCCAATTAGAAATGTCCCCTTTTTTGTGTTCTGGTTCTTGGCTCTTTTTCTTTCCCGTAAGAGCTTTTTGCTTTTATCGAAAAATTTTCGCGCCAGGATGCTCTAGGAACGACGATTCCTGTCACCCTCGACCTACGGCATCCCCGGTTTTTGTTGGCCTGGTCCGGAGCGCAGCCCTGCGGAGCCCGAAGGGCGAAGCGGTTAGGGCGCAGCGGAGGACTTGGCCAACAACGGGCGCGATACTGTGGCCGCCAACTTGGAGGCTCGCTTCTGCGCCTCGCGGCGGGCCGCTTGATGCCACGGATGGTTTGCCGG
>QHYI01000093.1 GCA_003223245.1 Acidobacteriota bacterium
AATCGTGGGCGTTTGGCCCTGAGCGGCTTGCACAGCGGCCGCTGCAATGAACCTGTCTGGAATCTGGTTTATGTTCGTGCTGAACTGCGGCAAGTGCACGCCATGCGCTCCAGCGTAGGCAACGTCGGCGAAGAAACCCGCCGGCAACTCACGCTGAAAATCCAAATTCCATTGCTGCACAGATCCATTCTTCTGGATGGTATATCCTGTTGCCGAAAAACTCTGCAAATTGAGAGCGTATCCTGACGGCGAAGGTTTCGGATTTCGGCCCGGCGGGATGGTGAGCGTCGAACCGAACGGGCCCGGAGTCGCGCACGTAAGCACGCCAGCAGATAACGTACAGTTGCTGTCGTGCAGCGTGCTGGCAGGAGTTAAGCCGCCGTCGTTACTCGCAAAAAAGGGATTGGTAGAGCTGCTGACCGGGTCAATGTAAGGGTTAACACCGAACGATACAAAGTTGGGAATGAAGAATATTCCGTAGCCCGCACGGACCACAGTCTTCGGATTAAGACTGTAGGCTACGCCCAGACGCGGCATGATATTTTTCTTGTCCAGCGGCAGATTGTTTCTTCCACCGTTCACGCCAGTCCTGACCAGGAACAGGTCACCGGGACAGGGACTTCCTGCAGTTCCGCCGCATCCGGTAACCGTTAGATTCGTAACGCTCGGATTGAAGTAGGTCAATCGATCGTGGCGCTCCGACCAGGGGCCCTGGAAGTCGTATCGAAGTCCTAGGTTTACGGTCAATTTGCGGGTTAGCTTCCATGTGTCGCCGAAATAGATAGCTCGATAGAATTCCTTGCCGGCAACCGGACCAGAGATATTTACGGCGCCGGATGTCTGGTTGCCCAAGGGGGAGCCAATCCCCAGGCCATAGCCCAAAATGAAGTCAGCGAAATCGATCCCCGTGCCAGGCGTACCAGCGCCCGCTGCCTTATCTTGCGTCCAGAACCCATTGAAGGAAATAAGACCTCCCCCCGTGTTGGTCTGCAAATAGTTATCATAAGACGATTCAAACTGCGCGCCGGCGACGAGGGTGTGCTTTCCATGGATCATCGTGACTCGCGGGGAGAAGTTAAACTGTGTGTCGTTGTCGGAAATCGCGCTCTGTCCCTGGCTACAAGTAATAAGGGGGTCGGAAATGCCGAAACAGGGCGTCAGGGGCGTTCGCTCTATGTTGGGGACGGCGCCATTGTACGCCGCCGGAAAACCTTCCTTCGTGACGTCGAAGTCGGCGTTCACGGGTACACGGAGGTAGCGGAAACGGCTGGCGCTCACATTGACGTCCACCGTAGTCGTGGGAGTTAAGGTGTAGTTGTAACCGATTGCCAAGGCATGGGTGTGATACGTCTCGGTACAGCGATCCTGGCAGAGGCCTGTGCCGAAGGGATCGCGCGGCAGGTCCGCCAACTTCCAATAACTGTAGCGGCCAAAGATACGGCTTTTATCGTTGATATTGTAATCCACTCGGGGGACGTATTCGTCGCTATCCCCGCCCAGACCGGTTGCCTTTACGAAATTGTTTACGGTCGCGCTGTTGGTTGGATTCGGAATCAAACCCAGCAAAAACTTGGAAGTCAGGTTGATACGATTTGCAGGGATAACATTGCCGGCAAACGGCTGGCGAGCACCTGTGCTGGTATTCACTGTAAGCGGATCGTAGATCTGGTGTGCCTGGAGGCAATTAGCGCTTAGCGCCACGCCCGGAGGGCACGTAGTACCGACTGGGGCGCTAGAAGCGACGCTTCTATCGTTGCAAACGCCACTCGTAAAACCCGAGACGCACAGATCCGAAAAGTCAAAGTTTCCCGATGCACCCGCCCCGCGTTCCGAACGCGTCGGAACTGTGGTCGTGAACACGGTTCCCTGGCGCAAGCTGAACTTTTCCCAACTGAAAAAGGCGAAAAGCTTGTCTTTAAGCGGAGCGCCGCCCAAGGTTGCTCCATACTGATTCTGTGTGAACGGCGGGCGCTTAATCCCCGCCTTATTGGCAAAAAATTCGTTGGCGTTCAAAACTTTGTTGCGCAGAAATTCATACGCAGAACCGTGCCATTCATTGCTGCCCGGCTTAGTGCTCAGGTTGATGACTCCGCCGGAGAACTTGCCCCAGTCTGGCCCGAGATTGTTGTATTGCACCTTGAATTCCGATATCGAATCCTGCGTCGGAAGAATGAGCGGCAAATTAATATAGCCGATATTGAGTGGCTGGCCGTCCAAATACTCCGCGCTTTGGTTTGCAAAGGAACCGCCCACTTGAAAATTAGCGAAGTCGAATGGGTTCTTGCCGACGGGCGTGCCGTAGGAGTTTCCTTGCGGAACTACGGAGGGAGCCACGTCGGTGAGATTGAAAATGTTGCGA
>QHYI01000055.1 GCA_003223245.1 Acidobacteriota bacterium
ATTCTGTCTTTCGCGCGAAGGTTGCCCTTCACCGTGCCGTACACCACCACCTCGCGGGCGATGATGTCGGCGGTGACTTTCGCCGTGGCTCCGACAGTGAGTTTCCGCTCATCCAGTTGGATCAGTCCTTCGACTGAGCCATCGATCAGCAGATCTTCGCTGCCGGAGATCTCTCCTTTTACGTTTAGGCTAGCCCCGAGCCGCGCTGTGCCGCGATCGGCGGTCCCACCCAGTGGACGCATTGCATCTGTGCTCATTACGGGTTTATCCTCCCAGGCCGTCGGAGCTGACTTCGACGGCTGATTCGAATGTGAACTTTTCGGTGCCGGCTGCCCGGGTTGCGGTGCCTCCGGTTTTTTATTGCCCCACATCGGTCCTCCTTAAGGGACAGAAAGCCCCATGCAGATTTCCGCCCGGGGTAATGTAAACTCTATTCCTCGCAAGACTAGCCAGCAAACAAACTCTGGACGCGCCGTTCTTCATAGTTAACTAGACTTTCGGGCAGGGCCACTTTGCATTAGGAGTGTGCAAGAACCTATGTTCGAAGTAAAGTAAATTTGCTTCGCAGCTGTTCAATTCCGGAGCCTGAACCTAACCCGCTGAGTTTTCGAGGGTTATCTGGGGTTTCTCCGCAATTTGGAATGCAGAAATTGCGGAACGGGGCCGCACCAACTCACGGTGCGATGGCCACAAGAAGGTCCTTGGCTTCCACTTGTTGGCCGGGTTTCACGAGGATTTTGACGACGCGGCCGGAAACCGGGGCGTAGAGATTGGACTGCATCTTCATGGCTTCGAGGGTGAGAAGTTTTGCCCCGCGCTCGACGGCGTGATCGGTTTCGACCGCCACGCTGCTGATGACGCCCGCTGTCGGAGCGCCCACCTGGCCGGGATCGCCAGGATCAGCCTTTGGATGACTGCGCTCGGTGATTCGCAAGGATTTGTCGCGTACCGTGATTTCGCGCGGCTGGCCGTTAAGTTCAAAGAAAAGCGTGCGCGTGCCGTCCGGATGCGGTTCGCTGAAGGTCATAAATTTGATGATGAGCCTTTTTCCCGACTCAATTTCCACGGTGATTTCTTCGCCGGAGTTCAACCCGTAGAAAAATGCCGGTGTCGGCAAAACACTGACGTCCAAGTATGTTTGGCGGAACCGGTCGAATTTCAAAAACACTTCAGGGTACAGCAGATAACTGAGCAAATCGTCCCTTCGAACAGCGTGCCCGACTTTTTCCTCCAATTGTTTTTGTTCCTGTTCGAAATTGACCGGCGGAAGGTTCGCGCTAGGACGCCCCTTCAGCGGGGTTCGGCCGCGAAGAATGACTTTTTGCAATTTCTTCGGCCAGCCTCCGGGAGGAACTCCCAAGGCGCCGGAAAACATCTCGACCACGGAATTCGGAAACGGCACGTCGTGGTTCCCATCGAGCGTAAGGACGTCTTTCGGCTGCATGTCCTTGGCCATCAGGAACAGCGTCATGTCGCCGACGACTTTGCTCGAAGGCGTGACTTTCACGATGTCGCCGAACAGCTGGTTCACCTGCGCATACCGCTTTTCCACTTCGCGCCAGCGATGTCCTAATCCCAGCGCTCTGGCCTGCTCCCGCAAATTCGTGTATTGACCGCCCGGAATTTCATGCTGGTAGAGCCGCGCCGAACCCGCCTTCGGTCCGGAGTCGAACGGCAAATAGTAAGTCCGCACGGTTTCCCAGTAATCCGAGCACTCGTTGAGCGCCTCGATGTCGAGTTGCGTGTCGCGCGGCGTGTGGCGCAGTGCCTCGACGATGGAATTCAGGTTGGGCTGGCTGGTTCCGCCGCTGACCGCAGCAACCGCCGCATCGGCGACGTCCACTCCAGCGTCGGCGGCTTTCAGGACCGAAGCCGAATTGATCCCGCTGGTGTCGTGCGTATGGAAGTGAATGGGGACGGCTACTTCTTCCCGCAGCGTCTTCACCAATTCGAATGCTGCATACGGCTTGCACAACCCGGCCATATCCTTGATAGCCAGGAAATGGGCGCCCAGCTTTTGAAGTTGCTCGGCCAGCCGGAGGTAATATTTGAGCGAGTACTTCGGCCGGCTTTTGTCCAAAATGTCGCCGGTATAGCAAATCGCGGCTTCACACACCGCGCCCGCTTCGAGCGCCGCGTCAATGGCCACGCGCATGTTGTCAACGGAATTGAGCGAATCGAAGATGCGGAAAATGTCGATGCCTTGGGCGTGAGCTTCACGGACGAATTCAACGATGACATTATCGGGATACGAGGTGTAACCCACGGCGTTTGCGCCGCGCAAGAGCATTTGAAAGCAAATATTGGGAATGCGCTCGCGGAGAACACGCAGCCGGTGCCAAGGATCTTCATGCAAGAAGCGCATGGAAGCATCGAACGTCGCGCCTCCCCACATTTCCAGGCTGAAGAGCTTCGGCAATCTCTGGGCCACGGCATCCGCGGCGGCGAGCAAATCGTACGTGCGCACGCGCGTGGCCATCAGCGACTGGTGCGCGTCGCGAAAAGTCGTGTCGGTGAGCAGCAATCGTTTTTCTTTGCGCGCCCAGTCCGCGAATTTCCGCGGGCCCAGCTTTTTCAGGAGTTGGCGGGTTCCCGAAGGGGGCGCGATTCCCGGCGACGATGGTACGACCGCGATTTCCAATTCCTTGGGGATTTGCTTGCCTTTCACTTCCGCGTTGCCGTTTAAAATCACGTCGCCAAGATAGGAAAGCAGCTTGGTAGCCCGATCGGCGCGGGGTGGCAGGCGAAAAAGCTCCGGTGAATCGTCGAGAAACGAAGTCGTGACTTCGCCCGACTGAAACTTCTTGTGATTCACCACATTTTCCAGGAAAGGAATGTTGGTTTTCACGCCGCGAATGCGGAATTCACGGAGCGCCCGGTCCATGCGCTGACAAGCCTCGGGAAGATTCGTACCCCAAGCTGTGACCTTGACGAGCAACGAATCGTAGTACGGGGTGAGCGCGGCTCCGGCGTAAGCGGTTCCGCCGTCCAGGCGAATACCGAAGCCCGCAGGCGAGCGGTAGGTCGAAAGCTTTCCGTAGTCGGGAGCGAAATTGTTTGCGGGATCTTCTGTGGTCACGCGGCATTGCAGTGCCGCACCGTTCAGCGGCACCGAGTCTTGCTTGGGCAGGGAAAGCGGTGGCTCCTCGAGCTTGTGATCTTGCGCGATCAGGATTTGCGATCGCACCAGGTCGATGCCGGTCACCATTTCTGTAACCGTGTGCTCGACCTGAATGCGCGGGTTCACTTCGATGAAATACCATTTTTGCGAATCCACATCGTAGAGAAATTCCACCGTGCCGGCATTGCGGTATTTCGCCTTACGCGCTAGTTCGACCGCAGCATGCGAAAGCTCGGAGCGAATGCTTGCGGGAAGATTCGCCGCGGGCGCGACTTCGACCACCTTCTGATGCCGCCGCTGCACGGTGCAGTCGCGCTCGTAAAGATGCAGCAAGTTGCCGTGATGATCCCCCAGGATTTGCACTTCGAGATGCCGCGCACGAGGCAAATATTTTTCCAGGAACACGGAAGCGTCACCGAACGCCGAGTGCGCTTCGCCCTGGGCCTCTTCGAGCAGCGCATCGAGTTGCACGGCGTCGGGAACCACGCGCATGCCGCGGCCGCCCCCGCCCATGGCGGCTTTGACGATGACCGGGTAACCGATTTCCCGCGCTATTTTCTGCGCTTCAGCCGCCGACTGGACCGGGTTTTCCGTTCCGGGCAGCACGGGCACGCCCGCGGTGGTGGCAAGCCGGCGTGCGGCGGTTTTGTCGCCTAGCAATTCCAGCAGCTGCGGCGGCGGGCCGATGAAGGTAATGCCCGCTTTCTCACAGGCGCGCGCGAGCGCGGGATTCTCCGAGAGAAAGCCGTAACCGGGATGAATCGCGTCAACTTCTTTTTCCTTGGCCAACGCGATGATCCCGGCAATATCAAGATACGCTTCCACAGGACCTCTACCTGCGCCGACTTGGTACGCTTCATCGGCTTTGAAGCGATGCAAGGCGAGGCGGTCTTCCTGCGAATAGATAGCCACAGTACGCAAACCGAGCTCATTGGCCGCGCGAAAGATGCGGATAGCGATCTCGCTGCGGTTGGCAGCGAGCAACTTGCGAATGGGCCTGGTTTTCTTCATCTCTCGGGGGTTAGACCTCTAACAAAACTCTATATTGTCGCGTAGCAACCGAGGCGGGCAGGAGCAGTTTTTTCGATCTAGCGGATCGAAGGTCCTTCTGGGCGGAACCCCGGTGGTGCCGTTCTCCCTAGTTCAGGTTAGGGGCGGCGTGCTCTGGAGCCTCCTCAAGGCGCGGCGGAACCGGCGGTCAGCGAGAGCGGTCGGGCCGAGCGCAACTGCTCAAGTTCCATCTGCACTTTCGCCCAAGCCTTGGTCTTGCGCCTGGTAGCAAACGGCGCATCGGGATCGGCGTAGAAGTGCAAGAGCTCCTCCTTGGTGTCGGACGGGACGTTTGCAAAGCGCTTGTCTGCCAGATTGTCGAGCAGCGTCGCGTGGGCCTCATCGTTCATGCGGTATTTTCCAGGCCCGGTGGTCTCTCCTACGTCCAAATTGTTATTCTCGAGTTGTAGTGACCCTTCGCCCGCGTCGGTCAACAATTTGCGATAGCGGCTGAGCGTCGCATTGAAGCTGGCTTCGAACATGTGCTCGGTCTCGGGCGTAGGCGTGCGGAATTGGAGTATCTTCAGCGGGCCGAACTTTGGAAGCAGCTTGTAAAGAAAAGCTAAGAATTGCTCGCCGAGACTCGGTTTACGGTAGTCCTTGCCCCATTCGCGTTCGTAGTTCGAACGCGACAAATTGTAGAGGAATCTTTTCTTCGTGGCATCGGGAACGTCATCCTTGATTTCGTCTTTCTTTAAATGCCAGGCAATGCGAGTGGCTTTGGGAATCAGCTTGCTCACGTCGCGCCGGTAAGAATTCAGGGCCTTGTCTTCGTTCAAAAGCACATCCTTCAGCGCGATCCCGTAAGTTTCGCGGAAGGCTTGATCGAGCACGCGCTGCGCGACTTCGAAACCGATAAAATCGTGATAGCCCTCCGGCGCGTAGCGCTCCTTCGCAATTTCCAAAACGTCGAAGCCGAATTCCGTCTTCACGTGCGCAAGCTTGCCGTCTTCGTAAGCCACGTTGTGGCCATATTTTTTGCCGAGACCGGGATAAAGAACGGGTACCGCCCGGTTCGTGCCAATACGATGGCCGTCGTTGTCTGCCGCGTAGTGCGCCAGCGCGCCGAGCGCGAAGGCGTACTCGATAAGGTCCTGCGAATCTCGCAGTAGCGCTTGGATAAAGTCGCCGCTCCGCACGTAATGCGTCAGGTCGCTGAAAAAGGGGCTGCCAAAGGGGTAGTAACCCAGGTCCTGGATGATCGAGCCGCCATACGCATAGGCTTGCGCCCGGCTCAAATCTTCTTCGGCAGCTTGCGGATATTTTTTGCACAGCAAAGGCTTGATGTGGCTTTCCCACGCTGCATCAATGATCGCCTCATGCGCAAGCACGGCATACGCTTGAACGCCGGCCGGCCACACGAGCATGGATGCAAGCAGAAAAACGACGCCCACGCGCACGTGGCTATGGAATCGGTTCTTCATCTCGGGCAAGGCCAAGGAACAAAATCACCGGGCAACCCTTCTAAGAATAATGCAATTCGGACGACTTAGGAGGAGGGGAAAACCCAGGTGTGGGTGGGTGGGAATCACCAATCATTCCCAAGGGTTTTTTCTCAATTTCCGCGCGGCGCTCAGTATTTCCTCAGCACGCCGATGACACGGCCCTGAATCTTCACGTCATTCGCTGCAACGATGATGGGAGCCATCTCGGAGTTCGCCGGCTGCAGGCGGATTTTTCCCGGAGCGTCGCGATAAAAGCGCTTCAGTGTCGCCTCTTCACCGCCGACCAGAGCGACGACAATGTCTCCAGCGTTGGCCACCTGCGTTTGTTCGCAGACCACGTAATCCCCGTCCATGATGTGATCCTCAATCATGGAGTTGCCTTTCACCTGGAGGACATACGAATTGCCGCCCCGCGCGAAATCGCCTAACGACAGGGTTTGCCGTTCTTCAATCGCTTCCAACGGCCGCCCGGCTGCGATGCGTCCGACCAGTGGAAGTTCCTGGACCTTCCGTTCAATGATTTGCTCCTTCACGGGCTTGGGCAACTGCACAATCTCAATCGAGCGGCTCTGGTTGTAGCCGCGCCGGATGAAACCTTTCTTCTCCAGTGTGGTGATGTGTTTGTGCACCGTCGCGAGCGAAGTGAGCTTCATCCCTTTGCCGATTTCTTCGAAGCTCGGCGCATAGCCGTGCTTGGTCTCAAAAGCCACGAGATAGTCGAGAACTTCTTTTTGCCGTTTGGTCAAGGGCATGAGTGCACCTCCACCTCGCAAAAGCCTTTTCCACAGGCAGTTTAGGCGAACAGAAAGCGAATTTCAAGCGAAAAATTCGCCTTTCTTGCTCCGGTTATTCCCCGCTGCGATTCTCAGTAAAATCTCTTAGTCCGAATTCCGTTCTGCACCTGCCCCGAAATGCCGCTCCGACCTCCTTTTGAATCCGTTCTTCGCCCGATTGCTCACCAACAATACACCTCTGTACGTTACCCCTGTGAATTGGGGCTCAGGCTCCGTGCTGGTAATAGAGCGACTCCCGACCTTGCCTTGAATTGAGGGCAGAGCCGTTCCCGTCGATTCGTTTGCTGGCGGTGTCGCTTGTTGAGCGCTTTCAACAACAAATCCCAGGAATCTACGCCCAAGGCCGATGCTGGCCTGTCTTCTGCTCCTAACAAAAATCTCCGGCGCAGTGAAAGAGTATTTGTCACTTTGCGTATTCGCGTTTCCGCTCCGAGCGAGCGCGGCGAAGAGTTCCTCGGCGAAGGCCACACGGTGGATGTCAGTCACGACGGCGCCGCGATCGCCGTAGACCGCGATCTCTCGATCGGCCAAGTCGTGAAGATCCGGCGCGTTGGTGTCGACAAGGAAGCCCCGGCGCGGGTCGTGGGACATTACAAGGACAGCGGCCCGGGCACCCGCGTGTACGGCATCGTCTTGGACGATAATAAAAGCAATCTTTGGGACATTGTCTTCCCCGCGGGTGCAGATCTTGAGAAAGCCGTGCTGCGCGCTTTGCTCCGCTGCGTTGCGTGCGGGCGGCTGGAAGTGTGCTACTTGAACGAATTCGAAAGCGATCTCTTTCTCAATCACCACAGCGTGGCGCGGCTGTGCACGCAGTGCAACGGTTGGACCACCTGGACCCGGCCGTACGGAATCGTGGGCCCAGATTCCGGTGGCGCCGAAAAGCCGGAGGTCCCCGACCCTGGACCCCGGAACGCGACCCCGCGATCGCGTGAGCGCCTGCACTCGGAAACTGTCGGGTGCATCCGCCACCCAGCCTTCGGAAACGAAGTCGTGCTAGTCTCCGCCTTGGCGAGTGATGGGCTGAGCTTTCTTAGCGTGAACCAGTATCCCGAAGGAGCGTACGTTGAAATGGCGATTCCGTACACATCCAAAGCTCCCAACATCTTTTCTCTTGTTCGAATCGTAGGTGCCCGCAAACCGAAAGACGGCAATCTGACGGAATATCGGGCCACTTACTTCGTGTGATTTGACCTTATGGAACCTGTGCCGGAACGGTCTTCAAATAGCGAGCAGCAACTCCAATTGTTGGTCGAAGGCGTCAGGGAATATGCCATCTTCCTGCTCGACCCTCAAGGGCGTGTCGCAACCTGGAACCAGGGGGCCCAGCGCATCCAGGGATACACGTTCAATGAGATTCGCGGGAAGCACTTCGCCATTTTTTATCCCCCCGAGGACGTTGAACGAGGGAAGCCTGACTACGAGCTGAGAGTCGCGGCCGAGGAGGGGCGCTTCGAAGACGAAGGCTGGCGGCTCCGCAAAGATGGCTCGCGATTCTGGGCTAACGTGGTCATCACCGCGATAAAGGATGAGAAAGGCGCTCTGCTCGGCTTCGGAAAAGTTGCGCGCGACATTACCGAGCGCAAGTGGGCCGTGGAGGCCAATTTCGAGAAACTCTTTCGCTCCAGTCCCAACCCCATTTTTCTCAGTACCCTCGACGACGGCCGCTTTATTGAAGTCAATGAAGCTTTCTGCGAGATGCTTGGCTATCGCAGAGAGGAATTGGTTGGCCAGAGCTCGTTCAGAATGGGCCTGTGGTTGTACGCCGAGGAGCGCACTCGTATTGTTGCCGAACTGAAAGCGGGGCGATCGGTTCGCGGAGAAGCGTGTGAAATGCGCACGAAGCCTGGTGAGCGCCGAATCGTTGAAGTTTCTGCGGACACCATTGATTTCCGCGGGAATTCCTGCTTGTTTGCCACGCTCCTGGACACGACGGAAAGCCGTAAGCTCGAAGCCGTCATCGAAGAACTGTCGACACCCGTCCTCCAGGCTCAGGAAGGTTTGCTCGTGGTACCCTTGATTGGCCGCGTGGACGGCCCTCGTGCGGCACAGTTGCGGAATCAACTGCTCAATGCGGTCCATACACAACGCGCCCGCGCCGTGGTGATCGATCTTACCGGTGTCCCTAAGATTGAAAGGGAAACCGCCGATGGGCTGATCCACGCAATCGAAGCCGTCCAGCTGTTGGGAGCCCACGTTATCCTCGCGGGTATCTCCGCCGTCATCGCCGATACCCTGGTTGCGATTGGCGCCAAGTTCAGCAGCATCAAAACCACCGCCGACCTGCAAAGCGCGCTAGAAGAAGCCAAGAACCTCCTCAGCCAGGAAGGCAGGCCCTTATTGATCTCACATTAAATAATGCAATGGTTAGCGCAAAAAAAGAGGAAGCTCTGATTGCAAGATTAAGATGAACCACCGTAGTTTCGCTGGTGATCTGCGAATACCATCGATCACGCGGATGATGCTTTCCATGAGTTCATCGATGTCCTTGGGACAGCCGTTGGCCAGTTCCTTCTTCGACAAAGACCAAACACCTTCCTCAGGGTTGAGTTCTGGACTGTAGGAAGGAAAGTGCTCGACGTGGAGGCGTGGGTGTCGCGCACGGAGTTTCTCGATCGGCTCCCCTTGATGGGTGGAGGAGTTATCCAAAAGCACGATGAGGGGACCGCGGAGTTGCCGTAGCAGTGCGCGCAAAAACGCACAGACTTCTTCCTGTCCGATGTTGTCGTAAAAAAGAAGGTAGTAGAGGCCCAGGCG
>QHYI01000143.1:0-87496 GCA_003223245.1 Acidobacteriota bacterium
CTTCACGCCATCTTCCGATTCCAAGTGTTCCGTTGTCAGCGTCGGTCCAAATCGCTCGCCTTCCGCCCCGCTGTACTTCTCCCGCACCAGCCCCAGCACCTTCCTCCCGATACAGCCTCCACAGCCGCTTCGCCTGCCGATAGCTCAAGCGGAGTAGCGGCGCCGCATCCACCACCCGCAGCTGCTTGCTCTTCACCCGCGCCAGCACCTCCACCCTCCCCAACTCTCTCTCGCTCATCTCTGTCCGCCCCAATCTGACCTCCTTTTGGAGGTCCTATTAGGGGACATTTCTATCGGGGACAAAAGGGGACATTATCATCGGGGTACAACAGCACATAAGAGAGACGTGAGAGACGTGAGAGACGTGCGGACCTATGACGCAGGCCGAGCAATGGCTCGCCTAGGCAGGCTCCTCGGGTTGGGGTTTGGGCGCGGGATTCTTATATAATCCGCGCGAATCAGCTAGGGTGAAACGATGGCCAGCCAATCTTTTATCGCTGTTGTGGGGAGCGCGAACGTGGATCTCACGACGTTCCATGACGCGTTTCCGAAGCCGGGGGAGACGATTTTTGGGAAGAGCTTCGACCTGGGATTCGGCGGAAAAGGCGCGAATCAGGCGGTGGCCGCGCGATTGTGCGGGGCAAATGTCGCCATGGTGGCAAAGGTCGGAAACGATCTCTTCGGCCCCGCAACCATCAAGAATTTCGAGGCTCAGGGAATCGACGCGAGCTATGTGGGCATTGCAGAGGGCGTTTCGAGCGGCGTCGCGCCCATTTTTGTGGATCCCGAAGGGCAAAACCGCATCCTCGTCGTGAAGGGCGCGAACGACCTGCTAGCTCCGGGGGATGTGGATGCGGCAGAGCCGCTTTTGCGAAAAGCGAACGCCATTGTGCTGCAATTTGAAATTCCGCTGCGCACGGTGTATCACACGGCGCAATTCGCAAAACGCAAGGGGATCCGGTGTATCGTGAATCCCGCGCCAGCGCAACCCGTGGACTTTGCGCAACTCGGCGGCGTGGACTATTTCATGCCAAACGAGAGCGAGGCGGAAACGATCACCGGCATGCCGGTGGCTACCGCTGGCGAGGCGGAGGAATGTGCAAGGTGTCTGCTGGAGAAAGGCGTGCGGCGCGTCGTTATCACGCGGGGCGAGCGCGGCTGCCTGCTGGCCAGCGAAGAGGGTACGGAACTCGTACCGCCATTCCAAGTCGAGTCTGTGGATTCAACCGGTGCGGGAGACGCGTTTATCGGCAGCTTTGCCGTGTTTCTAGGAGAAGGTCATCCGGAGAAGGAAGCGCTTCTCCGAGCGAGTCTCTATGCGGCGCTTTCGACCATGAAGGTGGGTACGCAAAAGTCGTTCTGGAGCCGGGCGGAATTCGAGAAAGAGTGGCAAAAACGCTGCGCGCGCCTGTAAACGCGCTCTGGCAAAGTGATAAGATGACGTAATTGAAGCAGTCTCGCCGGTCCGGTGTAGGATTCCATGACTCTTCGCGACAAGCCTGCGACAATGCGTGATGCGAGCCTTGAGCACCTTTCCGTTTCAGGGCCGGGCGCAATCTCTCCCTCTTACACGGCGATTGCGCAATACGGGGGCCGCGAACTGCAGCCCAACCGCGGCATTCCGCTCAATTTGGATTGGATTGCTGCCGTGCGCGTCAACACCAGCGCCGTGGAACGCCGTGCGCAAACTCTGGTTACCCGGCGAACTGTGAAAAAAGATTGGCAAGCCGCGTGGCTGTTGCGCGCCATCACATGCATGGACCTAACCACTCTTTCGGGCGATGACACCGACGAGCGTGTGCGGCGCCTGTGCGCGAAGGCACGGCAACCGATTCAGCAGGAACTGGCACAGAAGCTCGGAGTCGAAAGCCTGGGGATTACAGTTGCGGTCGTGTGCGTGTATCACACGTTTGTGGAGACGGCGCGCCGTGCGCTGGAGGGCAGCGGAATTCGTGTGGCGGCGGTCTCGACGGGATTCCCCGCGGGACTTTCGCCGCTACAGGAGCGCGTCAATGAGATTCGGCGCTCGGTGGAGGCTGGAGCGGATGAAATCGATGTGGTCATCACGCGTGCTCATGTTTTCGGCGCGAGGTGGCAGGCGCTTTACGATGAAATCTCAACGTTCAAGAATGCCTGCGGACCGGCCCACTTGAAAGTGATTCTGGGCACGGGGGATTTGCAGACGCTGCGGAATGTCGCGCGAGCGAGCTACGTAGCCATGATGGCGGGAGCGGACTTCATCAAGACTTCCACCGGCAAGGAAGCGGTGAACGCGACGCTGCCGGTCGGTTTAGTGATGGTGCGCGCGATTCGCGAGTACGCGCAGGAAACGGGAATGGCCGTGGGATTCAAGCCGGCGGGCGGGATTCGAACGGCGAAGCAAGCCCTCGAATGGCTTGTTCTGATGAAAGAAGAGCTGGGCACGCCGTGGATGAAAGCGGACTTGTTCCGCTTTGGCGCAAGCGGCATGCTTGGGGACATCGAACGCCAGCTCGAACATCACGCGACGGGACGTTATTCAGCGGACTATCGCCATCCGATTGCATGAGCGGCATGACCGTGGTGCGGTCAGGAAGGAACCGGGAACAAGCCGGTGAGCATTGTCGAGAAATTCATAACCATGGAGTACGGCCCCGCGCCCGAGGATCCGCGCGAGGCGCTGGCGTGGCTTGATGTTCATCAGCGCCGCTTCGGTCATTTCATTAACGGAGAATGGCGAGCACCGGCGGCAGGAACTTATTTCGATACGGCGGATCCATCCACGGGAGAAACACTCGCCACCGTCGCGCAAGGCTCCGTCGAAGATGTGGATCGCGCGGTGAAAGCGGCTCGCGGCGCATTGCCCGCGTGGCAGGCTCTCACTCCTCATGCCCGCGCGCGGTACCTTTACGCGCTGGCGCGGCAAGTACAAAAGCATTCGCGCTGGCTGGCGGTGCTCGAAACGCTGGACAACGGCAAGCCAATTCGCGAGAGCCGCGACATCGATATTCCGCTTGTCGCGCGGCATTTCTATCACCATGCGGGCTGGGCGCAGATTCTCGAGCAGGAATTTCCTGGTTATGTAGCTTGCGGCGTGGTGGGCCAGATTATTCCTTGGAATTTTCCGCTGCTGATGCTGGCGTGGAAAATCGCGCCAGCACTTGGCACGGGAAATACCGTGGTTCTGAAACCCGCAGAATTCACGCCCCTGACCGCGCTCGCTTTCGCGCAAATTTGTCAGGAAATCGAGCTGCCTCCTGGCGTGGTGAACATTGTCACCGGGGATGGCTCGACTGGCGAGGCATTGGCTAAGCATCCGGATGTGGCTAAGGTCGCCTTCACCGGGTCGAGCGAAGTGGGTCGCGCGATTCGCAAGGCCACCGCCGAGAGCCACAAAAAGCTTTCGCTCGAGCTGGGCGGCAAATCGCCGTTCATCATTTTTGAAGATGCGGACCTGGACGGCGCGGTCGAAGGCCTGGTCGATGGGATTTGGTTCAACCAAGGACAAGTGTGCTGCGCGGGCTCGCGGCTGCTGATGCAAGAGAGCATTGCGGAGAAATTGCTCCGCAAGATTCAGGACCGCATGAACACGTTGCGCATCGGTCCGCCGCTCGACAAAGCCATCGACATCGGCGCGATTGTCGCGCGCGTGCAACTGGAACGCATCCAGCGCCTGGTGGATCAAGGCGTTGCCGAAGGCGCGATGTGCTGGCAGCCGTCGATTCCGGTTCCCTCGCGCGGCTGGTATTTTCCGCCGACGCTTTTGAGCAACGTGCATCCAAGCTCGGTCGTGGCCCAGCAGGAAATTTTCGGGCCAGTCCTTGCCGCCATGGCGTTTCGAACGCCGCGTGAAGCGGTTGAATTGGCCAACAATACGGTGTACGGCCTCGCCGCTTGTGTGTGGAGCGAAAGCATCAACGTGGCTCTGCATGTCGCGGCGCAACTGAAAGCAGGCGTGGTTTGGGTGAACTGCACGAATCTTTTTGACGCGGCATGTGGATTCGGCGGCTACCGCGAAAGCGGCTTTGGCCGGGAAGGTGGCCGTGAAGGCCTGCTGGAATACCTGGAGCCTGCTTGGTTCAAGCAGGCGGGGCGCATGCATGCGACGCCTCCGGCGATCACGCAGCCGCCGGAAGCGGCCGGAGATTTTTCCGCGCCGCCGATTGACCGCACGGTGAAGCTCTACATTGGCGGCAAACAGGCGCGGCCGGATTCCGGCTACAGCATGGCCGTGCGCGCCGCGGACGGCCGCGTGCTCGGCGAAGCGCCTCTCGGCAATCGCAAGGACATTCGCAACGCGGTCGAAGCTGCCCGCAAAGCCGAAGCCTGGGGCAAAGCCACGGCGCACAATCGCGCGCAAGTGCTCTTCTACATCGCGGAGAATCTTTCGCAACGCGGAGAAGAAATTGCCGTGCGTCTAGCTACCGTTGTCGGAAGGAAACAGGCCGAATCCGAAGTCCGTCTCGGCATCGAACGCATTTTTTCTTACGCAGCTTGGGCTGACAAATTTGATGGCGCAGTGCACAATCCTCCATTTCGAAACGTGGCGCTTGCCATGAAAGAGCCCATCGGCACGGTGGGCGTCCTCTGTCCTAGCGATGAGCCGCTGCTCGGTTTTCTGTCGCTGGTGATGCCGGCCATCTGCGTGGGCAATACGGTGATTGCAATTCCTTCCGAGAAATATCCGCTGATTACGGGCGATTTGTATCAAGTCCTTGACACCAGCGATTTGCCCGGGGGCGTAGTGAACATCATCACGGGCCGTGCGACCGAGCTGCTCAAAACGCTCGCCGAGCACGACGACGTCGACGCGATCTGGAGTTTCACCGACGAAGCGAGCGCGGCAGCCGCGAAAATGCTATCGGTTGGGAATTTGAAGCAAGTGTTCACCAACGAAGGCCGCGCCATCGATTGGTTCGACGCAAAGCAAGGCGAAGGACGCTGGTTCCTCGACCACGCGGTTCAGATCAAAAATATCTGGGTTCCCTACGGCGAGTAATTCACCGAGCCCTGCAGATCGGCGCGTGCGATTCGGGAATCCGTTTTACTTCCAAAGTTCGTCCCACCGTCAAACTCCTAGAGCCTGGCTCGGAACCGTTGGGTGAATGCAAGCGGAGCCCTTGTGGTTCGCTAAACCTTCAACGTAGGAAACTTTCATTGACTACACCTTGCCGGTTTAACCGGCGCACGGAGACACCCATGAAACGATGCACGATGCTTTATAATAGAAGGGAGGGAGTGATGCCTTGGAGGGAGTGCGCCGGAATTTCACCGAGGGCGCTAAGTCATTGAAAGAAATGGTAGGCCCGGGAGGACTCGAACCTCTGACCTCTTCCGTGTCAAGGAAGCGCTCTAACCAACTGAGCTACGGGCCTAAAGTGAGGACTCTAATTTAACACAACGGCGTGAGAACCGCAGACCTGCCCGACTCGCTCGCTCCGCCTTACCAATCGGTTTTGGCCGAGTGAGCGCAGTCCGTATAGCGCGGGGTGGGGCGGCGGGGGGTGCGCCTGATCACGCAGCAACCTGCAGAAATCACACATGCGCGTTGCCCGATTTGGGCCTGCTCTAGACAACCTGATACCCGCGACTCTTGTCCTGCGTTTGTAACCTCTTGCCAATCAATTACTTCCCTAGCTAAGCTAGAAATCAAGGTTACTTCGTATCCGCTTTCCCTCCGCTTCAGTTGGCCCCAGAACTGCCTCTGAGAATGCAACCCTGAGGATCGCAAGCCAAACAAAGGGAGACCTCGAGCCGAAAGTGGGAATCGCAAGCGCCAGAGTGCCGGTCTTCCGCGCCGAAGTGGGCGCACCCAAGCAAAAACGAGGCTCACTGCGACCCAGGTTGCCGCAAAGGTTCTAACGATAAATGCGGCAGGGTCATTTTTGCGAGGCTTCATCGGTTTCGGCTAGACAAGGGGGAGAAATGCACACGAAGATCTGTGGCACTTCCAGAGCCCCATTGCTCACGCTTCTTCTGTTCCTGGTTTCGCTCGGTTTCGCGGTTTACCTGAACGCGCGGCCACCGGCGCAGGATGCCAGTAAGCCAGTTGCTGAACAGGAAAAGGTCCAGACGGCGGCATCGGCAGCCGCTAGCGGGGACTACGTGGGAAGTGCAACCTGCAAAACCTGCCATGAGGACATGCCCAGCAAAGGTTTTTACAAGAACTTTGAAGACTCGCCGCACTTTGTAACCACGCTGGATACCAGGAAAGGCCCCGAGTGGCACGGCTGCGAGGCTTGCCACGGGCCTGGCAAAGCTCACATGGAAGGCGGCGGAAATCTCTTTCCTCTTTGCCCGAGAAACACTCGTAACTTCGCGCGGCTCGCGCATCTTCCGCTCTTCGCTGTAAAATGCGTCGCGCGCTTCGTAAATTCTTGAAGCGAGTGCGCGCGCAAAAATGAAAATTCAAATTGACTCGGACCTGCAGAAAAAATACCCGCGAACGGCCCTCGGCTGCTTGACCGCGCGCGTAAACGCCGGCCCGTCGCCAGACGAACTGCTCGAGGAGATGAAAGCACGCGCGCTCGAAATCGAGCGCTTGCCTTTCCCGCGCGGTGTGCTGGAATCCCCGCAAATCGAAAACACGCGCCGCGCCTACAAAGCCCTGGGAAAGGATCCTGCGCGCTATCGCGGTTCGGCCGAAGCGCTGCTGCGCCGCATTGTCGCCGGAAAAGGCTTGCCGCAAATCAACGCCGTGGTGGACGTGATCAACCTGGTTTCCGTCGAAAGCCGGCTGCCCGTCGGTCTTTATGACATGGCGCACGTCGTGGGAGACATCGTCTTTCGCGCCGGTCGCGCGGGCGAGACCTACAAGGGCATCGGCAAGTATGATTTGAATCTTGAAGGCCTGCCCCTTTTTGCCGACAACCGCGGTCCGCACGGCAGCGCCACCAGCGATTCCGAGCGCACCATGGTTACATCGAAAACGGAAGGCATTCTCGCCATTATCATCTCTTTCGCCGGACCAGAGAGCCTGGACCGCTGGACCCAGCGCATGTCCGGCCTGCTCGTACAATATGCCTCCGCGCAAAACGTCGAAATTCGCATCGTGCAGTGAACGGGCCTTGTTCGCGGATCGACTGCGCGAAAGAGCAGTAGCGTTTCCGTCACCAAAGAGCTCCCGTCCCATTGCTTCGAGGCAGATTTCCGCGCCACCATGAAGATGGTTACGTATCTGCTTTCAAGGGTGTAGCCGCAACCCGCTCCGAAAGTACGGAAACGAGCATGCCCACACTGAACCGCGTGGAATTGGATCGGCTCGAAAAGCGAGAGTTGCAGCTTGCCGTCCTGGCCGTCGTGTTTGTGCTGGTGCTGGCGGGCGGCCTGGCTGCGTTCATGTATCCGCTGGTCTTTCTCCATCCCATTGGCAATAAGTGGACGCTCCGCGTCGCCTTCTTTGGTTTCTGTGGACTAACCCTCCTCTTTGTCGGCTACCTTCTCGAGCACCAGCGCACCGTGCGCCAGTTGAAGCAGCAACTCCTGGCGGAGCTGGAACGCAACATTCTGTTGCAGCACCAGGCCAGCGTGGATTTGCTGCACTCCATGCCGGACCAGCGTCATTTCTGGGACCGCTTGACCATGGAGTTCCGCCGCGCCATGACCATGCAAAAAACGCTTTCGCTGCTGCTCGTGAAAGCCAAGGCCGCTGCCGGACCGGCAAAGCCGAACCAGGATGACGATGCCGCCCGGAGCGATGCGGCCAAGGCGATGTCTCGCAAATTGCGTCCCACCGATTCCATTTATCGGCTCGCCCCCAACACCTTCGCTCTGGTTCTGCCGGAGACAGATGCGCTGAACGCAAAGCGCATCGCTGTCCGCCTGCAGGAAGAGCTGCAGGACGTTCGCATGAAATACGCCAAAGCATTTGACATCTCGGCCCACAACTACCCGCAGGATGTTCAGAGCGCCCACGAACTGGAAGACATCGTGAAGTCGCTGCTCCCCGAGCAGGAAGAGTGGGACGCGCTCGAACCCGCCACCGCGAAGTAAGTTCCGCTCCTGCCTAGCCCGGAGCGGCCCCCGTATTCTTTGTAAATGCGCATGCTAAAGGGGTTATGTCCCCGTGATCGACGGTCTCTCTCATCACTTGCCGCTCTTCGAACTCCCAGATCAACGGCGCTTTGCCTCTCGAACCATGCGGCCACGGGCTCTCGTGCCGGGGACCGTTACAAGAAAAGGCCACGCGACTCACCGCTCCGGATGCGCCACAACAGGCCGCCCAATTTGTCTAGGAGGCGGCCAGTTCGCGGACTGTCTTTCTCGATCCAAAGAGCGCAAACTCTTTGGCATGAAAGCTAAGAAACAGTCCAGCCGCAATTCCGGCGTTGTGGCGCAGAAGCAGGACCGGAATAGCTCCGAGTTTGAGGCCAAGAGCGGCCAGAGGAAGCTCAGCGGTCAGACGCTGCACGGATTGCACGGGCTCGGGCCACAGACGAAGGCGATTCATGGCGGGGAGCCAAATCGTTGCGGCGTCAACGGTCCTGTGGCGACCGAGATTATCCGCTCCTCGACGTTCACGTTTTCCAACACCGAAGAGATGAAAGAGTGGGCCGAGGGGAAGAACAAGGCGTATATATACACGCGCTACGGGAATCCAACGCTCAGCGTGGCAGAAAAGAAAATCGCGGCGCTCGAAGGAGCGGAAGCGGCGGTGGTGAGCGCTTCGGGTATGGCGGCGATTTCTTCTTCGTTGCTGGCGGTACTGCACTCCGGAGACGAGCTGATCTCGACGGCGCAACTTTACGGCGGGACATACCGGCTGATGCGCGACGTGTTTCCGAACATGGGCATCACGGTTCACCACGTGCAACCCGATCTTTGTGGCATCGAAAAGCGGGTGAACGCGCGCACGAAGGCGCTATACATCGAAACGCCGACCAACCCGACGCTGCGGCTGGTGGACACTGAAAAAGCCATAGAGTTTGCCAAGAAACATAAGCTGGTCGCGCTGATCGACAACACGTTTGCGACGCCGGTGCTGCAGAACCCCATCAGGCTGGGATACGACATGGTGGTGCACAGCGCCACGAAGGCACTGGCCGGACATTCGGACATTATCGCCGGCGTCTCCGTGGGCAGCCAAGAGTGGATGGACAAGGTGCGCCAGATGATCATTTATCTCGGCGGGTCGATGGATCCGGGCGCGGCGTATCTGCTGATTCGGGGAATCAAGACGGTCGGCGTGCGCGTCGAGCGGCAATGCGAAAACGCCACGGCCGTGGCGACGTTTTTGGAGAAGCATCCCAAGGTCGAGCGCGTACACTATCCGGGATTGAAGTCGCATCCGAGTCACGAACTCGCAAAAAAGCAGATGCGCGGATTCGGCTCGATGTTGGCCTTTGACATGAAGGGCGGCTTGCCGGCGGCGCGGCGCTTCTGCGATCGCGTAAGGCTGTTTCTGCTCGCGGCAAGCTTGGGTGGCGTGGAGTCTCTGGTGATTCTGCCGATTTACAGCTCGCATTACAACATGAGCGACGAAGAGTTGAAGCGCGCAGGAGTGAGCCCGGGAACGGTGCGGGTGTCGATGGGGTTGGAAGACAAAGAAGACTTGATCGAGGATTTGAAGCAGGCGCTGGAGTAGTGATTCCCGGCACCATTCGTCACCGCAGTCGAAACCGTTTTCCTATGCACATCCGTCCCGAAATATTTGCTGCAGGTAATCTAGTCGTAAGTTTTCAGTTCTAAGCAAAAACCTTTTGAAGAGCACGTGGGCGGCTTTGCGATGCTCCCATTGGATTCCCCTGGCCCAGAGATCACGCCGGGATTCCTCGTCGCTTCGCTCCGCGGAATGACCGTGCAGCCGTTAATGCGACATGGTGTAGATGACGGTGATATGCGTATCGATTTGCACGGGCTGGCCATTGAGAATCGTCGGCTTATAGCGCCATTGGCGTACGGCTTCGAGTGCGGAGGGAAAAAACAGCGGATCTCCGCCAACAACTTCAAGAGACTGAATGGAACCGTCGGTGGCAATGATAGCGCGCAGTTCCACGCGGCCTTCTTTGTGAATTTGCCTCGCCAACGGCGGATAGGCCGGCTCGACGCGGTAAATCAGCATTGCGGGATCAAGGTGCGTCATACGAAGAATCGACGGACGGACAACATGGTGATCGGCTGGTGGTGGCGGGGGAACACTGCTTCGTGTGCCGGGAATCGGTATCAGTCCTCCTCCCAGTCCGCCCGGAATGCTTGGGCCCCCGCCAACGAGCGGCGCATCATTAACGGCATCTTGGTCCGACCGTCGAGGGTCCCGTGTCACGATAGTGGGCGGAATGTTGGTTGGCGGACAAAAATGGCAAACATTCTGTTGCTGCCGGTGAATATGCTGCGCGCCCGTGTCGTGCGATGTGCCGTTATACCGAGAATAAGGCGGAATGGGCGTGGTGATAGGGACAGTGATTGGCTGTGACTTGCTAAACAGGGGAAGCAAAATCAGCAGGCCGAGCACTGCGGTTTCTGTCACGATCGAGATTACGAGCGAGCGTCGGCGAACGCGGCGCTCGCGGCGGCGCTGCTCGGGGTCGCCTTCCACCAGGCAAACTCCCAACGAACCTAAACTTCGTTCTTTAACTTTTTGGGCTTCAGAAACGTTTCGAGATTCGAGTGGCATCACGCACCTCTACAGTTTTTTTCCCTGCGAGGGTTTCTAGGCGTCCGGTAGCGTTTGGGGGGCGGCCAGGGGGACGCGCTCCAAGCGCGCCTCTTCAACAACTGGGTGTCCCACACGTTAGAGACCCGCAGAATCAAGCGACGCCGGCCTCCGGGAGGCTGCTCTCGTCCTCCAAGAGACCGGCGCCGCGCTCGCAGGGATGTGAGGTTGCGCGCGTCCTCCGAGCGTTGGACACCGCGGGGCAAAACAAGTTCCCGCGGCCGAGGGTTCTACTGAGGATCGCAAAATACAGAGTGGTGTGAGCAGTCAGATGGGGATGAGCAGCTTAAGCCCTGTGGGTTGAGCGAGATACGGAAAACTGTACCCCCATTACCCGTTTGTGCATCTTATTCTTTGAGGACGTGGATCCCAGGAGGTCGACTCCCATGGACCGGCGTAATGTAGAAACCGTTGGCGTGCGCCGCACGGGGTGGGCCGCGATGGACCGCGATCCGCAGCTAGACAAGGTGGAATTCATCTGTCCGCACTGCGGCGCGCGGGATCAGAAGAATGCCCGACGGCAGCGTACTTTGTATCATTTCACGGACGGCTTTCTGCAGGACATGCAGGGCGAAGTGACTGTTTGCCATTCCTGCAAAAAGTCGCTGCGCGTGGTTCCCATTGTGATGGTGTACGATCAAGAGGAGGCGCGAAGGTTTGCAGCAGTCTTCTCCGATGAGCACTTGGTGACGGCGAACTGAACGGTTTGCTTACTGAGTTTTACTAAAGGGATGCGGGGCGTGACCAGCGGCGCCCCGCCTTTATTTTATAGCTTCAGATAGTTAGCGGTTAGTGGCGGTCGTGATCGTGGTCATCCCAGTCGCGGTCGTTGTGCCAGCGGTGGCCGTCTTCATCCCACCAACGATGGTGTTCCTTCCAGCAGCGCTCGCGCGCTTCGCGCAGTTCATGGCGTGCATGATCGGCTTGCCGGCTGTTCCAACCATGGTGCTCGAGGGCTTCGTGCAGTTTGTGATCGGCTTTGGCGACGCGCCGCTGACAGCGGTTATAGTCGTCGTAGCCGTGGGCGACAGCGCGCGGCGTCGCCACGAATGCCAACAGGCCAAACATCGCCGCGGCGGCGAGCAGCGAGCGTCGCAAGAACTTCTTCTCTCCCGTATGGGTGGTCATGTGTCTCCATCCTCTCGTAATTTCCCCGACTGGGATGGGGCATTTGTCCCTGCTGGATCAAACACCGTCGCGCGGAGAATGTAGCGAGCGCGTTATTGTCGTCGTGGATCAACTGCAAATAAAGATACTTAGCGAGGCTCGTGCCGCAAATCCCCGGGGCCCTTTAGTAGGCCTGCAGGAACGGATCAACGTTCATGTGGTATTTTTCGAGGCCGGCGCGCACGCGGTCAAAGGCTTCGTCCACAGTATCGGCAAACTGCAGCATTTCGTATTCGCTTTCGTTGATCGTGCCCCAGCGAACCATGGCCTTCCAATTCAGGACGTCGTCCCAGTATCTGCGGCCGTAAATCAAAATCAAATTGCGCTTGGGCAGCTTGCCGGTTTGCAGCAGCGTGAGCACTTCCCAAAGCTCGTCCATGGTGCCAAAGCCGCCGGGAAAAACGATCAGCGCTTTGGCAATTTGCGCGAACCAGAGTTTGCGCATGAAGAAGTACTTGAAATTGAAGCTCAGCTCCGGGCTGATATAAGGATTCGCGAACTGCTCGTGCGGCAATTCAATGGACAGGCCAATGGATTTGCCGCCTGCTTCGTAAGCGCCGCGATTCGCGGCTTCCATGATGCCGGGGCCGCCGCCGGAACAGACGACGAAGCGGCGCGGATTGGGACCAAGCGTTAGCGCCCAACTCGTGAGTTTGTGCGAGAGCTGCCGCGCCTCTTCGTAGTACCGGGACATTTCCAGAGAGCTTTTAGCGCTCCGCAGACAGGCGCGGTGGTGGTGCAATTCCTCTGCCGACATTTTGCCGGTCTTCATCCGCTTCAGCCGCGTGTAGCGCGCCTGCGCGGTTTCGTGCGACTCGATGCGCGCCGAACCGAACATCACGATGGTGTCGCCGATGCCCTCGTTCTTGAGCTGCACTAGAGGATGGATGTATTCGCCGAGAATGCGAATCGGCCGTGCCGGCACGCTGTTCAGGAACTTCCGGTCCTCGTGGGTAACCCTGGGCGCGTGCTGGGGCTTCAATTTTTTGCCGTCGGGCATGTGTCTTTTCTCCAGAAAGCACGAACTTTGATTGTAGGGATTCCAGGCGGTTTGCGGCAACGTCTTCCCGCCAGGCTGCGTCGAAATGAGTAAACTGGGTCAGGGAATGGCCAAACGGAACTTCGGCGCGGGATGGAGAGCATGAATGGGATAAGACAACTGAGTGGCCGAGCGATAGGGTCCCTTCTGACCGTTCTGCTCGCGGCAGGGATGTCGCTAGCGCAAGCGCCGACGGGGCCGCTTCCGCCGAAGCCAGGCGTTCCGATACAGCAGCCTCCCGGGAACGAAATCAAGGTGCAGGTGGCGCTGGTGACCACTCCCGTGACCGTGCGCGATCAGCGCGGTGGCATGGTGCATGACCTGGAAGCCAAGGATTTTCAGGTGACCGACAACGGGATCGCGCAAAGGATTTCGCATTTCGATTTGGGCGGCGATCCCCTCTCTCTCGTGATTTTAGTGGAGACGGCGTCGCGCATCGAGCCGCTGATGCCCGAAATCCGCAAGACTGGGATTCTTTTCACGCAAACGGTGATGGGACCGACGGGTGAAGCAGCGGTGGTGGGCTTCAACGATTCGGTGGACAAGCTGCAGGACTTCACCAGCAACGCCGACAAAATCGAAAACACAATTGCGAATTTGAAAGCGGGAACCTCCGGCTCGAGGCTGTACGACGCCATGGCGGCAGGCGTCGAAATGCTTTCCGACCGCCCGCAAGCCACGGCGGAAAAGCCGGGACGGCGGCGCGTGCTCCTGATTCTATCGGAAGCCGTGGACAAGGGAAGCCAGAAGACCCTGGGAGAAGTGCTGCGTCAGGCGCAACTGGCCAACGTGACGATTTACGGCGTGGGGCTTTCGACGACGCGCGCCGAGTTGCAATCGAAGCCCAAGCCTCCTGAGCGGCCTAACCTGCCGGTGGGCTCAGTCCCGCCGCCGCCCGGCGTTCCGGCAACGCCGACTTACGAAGACAACTACCGCTACGGCAGCGCCGATTTGATGGCCGCCGTGGTCTGGCTGGTGCAGCATATTCACGGTCAGGTGAATGGCAACCCGTTAGAAGTAGCGGCTGCAGCTACCGGGGGCGCAAGCCTGTCCACGTTCCGTGACCGCTCCATCGAGAACGCCATTGACGAAATTGGCGGGGAGCTGCACTCGCAGTACACGCTCAGCTACATGCCGACCGACGGCGATGCGGCCGGCTACCACGAAATCAAAGTGTCATTGCTTCGCAACGACGCGAAGAGCCTGAAAATCCGCGCCCGGCCGGGATACTACCTCGCGCCGCCGGAAGGTTAAGCTTCTTAAAACTTTACGCGATTTGTTTCCAGAAGGTGCCGTCGCGGAAAGTAACGAGCGCGTCTTTGCGCGCATCCCAGCGCAAATAATGCAGCGTATGCAGGTGTTCGGTGTGCGCCTCGCGGCTGGCCCAAACTTCGTGGAGCAGATAGCTGCCAGGCTGCTCGACCGAGGCGTGCAGGTCAAAAGTGAGGCAGCCCTCTTCTTTACGGGATGGGCCGATCAAGGCGCGCAGTTCGGCTTCAAGCAGGAGTTCCTGGCCTTCGCGGGCGCGCAAAACGACCATGCGAGTGACCGCCTCTTTCGGCAGCTTCCCGCCAGACGATGCCTTCTTGCGCGCCTTTGGTCGAGCAGGCCTCCGGGCCTTGGTTTTGCGCTTGGGCATAGTGCCGGGGATTGTAGCGCAGATTGCTTCCCGCGCAAGCAATAGTGGAACAGATTCTTATCACCAGGGACGCGCTAACTAGCCAGAGGCTCCCGCCCTGATACCCCCGAGAAGCCAGCAGCCAGAGACACCGCCAAAGGCTAACGAGCACAAAATTCTCGTTGGGGCCCCAATAACCGTCTAAAGCGCGCCCCTACCGGGTAAAGCGAACCCCACAGAGGCTAGTGTGCTGCGTCTTTGCGGCCGGCGTTGAGGCTGTCGTAGTTCAGGATGGTGTTCAGTACCATCGAATAGGTCCCCCAAGTCTCGCCGCGATAAACGGGATTGATGGAAAACAGAACGACGTGGCCTTTGCCGGAGGGCGCATCGACAACGGCAGGATGCTCGGCGATTTCCTCGCCGCCTTCCACCAGGCCGGAAATCAGCAGCTCTTTGCTATCCGCATAGCGAAAGATCACGCGCGGCCGGAGGGCCGGCGGAATCACGCGGAAGCCGTTCCGCCTCTGCTCCTCCAACACCGGCGGCGATTCCCAAATTTCGGATTTGGGCTCTTCGGGCGCTTCCACGCCAACGCGGCCGACGGTAAAGTCCGGGTCGTCCATGCCGCCGCGGCCAGTGGGTCGTGCGTGCATTTCCGGGCCGAGGCGCCGCCGGCCGCGTTGTCCCGCGATACTGCTAAGGGAAAAGATCGGTCCGTTGTCACAATAGGCCGCGCCCTTTTCGTCGTACCCGTAGGCGATGGGGCTGGCATCATCCACGAGGCGCGTGCCCACCACCGAGCCGACAATTTTCATTCTGTTGGCATTTTGCGTGCCGACGCCGTCCGCGAATCCGAGGGAAAGCGCAAGCGAGGAAGTGTCGGTAGCCGTCAGGAGCACGCCGCCCTTTTGCACAAATTCGTGCAAGCGCGCGACGCCGTCCCAGCCCAGGCCGGGGCGCAGGTCGTCGGTCGAGTCATTTTTGCCAACGAGGTTCGGCGTTTCAGGAGTGTTCTTCCACGGCAGCGGGTTGCCCCAACTGGTCGGAATGCCGTTGACGACGGCATTCACGCCGGCGTTGTAGCCAACGGGCGGAAACAGAATCACGTCGTACTTGGCGTTCAAGTCAGGGATTTTCGCTACGGCTTGCGTGCTCATGTAATCGTAGGGAATCCCCAGCTTGTCGAGCGCGAGGCGCCACCAGCCTTCGGTCTGCGTGCTCAGCCAGGTATGCACAAAGGCGATGCGCGCGGCGCGAACCGGATGCGTCTTCACGCTGGGCGCGGCAGGAAGCGCCGTGACTTGCACGCCGAGTTCGCTAGCGGTGCGGTCGAGGCCGGCGCGGTTGACGTTTCGAACGAGGAACGCACCGCGGTTGAATTTCTTCCCGGCGCTTTCGAATGGTTCTTCCGCCGCATCGATGCCGGCATCGCCGAGCTTATAGCGCAGTGTAGCAAGCGCGGGCTCCGCGTTGTTGTTGATGGCGAACACAGCCCCGTCGCCCTTCACGCCACCTGGCGCGCGGACTTCCGTCACGCGGTCCACCGGCACTTCGAGAACTCTTGTGTCGGTTACGCGTGTCACTTGGACATGGAAGAGTTCGCCGAAGGTCCAGCCGGTATCGTCATAAGGAGTTTTCTGCGGATCGTCCGGGCTCCAGTACTGCTGATCCAGCAAGGCGTCCGCGATGCGGGAATACGGCTGGTCCATGCGAATGAGGTAGCTGCCCGCAGGAAACGCTCGCGTTGTTGAGGCCGTCGACTCGGCTTTCGCTTCTTTCTTCTCTTTCCCCTTGGCCGCCTCCGGGGACTTTTTCGCGGGCAGCGTCACGGTGAACGCCGATTTCGCGCGCGAGATTTCCACTGCTTGCTTCTGCAACACCTGCAAAAGCTCGGCCTGCAAGCCCGGACGCGGATCGTCGGCCGAAAGAACGTACGCCGCGGGTCCTTCCTCGGACGGCTTGCTGACGGAACGTTTCGCCTTCAGGTAAAAATTCTTCAGAAAGCGCCGCTTGTTCTCCGTAAAGAAATGCAGCGAAGTGAGCAGGCCTGTCTCTTCGTAATTGTTGTTGTCGCGCTGCGACCAAAGCACTTTGGGAAGCGGCGGATTCTGCCGGTACCAGGTGCGCGCGTACTCTTCGGGCTCGCGCGTGCGTGCTTCGGTGTCTGCGCCGCCGTTGCCGAACGTTTCGTAGAGCCGGCTGATGCCGTTGTGCAGGGCCGCGATGAACATCAGATAGCCGGGCGACCACGTGTCGAAATCACCATGCGCGAAGACGCCGGGCATCCCGAACTTGGTCATGGCCGCGACGTTGTTCCAGCCAATGATTTGCCATTCGTCCGCCAGAATCGGATCGATCCACGCATTGTACGGCTCGTCGCCTATGGTGTTGTCGTAAAGATACGGCACGGACTCGTGGAGATCGTGCAGGACTTGCGCTTTCCAGTTGACGTATGTGTTCAAAACATTTTCGGTGAGTTTCAGCGTGACGCCCATGGCGTCGCGATTGTTGTCGTGCGCCACGTATTTGCCCCAATACACGAGCCAGGGATAAAACTCTTTCGGGTGCGCGCGGTGCCATCTGTAGATGTCCACCATGCGGTCGCGGCCGTCGACTTCCACGACGGGCGTGATGAGCGTGATCGTGCCGTCGCGAATTTCCTTGATGTACGGGCTTTCATCCACGGCCAGACGGTAGGCCAGCTCCATCAGCGCCGTGGGCGCACCAGTTTCCGGTGAATGAATCGTGCCGGTGATGTAATAAATCGGCACGGCTTGCCCGACGAGCGCGTCGGCTTCGGCGTCGTCGAGCGTGATGGTGCGCGGATCGGCAAGTTTTGCGAGGCGCGCGCGGTTTTCCTCGAGATTTTTCAGATTGTCTTCCGAGGAAACCGCCACGGCGATCATCTCGCGGCCTTCTTCGGTCTTCCCGATGGAGAAAACTCTTACGCGCGGGCTGGCTTTCTCGAGCAGGCGCATGTATTTGTACACATCTTCCGCGTAAGGCAGGATACCCGGCGCGCCGGAGACGTCGCCCAGCACGGCTTGCGGCGTCGGCACGTTCTTTGAGGCTGGCAGATAGTCCACCAGCGGCGAAGTGAAATAAAGCTCGGTAGTGTACTTGTGGATTTTCTCCGTGTACGCCGCGTCTACGGGCTGCTTGGGATCGCGGCCCGGCGGCGTCTCACCATCGGCCAGCGCACCAGGCACAGAGGTGCAGCCGAGAATTGCAACAAGCGCAAGCTTCGACCAGAACAGACGATTCATGGTGCATCTCCTGTTTCAAAGGGAAGAGGCAGATTCTAACTCACTTGGACGCGCGCGAAGATATTTTCCGATAGGAGCGAGTCAATCGAGCGGAAGAAACGCGAGGCAGACCGGCGAAGGCACTTCCACGGAATCCCCCGTGGACGTGAGCGCGCCTGTCTTTGCGTTAATGCGGAAGGTGACGATTTTGTCGGAGAGTTGGTCCTCGGCCAGCAGATAGTTGCCGGAGGGGTCGATCGCGAAATGCCGAGGCTCCTTGCCCTCGACGGAGAAATCGCCCGCCAGCGCGAGCTTGCCGGTATGCGGGTCGATGTGGAACAGCGCGATGGAGTCGCGGCCGCGATTCGAGGCGTACAGGAATTTGCCATTCGGGTGAATCGCGATTTCCGCCGCATCGTTTCTCCCGGAGAACCCCTGGGGCAGCGCCGAGATTTTCTGGTACGAGGTCGGCACAAAATCATCGGTGCCGGTCATGTCGAACGCCGTAACCGTGGATTGCAGCTCGCCGAGAACATACATTTGCGCACCATTGCTCGAGAATACGGCGTGCCGCGGGCCTGTGCCAGGGGCCAGCTTGGCGGACTCATCAAGCGAGGAATGCGACCGTTCGCTTCGTATAGGGCCCGCAGTCAGGGTACCTTTCGTGGCATCGAACCCATAATGCAAAACGCGATCGAGACCTAAATCGGCGACATATGCAGAGCGATTGTCGATGGACGTTTCGATCCAGTGCGCGTGCGGGCCTTCCTGGCGTTGTTTGTTGGGGCCAAGTGTGCCTTCGTCGCGAACATTTGCGGTGACGGCGCCGAGCTTGCCGTCGGCGCCGATGGGAAATACCAGGACATTGCCGGACGTGTAGTCGGCGACGAGGACGTATTTTCCTCGGCGGTCAAACGAAAGGTAACAGGGATCTTCACCGAGCGCGGGCAGTTGGTTCAGCAGCGTCAGCTTTCCTGCCTTCGTATCGATTTCGAACGCGCTGACCATACTGTTCTTTCCAGCTTCGTTCACCGCGTACAGGAATTTCCGGTTGGGATGAATCGCGACCCAGGAAGGATCCTGCGTTTCCCCGGCTACGCCGCCAATCGGCGTGAGCTTGCCGGAATTTGCAGCGTACCGAAAAGCATAGATGCCCTTGCTCGCGGTCTTGGTGGTGTACGTACCGACGAACGCCAGGTAATTCTTCTTTGTACCGGATTTTTCTTGGCCCTGCGCGGGAACCAGCGCGAACGCTGCGCCGAACAGTACGAGGAGAAACGGAAAAGCTCTTGGTGTGATTTTCATGACCGGTAGTGTAACGCAAGCTGGGTTTTGGAGTGCGGCGGCTTGCTGCCGCTTTTCTTCCGTCCACGATTTCCTGTGGGATTCAAAGATCCGCGCTTCCAATGGTTCCGTGGAGAGAATCGCAGCTACTTCTTCTCTTCTTCGTTTTCTTCCTGGAGGACCACGGCAGCGGCGACAGAATCTTCGGCGTCGAGCCGTAGCAGGCGCACGCCTTGCGTCGAGCGGCCCGCTTCGCGAATTTCATTCGCGTGCACGCGAATCACTTTGCCGTTGTGCGTAATGATCATCACGTCGGACTCTTCGGTCACCTGCAGCGCCGCCACCACAGAGCCGTTGCGGTCGGTAGTCTTCATGTTGACCACGCCCTTGCCGCCGCGCGAAGTGATGCGGTACTCCGCGAGCGGCGTGCGCTTCCCGTAACCCTTTTCAGCTACCGTAAGCATCAGCGACGCCAGAGAATCCTTAATCTGCTCGTTTTCGAGTTCTTCGAGATCTTGCGTGGTTTTCTTGTGTTCTTTAGCGATGATTTCGAAGTCCGGCTGCACCGCGTCCATGCTGACCACGTAATCGTCTTTGGCGAGGTCCATGCCAATCACGCCACCGGCATTGCGCCCCATCGGGCGCACTTCCGTTTCACGGAAGAGAATCGCCTGGCCTTCGTGGCTCGCAAGAAAAATCATCTGTTTGCCGGCGGTAAGCTTCGCGCCAATCATTTCGTCCTTGGCTTCCAGGTTGATGGCAATGATGCCGCTCGGCCGCGGGTTCGAGAATTCCTTGAGCGTGGACTTCTTCACCGTGCCGTTGCGCGTGGCAAAAAAGACGTACTTGCCTTCGTCCTCGAGGCTGTGCGCGGCGACAATGGCGCTCAGTTTTTCGTCTTCCTGAAAGCGCACCAGGCTGGAAATCGCTTTGCCACGGGTGGCCGCCGCCGCTTCGGGAATTTCGTACACCTTTAGCCAGTAAACGCGGCCTTTGGTCGTGAACAGAAGGATGTAGCTGTGCGCCGAGGCGATGAAAAGGTGCTCGACAAAGTCCTCTTCCTTGGTGCGCGCGCCAATGCGGCCCTTTCCTCCGCGCGACTGGTGGCGGTAAATCTCGACGGGCGTGCGCTTGACGTAGCCGGCGTGGCTGACGGTGATCAGCATGTCGGTGTCGGCGATCAAGTCTTCCAGTTTGATCTCGTCGACCTTGTCCACGATTTGGGTGCGCCGGTCGTCGCCGTACTGCTTCTGAACCTCCCTCAACTCACCGGTGATCACGGACTTTAGCTTTTTCTCACTGGAGAGAATTTCTTCCAATTCGACAATGCGCTCGCGGATAGTCTTCAATTCCTTGAGGATTTCATCGACGGAGAGCTGCGTCAGGCGGTGCAACTGCAGTTCGAGTATGGCGTCCACCTGAACGGGGGTGAGTCCGCTGGTGACGGTGCGCGCCGTTTCGCCTTCCACAACGCCGAGCTTGTACTTCCGGCCATCCAGCTTGACCCCGCTGATTTTCCGGGATTTCCCGTTTTCCGCGACGGTGACGTCTTGCTCGGAGAAGAAGTTCAGCAGGTTTTGTTTGGCGTCCGCGCGGCTCCCCGATCCGCGGATGATGCGGATCACATCGTCGAGGTGGTCGAGGGCCACCTGGTAGCCCACCAAAATATGCTCGCGTTCGCGGGCTTTCCGCAGGTCGTAGCGGGTACGGCGCAGCACCACGTCGCGGCGGTGCTCGATGAACAGGCGGATAAATTCCACCAGCCCCAGCTCTTTCGGCTGCCCGCCGGCGATGGCCAGCAGGATCATGCCGAACGATTCCTGCATCTGCGTGTGCTTGTAGAGATTGTTCAGGATGAGCTGCGATTCTTCGCCGCGCTTGAGCTCGACGACGATGCGCATGCCTTCGCGGTCGCTCTCGTCGCGCACATCGGCGATGCCGTCGACTTTCTTGGTCTGCGCCAGCTCGGCGATGCGTTTGATGAGCGTGGCCTTGTTCACCTGGTAGGGAATCTCGGTGATGACGATGTTCTCGCGGTCTTTGGCGACTTCTTCGATTGCAGCTTTCGCGCGCATGGTGAAGCTGCCGCGCCCGGTCTTGTACGCCGCTTCGATGCCTTCGCGTCCCGCGATGTACCCGCCGGTGGGAAAGTCCGGCCCGGGCACGAGCTTCATGACGTCCTTGAGGGTCGTGTCCGGCTTCTCGATCATCAGCACGGTGGCGTCGATGATTTCGCGCAAATTGTGTGGCGGAATGTTGGTGGCCATGCCCACGGCGATGCCGCTCGCGCCGTTGACCAGGAGATTCGGAATCCGCGTCGGGAGAACGACCGGCTCTTTTTCCGTCTCGTCAAAGTTGGGGACAAAATCGACCGTTTCTCTTTCAATGTCCGCCAGCAGCTCTTCGGCGATTCGCGCCAGGCGCGCTTCGGTGTAGCGCATCGCCGCGGGCATGTCGCCGTCGACCGATCCGAAGTTGCCCTGGCCGTCGACCAGCGGATAGCGCATGTTGAAATCCTGCGCCATTCTCACCAGCGCGTCGTAGACGGGGGTGTCGCCGTGCGGGTGATACTTTCCGAGAACTTCACCGACGATCTTCGCGCATTTGCGGTAGGGGCGCGTGGAAGTGAGGCCGAGTTCGTACATCCCATAGAGAATGCGGCGGTGCACCGGCTTCAAGCCGTCGCGCACTTCCGGCAGCGCGCGCCCAATGATCACGCTCATCGAGTAGTCGAGATAGGACTTCTTCATCTCGGCTTCGATGTCCACCGGAATCATTATGGAAACGTTTTGTTCATCTGGCATGTTTCCTCGTAAGGTCAGCAATTCCCGTAGCTCACCCCTTCAGGGGTGAGGATTTCTCCCCGCGACCAAAGCCTCAGGCCTTAAGGCCCGAGCTACGATTTCTTCGCGGCGCGCTCGAGGGCCCAGGCCTTCACCGTGTCGAACGCATCCGCCGCATTGGTGAATCGCCGCGCCGCAAACGCTGCCTCAAGTTCCTTCAAAAATGCTTCGCATTCTACCGCGCTCGCAAATTCAAGCGCCACCCCGCGCTCGTTGTCTGGCGCCTCGGTCGGCGTCGCGCGGAACTCGCTGAGGCTTATCCCCCTTAGCCCCGGCAGCGCGCTCCAGCGCAGTTGATACATCATGACGGCTTCGGCCTTCGCGGCCGCAGGAGATAAAACGCTCCCAAGGCCAGAAGCAGAACAATCGCGATCCCCACCGCGTTGGCCGTGAAATTGAGGCGGTACAACTCCGCTGCCGAAGGATCCGAAAAACGCACCGCGTGCCAATTTCGAAACGCGCCGTACGTGCGCGGCAACCGAAACCCGGTCACCGCCATCGCCGCCAGCAACAAGCCCCAGCGAACAGCGTCTCGGGGGGATCTCGGTGCGATTTCGGCCATCAGCCTTGCGCCATCGGAATCAACGAATCAAATATCCAGATTGACGACTTCGAGCGCGTTGTCCTCGATGAACTTGCGCCGCGCCTCCACGTTTTCGCCCATGAGCGTCGTGAAAATGTCTTCAGCAGCAACGGCGTCTTCGAGCTTCACTTTGAGCAGCGTGCGCGTCTCCGCGTTCATCGTGGTTTCCCAAAGCTGCGCGGGATTCATCTCTCCCAGTCCCTTGAACCGCGTGATGGTGAAATCTTTTTTCGCGTCTTCCATGACGTAGTTCAGTACGTCCTGCGCTTTTTCCTTGGTTGTGTTGTCGCCGTTACGCGAAATGATGAAGGGCGGTTTGTTGAATTCTTCAACTTGCTTTGCCAACGCGCGCAGCCTCTTGTATTCCGGCGTAGAAGCGAGCGCCCAATTGATCTTCTGGTTGTGCGGCGCGCCGAATTGGATTTCGTACAGGCTGTGCTCCTCGTCGAACGCAATCTTGCCTTCCAGCTTCAGCTTGGCCTTGTCAATCTCTTTTAACAGTTTGTCGAGCGACTTTTTCTCCTCGAATTCCGCTTTCTTGTCCAGGCCGCTCTCCGCCAGCACCCCCACGAGTCCCGCGTCGCGCAGCCGGCGGCCAAGTTTCGCAGCGACGGCGTCATATTCCTGAACATTCAGCAGAAACGAGGTCAGTCCCGCGCCCTGCAGCGTCACGCCTTCCTTGCCCTTTACCACGTGGTCTTCGGTGGCGCGCTTCATCAGTTCGCGCGCGAAGTCGCGCTCGTCGCGGATGTATTTTTCGCTCTTCCCGCGTTTTACGCGGTAGAGCGGCGGCTGCGCGATGAAAATGTGTTCGCGGTCGATAAGCTCCTTCATATGCCGGAAGAAAAACGTCAGCAACAGCGTGCGGATGTGCGAGCCGTCGACGTCCGCATCGGTCATCAGGATGATTTTGTGGTAGCGCAGCTTGCCCGCGTCGAAATCGTCTTTACCGATGCCGGTGCCGAGCGCCGTGATGATGGCGCGAATTTCTTCATGGCCTAGCATCTTGTCGTAGCGCGCCTTCTCGACGTTGAGGATTTTTCCCTTGAGCGGCAAGATGGCCTGGTATTTGCGGTCGCGGCCCTGCTTTGCCGAGCCGCCCGCCGATTCGCCCTCGACCACAAACAATTCGCAGCGCGCTGGATCGCGCTCCTGGCAGTCCGCCAGTTTTCCCGGCAACCCGCTGGAATCCATCGCGGACTTGCGCCTCGTCAATTCACGCGCTTTGCGAGCTGCCTCGCGGGCACGCGCTGCGTCAATGCACTTGCCGATGATCCGCCTCGCCACCGTCGAGTGCTTGTCGAACCACTCGCCCAGCTTTTCGTTCACGAGTTGTTCGACGTCGCCTTTGATATCGCTGTTCAGCTTGCCTTTGGTCTGACCCTCGAATTGCGGCTGCGGCAAGCGCACGCTGACCACCGCAACAAGCCCTTCGCGCACGTCATCGCCCGTAATCGTGACTTCGTCTTTCTGCTCCTTGAGCATGCCCGCTTGCGAGGCAAAATTGTTGATCGTGCGCGTCAGCGCAGAGCGAAACCCGGAAAGATGCGTGCCCCCATCCACGGTGTTAATGGTATTCGCAAACGCGAAGACGTTTTCGCCATAGGTATCGTTGTACTGCAGTGCGATCTCCGTCTCCACGTTGCCGCGCTTGCCTTCCATGTAGATCGGCGAATCGTGCAGCGTGGATTTCCCGCGATTCAGGTGCTTCACGAATTCCGTGATGCCGCCCGTGAACCGGAATTCCGCGGTTTTCTCCGTGCGCTCGTCGGTCAGTGTAATTTTTAATCCCTTGTTCAGAAAGGCCAGCTCGCGCAGCCGCTGCGAAAGCGTGTCGAAGCTGTACGTGGTCTTTTCAAAGATCGTCGGATCGGGATGGAACGTAACTTTCGTGCCGGTCTTGCGCGTCTTGCCGGTCTGTTTCAGCTTGGAGGTGGGCTTGCCTTTTTCGTAGCTCTGCTCCCAGACGGCTCCATCGCGCTGAATCTCCAGTTCCAGCCAGTCGGACAATGCGTTGACAACGGAAACGCCGACCCCGTGCAAGCCGCCGGAAACTTTGTACGTTTCGCTGTCGAACTTTCCGCCGGCGTGCAGCACGGTCATTACCACTTCCGCGGCGGGGCGCTTTTCCGTCTGGTGCATGTCCACGGGAATGCCGCGGCCGTTGTCGACCACGGTGACCGATTCATCGGCATGCACCGTCACGTTGATTTCATCCGCGAAACCGGCCATGGCTTCGTCGACGGAGTTGTCCACCACTTCCCAGACTAGATGGTGCAGTCCCATCTCTCCGGTCGAGCCGATGTACATCGCAGGACGCAGCCGCACCGCTTCCAGGCCGCCGAGCACTTTGATGGACTTCGCATCGTACTTGTGTCCCGTGCCTTGCGCAGCGCTTACATTCTCTTTGTCACCCATCGTTTCTCCCTACGCAGCAACTCATCTAGACCTAGAAAATCTGCGTCGCAGAACGGACCACGGCCAAGCTGGAGCTAGGGTCCGCGCGCTGAAAAACCACTTTTCGGTGAAGCAAGAAAGGCGTGTTTGCGGAATTTTGCTTGCGTCGCCTTACCCTTTGATCCCGGGCTTGCTGGGGCAAATCCGGAACTCGTAGGATTTCCTGCTCCATCCCGTCCCGCGCAGCGAGACGTGGCGAAGACTGTTTACCCTGGGGGGACCGCTGTGGGTCCCGAAGGGTGTTTCTCCAGGCAGCGTGGCCGCGAAGCTCCTGGCGCAGAGCCCATTACCGGGTCACTTTCGCCTGGCGGACGTGTCGATTTTGGAACATCCCCCACTACGAATCGACACTAAACATTATACTCCTACAGAGCCTTCACCTCAAGAGGGTTCTTAATGGCCATTGTGGCGTAAGTGGTTTATTTGCCTTGAGTTATGAATATTTCAAGGGAGGACGTTGAAAACAAAAAGGCGCTTAAAGGCCTGCCCTTTTTCTGATCAAATCCGCATGGGCATGATGATGTAGCGGTAGCGGTAAGACTCGTCGGCGAGCGGGCGCATCTGCCCGGCCGACTGCTCATCTTTCAGCTCGATGCTGACTGGGCCATCGGCCGCAGCGGACAAAAAATCCAGCATGTAGCTGGAATTGAATCCGATGGCGATGGGATCGCCCTGGTACTCCTTCTCGATGTTTTCCTTCGCTTCGCCATATTCCGGGCTGGACGCGGAAATTTCTACGCCTTCGCTGGAGATCGCAAATTTCACCGCGTGCGAGCGTTGGTCGGCAAGCTGCGAAACCCGCCGCACGGCATCTGTGAGTTCACCCCGCTCGATCACCACGTGCTTGTTGTTGTCCCGCGGCAGCACCGCTTCGTAATTCGGGAATTGCCCGGTGAGGATCCGCGAAATCAGCAGGCGATGCTTCACCTGGAAAAAGAGATGACTTTCATCTTTGGCAAAGTCGAATTGCGCGTCGGAACCGGCGGCGGCCGAAAGCTTCTCCACTTCATCCATGGCTTTCTTCGGAACGAGCACCTTCAGCTCCGCATTCATCCCCGTAAGTTTGTGGTCCGTTTCCGCGAGCGCCAAGCGGTGGCCGTCGGTCGCCACCATGGCCAGGGTGTCCGGGCGCAAAATCAGCAACCCGCCATTCAGCGTGTAACGCGACTCTTCCATGGAAATCGCGAATTTCGTCTTGGAGATGAGGCTTTGCAGGAGAGCTGCAGGAATCTTCACCAGCGTGTGCGGCATCGTTGGGAGCGCTGGAAAATTTTCCTTGGCCATGCCGACCAGCTTGTATTTCTTCCGGCCGCTGATGATCTCGACCCAATGATTCTCCAGCAGGTTGACCTTTATTTCGCCTTCGGGCAGCAGGCGCACGAGCTCCAGCAGCTTCTTCGCGGGAATTGTGCCGGCGCCTTCCTTCTTGACCTTGGCCTCGCAAGAGGTGCGGATGCTCAGCTCCAGGTCCGTCGCCGTAATCGTGAGCTGGCTCCCCTGGGCTTCCACCAGCAGGTTCGAAAGGATGGGGATCGTGGTTTTGCGCTCCACAACTCCCTGGGTCATGCTCAGTTCATTCAACAGCGCGGACTTTGAAACGCTGAATTCCATCTCTTGATGTTCCTCGCGTGCCGTTCCCGGTGCGGTCATGAAGTTTACCCTCGGCCTGCTTGCGGCAGTCAGGTTCGGGCGGGGAGAGCGCCCTTTTCTCTCATCATTCTACTGCTGCTAGGCACGTACTCTACTCGCTTTTTGCGAAAGTATAAAGCCCACCTCTGCCGCAGGACTGTGGAAATAGCAGCTGCGTCTTCCCGCAAGACGCGTCATGCCGGCTCCATCCTTCCTCTCCCGCCGCAAATATTCACAACCCACAGCCACCGCAAGAGGCTTTTTTGAAAACTAAAATAACCAACCTTGTTGTTGTGATGAGCTCTGTGAGTTTGTGGAAACCAGGACAACCCCTTTCTCCGCCTTGCCTTGGAACACGGAATTTGCAGAGGTCTTTTTGTGACAACCGTGGAAAACTGATGCCGCCCGGTCCAAACGGTGGGCTCACCAGAAATTTCATCCACCCTTCTCAACAATTTGTACGCACGTTTTTCAAACAATCTCCACAGGACTCCACCGGACGGATTGACAGGCAAGGTGAAGGGGCGGAGTTGGCGCACCCTGAAAATGGAAACGCGGCCTGAATGAAGCAGGCCGCGTTCCAGGACAGGGATTGAGGGGCTTTACTGTAGCGCATCCATGAGACGGGTAATCGTGCGGTTAAGATCTTTGTCCGACCTGCGCAGCTCTTCGATTTTGTGGATCGAATGCAGCACGGTGGTGTGGTGCTTGCCGCCGAATTGACGGCCAATCTCCGGCAACGAAGCCGTAGTGAGCTGCTTCACGATGTACATGGCCACCTGGCGCGGGAAGGCAATCGCGCGCGTGTTGCTGCGTATCTTCAGATCCTGTTCGCGCAAATCGAAGTGCTCGCTGACCCGCTTCTGGATGAGGTCGATGGTCACCCGCTTCTCCTGCGAGGCGACGATATTTCGCAGTACCTGTTGCGCGGTGGCCAGCGTGGTCGCCGTGCCGGTCAACGAAGCATAAGCCATCAGGCGCGTCAGCGCGCCCTCCAGTTCGCGCACGTTGGACTTGATCGCGCGCGCGATGTATTCCGCCACGTCGTCCGGCAGGTTGAAGCGCTCGTTCTCCGCTTTCTTCTGCAGAATTGCGATCTTGGTCTCCAGGTCGGGCGGCTGGATGTCCGCTATCAGGCCCCATTCGAACCGCGAGCGCAGCCGCTCTTCGATGGAGTTGATGTCTTTCGGCAGGCAGTCGGAAGAAATGACGATTTGCTTCTGCTGCTCATAGAGCGCATTAAAAGTATGAAAAAATTCTTCCTGCGTGCGTTCTTTACCGGCGATGAACTGAATGTCGTCGACCAGCAGCACGTCCACGGTATGAAAGCGCTCGCGGAAGCTGATCATGCGGTCGAAGCGAAGCGAGTTGATCACTTCGATGGTGAACTTCTCCGCGCTGACGTAACTCAGCCGCATCGTCGCGTTGCGCTTTTTGATGGTGTGCCCGATCGCATGCATCAGGTGGGTCTTGCCCATGCCCACGCCGCCGTACAGGAACAGCGGGTTATACGCCTTGGAAGGCTGTTCTGCTACGGCGCGCGACGCCGCATGCGCAAACTCGTTAGACTTGCCCACCACAAAACTTTCGAAGCTATAGCGCGGGTTCAGCTGGTGGTCGCTGCTCTCAAAATCCAACTTGGCTTGCCCTGTCTTAGCGGCTGCCGTGGGCGCCGCCTGGACCGGTTCCTCTTCGCTGCACACGTATTGGACTTTTACGTTGGGAGTCCCGAGTTCGTGGAACACCGCTTTAATGATGTCCCCGTAAGTGCGCGTCAACACTTGCCGGAAAACCGTACTAGGAATCTGGATGAAGAGGGTTTCGCCTTCGGCCCGGTTCAGATGCGTTGGTTGGAACCACGTGGTGAAGGTGTTGATGCTTACCCGGGACTTAACGTGTTCTAAAAATTTATCCCAGGCATTCGCCGTTTCTCGTTCGCGCCCAACTTGCGTTGCTGTCGTCATAGGTAGAGACAAAAGGGATTCCTGTACCATTTCCACAGATGTGTAAAAGCTGTGGAAAGCGTTCCACAGTCGGTTGTTCCTCAGCCTTCGGGATTCCTGCCCGCCCCGGACATGCTATGCCCCCCTCGATCCGGGCGCGACCTGTTAGGATTTGTGTCGATCGGCGGCCTACCCGCTGCCGCATCTCCTGACCGCGCGGGATTGTCTCCGATTGACCCGCCCCGAGCAAGCGAAAAGTGTGCGAAGGCCTTGGGCGTGTTGCACACGCCCTGCACAACTTTTCCACAGGCGTTTCTTCGCCCAGTATTCGCGCGGGCCCTCCATTTTTCATGACATTTTCCACAAGAATTTCCCGCCGCCAAGGAATTTTGCACAGGGGCCCTAATGCCCGGCCTGAGGAAAACTTGCTCACTTCGTCTTTTCTTTGTCCGGCCGTTCGAATAGGTAGAGTCCCAGGGGATCGCTTCCGATAATCAACTGGCCTTTCTGGACGAGAATCGTGTTGGCCTCCAGGCGCGCCCCTTCCGGCGTATAAATCTTGTACGTCACGCGCCAGTTCCCCGCTTTGTCGAAGTGCAGCAGGTTGTTGTTCAGCGCCATCCAGATTTCCCCGGTCGGTTGATCCACTCCCAATGCCGTCAGCACCCGCCTGAAAGACGGCTCCTTGGCCTTCTGCTCTTGCCGCTCGATTTCTTTGCGCACCCCGACCGCCGTCGGCATCGCGTCGAGCGCCGTATATTGGATATCCTGACCCGCATAGCCGAGCCGGTCGTACTCCCGCACCGTCGGCTCGGGCAAGTACTCAAATGCGTAATAAAGGTGGCCCTGCCGATCCGTCCCCAGTCGCCCGATGTTCAGGAAGCGATTCAGGTCGGCGCGCTCGGCAATGGGCTCCGGGTCGCCAAACTCCCGCACCTCTTTGCCGTTCTTGTCGTAGACAATCACCAAGTGTGGTTCCCGCAGCGTCGCGACCGCGACCTCCTCTTCCGGCAGGACGGCCACGGAGATAGGGTCCTTCACGGGAAACGAACGCAGCGGGTTGCCGTTTGAAGAAAATACGCGAATGAGATTTGCGCCCCGGTCCGCCACATAGATTTTGCCTTCGGCGTCCACGTCGCAGTCGTCCCCGAAGCTAATCAAGCTGTGGCTAGCGGCCGCGTTCCCGGTAGCCGTGGGGTCTTCGCTGATGGACAGGAGCTGCTTTCCTTTCGTATCGACGACCACCAGCCCCGGTGACGGCGAAGCTAATACGTACAGCCGCCCGTCCGCGCCCTGCCGCACCGCGCGCAGCCCGGGACCAATCGCCGGCAGAATCCGCTGCTTGGCGAAAAGGTCGATTTCCTCGGGCTCCTGCGCCCGCGCCGCCGCGCCAACCAACATCCACACAACCAGACACGCTGCCCACAGAATTCCCACTCCTGAACTCGAGACCACTGTACGCCTTGAACCCACCCGTATTCGCATAACTCTTTCAGATTACTACGACCGCCCCCCCGGTTGCCCGCCTGCCGGACCTAGTTCTGACCTAGTTCGGGAGTGGAACATGCGGTCCGGGAATCTAGCGGAAATCGTATACTACGCAAGACTCGGGAATTTTCTCTCTGAGTTGTTTTGGAGGTGGGCTGTTTGCTGATGCGTCTATTTCAGTCGATAGCGGAGGATATTCACTTCGCGTCGGATGATGAGACGCAGCCTTGGGCTGACCGCGATGGCAGTTTTGTCCCTCGCTCTGGGAATCGGCGCGACGATCGCAATTTTTTCTGTGATTTATGCGCTGGCGCTCCGGCCGCTGCCCGTCGAGCGGCCGGAGCAGTTGGTCGAGGTCGCGCGGGCTGACGAAGTAAACCTGCATTCCTACCCGCAGTGGAAACTCTTTCGAGACCGCCAAGATATTTTCTCGGACATTTTCGCTTACAACTACTTCGATACCGCTTTTAACGTCGGACCCGCTAACCAACAACAGGAAGTATCCGGCTTGTACGTCTCGGGAAGTTACTTCCGAGCCCTTGGCGTACCGGCCGTTCTTGGAAGGATCCTCCAACCTTCCGATGACCAGCCTGGTGCTCCGCCTGTGTGCGTGCTTGGCTACAGATTGTGGCGTCGCTTGTATAGCCAGTCGAGGAATATACTTGGCCGGACGATCCTGCTGAACGGCAACGAGTTCCAAATCGTCGGAGTCGCACCGCGTTCTTTTTTCGGCTTGGATATTGGCTCCATGGCTGAGATCTTCATGCCATTCGAGGCGGAAAGGACATACAAGGATTACCAGCTGCTCTACGGACGTCAAACCCCGTCGTTCGACGATCCCTACGGCTCGATACTGAGCTTCGTTGGCAGATTAAAGCCGGGAGCAAGCCTTAGCCAAGTCCATGCGGGACTGCAAGTTCTGACTCCAGAAATATACAGAATCCTGCCCCCGAGGTCAGACGAAAACAGCGGGCGATCGGTTGTGCCGCGATCTTTCCTGGCGCGTCCCATGGCAAATGGTACCTCCGATAATTGGCTGCGAAACTTGGACGTGATGCTGCTTCTGATTGCGATGGCGGTAGTCGCTCTGGTCATCGCGTGCGCCAACCTAGGCAACCTCCTGCTTGCGCGAGGTGCAAAGCGACGGAGCGAGATCGCTACTCGGCTTACGCTGGGAGCGTCGCGCTGGCGCTTATAATAGTGCGTCAGTTGCTAACGGAGAGCCTGGTGCTTTCCGTTAGCGGTGCTGCGGCCGGACTGTTCATCGCGCACTGGGGGCGCCAAATGTTGCTATGGGCGCTGTCCTTTCCCGGTGAGCCAATTTCGCTGGACACCTCGTGGGATCTGAAACTTGCCGCCTTTGCCCTGGGCATCACCCTTTCCTGCGCTTTGCTCTTTGGTTTGGCGCCGGCAATCGGCGCTACTGATATTTCTCTCTATTCGGCGATAAACAACAGCGTGACGACCGGAAGGCTTAGAAACCGGTTTATGAATTCTCTCCTCGTGTTCCTGCAAGTTGCCTTATCTATGGCGCTGTTGTTCAGCGCGGGCTTGCTGGTACAAACGCTGCACGCGCTCTTGATTCAGGATCCCGGCTACGACCCCAAAGGTGTCCTCACGGCCAGCGCGAGATTGCAGGGGCCTGGCGAAACTCCGCAACGCGAGGCATTTATCGGCGAGCAATTACTAAGGGAATTGCGGTCCCTGCCTGCTGTCAGGTCTGCGTCATGGAGCCGTATTTCTTCCAGCATGAGGGGCCCACGGTTGACCGTTTCCGGGCCAACGGGTTCGGAGCGCCAAGTTGGTTCGTATCTCATCTTTGTTTCTTCTGATTTTTTCAGTACGAGGCGCACTCCGATACTGGCGGGCCGGGAATTTATTGACCGCGACACCGACAAGTCTTTTCCAGTCGCTGTTCTTAGCGAAGACTTGGCCAGAGCACTTTTTGGAACAGTGAATCCTGTCGGGCTCAGATTTCGTGAAAAGGATAGCAATGATAGCGGGCAGGGCTACACCGTCGAGGTTGTTGGTGTCAGCAGAGACATGCAGTACCGCCGGCCCACGGATGGGCCGCTTCCGATCTTGTACAGACCGGTTTCACAATGCCCGGGCTCGTGCTCGGGAATCGGCAGCTACGAAATTCGAGCTGCTGGCCGGTTTGCGGAAGCCGCCAAACGTCTCGCGAGTGTAGCGGCTACTGTGGATCCTCGCGTTGTTTTGAAATGCGACCCGTTGAGTAGCGCGATCAACAACGTCGTCCACCGAAATCGCGCCATGGCGTTGATTGCCACGATCTTCGGCTTGTTCGCCGGTCTGCTCGCGATGATTGGCGTGTACGGGGTGACATCGTACGCCACAGCGGAAAGGACTCGGGAAAGCGGAGTTCGGATGGCGCTCGGTGCCCAGCCGGGCGACGTGTTCCGGATGGTCATGCGCGAAACTATGAGCGTGGTGGGCATCGGCATTGCGTTTGGCCTTGCGGCTGGCGTTGCTAGCGCAAGTTTGATTCGTGGATTAATCTGGGGTGTAAAGCCAACTGATCCGCTGAGCTGCGGTCTTGCAATTTGCCTGCTGCTGCTCATAGCGGGGTCGGCAGCGTTTCTCCCAGCACGTCGGGCGCTGGGCGTGGACCCCATGGTTGCTCTGAGATACGAGTGACCTAGTCGAGGCCGAAGCGGAGGCGCTCGATGGAGCGGGCGCGGAGGCGTCCGGCGGCGTTGCGCGGGCCATGGTCGTCGGTCTCCACCAACACGCAATTCATCTGCACGTCGCCCGAAGCCACGTCAAACTTTGCGGGCAGGCCGTTGAGAAACTTGCGAACGATTCCTTCTTTGTCCATTCCAATCACACCGCCGTGCGGCCCGGTCATGCCCACGTCCGTGATGTACGCCGTGCCTTGCGGCAACACGCGCTCGTCGGCGGTAGCCACGTGCGTGTGCGTGCCCACCACGGCGCTCACGCGGCCGTCCAGATACCAGCCCATCGCCACTTTTTCGCTGGTGGTCTCGGCGTGCATGTCCACCAGCACAAAGTTCACGTCCGCGGGAATTTTCTCAAGCTCGCTGTCCGCCTTGCGGAACGGGTCATCAATCTGCGTCATGAACACGCGGCCCTGCAGATTCAGCACGGCGTACTTCGCGCCACTCTTTGCCGTCCCGAGGTACATCCCGCTGCCGGGATTGCCTTCGGGAAAATTCGCCGGCCGCAGCAGGCGCGGCTCGTGCGCCAGGTAGTCCAGAATTTCTTTGCGGTCCCAGCTATGATTTCCGCCGGTCAGCACGTCGATGCCATCCTTCAGCAGCTCGTCCGCCAGCCGCGGCGTGATCCCGAATCCCGACGCGGCGTTCTCCCCGTTGGCGATCACCAGGTCGATCTGCCGCTGCGACACGACATCCGCCAGCCGGTCGCGTACGACCAGCCGTCCCGGCGCTCCCACAATGTCTCCCACAAACAGTACGCGCATGGAGAAGCACTGAAAACTGACGACTAAAAACTGAAACGGAGCGGACTGCTTGGCCGTGGGGAGCTAGGCCGTGAACCTCTGTAGTAGGTGGGCGCCACGAGCCAACCATTAGGCTTTCCTGCCCCGCTCGCCCGCCGCTCCTTCCGGTATTCAGTCGTAAGTTTTCAGTCCAGAACAAACCAAGCTGCATTGCCTTCACCACTGCAAACTGAGAACCAGTTTTCAGTCAGGAACCAGTCAATGCCTCTTGCTTTCGTGACCGTAAACTTAGAACGTATTAAGTTGAGACTGATAACTTTCGGAATCGGCGGCGCGCCAGCGGGACAGGCCGTGCTCACAGGTTGTCTATCCGCAGCACCCCAGAGATTCGTTACGGTTCAAACGGCTTTCGCGCCCTCACCTGCGTCGAAGTACCGCTCCGCCCTCATTTTATCCTCTGCCCTCAGCCCCCGTCCAACCCCTTGTGTGAACACGTTTCGATCCCGGGCCCAGTCCCGCGCCTCCTGCGGGAATGGCCGCGAGGAATCCGCTTTTTCTCTGCGTGACGGAACGGGGAACGTAGTGGCTGGCCACGAAGGGCAAACTTATCTATTTCTTGGCAACTAGCAAAGCGACTGCCAACTGTCAATGGCCAACCTGTGCTCACGGCTCACGTCTTTGGCCGGATACTCACTTTTCCCACCAATCACCAGTCACGAGTGCCGCCTTCGCGGTAGAATCTTCCCCCGTAGACAAAGGGGATGCCGCATGAGCACAACACAACTCTCCAAAACCGCCATTTCGTTATTCGCTCTGCACTTCTTGGTGGGCGCCAGCAGCTTGCTCGCGGCGCCGGGGGATCAGTTGGGCAAGGTGAACTTCCCCACCACGTGCTCGAGCGACGTGCAGCCCACGATTGAAAAGGGCGTCGCACTGCTGCACTCCTTCCAGTACAAGGAATCGGAGCAGACCTTCACCGAGGCCGCCGCGCATGATCCCAAATGCGCCATGGCGCACTGGGGCAAAGCCATGGTGCTGTATCATCAGCTTTGGGATTTTCCCGACGACGGCACTCTGAAGGAAGGCCGCAAGAAGATCGACCAGGCGCGGAAGATAAAGTCCACCAGCCCGCGTGAGAAGGGTTTTATCGCCGCCGCGGCCGCCTTCTTTCAGAAAAAATCCAAGATGACGCACGCGCAGCGCACGCAAGCGTATTCCTCAGCGCTCGAGAAATTCTATGCGGCAAATCCCGGCGATAGCGAGATCGGCTCGTTCTACGCGCTTTCTCTCGTCTCGCTGGCGGATGAAGATGTGGACACGATGGCCAACCTGAAAAAAGCCATCGCAATTCTCAATCCGCTGCTGGAAAAGTTTCCCAATCATCCCGGCGTCGCGCACTACCTGATTCACGCCTCCGACCGACCCGAACTTGCCTCGCAAGGCCTGGAGGCCGCGCGGCGCTACGCCGCGATTGCGCCGGATTCTTCGCATGCGCTGCACATGCCGTCGCACATTTTTGTGCGCCTCGGCCTGTGGCAGGATTCCATCAACTCGAACATCGCCGCCAAGGGCGCCGGAGCTCACGCTGCCGAAATGCGCATGGCGGAATCGCATTACCAGACACACGCCATGGACTTCCTGAACTACTCCTATCTGCAATCCGGCCAGGAAGCCAAAGCGCGCGAAGTCATTACCGAGGAGCAAAACGTTGTTGGCGCGGGTGAAGAGAGCAAAGCCGAGCACGCCGCGGACCTCGCGGCGCGCACCGCTCTGGAGCTGCACCGCTGGAAGGAAGCGGCGGAGCTGCCCCTTCCGAAGGTAAAGCCCACTTCGCTGGAACTGACCTACCGCGTCCGCGTTATCGGCAAGGCGCACTTGGGCGACGCGTCGGGCGCGCAAGCCGATTTGGAGAAACTCAAAGAAATCTGGGCCGCGCAGGACGCAGAGGATCGCAAGCAAGGGTATCCCGTCTCCAACGAAAAGCAGCTTAACTCCGCCGAGGTCTGGCTTCTTTTCGCGGAAGCCAAGCACGAAGATGCGCTGCGGGAAATGCGCAAAATCGCCGACCGCCAGGATGCTCGCGGCGTGGATTCGCTCTCCATGCCCGCCCGCGAGATGCTCGCCGACATGCTGCTAGAACTCAAGCATCCCGCGGAAGCGCTCGGGGAATACAAAACCGCGCTGAAGAATTCACCGAACCGTTTCGACGGTCTTCTCGGCGCCGCGCGCGCCGCGCAAGCCTCCGGCGATGCCACCGCCGCGCAAACCTACTACGCGCAGCTCACGGCCGTCTGCGCGCCTTCCGCGGATCGCCCGGAATTGGTGGAAGCGAAAACCTACCTCGCTCAAAAGTAGGCTGGACACCCAGCAGGCTTCCTGACGCATGCGCTAGTGCAGGGGTTGTTCAGGCGCAAACCGGGAAAGCGCGCGAAGTCGCGATCGTTGGTTTGAAGAATGCCGCCGTACTCGATCGTCAGCGCCGCGAGGCATCCTGATGTCAACAAGCGAAGAAAGCGTTTCGCGCGGCAGCCGTTCACTGAACTTTATTGTGTTCCGCGTTGCCGCCCCAGGCATACCAGCCGTCGGCGTCCTGGTTGCCCGTCTTCAGGCAAATCAGCCGGCCGTCGGCGGTTCCTGCGTAGATGTTTCCCTCTGCCAAAGCAGGTTGAAAGACGATCGGAGCCTTCATCGCGTACGAAAATCCGACGCTGCCATCGCTTTGCTTTATCGAGACGAGATAGCCTGCGGCACCGGCGAGGTAAAGGTAGTCGTGCCCCACGGCTGGCGGCGAAAAAACCTGTCCGCCTGCAGCAGAACGCGCTCCGAGCACTTCCGTTTGCCAGGATTGCTTGCCGTCGGAAGCGCGCACCGCATTGATGGTATGGCCTTCGGCGTTCAAGACTTGTCCTTTGCTCACTGCCGCGCGCGAACCCTGATAGGCCCAAGCGCCCACCACGGAATTCACGCCCACCGCGCCGTTGGCCTCCACCAGCTTCGCCGGTGCGGGAGGTGCGGCGAATCCCACCGAAGAGTCCAACACCGCGACGGTCTCGGCGGACAGGGCCACGCCGCCACCGCTGCCTGCCCTCAGGTAGTCGGCTTTGCGCTTGGCGATCAACTCCTTGTCGCGCGCATCCCCTTTCTTGGCGTCCACGCGCACAAGCCCTTCCAGGGTATCTTCGCCGGCCAGCTCCTTGCGCGTTTCGTAGAGTTGTCCATTCGCGATGACCGGCGCGCTGGTCGCGGCGTTGGCCTTCACCCAAAGCACCGAGCCATCTGCGGCATTCAAGGCGTAGGAGTAGCCGCCAAACGTGGTGAAGTACACGGTTCGGTCGGAGACGACCGGCGCGGTGATCACGTCACCCGCAATTTCCTGCTCCCAAATGTGCCGACCCGTGCTTAATTCCGCGGCAAGCAAGCGGTGGCTTCCGCCTGGGGTTGCGGGCCGCGGATGAAACTCCGTCGGCTTGGCCGTCCGTCCGGTCGCCGCCGGATGTGCCATGTACAAAACGCCCTTGTCGAGCGCCGGCTGGCTCATCAAGGGATCGCCCAGCCATTCTTGCCAAATTACCCTCCCGGTCCTCTCGTCCACAATGATCAGCGTGCAACTTTCCGTGTTGAAAGCGACCCTGCCGTCGGCCACCACCGCAGCGGTTGGCCCGTCATCCCCGGTCTGGATTTTCCAGATGATTTTTCCGGTGTCGGCATCCACGGCGTAAAACTCGTGCGAGCCGTATCCGCCGCCAACGAACAGCATCCCGTCCGCATAAGCGGGCGTGGCAATCGGGCGGTTTCCAGGCAGTCGCAGCACCCATCCGATCTTTCCGTCCGGTGTCGCGAAGGAAGCCGGTTCCAGATCCCGCCGCGCTTCCGGCAAATTCACATTGATGGCTTTGCTCAAATCGATTTTCTGGGCGGCGCCCTTTGCCGGCCCGGCAGCCGGCGTGTTTGCCGCCAGCTTCGCCGGCTTAATTTCTTGTGCGTCGCCTAAACGCACGCCCGCGGCGCCAAGGAGCAGGCTCAAGCTCGCGCATAGCGAAAATGTCCGACCAGACAGGGATGACATCAGAACCTCCGAAGCGCAATGTGACTGGGGGGTCGTTGCGCCTGGAGGTAGAACGGCTGGGGCGGGAAATCTTGCAGGGTTCGAGAGACTTTTTGGGACCCCGTAGGGAGGGACTCAGCTCAGTTACACTCCGTCATAAGGAACAGGAATCGTCCTTGACCGCTGCAACCAATTCGTCCTAAGCTTCGTCTTATTAAGTACATGCACAGCAAGGCATACCGTGTCCGTGTGGTGGCATTGCTCCTGGGAATCATTTTCCTCGGGGCGCAATTCCATTTCTGCACGGACCTGTCCGCTTCGCCTTCGGCGACGCACTTCTGCCCATTGTGCTCCGCCGCAGGTTCGGCGGTTGCCACAGAGTCGCCAGCCGTTACGATTATTCCTGCGACGCGCTGGCTGGAAGTCGTTTCCCTGGTACTTACGTTTTCGTCTGTCTTTCCACGCGCCGTCTCTCCACGCGCGCCTCCCGCTTTATAGCCTGCCGTTCGCTCCCTGGTTGGTTCCCTTCCCCGTGGCTAGTGGTCCTGTTGCTTTTTGGGACGAGCGAGGAGTAGCACTTGAAAACAGCGTTCGTATTGGGCCTATCGGTTCTGGCCCTGCCAGCTTTGGCGGCAGCGCAGCAGAATCCGCCTGCGCCGCAAAATTCACAAGGCCCCGCCGCGGCACCGACGCCGTCGCCGGCCGCTCCGCCGTCGGTGCGCATCACGCTTGACGAAGCGCTTCGGCTGGCGATTCAGCACAACCATGCCCTGCAGGCGGCGCGGACGACGATTTTGCAGTCGCAGGCGCTCGAAACCACCGCGAATCTTCGTCCCAATCCTGTTCTTTCCTGGGACGCGCAGTTTCTGCCGATTTTTGACCCGAGTAAATTCAGCGCGGACTTCATCGACAGCCAGGCCCAATTCGATATGGGCTTTGCCTACACGTTCGAAATCGGAGGGAAGCGCCAGCATCGCTTGCGGGCCGCGCGGGACGTGACCGAGGCCACACGCTCGACGGTTGCCGACAACGAGCGCGCGCTTTCTTTCAGCGTGGCGCAGCAATTTGTCGCCGCGATTCTCGCGCAGTCCCAAGTCGATTTCACGCAGCAGGATTTGGACAGCTTCCGGAAGAGCGTGGACATCAGCGAGATGCGGTACAAGGCGGGCGCCATCAGCGAAGGCGACTTGCTCAAAATCAAATTGCAAATGCTGCAATTCCAGAACGACCTCCTCAGCGCCAAGCTCGCCAAGATTCAGGCTCTTTCCGCGCTGCGGCAGCTCCTGGGATTCGAATCGGTCCCGGACAATTACGACGTGGAAGGCAAACTCGAATATGAGCCGGTGCACGCGAGTCTCGATGATTTGAAGGCCCTGGCGCTTCGGACGCGCCCGGACTTGCGCGCGGCACAACAAAACGTGACAGCGGCGCGGAGCGCGGAATTGCTCGCGGAAGTAAACCGCAAGCGCGATCTGACCACGACCTTCAATTATTCGCACGTGGCTTCCACCAATACGGGAGCCTTTTTCTTCAACATTCAGCTGCCCTTTTTTGACCGCAACCAAGGCGAGATCGCGCGCACCCGGTACAGCATCACGCAAGATGAGCAACTGGCTGCGGAGACTTCACAGCAGGTGCTGACCGATGTGGCGAACGCAGACCAGAACCTGCGCACCAGCGAGCAAATCGTGCAGCTTTACCAGGGCGGCTACGTCGAGCAGGCCATCAAGTCGCGCGACATCAGCGAGTATGCCTACAAGCGGGGCGCCGCCAGCTTGCTCGATTATCTCGATGCCCAACGTACTTACCGGGCCAATCAACTTGCCTATCGCCAGGCGCTCGCGACCTACATGACCGCGCTCGAACAGATGCGCCAAGCTACGGGCACAAGGAATCTGCCATGAGAAAAATACCTGCACCGGTCCTGATTTTTTCCGCCGCGGCGGCGTTCACGATTGCGGGCTGCAGCAGCGCCGGCCCCGCGGAATCGGAATCCAAAATGACTTCCTATTCCGCGACGGAGACCAAGGCGGAAACCGCCACGCTCTTCACCGTGGCTAAGGAACAGATGGCTCACCTGCAGGTGGTCTCCGTGGAAAAGAGCAACCTGCCGCGGCGGCTGCGCTTTGCGGGCAATGTCACCTACAACGCGTTCAAGACCACTCCGGTGTTCAGCCCCATCGGGGGCCCAGTGCACGAAATCCTGGTGGCCCCGGGCCAAACGGTTCAGGCGGGCCAGCCTTTGCTCACGGTGAACAGTCCGGACTATTCGGCCGCACGCTCCGCGTATCTGAAGGCGCGCGACGCCTTCTTCCTTGCGGACAAAGTCTATAGGCGTTCTGCGGACCTCTATGAGCACGGGGCTATAGCCGAGGCGGACCTGCAGCAGGCGGAATCCAGCCGCTCGCAGGCACAAGCGGATTTACAAGCGAGCGAAGACCTGCTTCGCGCGCTGGGCATAAAGGACCCGGAAGCGATGGTCAAGAACCCGCCTAAAACGACATTGCAAATACCTCTTCCGGCTCCGGTCGGCGGCGAAGTCGTCGAGCGCCTGGTTGGCCCGGGCCAGCTCCTGCAGGCGGGCGCGACGCAAGTGTTCACGATTTCGGACATGAGCACGGTGTGGGTGCTTGTGAACATCTACCAGAGCGACGTGGCCTACGTGCGCGTGGGCGATCCTGTCGAGATCACCACGGATACTTACCCGCAGGCGTTTCACGGCAAGATTTCCTATGTTGCGCCTGCGCTCGATCCCAATACGCGCACGCTGCAGGCGCGGATTGTCACCGGCAATCCCAACAAGATTTTAAAGAAGGACATGTACGTCACGGCGATGTTGGAAGCCGGTGTGATTCGCGACGCGCTGACCGTTCCCGATGCGGCCGTTCTGCGCGACAGCGAAAATCTGCCGTTCGTGTACGTGCAGTCTGGTGCAAACCAATTTGCCAAGCGCCTGGCAAAAATCGGCGAGAGCCAGAACGGGCGTACGCAAATCACGGACGGTTTGAAAGAAGGCGAGCGGGTGGTCGGCGACGGCAGCCTGTTCCTGCAATTCAAGAATTCCCTGCAGCGCTAAACCGAGGCGAGCTTAAAAGAATTTGCCATGATCCATAGGATGGTCCAATTTTCTCTGCAGCAGCGCTTCCTAGTGCTGATGGTGACCGTGCTCATCATTTTCGCGGGCGCCATTTCCTTTCAGCGCATGCCGGTGGATGCTTACCCGGACCTTTCACCGCCGATGGTGGAGCTGATCACGCAATGGCCGGGCCACGCCGCGGAAGAAGTGGAGCGCCTCACGACTCTTCCCTTGGAACTGGCCATGAATGGCACGCCGCATCTGGCGGTCATGCGCTCCATTTCGCTGTATGGCCTTTCGGATGTGCGCCTGACCTTTGAGGAAGACGTGGATCCCTATTTTGCGCGCCAGGTGGTGTTCGAAAGGCTTAGCGACGCGCAGCTTCCCACGGGCGTCACTCCCAGCATGGCGCCACTGTTCAGTCCCAGCGGACTCGTCTATCGCTACGTTTTGGAGAGTCCGGACCGCACGCCCACCGAACTGCACACCTACGAAAGCTGGATCATCGAGCGCGCCTACCGCAGCGTGCCCGGCGTCGCGGATGATTCCGGTTTCGGCGGGGCGACGATGCAGTATCACGTGCTGCTCGATCCGGTGAAGCTTTACAACTACCACTTGCCGGTGGTGCAAGTGCTCAACGCGCTCAGCGCCAACAACGCCAACACCGGGGGCGGCTTCTACACACAGGGCGGGCAGTTTTACTATGTGCGCGGGCTCGGCCTGGTGAAAACCACCGAGGACATTGGCGAAGTCGTCGTCGGCAGTTCGAATGGCGTGCCCATTCGCGTGAAGGACATCGGGCACGTCGAAATCGGCCACGCGCCGCGATTGGGGATTTTCGGTTTTCAAGACAAGTACAACAACGACGACGACGCGGTCGAAGGCGTCATCCTGATGCGGCGGGGCGAGCAGACGCAGAATGTGCTTGCCGGCGTTGAAAGAAAGACCGCAGAGCTCAACCGCCAAGTCCTTCCGCCGGATGTCAAGGTGCGGCCCTTTTATGACCGCAGCGACCTGGTCCGCGTAACTACCGACACCGTGGAAGGCAACCTTCTCCGGGGCATGATCCTCGTGCTTGTTGTCCTGATTTTTTTCTTGGTGAGCTTCCGCGCCGCAATCATCACGGCGCTCACGATTCCTTTAGCTCTGCTCTTCGCTTTCATTTTTCTGCATCTCACCGGCGAAGCCGCGAATCTCCTTTCCATCGGCGCCATCGACTTCGGGATCATCATTGACGGCACCATCGTGATGGTGGAGAACATCTACCGCGAGCTGGGTCTTCGCAGAGGGCAGGAATACAACCTCGCAGAAGTGATCCTGGCGGCCGCTCGCGACGTGGACCGGCCCATCTTTTATTCCGTTGCGGTGATCATTGCCGGTTATCTTCCGATCTACGCGCTTAGCGGTCCGGCGGGGAAGCTTTTTCATCCCATGGCGGACACCATGGGCTTCGCACTGGTAGGCGCTCTTTTCTTCACGCTTACGTTTGTTCCTGTTCTGGCCTACTCGTGGTTCAAGAAAGGCGTGCAGGAAAAGCCCAACCGCATTTTCGATTGGATTCGCGACGTTTATTCGAGCCGGCTCGAGTGGTGCCTGCATCATCCGAAGAGCACAATTCTCGCGGGCGCGCTGATTTTTGGCTCGACGCTTCTCCTCGTGCCGTTCATCGGCGGGGAATTTCTCCCGCATCTTGACGAAGGCGCGCTGTGGGTCCGCGCGACCATGCCGTATACGATTTCCTTCGAGGAAGCCGCCAAGTTTGCGCCGCAGGTTCGCGCGCTCTTGAACCAATACCCGATGGTTACAGTGGTCGGCTCGGAGCTCGGGCGTCCCGATGACGGCACTGATCCGACGGGCTTTTTCAACTGCGAGTTTTACGTCGGCTTGAAACGATACAACGACGCTTCCTGGAAGAAAGGCCCAATCCGTACCAAGGATGAACTCATCGCTGATGTTCAGAAGAAACTGGAGACGTATCCCGGCGTGATTTTCAACTACACGCAGCCTGCCGAGGATGCGGTGGACGAAGCCCTAACCGGCCTCAAGAGCGCACTGGCGGTAAAAATTTTCGGGCCGGACCTGAATGTTTTGGAGAAAAAGGCGGTCGAGATTCGCAATGCTCTCGACAAGACTCCCGGTTTCACAGAACTCACGGTGGTTCGCGAACTCGGGCAGCCCAGCCTGATCGTCGACGCGGACCGCACAAAGATTGCGCGCTATGGCATCAACGTTGCGGACGTCGAAGCGGTGGTGCAGGCAGCCGTTGGCGGACAAGCGGCTACACAGGTCATCCAAGGGGAAAAACTATTCGACCTCATCGTGCGCATGGAGCCGCAATTCCGCTCGAGCGCGCGACAAATTGGCGATCTTCTCGTGCCCGCTCCCGGCGGGCAGCAGATCCCTCTTTCCGAGCTCTCTACCATCAAGGAGAGCAGCGGCGCATCCTTTATCTACCGCGAAAACAATTCGCGCTACATCGGCATTCAATTCTCCATTATCGGCCGCAATTTGGAAGGCATCGTCAATGCGGGAAAGGCCGCGATCGCAAAATCCGTAAGCATTCCAGAGGGTTACACACTCCTATGGGGCGGAGAGTATAGCGAATTGCTGGAAGCGAAGGCTCAGCTCTATGTCATTGGGCCCCTTGCGGTGTTGCTTATCTTTCTGATTCTTTTTGCACTGTACGGCAACTTCAAGTTTCCCGTCTCGATTGCTCTGGGCGTGGTCATGACGGAGCCGGTCGGAGCGCTTATAGCATTATGGCTGACCCATACGCCCTTCAGCGTCTCGAGCCTTCTGGGCTTGCTTGCGCTGCTGGGAGTGTCGGTGGAGACGGCGGTGATTCTGGTCAGCTACATTAACAAGCTGCGCGTCGACGGTCGGAGCATTCGCGACGCCACGCGGGATGCTTCGCTGCTGCGGTTGCGCCCCATTATGATGACCGCGTTGGTGGCCTGTCTTGGCTTGCTTCCGGCGGCGCTCTCGACCGGCGTAGGGAGCGATACGCAGAAGCCGTTCGCGATCGTGGTGGTCGCGGGACTGATTTCGCGGCTGTTCCTGGGGTTTTTCGTCAATCCCGTTCTATATGAGGTTGTCGCGCGAGAAGGCGACGTTTTGCGGGTGTAGCCGGGGATGGGTTTTACCGTTTATCCCGACTCTACGGCAGCACGTTTGTTCAGAAAGGATGCACAATGTTGAAAAGATTTGGTATTTACGTGGCTTTTGCACCGGGACTTGTTTTGCTCGTAACCGCGGGGCTTGCTAAGGCGCAACTGGGAAATTCCGGGACGATCGAAGGCGTGGTGAAGGACCCTTCGGGCGCGGTGGTCGCCGGCGCCACGGTTGAGATTTCTGATCCGGTGAGCGGCTTCCAGCGCGCGGCGACGACCGACGCGGACGGAAATTTCAAGTTCACCAACATTCCATTCAATCCCTACCACCTTATCGTGACGGCTCCAGGCTTCGCCCCATTCGTCCAGGATGTGACGGTGCGCTCGGGCGTGCCGGTGACGCTGCAGGTTGGTTTGCAGCTCGGCGCGTCCTCTACCAGCGTCACCGTCGAGGCCAGCGGGGGAGACCTTATCGAAACGCAGCCCAGCGCTCACACCGACGTCGATACCGGCCTAATCGAGAAGCTTCCGCTCGAGAGCCAATCCTCTTCGGTGAGCTCGCTCGTGACGCTCTCGTCTCCGGGTGTGGTTGCCGATTCCAACGGCTTGTTTCATGCCCAAGGGGACCATGCGGAAAGTTCGTTTTCGGTGGACGGGCAGCCCATCACCGACCAGCAAAGCAAGGTCTTCGCGAATCAAATTCCCCTCGATTCGATTCAATCGCTCGAAGTGGTGTCCGGCGGGCCGCCCGCCGAATATGGCGACAAAACCAGTCTGGTCATCAAAGTAACCACGAAATCAGGCCTCGGCGTGAGCAAACCTACCGGAGAAATCGCGTCTTCTTATGGCAGCTTCGGCTCCGTCACCAGCGGTTTTCAGCTTTCCTACGGCGGACAGAAGTGGGGCAACTTCATCGCGGCAAACGGCATGAATACCAGCCGCTTCTTGGACCCACCCGAATTTCACGCTATTCACGACAGAGGTAACGAGGAAAATCTATTCGACCACGTGGATTTCAACGTCACCGGCGCGGATTCGATTCACAGCAATTTTCAGTACACGCGCTCCTGGTTCCAGACGCCAAACACGCTTGACAACTTGAACGCGGGCGCGAGCGATCCAGTGACGGGCCGGCCTCTCCCAGCCGCCGACCAGCGCGCGCGCATCAACACTTTCAATGTCGCCCCAGTGTGGACGCGTTTGATTAGCACTACCACGCTCTTCACTTTAGGAGCTTTTGTTCGCCACGACCATTTCAATTACTACCCCAGCGGAAACCCTTTCGCCGACGCCACCGGGTTCATTCCCGCCGGCTCTTCCGCAACCGTGAACCAAGACCGCATGCTAACCAATGCGGGACTTCGAACTGACGTGTCTTATGTGAAGGGAATTCACAACGTCAAGGCCGGGGCCACTTTCCAGCACACCTTTTTGACCGAAAACTTCAATTTCGGAATCACCGACCCCAACTTTCTTCCTTCGCAAATGGACGCGAACGGCAATCCTTGCTTCAATCCCTTCATCAATCAACCCATCGACGCGCCCTGCACGCAGCTGTTTCCTTTCGACCTGACGCGCGGCGGAAATCTTTTCCCGTTCCACGGACATGCCGATGTCAAGGAGTTTGCTGCTTATCTGCAAGATGCCATCACGCTAGGACGCTGGTCCTTCAACGTGGGCGCGCGCGCCGACGTGTATCGAGGAATCGTTCACGATTGGCAGCCGGAGCCGCGCGTCGGCATTGCCTACAACATCAAGAAGACCAACACCGTGCTTCGCATTTCCTATTCGCGTGTGCTGGAAACTCCTTTCAACGAGAACTTGATTGTGTCGAGTCTTGGCGCCTCCAAGCCGGTGATCGTCGACGTTATTGGCGGCACAAGTCTCCTCTCGCCGATTCGTTCCGGCCAGCGCAACCAGTTCAACGCCGGCTTCCAGCAGGCCTTTGGAAAGTACCTCGTCGTGGATGCCGACTATCTGTGGAAGTACACGCACAACGCTTTCGACTTCAGCGCCTTCGCCAACACCCCGATCTTCTTTCCGATTGCCTGGCATCACTCCAAGATCGATGGGCCGTCGGTGCGCGTGAGCATGCCGAATTATCATGGCCTAACGGCGTTTGCGGTTCTCGCGCATGTTCGGGCTCGCTACTTCCCGCCGCAAGTCGGGGGACTCGGTGCTACCGTGAGCGGCGGCCAAGTCTTCCGCATCGACCACGATCAAAACTTCAATCAAACCACCCATTTGCAATATCAACCTTGGAAAAGAATGCCGTGGCTCGGCTTCAACTGGCGCTACGACAGCGGCTTGGTGGCCAGTTCACCCCTGGTAGCGGATTTTCCCACCGCGGTCGCTTCTCTTGACGGCGATCAACAAGCCGCCATTGGCCTGTTCTGTGGGAACGACGTGGCGACTCGCGCGGCCCCGCTCACTCCGGCGATTTGCTCGGGACAAACACCGTTTGGCGCCAAGTTGTTGACCCTTCCCGCACCTGGAACGAACAACGCGGACCGCAACCCGTCTCGCGTTGCTCCGCGCAATTTGTTTGACGCCAGCGTTGGCGACGACGACCTGTTTCACAACGACCGCTACAAGTGGAGTTTGCGCCTGACGGCTGTCAACCTGACCAACAAAACCGCGCTTTACAACTTTCTGTCGACCTTCAGCGGTACGCACTTTGTCAGTCCGAGGGCCTACACCGCGGAGTTGGGGTTTCACTTTTAGAGCCGTCCTAGCGGCCGGAAATTATTTTGGAGCGGGCTGCGCGGTGGGCGGGAGAATGCCGTTCAGGCGCAGGTACACTGCTTGCGCGCCATAATGATCGTACCAGTCGTCGCTCAACATGATGAGCACGGCGGCGCGCGAGAACGGCCGATTGCCGAAAAGCATCATCTGATCGCCCAGCTTCGAATCATCCACCTTGTCGAGCGAGGTCGTGCAAAATTCAAAAGAAGCCTTCAGCGCCGCCACGAGTTTGTCCTTGGGATCAGTATCCGCGAGCTTTACGTCCGGTGCCGGTGTGTCTGAGATTTTGGAGCACAGATTGTTATTCGACTGCGCAATGTGCATTACCAGGTGGCCGAAAGAATTCATCTCCGGCGTGGGCTTGAAGTTGTATTTGTCTGCGGGCATGGCCTCGGCGGCAGCGACCATGTTTTTCGAATAGCGCGGCAGTTGCGCTTTCACGGCGCTGCTGACGGGATTGGCCACTGGCAGAAGGTTGGGGGCCGCCGCCCCGCTGGCAGGGTGCTGGGCTTGAGAATTTGCAGCTGCCCACACCGCCGCAACCGCGACCAAAAGAAGTCTTTTGAGCATGAGTTTTTGTCCTCCCCTCTTCATTTTCGCGCTTGAAAGCATACTCTGTGCCAGAGGTCCCCAAAAGTCATTTCTCGGAAGTTGGGCTGTGTGGCTATGGTGCGGTCGAGATGGGTTCGGTCTCGCGGAAAAAGTAGCTCGCAGAAACAAGTTGGGCAGCCGGTACGCTCTTCGCGCGGCGGCTGCCCGGAACCACAACACAAAAAAAGAATCCGTTAGCTGGGCTTCTTTTCTTCCTCCTTTTTCTCTTTCTTTTCGGCCTTTTTCTTCGTGCTCCTCTTCTTCATTTCCTTCTTCTTGGTGGTCTCCTGCTTCGCTGCATCGTCCTTCTTCTCGGTCTCCTGCGCGTAAGCCGCGCCGGAAACACACAGGAACGTTGCGAGCGTGAGAGCGCCTAGCAGCTTCTTCAACATACTTCCTCCTCTGCAATCAGTGTTCAGATGTGAAGTGCAATCCCGACTGGGAAGAACTGCCCCACGGAGGGAAGACATTCATCCCCCCCGTTTTCCGGCGCTGAAAAGGCTACCCCCCACTCCAGCGCCAGAAACGAAGACTAACACCGGAATTCAGTTAGGGCAAGGGAACGTTAAACTTGACCGTGTAACTCGAGCAACGAACACCGTATATTGCCTTCTCTGGAGTTTCGCTCCTTCTCTGTTCCCATTTGTTTTATGCTGTGCCGTTTGAATTTTTTCTGGAGGTCCGCCGTGATTCGCTGGTTTGGCGTTTTTCCGCTTGCGCTTGTCGCCGTGTTTGCTTTGATTCCCTGCCATCCCGCCGCGGCGCAGCAGATTTCCGAATCCACTTACCAGGAAATGCGCTGGCGCATGATCGGCCCCACGCGCGGCGGCCGGACCCGCGCAGCTTGCGGCGTGCCGAGCGAGCCCAATGTGTTTTACATGGGCGCGGTCAACGGCGGCGTCTGGAAGTCGGACGATTACGGCCGCACGTGGAATCCCATCTTTGACGGTGAACCTACGCAATCGATCGGAGCCATTGCCGTGGCGCCTTCCGATCCCAACATTATTTATGTCGGGAGCGGCGAAGGTTTGGCGCGGCCCGATCTTTCCGTGGGCGACGGCGTTTACAAATCCAGCGACGCCGGAAAAACCTGGACGCATCTTGGCTTAGAAGATTCGCAGGGCATTCCGGCGCTCGCCGTTGATCCCCGCAACCCCAATCGCGTTTTCGCCGCAGCGCTTGGGCATCCGTATGGCGCGAATGAAGAGCGCGGCATCTATCTTTCGACCGATGGCGGGCAAAATTGGCAGAAAGTTCTTTCGAAGGGCGCTGATGTCGGCGGATCGGATGTTGAAATCGATCCTTCGAATCCCGACATCGTCTACGCTTCGCTGTGGGAGGTGCGGCTGGGTCCTTGGGAAGACGGCAATCAATACAGCGGCAGCGGTGGCGGGCTTTTCAAATCCATCGACGGCGGGAAAACCTGGCGGGCGCTCGCCAACGGTTTGCCGAAAGGCATTATTCAAGTGGATGTGGCCGTTGCGGCAAGCCAGCCAAGCCGCCTTTACGCCTCCGTAGCCACTACCGAGCCGAGCGTCGGGATTTACCGCTCCGATGACGCTGGAGAAAACTGGACGCGCATCACCACCGATCCGCGGCCGGCATTGCGCATCGGAGGCGGCGATCTGCCCGTGCCGCGCGTTGATCCGAAAAATCCGGACGTGGTTTACAGCGCCAGCATTGTGACGATGCGTTCGACCGATGGCGGCAAGACTTGGACGAGCCTCCGCGGCGCGCCGGGCGGCGATGATTATCAAAATCTTTGGATCAATCCGAATTTTCCCAACATTATTCTGCTGGTCAGCGACCAGGGCGCGCTTGTCAGCGTCAACTCCGGACAGACGTGGAGTTCCTGGTACAACCAGCCCACAGGCCAGCTCTATCACGTGGCTACTACGAATTCCTTCCCTTACTTGGTGTGCAGCGGGCAGCAGGACAGCGGCTCGGTATGTGTTTCAAGCCGCGGCAAAGACGGCGAGATCACGTTTCGCGACTGGCATCCCGTGGGCATCATTGAGTACGGTTATGCCGCGCCCGATCCGCTCCATCCGGACATTGTTTATGGCGCGGGCCGGCGAGAAGTTTCCAAATATTCCATTTCCACAGGAGAGTTCCTGAACGTTACGCCTGTTCCCGCAGCTGATCCCAAAGTGCGCGCCGACCGCACGCAGCCGTGTCTTTTTTCGCCGGTTGATCCTCACATCCTCTACACGACTACGAATTTCCTTTATAAGACCAGCGATGGCGGACAAACGTGGCAGACGATGAGTCCTGATCTGGCGCGTGAGCATGGGTCGATTCCGGCGAGCCTTGGCGACAAAGCAGCCCAGGATTCCAACGCCAAAAAAATTCGCGGGGTCATCTACGCGCTGGCCCCTTCGTTCAAGAACGTAAACACCATCTGGGCGGGCACGGACGATGGCTTGCTCTGGGTCACACGCGACGGCGGCGCGAACTGGAAAAACATTACGCCGCCGGACATCATTCCCTGGAGCAAAGTCACGCAGCTTGCCGCTTCGCATTTCGATGACCAGACCGCTTACGCTTCCGTTAGCCGTTTTCGCATCGACGATCTCCGCCCTTACATTTATCGCACGCACGACGGCGGGAAGAGCTGGCAGCCGATCACGACCGGGCTGCCTGATAACGCGCCGGTCAATAGTGTGCGAGAAGATCCCGTGCGCAAGGGCCTGCTTTTTGCGGCTACCGAAACGAGCGTATGGGTCTCGTTCGATGATGGCGACCACTGGCAATCGCTGCAGCTCAATCTCCCGCACACTTCCATGCGCGACCTGTGGATTCACGATGACGATTTGATTGTGGCTACCCACGGGCGTTCGTTCTGGGTTCAGGACGACATTTCGCCGTTGCGGCAGGTCAGCGAATCCATGGCCAAAGCCGATGTGCATCTTTTCAAGCCGGCGGTCACTTATCGCCTACGGCGCGATACCAATACGGACACGCCCATTCCGCCCGACGAGCCCACGGCGCAGAATCCCCCCGTTGGCGCAATGATTGATTATTTCCTTCTGCAGCCTACGACTTCTCCTGCCCTGCTAGAAATTCTCGACAGCCAAGGCAAGGTGGTCCGCAAATTTTCGAGCGAAGACAAACCCGAGCCTACCCCGGAAGAGCTCGCCAAAGAGTTGATCCCGCGCTATTGGATTGCCATCCCCAAGATACTCTCTACTGCCGCGGGGATGCACCGCTGGGTGTGGGACCTGCGCTATCCTTCGCCGCGAGCTACGCGCACGGAATATCCGATCTCGGCCGTTCCCGGCGACACGCCGCGGTCGCCCGAGGGCCCAATGGCCGTTCCGGGGCAATACACCGTCCGCCTCACCGTTACTGGACAAACCTTCAGCGAGCCCCTCGTCGTAAAGATGGATCCTCGCGTGGAAGCCTCTCGGGAAGATCTGGCGCTGGAATTCCAGAAAGAGCAGCTTCTGGCGAGAATGATGACGCAAAACACGGAGGCGATCACCGAAGCTCGCGGCCTGCGCGAGCAGCTTCAGAAGCTGACTGGCAAGAGCCCGGCAGAGGCAACGGGTAGAAACCCTGCGAACCTATCCTGGGAGAAAATCTCCGGCCCCCTTGCTGAGGCGGTCGCAAGCTTCGACAAGAAACTGATGGCCATCCTCGGTGGCGGGGGAGGCGCTGGAGGCTTTGGGGCGGCGGCTTCGCCTTCATCGACGCTGAGCCGCACGGGAGCCATGATCGGCGCGCTCTATGGCGAAATTGACCGCGCCGACGCGGCTCCTACGGAGGCCCAGATTGCCGCCATCGACACGGCGGAAAGGGATTTCTCCGCTACCCTCAAGCTCTGGAAAGACTTCCAGGCCAGGGACCTCCCCGCCCTTAACCGACAGCTGAAGTCGGCTGGCGTTGCCGAACTCCAACTGGCCACCCCTCCACCCCCCTCAGGAGACGACGGCGGACAGGTCGAATGAGTCCGGCCTCAAAGGGCTGCTGATAAAGAGTCTTTCAGGACAGGGAGGGCCGAGGCACCGCTCATTTGCAAAATCCGCTGGCCATGAGGCCAGAAAAGTGCTATAGGAGCTACACCGTAAACCCACATCCAAGTTAGGGTTTATCCCTGCTTGTTGCAGCCCATGGTGGGATGATACGGAAGATAGGAAGCAGCAAGACCGGCAGAAAATCCAAAAGGAGCCCTATAGCCTGGAGCCTCCTGGCCCCACGGAGACCACGGTGTCTCGGAAAGACGCGCTCTGGATTGCAGGGTCTGCAGGAGTAACGCTTCTGGCGTTGACGTTTCTCCTGAATACTAGAGTTTTGTTCAAGGGCTTGCTTAAGGGACAGCCGCGAACGTGGAACCGAGGCACGGTCAGCGCGGGATATGTTGGAAGCCAGCTCCGAGAAATCGACAAAACGCATTCTTCCCTCATTATTTCCTACGATCTGGAGAACGACACGGATTCCGACTATCGGTTAGCCGATGGTCCCGGTGTGGTTATTTTGAGCAAGCTGAAATCCGACGGCAGCTATAGCCAGGAGCAACCGATACGGCTCGCCTATCCCGTGTTTTTGCCGGCAAGGCAGCACGCGCGGTTGGCCGTCGAAATTACCCAGCCGTTTGACTGGCCCGGGGAAGAGGACTCTGGGTACCTCGACAGGATGAGAAATTTTGTGAAGCAGCGGCTGGAAAACGTGGGGGAGTTTGTTCTCTTCGATCAGACGAACCACTGGCAACTCGAGCTCCCGAGCGGCTGGGAACAGCTTCAGGACATGTCCCAAGCGAGCGATTGATGCGGCGCACGAAAATCAGAAACCAAGCAGAGTGCTGAGCCATGTCATCCTTACCGGCAATTTCGAAGGACACGACAAACCCGGGGGAGCGGCGCGGCCTCCCAAGAGAAGCCTTCAACCACTATGTCGTGCTGGTGTTTTTCGGCGAAGACAATTGGGGCAAGCTCACGAATATGAGCGAAAAGGGCATGGCTTTTGAGTTTTCCCGGTTGCCGTCTCTGCACGAGAAGGTCACCTTCACTTTTCAGGTCATGGGCTGCATGCCGATGCCGCGCGACGTAAGCGTTTTAGGTGAATCGCTCGAAGCGGCAGGCGAAATCATGTGGCTTCGTGAGTTTGAGAGAATTGCCGGAGTGCAATTCGTGAACCTGGCCGAAGGAAGGCGAGAACAAATCCGGCAATGGCTCTCATCGGAAACGGCTACGAACACGCTTACCTCGACGGTTGAAGGCAAGACAAACGAGCCGATGAAAGCAACGGAGTCGCTTGCTCCGTTGACCCCTCTGACGCCCGCATTGGGACCCGTGAGCACGATACCTGTCAAAGAACCTCCCTCGGACGTGGACACTCCGGAAGTCACTGTGGAATTGGAGGAAAAGCGGGAATCAGCGCTAGCCGAGGAAATGCCCGACGTGGCGTCGCCCGTCTTGGCTGGCCGCGGCGAAGTATTCGAATTGCAGCCAGATACGAAGTCCTCTGCCCAGTCGCATCCCTCCGTGGCGCGATTGACGTTCCTGGTGGTAGCGGGTTGTCTGGTGGCGTTTGTTGTGACCGCAGGCGTAAGGATTTTCATGGCTCGAAGGGCCCCTTCCGCCGACGCTGCGGAAACCGCCCCGGCGCCGACAGTAGCGGTAAAAGAAGCGCCAGTGATACCCGCGCTTTCCTCCGCAGAGAGCGCACCGCCTTTCCAGGTGGAAGTGGTGGACGCCAACGGCAAGCGCTGGATGCTGTGGTTTGTTCGCAACCCTTCCCAGCACCCCGACAATCAACTTGCTCCCAAGCGAACAGAGTCTGCGGACCTCTCTGCATCTGCAGGGGCTAAAAAGAGCAAGGAAACGGGGCAACAGGAGGAGCCCCCATCGCCAAGCCTATTTACGCTCGAGGCTCCCAACCTCAATCGCCCGGCGAGCAATGGCTCTGCGGCCACCGATTCATCGGCGGAAGCGCCGGCCATTCAAACAGGGATGACGGTTCCGCAGGGGGAACCGATTGGCGGGGCGCTCAACAGCCACGTTGCACCCCCGGCCCCCGAGCCGCAAGCTCCCGTAGGCGGGATGGTTCAGCAGGCGCAGCTCATTCGCTCCGTACCGCCCCTTTATCCTGAGCTTGCAAAATCTACGCGCGTCAGTGGAGATGTCGTGGTAGATGCGCTTATCGATGCGAACGGCAAAGTGACAACCGTTAAAGTGATCTCTGGCCCGGTTTTGTTGCAGCAGGCAGCCATCGAAACGGTCCGCCAGTGGAAGTACGAACCCGCGCGGTTAGACGGGCGGGCCGTGGCCATGCATGTCACGGTAACGGTGAAATTCCGCCTTAACTGATTCCCTACGATAAATTTCTCAGCGTCTTCTCAACGCGTCCCGCCGTTCCGGCGTAGGGATCGCCTGGGCTGTCGCATGCCATAAACTCTTTGGAGCTCGATTTTCCCGCTGCCGGGTTTGTCTTCATGCCCCGCGACAAAATCCCGAAAAGGATAGGGAGCAATCGCAATGCGCTCGCGCGCCGCTGTGGGGAAATTGCATGCGAGGCGCGTTTTGCGCCCCGAACGCCGCCCTCAAGTTCAGAGAGAGAAACGCGCCAGCCCCTCTGCCGCGCGCATCCCGCAGAAACCGTCTTCGAGTGCGGTGTCGCAAAGTCGCACCAGGCTAGCAAACGGTTGCTTCTCCTGCCAGCCGCGGCAGAGCCTCCCTTTCGCTGTCGGCCGGGTCCGCGGTGAGTTTCGTCCGGCAACCCCTGTGGCACAATACGATCGTGCGAACGGCATGGTTAGAGAACGCTCAAGAACGCCACAAGGTCCGGCTCTTCTTGCGTGGTCAAGATCAGGCCGAAGCGGTTTTCATAGAAATGCACGACATCCAGCAGCGTTTGCGCCGACCCGTTGTGAAAATAGGGGGCGCGCGCAGCCAAGCCACGCGACTTTATGGGGAAGGACCTGCATTTTGGATGGCGTTAACATACATCTACGGCCGGGCGGGCCAGTTGGAGCGGGCCCGACGCGAGATGGAAAAACTGGAAAACCTGAGCCGACAGGAGCCGTTGAACCCCGTTGTTTTGCTCTGGGCCCGTCTAGGTGTGGGCAACAAAGAGGAAGCGCTGGCGGACCTGGAGAGGGCTTACTCCCAGCGTTACAACGGCATGACATCCCTTACGGTCGAACCAGGGTTCGACCCGCTGCGCAGCGACCCGCGTTTTCAGGATTTGCTGCGGCGCGCGGGTCTGGCCGGCAGCGCCATGGGCAAAAGTACCCCCGCACCTTGATGGCGAATCCAAACTTTCGCTGACCTGTAAATCTATCATTAAGGATCACTGATGCTTCGATCTGCTGGAATTCTTGTACTGTTCCTGTGGCTGCTGCCGCCAAGTATCACGGCCCAGGAACCGAAGGCGCTACCCGAACCTGACGAGCGCTACAAGGCGGATATCCTGGCCGTGGTGGCGCATCCAGACGACGAAGCTGCGGTAACGCCGTATCTCGCGCGGGCACTCGATGAACACAAGCGGATTGCCGTGGTTTTCGGTACGCACGGGAGCAGCGGTGCGAACGAAGCCGGAGCAGAGCAAGCCGCGGCGCTCGGTGATGTGCGCGAGATCGAGGCGCGCAATGCGTTGATGACGCTGGGCATCAACAGGGTGTGGTTTCTCAGCGGAAAAGACACGGCCACGCAGGACGTCTTAGTGTCGCTGGCGAATTGGGATCACGGGGAGACTCTGGAGCAAATGGTGCGGCTGGTTCGCTTGACGCGACCCGAAGTCATTCTCACGTTTCTTCCGGGAACGTTCATTGGCGAGGATCACGGTGACCACCAGGCTTCCGGCGTGCTGGCCACCGAAGCTTTCGATCTGGCGGGGAATCCGGCCGTGTTCCCCGAGCAAGTTTCCGGGCCGATGAAGCGGCTCGAACCGTTTCTCGAAAACCTGCGGCCATGGCAGGCCAAAAAGATTTACTACTTCCCGGACGCGGAGCGCAAAGATATCTTTCGCGGCAAAGGGCCTAGCTATTCGGTGAAGGAAATCTCTAAATTGAGCGGCAAGCCCTACTGGCGGATGGCGCTCGATGCCTTTCGCGCGCACCAGACACAAGCGAAATCCTATCTCGATCGCATCGCCCAGATGGACGAAGCGCAGATCGAAAAAATGGCCACGTCGGACGGATGGGGAGAGGACCAACATTACGTGCTCGGCAAGTCTTTGGTTGGTGGAAGCGTGACCGGCGATATCTTTGAAGGCATCACGCCCGGCGCGATTCCCTTTGTTCGGCCGGAAGTTGCCCCACAGCCAGTGCAGCCAGATTTGTCGATCGAACTCGCTGGACCTTGGAGTTTTTATGCCGAATTCCGCCGCGCCCACGGCCTCACGAGTTTACCGCATCCCGAGCCGCCGGAGATCGCTCTGCAAGGACCCGGAACTCTCGTGATTCCGTTGTGGATGCGCAACCAAACCCCGAAAGCGCAGGAAGTCACCCGCTCTGCCGCGCTGCCGGCAGGATGGAGTGTGGAGAATGGCACGGGGGAATTCATGGTGGCGGCAAAACAAACGGCCGCTGCGCGCGTGGAAGTGAATTTGCCGGCCCCGCCGGAAAACAATACAAAGCAAGCGCAGACCGTGGAAGTCACGGTTCGTGCGGAAGCTAACGGTCAAGCGATTGGCGAAGCGAAACTGCGCGTGGAGTTGCGGAAGCGCGCGCTGCCACAATAGCTCGACCTATCGTTCTGAGCGAATCCGACAAGCAGGGGCGAGGAATCGCAACCGAAACTCAAACACGGATTTGAGGTTGTGCGCCCTGCCTGCGGCAGGTAAGTATCGCGGGAAGGCACTCTTTCCCGCTCTCAGGATTTCTTTTCCCGCGCGCCTTCCACGGTTTCCCACGTGCTTTCCGGCAAGAGCAGCAGATCGTTGAATTCTCCCGCTCCCCGCAGCCATTGGGCGCCGTCAATCACGACGCATTCGCCGTTGATATACTCCGCCATGTCGCTAAGCAGGAAAGCGGCTAGATTGGCGAGTTCTTCGTGGCGTCCAAACCGCTTCATCGGGTGTTTCTCTTTGCTGTGTTCTTCGAATTGCTTCGAGGGCATCAGACGGGACCACGCTCCTTCGGTGGGAAAAGGTCCCGGAGCGATGGCGTTGATGCGAATGTCGTACTTGGCCCACTCCACGGCCAGCGACGTGGTCATGGCCAGCACTCCCGCCTTGGCGCAGGCCGAAGGCACGACAAAGCCCGAACCACAGTTCGCCGCCGCGTAGGTGGTCACAATGTTCAACACATTTGCGCCGAGCTTTCGCGAGATCCAGCGCTTGGCGAAGGCTTGCGTGCAGTGAAACGACCCATTCAGCACGATGCCTACGACGGCATTAAATGCATTGGCGGACAGTTTTTCCGTGCGCGCGATGAAATTGCCGGCCGCGTTGTTCACGAGGGTGTTGATTTCGCCGAATTGCTGGTCTGCTTTAGCCGCCGCAGCTTCGACGGCGTGGTAATCGCGCACGTCGCAGGTAGCGTACGCGGCAGCTCCGCCAAACCTGAGAATTTCCTCGCACGTTTCGCGAAGCGGATCCTCACGCCGGCCGATAAGAAACAGCCGTGCTCCTAATTCGGCAAATCGCAAAGCCATGGAGCGCCCGAGTCCGGTGCCTCCGCCGGTGAGGAAGATCGCCCGGTCCTTGAGTAAGTCGCGCTGGAACACGTTTCACCCCCTTACGCGGGGAGCTTGAAGAATCACCCCGTTGGAAGCGAGATTCTAGATGATTCGAACGAAGCTGGCCCGCTTTTTCGAAAGCGCCCGCTGTGGCGGCGATTCAGAAGCCACCGTCGCCACCCTCCTTGTTCGTTGAAATCACGAGGCTTAGCAGCTTTCCTAGCGGCGCGCGATGGGAATTAGCGCGCGGGAATCCCCATGAGACGAGGGTCACAAATCGCGAAATCACGCGGGGTCAAACACCCTCAGGGATGTATCGATGCGGGAATCGGCCGGCCCATGGCTTTGGCATATTCGGCAGGATAGAGTGGGCTTTCGGGGAACTCCTCGGTTAGTTGTTGCAGAAGCTTTTGCGCCAAGGCTCTTTGCTTCTCGCGCCGCGCCGCGAGCGCCAGCATAATCTTGGCAACAGGCTCCAGGTACCGCCCCCCTTCCGCGGCCTCTTGCAATTGCTGCATGCCAAGCTTCTTGTCGCCATGGATTCCGCCGAACCACAGCATGGCGCGAAAGCCCACGGATAAGCTGCCTACAATGTAGTTCGCGGATCCCAGCGCTACGTAAACGTCTTTCGCGTCGGGACGCTCGGCCAGCAACGCCCTGGCGTGCGCGTTAGCTTCTTTGAGCCGCCGAAGCGCTTCCAGATTGTGCTTCTTGAGAATCATGTCAGCATCCGATTCCATGCCGGCGCAAAGCGTGAGAGCGTAGAGCGCTTCGGGGTCCTTTGCATCTTTTGCTAGCCGCTCGGCTGCGAGTTCGCGCGCTTTTTGAATCGCCGTTTCAAAGCCTTCCATGCGCTCGGGGTCCGGCTCACCCTCGATGCCGTGGAGGAATTTCTTTTCGTTGAGGAAGAAGTCGCTGGTAAGGACTCCTTGGCGGTAAAACTCTTCAAAGAGATAACTGGCGGCGATAGCAACTTGGCCAAAAGGTTCTTCCGGGTGCTGGGCTTCCCAAGCCTCAAACAGGGCGCGCCCTTCGGGGAACTTCTGAATATAGAGCTGGCGAAAGCCGGAACAGAGTTCCGGGACTTTCACGAACGCGGGAGTGGCAGGATCCTGAGCCTTTGTGACAAAAGTGGTTTGCAGGAAGACAAAGGCGAGGAGAGTGAGCATTAGAGAGCGCATTCGAACAGCCTTCTTCAAAACAGGCCGGGCAAGAACCGCGGTTTGCGGCCCATCGCCGCTCGGTATTCAGGGCTCGCCATGAGCACATTCTCTTCCGCCCGGATCCGCAGGGATAGCACAAACGAAAAAATCAGCACCGTTACAACGGTGGTGATCCAAGCGGTATGAATGAGCGGAAGCGAAATCATTTCCAGAATCACTCCGGTGTAGTTGGGATGGCGCACAAAGCGAAACGGTCCTGTGGTTACGACGCCCATGCGCGTGGAATCCATCACCTGCACGCTCCACAGATTTCCCAGCGTTCGAATCACCCAGAAGCGCATTAGATTGGATGCCAGAAAGAGAACCAACATCGTCGCGCCGAGAAGGGGCAGAAAAGGCCGATGCAGCAGGACGACTTCCAGAGCAGCGCCGATCAAAACGCCAGTGTGCACGACCACCATCCATTTGAAATGCGGCTCGCGGACGCGCACCGCGCCGCCGGCGATCATGCGTTGCTGATGCCGCCGGGAAATGCGCAATTCGACAAGGCGGAGCACTCCCACAGTGGCGAGGAGCGCCAGGTACAAGTAGACGCTCAGGCCCATTGCAGTAAGAGAAACTCGGCGCTAAAGCCGGGACCAAAAGCGGCCGCCAGCGCGTAATCGCCGGCCTTGAGCGGCCGCTTTTCGAGCCACTCCTGAAGGATGAAAAGAATGGTCGCGCTCGAAAGGTTGCCGACGTTAGCAAGAATGTCCCACGACGGCTGCGTGTCGCACTTGCACAAGCCCAGCTCGGTTTCCACGTTTCCAAGCAAACGCGCGCCTCCGGGATGCAGAATCCATCCCTTGATGTCTTCGCGCTTGCGTCCGTTGCGCCCGAGAAAGCCCTCGACCAGCCCGCGGATTTTTCCGCCGATCATTTCCGGAACGTCCTTCGACAGCAGAATGTGGAAGCCGGAATCGCGCAGATCAAAACCCATGGCCCAGAGCGAGTCCTCGAAGGTGTATGTCTCTGAAACCAGAATCTTCGGGCCGCGCGAGCCATTTCCGCGCACGATCACCGCGGCGGCGCCGTCACCAAACAGAACCGAAGAAATGAGATTGGCCTGCGAAATGTCTTTGCGTTGAAACGTGAGCGAGGGCAATTCCACCGAGATGATGAGAACGTTTCCCCCCGGACGCGCTTTCAAATAATCTGCGGCGCGGCCCAGAGCCATGGCTCCTGCCGCGCAACCTAATTCCGTGAAAGGCATGCGCCGCACGTTGGAACGAAAACCCATCAGGTGGATGAGATGGGCATCGAGCGAAGGAATCATGAAGCCGGTGCACGAGACCGTGATAATCAGGTCGATCTCTTCCGGCTTGAGGCCTGCGCGTTCCAGGCATTTTCCCGCTGCTTCCCGGCCAAGCTTTACTGCGTGTTCGATGTATTCGTTGTTGGTTTTCGAAAGCGCGCGAGGCTCGATGGTGTAATCGATCGGGAAGATGGAATGCCTTTTGTGCACCTGCGCGTTGTCCACGATGCTCATCATCGCTTCCAGGCGCCGCTCGGGAATGTTGAAGACGCGGCCCATGTAATATTTCACGTCCTCGCGCGTGATGGTGTGCGGCGGCAGCGCCGTGGCCGTCGCGGCAATCGTGGGATACATTGCGTCACCGTTTACCCCCGGAACGTGACTCACGGATTCGATCCTCTCCCTTTGGAGCGCCAAGAAAGCTGCTGGTTCTGCCCCGTTTAACCGCTTGGATGTAAGGCGTTCAAAGCATGTTGCTTTGGAAATCCCGACTCTACCTCACTCCTTCCGTCTAACCCAACACTTTCGAATTCGTTGCCCGAGCTTGCCCGAGAGCGTCGTTTCAGGTAGGAAATGCGCGCGTCCGGCAGCATCGCATCGAGTATTTGAGCATCGAGCGGCGCACGGTTGGGCACAAACGTTTCGAACACCGGCAGCGTGGATGTAATCGCAACGTGGCGCGCCACCAGGTCGTTTGCCGCCGTGTTAGGACATCCTCCCTGTTTTTTGTCCGCAAGAAATTCCGTATCCACCACTAAGCGGTGTTCCAAATCATCAATGCCCAAGTTTGCCGCTTCGCGAAAACCGATGGAACAAAGGTGCCCGTCACTTGAATGCCGTGAGCGTGCGCCGCCTGCATTGCCGCGCTCAGTTCGTCCGGGGTGATATTCATGTACGCCTTGAACGAAGTCACGCCCTGCTCTATCCAGAATGCGACGGTGCGGCGGGCATTTTCCGTGTCTTTGAGCTGATGCATCTGCAGCGCGAACGCTCCAGGCCCTTCGAGATGCGGCCCCGTGACGTGAATCCTCGGGCCAGCCATTTTTCCATCATCGATATCCCGCTTGAGCTGCAGGTCCGCGTACGGCTCCATGCTTCCCGTCGTTCGAATCGAAGTCACGCCTCCCGGCGAATACGGGCGGGGGAAACTTGCCGCATGTTCCGGATAAAGCGGAGGCGCGCCGCCCGGCGAAGGGTAATACATGTGGTCATGCATGCCGACAAGGCCGGGAATGATGGTGCGCCCGCCCAGGTCAAGAACCTTCGCGCCCTCGGGAATCTTTGTGCTGGCAGCGTCATCGAATGCCGAGATTTTTCCATTGGTGATGACAGTTTGGTCCGCCCGCGGGACCGCTCCCGTGCCCTCGATGATGCGCACATGGGTCAGCGCGATCATCGGCGCGTCTTCCTTCACGAACGCGCGCACCTCTGGAGCGAATCTGGAGGCTGCCTGCGCGGCCGAACGCGAAGGCAATAACGACGCCGACAGCAACAAGCAGAAGGCCGGGAACGCCGCTTTTCGCATGGGCCACTCCGAGGGCAGGAGATTGTCGGGCGTGTCGCAGTTTATGCACCCAGAAGCGCTAAAGCAAGAGCGTTTCACGTGAAACAGTTCATCGTTTGCCTGTTCGAGCGCCGCTCTATCTTCAACCCGATCCGGAGTTCTTTATGATAGATTCGTGCCTTTTCCAGCGAACTTCTTTGAGGTGGGCTATGTGCCGATTCTTCTTGCGCTTTCTCGTTTGCTCGTTCGCGCTGGTTCTCTTCCACAAATCGCCTGCGGCCGGACAGCAGGCCGCGGCGCCTGCAACCACGGAAGGCGACTTTGTCGCGAAGAACTTTCCGTTTCGCTCCGGCGAATCGCTGCCGGAGCTGCGCCTTCACTACACGATGCTCGGCAAGCCCGCCAAGGACGCGCAGGGCCGCGTCACTAACGCGGTCTTGATTCTGCACGGCACCGGGGGAACGGGCCATCAATTCCTCTCGCCGATTTTTGCCGGAGAACTCTTCGGGCCAGGCCAGCTTCTCGACGCTGCGCGCTACTACATCATTCTTCCCGACGGCATCGGCCACGGAAAATCCTCAAAGCCCAGCGACGGCCTGCACGCGCACTTTCCGCAGTACGACTACGAGGACATGGTAGCGGCACACCACCGCCTGCTCACCAAAGGCTTAGGCGTGAATCATCTGCGCCTGGTTATGGGTACATCGATGGGCTGCATGCACTCCTTCGTGTGGGGCGAGACGTATCCCGATTTCATGGATGCGCTCATGCCGCTCGCTTGCCTGCCGGTCGAAATCGCAGGTCGCAACCGCATCTGGCGCAAAATGGTGATGGACGCGATTCGCGACGATCCCGAATGGAAGGGCGGAGAATATTCCACACAGCCGCGACAAGCGCTGCGAACCGCGCTCGATCTTTTGATGATTGCCGGCAGCGCGCCTCTGTACTGGCAGAAAGTCTACCCGACACGCGACACCGCGGACAAAGGCCTGGACGATTATTTCAAGGCGCGCTTCGCCGCCCTCGATGCCAACGATCTCCTGTATGCCGTGAACGCTTCGCGCAATTACGATCCTTCGCCGCAGCTCGAAAAAATCACCGCGCCCGTCATGTACATCAATTCCGCCGATGACTTCATCAATCCGCCGGAGCTCGCCATCGCCGAGCGCGAAATCAAAAAGGTAAAAAACGGCCGCTTTGTCGACTTGCCCACCAGCGAGGAAACCCGCGGCCACGGCACCCACACCCGCGCCGCCGTCTGGAAGCAATACCTCGCGGAGCTTTTAGCGCGGTCGGAACACGAAGGCCACTAAGGCCATTCACCATTTACAGATGCCATTTTCCATTGTGGAATGGCATTCGTGAAAGCCATATCGCTGGACAAGGCGGGACGCGTCGTCCTACCGAAGGACCTGCGCGACAAGTTGCGTCTCGAAGCCGGCGACGAGCTCATGGTGGAAGAAGCTGGCGAGCAGATTATTCTCCGCCCCGTGCGGACTCAGCCCACGCTTAAGAAGGAGCGCGGCGTATGGGTGTACCAAGGCGCGCGCGGGGCGCAACGATCGAGCGAGTCTCTGCCGGACCTGATTGATGCGGCCCGCGAGAAACGTCTGCGCGAGTTTTCCGAGTGAAGGCGTTTTTCGATACGTCCGTTTTGGTGGCAGTTTTCCGCGGCGACCATGAGCACCATGAGCGCAGCCTGCGGGTTTTCGCTTCGAGCACAACCAAAGACACCGCGTGCAGCCTGCACACGCTCGCAGAACTCTTTGCTGTCCTGACCGCTCTTCCCGTCAAGCCGCCGATTTCTCCGGAGCATGTCATGCTTTTCGTGGACGAAATTCGCGCGCGGCTAACGCCCATTTCGCTGGATTCGCAGGACTATTATCAAACGTTAGGAGCCGCAGCGGAACGGGGACTTTTCGACGGGCGAATCTATGATGCGCTGCTGCTTCGCTGCGCCAGAAAGTGCCATGCGCAGACCATCTACACCTGGAACCTCCGGCACTTCAAGGCTATCGCGCCCGATCTCGCGACGCGCCTGCGCATGCCGTGATGTCGCCTTTCCTGAGAAAGCAAAGAATTGCGTGTGAGGGTTACCCCGGGGTTTCCTGGCTGGCGCGAATTTCCTGCCAGCGGCGCGGGCGCTTGTTGGCTTGCAAGACTTTCTTGCGCAAGCGAATCGCTTTCGGCGTGATCTCTACGTACTCGTCGTCGGCAATAAACTCAATCGCTTGCTCCAGGCTCAACTCGCGATGCGGAATCAGACGAATGGCCTCATCCGCCGTAGACGAGCGCATGTTCGTCAGCTTCTTTTCCTTGGTCACGTTCACGTCCATATCCTGCTCGCGCGAATTTTCGCCGACAATCATGCCTTCGTAGACGTCCACTCCCGGCCCGACAAACAGCTCGCCGCGCTCCTGCAAATTCCATAGCGCAAACGCCGTCGAAACTCCCCCGCGGTCCGCCACCAGCGCGCCGGTCGGACGCAGCGCCATCTCTCCGCCATACTCGGTCCAGCCATCGAAAATCGAATGAATCAGCGCCGTTCCGCGTGTGTCCGTCAGCAACTGGCTGCGCAAGCCAATCAAGCCGCGCGAAGGAATCTTGAAGTCCAGCCGAACGCGCCCCGAGCCATGATTGCTCATCTTCGTCATCTCGCCGCGGCGTCCGCCGATGGTTTCCATAATGATGCCGATAAAGCTCTCGGGAATATCGATCACCAGGCGCTCGACGGGCTCGAGCTTCTTCCCGTTTTCCGTGCGCGTCACGATTTCCGGCTTGCCGACCATTAATTCGAATCCTTCGCGCCGCATGGTCTCAATCAAAATTGCGAGTTGCAGCTCTCCGCGCCCGAGCACGCGAAACGATTCCGGCGTGTCCGTATCTTCCACGCGAATGGAAACGTTCGTGAGCAATTCTTTTTGCAGGCGGTCGCGCAAGTCGCGCGAGGTCAGATACTCTCCATCCTTGCCGGCAAGCGGCCCGCTATTTACCGTGAAAATCATCGTCAGTGTCGGCTCGTCAATCAGCAGCGGTTCGAGCGGCGCCGGCGCTTCCAAATCGGTGATGCTCTCGCCGATTTGAATCGCCTCGACGCCGGCAATCGCCACAATGTCGCCGGCCGGAACTTGCTCGGCTTCGTCGCGCTCTAGCCCGCGAAATGTAAACAGTTTCGTAATTTTCGTGGGCTCGAGTTTTCCGTTCAGCTTGCTGACGCCCACTTGTTCTCCGCGGCGCAGAGTTCCATTGAACACGCGCGCAATCGCGATTCGGCCCAAAAACTCGCTGTAATCCAGGTTCATCACTTGAATTTGCAACACGCCTTGAGGATCGCCCGGGGGCGCAGGGATATGCTTGACGATGGCTTGGAACAGCGGGAGCAAATCTTTCGAATTGTCGCCAAGCTTGCTGTGAGCTATCCCATCCCGCGCGTTGGTGTAAATGATGGGAAAGTCGAGCTGGTCTTCGGTCGCGTCCAGATCGATGAAAAGGTCGTAAATCTCATCGATCACTTCTTTGGGGCGCGCGTCGCTGCGATCAATTTTGTTCAGGACAATCACCGGCGGCAGCTTCGCGGCCAGCGCTTTTTGCAGCACGTAGCGCGTCTGCGGCAGCGGCCCTTCGCTCGCGTCCACCAGCACGACAACGCCATCCACGAGCCGCAGTGCGCGTTCCACTTCTCCGCCAAAGTCGCTGTGCCCCGGCGTGTCCACGATGTTGATCTTCGTGCCGCGGAAAAACAGCGCGGTGTTCTTCGCCAGAATGGTGATGCCGCGCTCGCGCTCCAGTTCGTTCGAATCCATCACGCGCTCAACCACCGCTTCGTTGGCGCGAAAAATGCCGCTTTGTTTCAGCATGGCGTCCACCAGCGTGGTTTTGCCGTGGTCCACGTGCGCGATGATGGCGATATTACGAATCTCTTGACTCATGATTCTTTTCTTCGTGGCGCATGCGCGCCAACTCCCCTAAACACAAAAAAAGCTGCTGAAACACCCAGCAGCCCGGACATTTCTCATCTTCTGGATGACTTCTCAGGTGCGGTCGAGCAACTTCCAGTCTAACAGAGCTGGCCCGCTTTCGTGTACTATCCTGCCGCGTCCTGCCGCGAGAGTAAAGGGCCAAGACAAGGAGGACCAAGCTCGTGCGCTCTTTTCATTTTGACCGGAAGCTTATCTTTTTTCTGTTGGCCATAGTTCTGCTCGATCTGTCCGCCGCCGCGCAGCAGCAAGAACGCCCCGACTATTCGACGCTCTTCGACAAAACTGACGTCATGATCGCGGCGCGCGACGGCCTGAAGCTGCACACGGAAATTTATTCGCCAAAAGCCGCCACGGAGCCGCTGCCCATGATCTTTGAGCGCACGCCTTATGGCCTGAGCGACGACGAGAAGGGCTACAGCCGCAAACTCAGCCGCTACGCGGAAATGATTCCGGAAGGCTACATCTTCGTCTTTCAGGACATTCGCGGCCGCTACGGCTCGGAAGGCAAATTCGTCATGCAGCGGCCAATTCGCGACCCGAACAATCCCAAGTCCATCGATGAAGGCACGGACACCTACGACAGCATCGACTGGCTCGTCAAAAACGTTCCTCACAACAACGGCCGCGTCGGTCTGCTGGGCATTTCCTACGGCGGCTGGCTCACCGTGATGGGCATGCTCGAGCCCCATCCCGCGCTCAAAGCCGTCTCCGAGCAAGCTTCCCCCGCCGACATGTTCCTCGGTGACGATTTCCATCATAACGGCGCGTTTCGCCTCAGCTACGGCTTCGAATACTCCACCATGATGGAAACCGACAAGACAAATTTCTCTTTTCAGTTCGACCGCTTCGACACCTACGAATGGTATTTGCAGCTTGGCGCGCTTTCGAACGCCAACAAAAAATATATTCACGGCACCCTTCCCACGTGGAATGATTTCGTCTCGCATCCCAACTACGACGCGTTCTGGAAGCGGCAAGCCATGCCTTACATCCTGACGCGGCCCAAAGTTCCCAACTTGAACGTTGCCGGCTGGTGGGACCAGGAAGATTTCTACGGCCCGGTGAAAATTTACGAAATCCTGGAAAAGGAAGATCCCGATCACCTGAATTATCTCGTCGCCGGTCCCTGGAACCACGGTGGTTGGGCCCATGGGGCGGGCAATTCGCTCGGCCTGATTCCTTTTGGTAGCGACACCAGTCTCTATTTTCGGCGCAATATCGAAGCGCCTTGGTTTTCCTACTGGCTCAAGAACAAAGGCAGCCTTCCGCTCAAGGAAGCCTTGCTTTTCCAAACTGGCAGCGACATTTGGGTGCAGTTCGATTCCTGGCCGCCGCGCGAAACCAAAACCAAGAACCTCTATTTCCGCGAAGACGGCAAACTCTCCTTTGACGCGCCCACGACCGAGTCCACCGAGGCTTTCGACAGCTACATCAGCGATCCCGCGCATCCCGTGCCTTATCGTCATCGCCCCATCGACATGACCTATCCCGAAGACCACCCCGGCAGTTGGTTTACGTGGCTCGTGCAGGACCAGCGCTTCGTGGATAACCGCCCGGACGTCCTCACCTGGCAAACCGATGAGTTGAAGGAGGACGTCACACTCGCCGGTCAGGTCACCGCGAAGCTGTTCGCTTCCACCACCGGCAGCGATGCCGACTGGATCGTCAAGCTCATCGACGTGTACCCCGAAAAATATCCGGAAAAATGGCAGCTTTCCGGATACGAACTCATGATCGCCGATGAAGTATTTCGCGGGCGCTTCCGTAACTCGTTCGAAAAGCCCGAAGCGATCTCGCCCGGTGTGGTCACACCCTTCAGGATTGATTTGCACACGGCAAATCACGTGTTCAAGAAGGGCCACCGCGTCATGGTGCAAGTCGAAAGCACGTGGTTTCCCGTCATCGACCGCAACCCGCAGAAATTTGTCCCCAACATTTTCGAAGCGCAGGAATCGGACTACCAGAAAGCCACGCAGCGCATTTATCGTTCGAAGCGCTTCCCTTCAAACGTCGAAATCGCCGTGCTTCCCTCTGCTGCGGCCGCGAACTGAAGGGCCTGGTGCGCTCCCACCGGGTAATGTACCCGCTTGACAGCCGTAGTCGGAATGCGATATATCGGGATACGACTATGAAAGACGACCTAAGCGCCATGCTCCCGCTTTCGCCCGCGGCCTTGCACATCCTGCTTGCTCTTGCCGCCGAGGATCGCCACGGCTACGGGATCATCAAAGAAGTCGCGCGCCAATCGCGAGGCCATTACAAGCTGGGCTCGGGCACCCTGTACGACAATCTGCAAAAGCTGATGGAGCGCGGCCTGGTCAAAGAGGCGGCTGTGCCGTCCAGCAAAGAGGATCCGCCTCGCCGCTATTACCGGATGACGGAATTTGGCCGCCGCGTTCTGGAGGCCGACCTCGTCCGCTTGAAGAGCGTCGTCCGCGAAGCCAGGCTGCACCTCCGCGCGGCGGAATCGGGCAAAGCCTCATGAAGCGCGCCTTCTACAAGGGTTTGCTTTGGCTGCATCCCGCGGGCTTCCGCGAACGCTTTGCCGGCGAAATGTTGTGGATTTTCGACGAAACGGCAGAGCAGGCGGGGCCGCGCGCTTTCGCGGATGCCTTTGTTTCGCTGCTGCGGCAGTGGACCATGCATTCGGGAGTTTGGAGAATCGCGTTCGGTGTGGTGGTCAGTGGCTTGCTGCTCGCGGGCTATTGGCATTTGGTTTCCTCGAAGCATGATTCTTGCCGCGGCTACTGCAAGCACGCGCAGACGGCGATTTGGCCGAACGGTTCGGTTCGCGCCTTGGCCGTTTTGGGAATCGATCCGGCCTCAACCGAGGGTTTGCTCTAGAGAAGAAGGTTCGAGTGCTCGAAGCGAAAAACCTTTGCAAATTCTACGGCTCCGTTCTGGCCGTTCAGAATGTGGCCTTTACTCTCGATCCCGGACAAGTTCTCGGCTATCTGGGACCGAACGGTTCGGGAAAAAGCACCACCGTCAAAATGCTGACGGGCCTGCTTGAACCGACCTATGGAGAGGTCACTTACGATGGCCAAAACATCCACAAAGATCTGATTGCCTATCGAAAAATCCTCGGTTACGTCCCGGAAGAACCCAATCTTTATCCTCACCTGACCGGTGAAGAGTATCTGGACATGGTCGGAACACTGCGTGCTATGCCGCAATCGCGGAAAAGCACAACGATCGCCTCCCTGCTGGAACTTTTCTCGCTTTGGCGGCATCGCTACGTCACGCTTGGTTCTTATTCCAAGGGGATGCGCCAGAAGATCCTCTTGATCGCGGCCCTCATGGACAATCCGGACGTCTTGATTCTCGACGAACCTCTCTCCGGGCTCGATGTCACGAGCGTCCTCATCGTTAAGAGCCTCATTCAGGCATTAAGCGCGCAAGGCAAGTCGGTTTTTTACTGTTCGCACATTCTCGAAGTCGTAGAGAAAGTCTGCTCTCATTTGATTGTTTTGCGGAAAGGCCAGGTGCTCGCTCATGGCCCCACGTCGTCGGTTCGCCAGAAGATTGGCAAAGATTCCCTTGAAGATGTTTTTCTCGAGCTTGTCGAAGACGCCGACGTTACGCAAATCGTAAGCGACATTGTCGGCGTAGTGGCTTGTTCATGATTTCCCGGACCAGGCAATGGCTCGAAGAACGGCGCAGCGCCTTTTCTCGAACGCCATTCGGATGCCTTGTCGGTCTCTTCTTGAACCGCTTGTTTCGCGGCGCCGCGGACGCGGAAGCAGGCGAACTCGACCTCGGCGTGGCCGTGATTCTCGTCCTCCTGGTCATGCCGGGTTTGCTGGTTTCCCTGCTGACGCTCGAGAAGTATGGCTCGCTGATGCGATTCCTGCACGGACAAGGGGCTTTCGACCCCTTCAGCGCTACGATATCCGATGAATATCTTTTCATCGTGCTTTCCGCTTCGGTGACGGCAGCGGCCGCGTTGTGGCGTTGGGATGCCATTTTCTTGGACCGCCGCGATTACACAAATCTCGTGCCCTTGCCGCTTTCTCTCCGCACTCTTTTCTCGGCGAATTTGTGCGCCATCCTGAGTTTCGCGGCCATTCTTACCATCGTTGCAAATGGCGCCTCGATGGTTTTATTCCCAATAGCAGTCGTTGGGTCGCAGCCGTCCCTTTCTCTATTTCTGCGATTCGCTGCTGGTCACGCCGCGGCGGTCCTCTCGGCGAGTGTTTTTAGCTTCTTCTTCATCTTTGCTCTGGCGGGACTGCTAACCGCGCTCCTGCCTTCCGCGGCCTTTCGCAAGCTCTCGCTATCGATCCGCTTTGTATCGGTCATCGCCTTATTGGCCTTGCTGGCCACCAGCTTTACCGTGCCGGACTTGCTCAAACGCCTCTCGGTAACCAGCGCGCACGGCATTGCCATTTTGCCGCCCATTTCTTTCTTGGGCATTGCCCGTACCGTGTGGGGCAACGCCAACGACCCTTTCAGTGCGGCAATGACCGGAGCTGCGTTGATCGCCATTGGACTCGCCGCGCTCACGGCTATGGTTGCCTATATTTTCAGCTTTCGCAGATCCTTTCTCCGCCTTCCGGAATTGGCGGATGCCGGTCCCATTCGCCGGCTTTCGCGTTGCTTCTCCCCGCTGACTTTCTTTCATAACCTTGCTCCTCGCTCGTCGTCGCCGCGTGCCTGCTGCCAGTTTGTGGCGAGGAGTCTCCTGCGTAGCACAGCGCATCTTCAGACCCTCCTGTGTTCTTTGGCCGTCGGCCTTGTGGTTTCGGCGGAAAGTCTCAGCTCCGCGTCCCTCCATTTTTCCGTCGAAAGCAATACCTCGCCCCCTATGGAATTTCTCTCCATTCCCTTCATCTTGAGTTATTGCTTGCTGGCGGGCATCCGCTTTGCGTTCGAAATTCCGCTGGACCTTCGAGCAAACTGGATTTTCCGCTTGTGGCTCGACCCCGACCGGCACGATTCCCGGTCCGTAGCCAGGCGCGTGCTCCTGGTGTTTTCTCTTTTCTGTTTGGGGCCCCTGACTTTCCTTTGCACGCTCGAATTTTGGGGATGGACGACCGCCCTTCTGCACACAACGGTCTGGTGCGCCTGCACGGTCGTTCTTACAGAAATCCTCCTGATTCGTTTTCGCAAAATGCCGTTTACCTGCCCGTATCCCTCGTTCCAGAGTCACTCCCCCCTGATCGTGGTCGCCTATCTTTTTGGCTTCTACATTTTCAAATCCTGGCTTCCGCCATTAGACCAGTGGGCTCTCCTCCATCCCATCAACGCCGTCTGGTTCATCCCTCTGTTAGGGAGCATACTCGCAGGCCTCCACTGGTATCGCCAACAGATGCTCGACATGGACAAGCGCATCACTTTTGAAGACGTATCTACAACGACCTTTTCGTGAGACTTCCACGAGGGTTGATTGGCGTTCCCCGCCTCGGGTTCCTTGCCTCGCTCATGCCGAAGCGCGCCCGCCTCGAACGCACTTCTTTCTCGCCGTAACTACGGCTTACTTCCATGGGAACTAGGAGTCTTCTCCGGCAGGCCGCTCAAATGCGCCACGCAGGCGGCCGCGGCGAAGCGCACCACATCGTTCTTGTCGTCTAGCGCGGAAACAATTCTGCGAGCTAGCGACGGGTTATTCCGAAGGGCGATGGCGTCCAGCGCTGCCGCGCGCACCTTCCAGTCTTTGTCCAGCGCCGCCTTCACCAGCGCTTCGCTGGCGTCCGGCTCGGGGTCATGCGCCAGTTTTTTGGCTGCTGCGGCGCGCACCGGCGAAGAGCCGTTTCTCGCCACGGTCTTGAAGATCTCGTAGCCGATCCCGCCAAAGGGAATGAACCCGATTCCCTCTTCGAATCCCATCTGCGCTATTTTCTTCTTGTTTTTCAGCGCGTCGAGCTGCTCCCTCACCAGCCCTTTGCTCGCGCGTCTTTCGCCCGTCAGCACCTCGTAGTACGTGTCATAACCAACGTCATCATGCAGGAGCAGCAAAGAATTCGCCGCGGCCAGCACCACGCTTGGCTCCGAGTCCCCCAGTGCCTCTTCGAGATTCCCGGCAGCACTTTCCGCATGCATCGCGCCAAGCGCGGCTGCGGCCGCCCGCCGCACATTGGGTTTTTCGTCTTTGAGTCTTTGGACCGCTGCTTTTTCGGCTTCGCCATTTCCTGTCAACAGGCCCAAGGCGCGCACGGCCTTGGCCCGCCTCTCGGTGTTCTCGTCTTTTGCTCCTTCGCGAAGAATTCTCCAGGCCTTTTGTTCGGGCGGCTCGGCGGGCTTCGCTAAGGGCTTTTCAGCAGGCCGTTTTGTTTCCTCGGCTGTGGCCGGAGCGAGTTGCTTCTTAGCGGCACTGCGGACGCCCAGGAGAATAAGCAATGCCACTATCCCCGTTCCGAACACTGTCCGTTTTTGAACACTTAGATTCATCGCCGTCTCCCGTCATCGAGAGCATAGAGAATGACATTGACCACACGTCAAAAGGAAGGATGGGTTGGAACCTGGCATGGGTTTTCCATGTTTCCCATTGAAAAGTCAGCGATTCCTTGTAAAGAGCATGTAAAATCCGCGACCTTCGGGCCAAGTAACATCAAGAATTTGGCGGAAATGCAACCGTTTCCCTTCAAAAGCATCTCTCTCGAGGCAATTGCGATGGAACTTATCTGCGAAAACTTTCGTAATGCAGGAAAACACTCTCGCGGTTTTTACGTCTATGCATGGTAAGGGTGAGGGTGACCGTCTATGCCATCAGAGGTGATGTCGCTGCAAGAACCGGATAATCCCGCAATTCCGGGCGCCAGCTTGCTTTCTTCAGGTCGCTATATTCATTTTGGGCCATTTCGCATCGATCAGCAGCGGCAGGAAGTCACGCGCAATGGGACCCGTCTAAAACTTCAAGGGAAAGTGTATCAAACCCTTCTCGCGCTCTTGGAAAAGCCCGGCGAAGTCGTGACCCGCGAAGAACTGCGTGCGCGGCTCTGGCCCGCCGACACGCACGTAAATTACGACGCCAACGTAAACACCACCGTGAACAAGCTCCGCGTGGCCCTGGGCGATTCCTCCGACAAGCCGCTGTATGTCGAGACCATTCCCCGCAAGGGATACTCGCTGTTGGTTCAGCCGGAAATCTCCAACCGCACGGGGAATTCTCATGCCCCGCAAAACGGCTGGTCGGGAGAAGAAGCGAAGGAGCGTGCCGCCCACGCCGGTTTTTTCAAGTTCTCCAAATCCGACTTGTGGGTGGTCCTTGGCGCCATTGGCCTGATACTCGCGGGTATGCTCCTCGGTGCGGGAATCATGCGTCTCTGGATGACCCATCCTGCTCCGATTTCAGGTCACTCTCTGGCGGTGGTTCTCCTTCGTTTGCTCGAAAACGTGCTTCCTTAGGTCTCTTGCGAGCTTTCGAAAGAACCGCTAAAGCTTTGCTTGGTCTGTTGCTGTTAGCACGGCAGTCCCTGAATGTCCAACCAGCGTTGGTTCTCGTGTAAACTCTTCCCTTCATGCTCAATGCCATTACGCGGGGTGTCAGTCCGGCCATTAGCCGCTGCGAGCTGTCGTTCATTGATCGCAAGCCGATTGATTTGGCGCGCGCCCGAGAGCAGCATCAGGCGTACGAAGTGCTCCTCGCCAAGCTCGGATCGCGCGTTATTTCTCTTCCTCCCGAGCCGGATCTTCCCGATTCCATGTTTGTGGAGGATCCCGCCATCGTGCTCGATGAAATTGCGGTGATCCTCCCGCTCGGCACGGAAAGCCGCCGTGGGGAAGCCCCATCACTCGCGAAGGAGCTTTCGAAATATCGTAAACTGGTTTATGTTGAGCTTCCCGGGACGCTCGAAGGCGGCGACGTCCTTCGCATCGGGCGCAAACTTTTCGTAGGACTCACAAAACGCAGCAACGCCGAAGGCGTTCGTCAACTCGCGGAAATCGTCAAGCCGCACGGCTACGAAGTCATCTCCGTGGCGGTTACGGGCTGTTTGCATCTGAAATCGGCGGTGACTTGTATTGCCGACAATGCGCTCCTGGCGAATCGCGCTTGGTTTGATACCACGCCGTTCGCCGGATATGAGTGGATTGATGTGGATCCCTCGGAGCCGCACGCCGCCAACGCCCTAGCCATAGGCGGCACGATCGTCTTGCCCACTTCGTTTCCGCGCACGCGCGGACGCATCGGCTCGCTGGACTATCGCGTCACCCCGCTCGATATCTCCGAGCTCCAGAAGGCCGAAGCTGGCCTCACCTGCTCGAGCCTACTCTTCGAAACTTTTTCACACTCAGCACGCAATCCCTGATGTCCAGGTTCTGGAGTGACGCCTGGTTGCGGCGCGCGCATTCCTCTACGCCGCCTGCGAATAGCCAAAGAGAGTCATAAATCCAAAATCCATGTGCAGTTGCTGGTGGCAATGAAACAGCGTCACCCCGGGATTGTCCGCGATAAAATCCACTTCGGCCTCTTGATAACCGCCCACCATCACTACGTCTTTCATCACGCCGCTCGTCGCCTGGCCTGCGAGCTTCGTCAATTCAAAACTGTGCCGGTGCAAATGAATCGGATGAATATCGTCGCTAGCATTCCGCATGCGCAGCCGGTACCGCTGGCCTTCCTGCAAGCGAAAAGCGGGTACCTTCACTTCCGGCGAAAACACTTCTTCGTTGATGGCCCACTGGTTGAAGCCGTGGTCTGCCGCGTTCCGCTTCGTGAACGTCATCTCAATGACTTCGTTCGGCTCGCGCGCCGCGCCACTCGGCTCTCCGAACTGTGCGTAGCTCCAGCGGGACGGCTTCGGCGGCGTCCATACCGGCCTGCCTTTCCGGCCCGCGTACTCCACGACAATGCCCATGCCGTGATGCCGGTCGTCATCGGCAAGATCGCCCAGAATCCACACGCCGGGTTGCTTCATTTCGACGATGGCGGAAATCCTCTCCGCCGTGCCCAACCAAAGGACCGGCACTTCAGCGGGCCGCGGGCCCGGATTGCCGTCGAGCGCCACCACGCGGAAAGTGTGTCCGGGCAACGCCAGGCTGCGAATTTCGGTGGCGCTGCCGTTCAGCACATGAAAAACCACGCGCTCGCCCGCCTTCACTCGTACGGGCTCACCATGCCCGAGCATCCGTCCGTTAATGGTGAAATACTGATAGCCCACTTCATAGCCGTGTGGCATGCCTTTGGCCAGCGACGCTTTCATCGCCGACTCACCCGCGTCTTCAAGCTCCTTCACTTTCCTGGACGGCGATAAAAAATCCTGCGGCATGTCGCCGCCCTGGCTAAACGAGCCTTCAAACTCTTTCAAAACGAGAAACACTTCGCGGTCGTAGGGTCCCGGCTCGTTCCTGGCTTCGATGTACACTGGCCCCACCTGCCCGCTGTATTGCCCGGCGTGCAGGTCCGCCCCGGCGCGATTGTGTGTGTGGTAGAAGCGCAAACCCGCAGGCTGCGGCGTGAACCTGATGCGCCGCATTCCATGCGCTGGAATGTACGGCGTGCCCTCTTCCGCCGCGCCATCCACGTCGGTCGAAACCTTTTGCCCGTGCCAGTGCAATTGCTCCGGCGTGTCGGTTTCGTTGTGGATGTCGACGGTCACCTCGCGTCCTTCTCTAAACCGCAGCAGGGGCCCCGGAAACTGCCCGTTGTAGGTGATCGCCGAAATGATATGCTTGGGCGCAATCTCGATCGCGCTCGCGCCAATGCGCAGCGCATAATCTGCTGCGCCTTCGGTCTGCGTTGCCGCCGCTCGAGCGGCGGGCTGCCAATTTCTGTCTATCACCCCCGCCGCCCAACTCAGCGGCATCACAGCTCCTAACAGTCCTGCGCCCGCCGCTGTGGCCCCTGTTGCTGCCGCTGCGTGCAGGAATTCTCGCCGCGTTAGAAAGTTCCTTCTCACCACTGCCTATCGCCTAGAAAAGCCGCGGCTGGCGGCGCGGGGCTTCGCGGCCAAAATATTCGTACGCCCGCGGTGTCGCGACGCGCCCGCGCGGCGTGCGGTCGATCATGCCGATTTGCATCAGGTAGGGCTCGTACATTTCTTCGATGGCATCTTCTTCTTCGGCAAGCGCCGCGGAAAGCGTGCCGAGGCCGACGGGGCCGCCGCCGTACTTGTCGAGCAGCGCGAGCATCAAGTTGCGATCCACTTCGTCGAGGCCGTTCTCGTCGACGCCGAGCATTTGCAGCGCTTCCTGCGCCACGGCGCGCGTAATGCGCCCTGACGCCCGCACTTCGGCGAAGTCGCGCGAACGGCGCAGCAGGCGATTGGCGATGCGCGGCGTGCCCCGACAGCGGCGCGCGATTTCTTCGGCGCCGCCGTCGTCCATCTCGATGTGCAGGATCTTCGCGGAGCGGTGAATGATGATGAGCAAGTCCCCCGGCTCGTAAAAATCGAGGCGATGCACGATGCCAAACCGCGAACGCAGCGGCGCGGTAATCAAGCCCGCGCGCGTCGTAGCCCCCACGAGCGTGAAGTGGCTTAGCGGAAAAGGATGAATGCGCGCGCCCGGCCCTTGGCCGATGATCAAGTCCACACGGAAATCTTCCATCGCGGGATAGAGAACTTCTTCCACCGCCGGCTGCAAGCGATGAATTTCGTCAAGAAAGAAAACTTCTTTCTTTTCGAGCGCGGTAAGAATCGCAGTGAGGTCGCCTTTGCGTTCTAGTAGCGGCCCGGCGCTGGTCTTGATCGGTACATTGAGCTCGTTGGCGATGATTTGCGCGAGCGTGGTTTTCCCCAGGCCGGGCGGGCCGTAAAGCAACACGTGGTCGAGCGCTTCGTCTCGGCTGCGCGCGGCGTCAATGGCAATCTGGATGTTTTCCTTGACGCGCTTCTGCCCGATATATTCCTCGAGCCGCCGCGGACGCACGCTGACCTCGATGCGCGCGTCTTCCTCGTACGCCGCGCCGGAAACAATCCGCTGCGGCTGCCGTTGCTGGATCATGCGTTTTGTTGAGGCGTCAGCCATATTTTTTCACCGCACAATGCCGAGAGAACCAGAAGGAAATTGCTTTCCGCAGTCTCCGTTCCCTGCGTGACCTCTCTGTTGAAACCCCATCAAACCACGCGACATCCCAACCCATCGGTAACCATCGCTACGCTCCCGCACGAGTGGACCGCCCCTTCGGCGCGCTCAACGACTGTAGCGCGGCTCGCAGCATCTTCTCAAAATTGTTTGCGCCGGCTTCACGCTTCGCTTCGGCAGCCGCGTCTTCTGCAGCGCGCGCGTCGTAACCCAGATTAACGAGTGCGGACACCACGTCCGCTTCAATACCGCCCGGTGAAGCTACCGCGGACTTCTCCGTTTCGACGGCTACGGCTTCCAGCTTGTCTTTCAATTCCACCACGATGCGCTCCGCGGTCTTTCTCCCCACACCGGGAATCTTGGTTAGCCGCACCAAATCGCCGCTGCGAATCGCGGGAACCAGCTCTTCCACGCTTATGCCGGAAAGAATTTTCAGCGCCAGCGAGGGGCCAACGCCGGACGCGGAAATCAACAGTTCGAAAAAATGCTTTTCGCGGGCGGAAACAAAGCCAAAGAGCGCCAGCGCGTCCTCGCGCACGTGCGTGTAAATCAGAAGGGTGACTTCGGTGTGCAGTTCGCCGAGCGCGGCGTAAGTCGACAGCGGCACTTGCGCGAGATAGCCAACGCCGCCCACGTCGATGAGCACCTGGTTCGGTCTTTTTTCCGCAAGGCGTCCGCGAAGCTGGCCAATCATCGTTAGTTCAACCTAGGGCGCAAGTATTGCCGCCTTTTCTTCGCCTGTCAACGCGAACCGGGGAGAACGGGGGAGAACCGAGGTGAACCGCGGATAGCGGATACAGCCGCGAAAAACGGACCACCCCCTGCCTCTGGTCCCCATCCATATCGCCCGCTGGATTGTGTCCTCGAAATGTCGCTCTGCGGACGGATTCCCGCCCGCGACTACAAGAAAGACGTTCCTTTAATGTTCGTGGGGCATTGGAGGCCATCATACGGCAACGCGGGAAGTTGCTCGCGCATCTGCCGAAAGGACACAAAAATTCTCCCCCCTTGCGAGCGGCAGCCACATCCAGGCCGGGACTTCTGGAGACTAGCTGGCTTTTTTCAACTCAACGGGCGCAGCAGGACTCTGTTGCAGTGTTGCCGCGCCCGCCTTCGATGCCGCTTTCGGAATCGACGTCATTACGAAAGCGCCGATGAAGGCCCCCAGCAGTGCGGGAATAATGTAGACATGTGACACGCTTGGCCCCCAATGCCCAAGCACGGGCGAACCAAGCCAACCGCCAATCCATCCGGCGATCCACTTGTTCATGAACCCGTCAAAACCGGACAGCATCTTGTAGCACACGATGAGGTGCAGCACGATGGCTGCGATGAAGCCCAGTATCAACAGGCTGAGGAACGATGCAAAACCCATACCGATCATAGAAATCCTCCTTCCATTCCGTTGTTGCGTCCCGGTCTGGTAGAGGCCGTCAATGACCTAATAGGTTTTGATGCAAGTTTTTGCTGGTGGGAAGTCTATCCGCGGGAATGTAACTTTTCTTTTCATGGCGGTCGCACGATACCGATCAGCAACCGAAAACAGGCTGGTTCACGCTGCGGGCTAGCGGCCGTAGCGGCCAATTAGCTCAGCTTGCCCGAGGGTGTGGGCTTTCATGGCGCGTTCCAGATCGGCTTTGGTGACGCCGGGTTTCAGGTTCAGCTTCGCGTCCAGCGCGTACAGCTTGAAAAAATAGCGATGCGGTTTGCCCGGAGGCGGGCACGGCCCACCATAACCAATTCTGCCAAAGTCGTTTCGGCCTTGCCGCGCCCCATTAGCAAGCTGCTCCTGCTTTGCCACCCCCTCCTCAAGTTCTCGGGCATCCGCAGGCAAATCGAACAGCACCCAATGCACCCACGTGCCCGCCGGGGCATCTGGATCGTCCATGATGAGCGCAAAGCTTTGCGTCTTAGCGGGAGGCTCGTTCCAATTGAGCTTCGGCGATGCATCCGGCCCATCGCAGGTGAATTTCTTCGGGATCATTTCGTTGGCCGCGAAGGCCGCGCTGGAAATTTTCATGCTTCCTCCTTGGGCTTGCACCGGTGGATTTGCGCCAAGGAAAAGGGAGAGGCACAAGGACGAAGCCATAAAAGCAGTGAACAAGTTTTGCATACGCAGCGTATTTTATTTTGACGCAATCACATCTTGCCCGAGCTGAAAGCCTCGCGCACCTTGAAATGACCGATTCTTTTCACGAACTTAAAACGTATAACTCAGGATTTACGACTTCCTTTCCTTATCGGCGGTTGCGGTCCTTGCGCACCGCTTCGTCAATCAAAGCGTCGAGTTCGCTGCGCGTCAGTGTCACGCGATCGTCTGCGGACTCGCCCCCCTCGCTCGTCATGGGCAACTCCGCGCCGCCTCCTGGCGGCGACGAGACGAAGTACCGCGGCCGCGCCGCCATTAACTTCGCCACTTCGCGTCCCGTGAGCAATACGGGCCCGCCCGCAAGTTCCGCCGCCAGGGTTATTTTGGCGCAATGCTCGATGGTCTCCATGCGGAAAAAAGCCGTCAGCAGATCCGGCCCGCAGGTCACCGCGCCGTGATTCGCCAACAGTAACGCATCGTAGTGCGGAACAAATGGTTCAAGCGCCGCGCTTAGCTCGGCCGTCCCAGGGGTGGCATACTGCACCAGCGGGACTTGGCCGAGCCCGACAATCACCTCGGGCAACAGAGCTTTGTTCAGCGCGCGCCCGGCTACCGCAAATCCCGTGGCTGTGGGCGGATGCGCGTGGCAAACGGCATTCACATCGGGCCGCATGCGGTAAAACAGGAGGTGCATCGCCAGTTCCGAGGAAACTTTGCGGTCGCCCGAGAGCTGCCGGCCCTCAAGATCCGTCATGACTAGATCCTCGGGCGACAGCGTTCCCTTGTTCATGCAAGTAGGCGTGGTGAGGATTCGGCCGTCGCCAAGACGCACCGACAAGTTCCCTTCACAGGCGACAATGAAACCGCGCTGATACATCCAGCGGCCTGCCACACAGATGTCCCTGGCGTGCTGCGCAGCGCTCTTTGCGTGGCCTGGTAAGAGTGAGTCCGCAGTCAAGGTCGGACTCCTTCCTGGCGCGGAGAAACGGCCGCGCCTTCTCATTGAAATCACCTCAGGCGCACCCCGTGGGGACTTACGAAATGGCTCCGCCAGCTTTCCGGGCCTGGCGTAAGCAGCTAGAACCTATTTCAAAATCGGCCAGGAAGCTAGTGTTCGTCTAATAGATTCTCCCAAAGAGGGTCAGGAGACAATACCCCGTTTGAAGTAGCCTCCTCAGCGTCTATCGCTCTTCGCATACCGGCAGCGCTAGGCATAAATGCCGCGAAGCTTGAGCGCGGTGGCCACGCGGTCGATCGCCAGCATGTACGCTGCGATGCGGTTGTTGACTTTGTGCAATTCCGCGTAGCGCACCACCTCATCGAAGGCGTTTTCCATGAAGTCCAGCAGGCGGTCGTTGACCTCGCTCTCCCGCCAGAAGAATCCCTGGCGGTCTTGCACCCATTCGAAATAGCTCACCGTCACGCCGCCCGCGTTGCCTAGAATGTCAGGAATGGTGAAGATGCCTTTCGAATCGATGATGGTGTCAGCCTGCCAAGTGGTGGGCCCGTTCGCGCCTTCACAGAGAATTTTCGCTTGGACTTGGTGGGCATTCTTTTCGGTAATCTGGTTTTCGATGGCCGCGGGGATGGCGATGTCACACGGTTGAAAGAGCACGTCGCGCGCAGACATCTTCGTTCCCCCGCCAGGAAAATTCTGCAGCAGCTTTTTCTGCGTGTAAACCCAGTCGATCAGTTTAGGCACGTCGAAGCCTTTCTCGTTGTAAAGCCCGCCGCCAATATCAGCCAGACCAATAATCTTGTATCCCGCTTTTTGCATCAGGTCCGCGGCCATCGAGCCCACATTTCCGAAACCCTGCACGACCACGCGGCATCCTTGTTTTTTCATGCCCAGCTTGGCGAGCGCCTTGTCGCAACACATCATTACCCCGCGCCCGGTAGCTTCCCGTCGTCCGCGAGACCCGCCCAGCTCAATCGGCTTTCCGGTTACGACCGCGGTTGTAGCTTGTCCAACATGCATCGCGTAGGTGTCCATCACCCACGCCATGGTTTGTTCGCCGGTGCCGACGTCCGGTGCGGGAATATCGCGCTCCGGCCCCAACCATTCCGCCAATTCCGCGGTGTACCGCCGCGTCAGTCGCTCTATTTCTCCGCGCGACAGCTTGCGCGGGTCACAAATCACTCCGCCCTTTGCGCCCCCAAACGGGATGTTCACGACCGCGCATTTCCAGGTCATCCAAGTCGCCAGAGCGCGCACTTCGTCAAGCGATACGTCCGGAGCGAAGCGAATCCCGCCTTTTCCCGGCCCCCGCACATTCGAATGCAGCACCCGGTAACCGGTGAAAACTTCCAGTTGCCCGTTATCCATGCCCACCGGAATGTACAACGTGATTTCCTTACTCGGCCATTTCAGGAAGCGGTACAGTCCCTGCTCGAGACCAAGTTTGCTCGCGGCCACTTCAAAACGCGCTTCGGCGTTCTGGTAGACATTCATCTCTTCCGGCATCACGGCTTGGGCCATGCAAAACTCTCCTCGCGAACTCTCCCTTATTAGTTGTCGCTCTCCCGCGGCAGCGTAGCGTTCTCCTGCGACGCCACGCATCTTGAATTACAGAATCGCAGCAGCGCGGATTCCTTTTTCGAGACCAAAAATGTCTCTACATAATTCGCTCTGTGATTATTTCACAGGAGTGAATTTGAAGGCCAAGGAAGGTAAGCTCGAGCGGTCTACCCCACCGCCAGACTTGCCGTTTGGCCGGGCCGTCAGTATACGAACCTGCTTTCCGTCCCGCAAGCCGCGCCGCCTTTTCGCAGCAGTCCCCATTTCCATCCCGCCAACCGCGGTAGCCATCGCTTCCGGACGTTAGCTTGTCCGATAAATTTATTTGCGGATCCTGTTTGGGAGCTGGAAAGTTTACTCTTGCAAGCGAAATTGGATGGTCACGGTCAGATGCATCGGCACAGCCTTGCCGTCTAGCGTGGCCGGCTGATATTTCCACTGTTTCAAGGCACCCATAGCTGCCTGCTGCAGCAACGTCGGTCCGGAAATCACGTTCATCTTGGTCACTCTTCCGTCGGCGCCAATCAGCGCGTCAATCGTCACGCCTCCCGAAATATGTTGCGCCTTTGCCAGTTCCGGATATACGGGCGGCACGGAGGAAATCAGCTTAGCCTGCTGGACGTCTCCGCCAATCGCTGCGGGCGCTTCGGGCGCGGTCGGCTGCTTGGTTCCCAGACCCGAGCCGAGCGAATCATCCCCGCCCTCGGGTGGCTCTTCGTTGATCGCAATTGTCGCATCGGTTTCCGCGCCGTTTTGCGCTGGTCGCTTCTGTGAAATCTCGGGCCTAGCGAGGTGGACTTCTCCAAGGACGGGTTTCTTTTCCGCCGCGAGCTCAGCTTCCGTTGGCGTAGAGTCGGCGAGGATAACCGAGTTCCCGCTATTGGTAGAATTCGTCGCCGCTTGTGGGTTGTTCGCCGCGGTCACCGGTGTGTTGGTTGGAGCCGAATTCGCCGCGGCCGCATTAGCCCGCGACGTGGCTGGGTCGCCGGGAGCGGGGAGCATGGCGCCCATCACAGCTTCCTTTGTCGAATCCGTCTGCAAGTCTTGGAGCGTTGCGGTAGCTGCCGAGGTTTCATAGGCCGATGGGCTGTCATGAACTCCCGCGGCTTGCTGCTTCATGTAGCGCCATCCGCCGCCGGCCAGCACCACTATCCCCGCCGCCAGGCCCACGAAAAGCATGCCTTTTCCGGATTTCTTGGCCGAGCTTTCCTTGGCTTTCTTCCCCTCATCAAATGGCAGCGCGCTTCCGAACCGGGCAACGCGCGACTCAGCAACCGGCTCTTCTTTCTTGAACGGCGCAGCAAGTGGTGCCACGAGTTCCCGCAACGGAGGCTGTTCGGCGATGCGCTTGGTTTTTTCCCGTAGCACAAGTTCCTGAGTCGGTGCAGAAGCGTTGCGCGCCAGCGGCTCGAGCCACGCCGGAATCTTCAGTTCCTCGTGTTCCAGGGATTCCAAAGCAGGGATAACCGGTGAAGGCGCTTTTTTCGAACTCTCTTCCCGCCCCGGCGGCTCTGGCAAAAGGGGAGCCGTGCTCGGCGCCTCGGAATCGTTCACGAGCCTTGCGGCGCTCTGATCGACCGGATCCGCCTTCACAAGCGCGGCAGAAGCCTCCTCCTGTGAGACGGAAGCCGCTTCCCCCTGCGGGTTCGCAGGAGATTCCGTGGCCGGCTCCGCAAACTGCATTTGCGACAGCTCTTGCTGCAGCCGCGCCGTGTGATGCTTCAATTCTTCCGCATCGTCTTCCGCATGGGAATCGCTAGTAGCCGCCGTTTTCGGCGATGCCATAGCCCCTTCGCCGGGGTCAGGTTTCACTTCGAAGAAAGGAGTCAGGCTCGACAAGTCAACGCCCGATAGCGGCGCGGAGGGCTCGGCCGGCGCAAACAACGACGCAGGTTTGTCCGAGGGGCGCGTCAACTCGAATTTCGGAGTCGGAAGGTTTTCCTCCGGCTCTTCGGCTTTCGCGGTCGGCTCAGGAGATACTAGGCTCGCTTGCGCGGCCACAGGCTTGGTCACGGGTGCGCGCTTTTTCAGCCAAGGCTCAACGAGCGGCTCATCCGCGCCCAGCGATGTTGCAACCGGCGCAGCGGGCACCCCGGACTCCGGCTTCGATTTCGTATTGCCCAGCAAAGTCGCGGAATCAAGCGCCGCTGGGACGATCGAGGACCCTGACGCTGCGGACGGCGAGGGCTTCGAGGAAACGGGCGCAGGAGTCGAAGGTTTCGCTGCAACCGTGCTCGAAGAACTCGCGGCCGGCTGGTGCACTTTTTCTTCGACAGGTCGTGAGGGCGCAGGCGAACCATCTCCTGCCACCGTCGAACCAGTCTCCCCCGCCGCTTGCGGGCCGGGACCAATCCGGTCACCGAGAAAGCGCATGCCCCAAAAACCGGCCGCTGGCTCGGTAAACTCCAATTCCACGTACCCGTTCACGTTGCGGCAGTTCTTCGACTTCACCACCTGGCACACAACTTCTTTTTTGCTGCGTTCGTTGGTGACAAACAACAACTGGCCGGGAGCCAAGCTGGAGTTCAACCGGATGATTGCGCCCGAACCGAAGACCATGACCGTTTTGGTGGACTCGGAGAAAGGCTCGCGCTTGTCGCCGCCTTCCGCGGTGCGCGCGCCGTTCACCGTAATGGGAATTTCCAAGGCGACAGGTTGCTGCTTAACCGGGGAATCCGTGGACGCCGCCGAGCCATTGCGCGAAGGACTTTCCGAAGTTGTCTGAGTGTCCGAATCCTTGAGGCTAGGAGCCATGCCGCACACCCGTGAACCGGAATTTTGCGGCTCGCCCCTCGAGAAACACGTGTTCCCTGCGCGGGGCTGCCTTTTACATCTTCTGCTTCGACCGAGCGCGCCATCCATAGTACCCGCGTACCACTTTTCGTTGTTGAGCACCTGTCCCCATGTCCAGGTTCAATTCGCGGTTATCGCCCTTTTCAGCGATTTGCTGTCAGAAATGATAAGGACGCCGATTGTTCCAGTCGGCATTATGGTGAGGATGCCATAGGGGGTGCTGCCGCTTTTCTTACCGCCGGGGCTTGCAGCACTTGATGGGATGCAATCCCGCGCCGGGAGACTGCAAGTGTTCAGGATTTTTCACGAGTCACCAGTCAGGAATCACTTTTTTTTCAGCGGTGGTTTGAATTGTTCATCCACCTCCACCTGATACCCGGTGACCAGTTTGTTCGTTTCGTTGGCCATGCCGATGACGGCTTGAAGCTCTTTAAACATGGCCTCCGTCATGCCCTTTCCGAATGCCGAAGCCGTGTGCGAATAGATGCAGTATGTGCAGTTATTCGTCACGCTCACGGCGATATAGATCAATTCTTTGGTCAGCGGGTCAAGCGCGCCTGGCGCCATGATCTGCTTGATGCTTTCCCACACGCGCTTCAGCAAAGCCGGATCATGCGCGATGGCTTTCCAGAAATTGTTGATCCAGTCCGTCTTCCGCGTCGCCATAATATCGTCATAAATGGCTCGCACTTGCGGGCTCGCGTCCTTGTATTCGATCAATCCAAACGTGGACATAACGCTCTCCTTGTCTCGTCTCAACTTAACAGGAATGCTCCTCGATTTCTTCTTCCCGTTCTGAGTCCTCCGTGCTCTCTGTGATCTCGGTGTTAAATCTTTCTCTTTCGACTCTTCAACCTTGAACTTTTCCGGCTCGCTCTTCTCTGTGTTCTCTGCGTCCTCTGTGTCAAATCTTTTTCTCGGCTTTTCCTTTGACTTTTGAACCTTGCACTCTTCAACTCTTCCTCTCCTCCATTGCGCTTCCTCGAAGTTTGCCCATGAAATACTCATTTCCGCTTCGATGAAATGATGCAAACCTTGAGTACTTCACCCCAATTCATTCTTCTTGACACCAAATGCCGGGGCAGGTTACAACTCCACGCATCAACCATATTGCTGTTCAAGGTGCCGGTATCCTTGAACCGAGATGGGGCGAGCTGGTCCGGGGGGCTTGTCCTAAATGACGGATCTCGATTCAACAACCGAAAGCAAGTGGGTTTCCAGCGGGGCTTCTGAGTGGCGTTGATTTATTTGTTGACGTGTCCCGGGTCCGCCGCCGACACGAGGGTGATGCTTGCCCTGAGCTCGACGAAGGGCTTGCCCCGGAGCGAGGGGAGCGTAGCGAAGGGTCCAAGTTCATGTTCTTGATCTCGAAGGGGGAGATGAATTTTATGAAGCGTCTAGTCACGGCAATTTTGATAGCATTCGCGCTCGCAGTTGCGGCCAACGCCCAGACCTTCCGCGGCACCATCAACGGAACGGTCACCGATCCATCGAGCGGCTTGGTTCCCAATGCCACGGTCAAGGCCACGGAAATCGCCACCGGCATCGATCACACCACCACCACGACGAGTGACGGTGCCTTCGCTTTTCAGGATGTCCCGCTCGGCCTATACAAAGTCACGGTAACGGCCACAGGATTTCCTCCCTATACCGTCGACAAGGTAGAGGTCGTCGCTGGCCAAATCTACACCCTGCAGGTTAAGCTCCAACTCCAGCAGCAGACCACTACCGTCGAAGTCTCTGCCGCTGCTCTGACCCTGGACACCACCACGCAGACCCAGACGATGACCATTCCGGACGATGTGGTGCAAAACATTCCTTTGAACGGGCGCGACTTCACGCAAATGATTGCAGTTGAACCGGGCTTCGGCGGCTACAACGTCGGCGGTTTTGGTTCTCTGAATGGCACACGCCCCAACCAGATCAACTGGCAGATCAATGGCGTCGACAATAACGACTTCTGGCACAACATTCCGGCCATTAATCAGGGCGGGGTTTCGGGCATTGCAGGGACGGTTCTGCCAATTGACGCAACCGTGGAATTCTCAGTACAGACCTCCTCGGGACCCGAAGGCGGGCGCAACGCCGGCGGCACCGCCAACGTGGTCCTCAAGTCCGGCAGCAACGATTTGCACGGCTCCCTCTATTACTACAACAGGAACGAAGTCTTTGGGGATCCCTCACCCTTCTTTGTTCCGGGCCCCGGGAAAAAGGCGCCACGGGAACGCAACGAGAACTATGGTTTCTCCGCAGGTGGTCCGATCATTAAGAACAAGACCTTTGCCTTCATCAGCTACGAAAAGCAGGACTTCGTGTTCGGGCTGTCGGGAATTGCCACAGAGCCTTCGGCCGCCTGGGTGGCTCAGGCGGGTGCCTTGCTCGCTAACTCCGGAAGTGCGTTTGGCACTTATCCGTCGGTCCCGGTTAGCTTGGCCTCTTGCAATGCGCTTGCCGGCCTCACCAGCCAGCTTCCCGCCGCCCAACTCCCCAACGGATGCAACACTTCAGGGCAAGGTTTCTGGCCGACTTCTGGAAGCAACTCGATCCTCAATTTGCCAGCCGCTACCGGGAATTTCTTCAGCCCGAGTGCCGAGTTCGGCTACAGCTACAATGGCGTTGCTCACGTGGATCAGCAGATTGGCGACAAACATCATCTTTCTCTGCACGCCATCCTCGGTCAGGGGAACCAGACTGCTCCTCTCGGCGGCAGCCCGGCTCTGGGAACAGCCAGCTCCAATTTGGTTTACTACTTCGAGGTGGCGCCGCTTCATGATGGAAACTATGGCGCAGTCCTGAACTCCGCGTTGTCATCGAGGTGGACCAATCAATTTCTTTTTGGCGGGAGCTACTTCAACCAATTCTTCAACGACAACAATACCAGCTTTAATACCAAGACTATGGGCCTGTTCCTCAGCCCGGATGCCACCAATCATGGCCAGTACATCCTCGGGGCGCCCAATATTAGAATTCAAGGGTTTGAACAGACGGGCTTAACTCCGCCGGAGGGCCGAAGCGACCTGACCTTGCACTTTACCGACATCGTTTCCTACAGCGTCGGAAAGCATCAGTTCCGTTACGGAGCTGAAGTCCGCAGAGGCAAGCTGGACGAGTTCTACCATCGCCGCGGGACTGGAAGATTCAGTTTCGATGGAACTCAAGGACCGTGGTTCGCCTCCTGTAAGGGAGCAGATCCCACTAAGAATATAGGCCCTGCAGGATGTCAAACCCTAGTCACCAACAACCAACTGGCTGACGCAGAATCTCTCGCTGACTTTTTGGCGGGCGATGTTGCTTCCTCCACGATTGTGGTCGGAAATCCTGAGCGCTTTGTGCACGTCAATGCCTTCAATGCCTATATCCAGGATTCCTTCCAGGTCACCAAGAAACTCAACCTTAATTACGGCCTGCGCTTCGAATACTTCGGCCCGATGCAGAGTGACAACAAGGACATCGCGAACTTCGTTCCGGGAACGGGATTTGTCGTCCAGGATAGCGGTCACCCGCTGTTCAAACCAGGGAAGGATCACTTCGCTCCCCGTCTCGGCTTCGCCTATCAGCCGGCCGGTAAGGCCGATCTGGTGGTCCGCGGCGGATTCGGCGTCTTCTACGACCAAATCAACCTGAATCCCTTTTTGGACTTCCGGCCCCCTATCACCGCGCCTTCGGGAATTCATAGCAATCCGTTCGGCGCGGCCCCTAACTCGACCTATGGCGCTCCATTGTGCGGAACTACTACTTTGAACAATCCGACCGAGCCCGGCTTTCAATGGGATGCCGTACAACAAGCGACATGCCCTGCCGGATATACCAACGCTGGCATGCCCAACACTGCCGGCTCAATTTTTGCTGGGGTACAGCCCTGTTCCGACCCGAATTGCGGTGCCGCAGGGGACCCGAAGGGACTGAGCGTCTATTCCGTCAGCCCGAAGTTCCGCGTCCCGTACTTTTATAGCTATAACTTGCAAGTGGAGAAAGGGTTCGGCAACGCAGTCGTGTGGCAGGTCGGGTACGTCGGCACCCAGGGGCGAAAGTTGAATCTCGTATCGGACATCAATCAGCCCATTTGCAATGGATTTCCGGTTCCGACCGCACTCCTTCCAGTCAGCACCTGTCCCTTTGGTGCGCCGGTCGCAGTGTCCGTTCCCTACCCCAATTTCAGCAACATCCTTCAACTCAACACCATCGGCACATCCAATTACAACGGTCTGCAAACGGTTCTTAAACTGAGGCAGTGGCGCGGACTGAGCGCTCAGCTCGCATATACCTACTCCCACTCCCTGGATGATATCAGCGAGTATCGTGGCACGGTTGTCGACAACACTTACAACCGTAACGCGGATCACGGAAACAGTGACTTCGATACTCGCCACCTGTTCACGATTGACTTTACCTATGACATTCCAAAGGCGTCGTGGGCCACCTCAGGCCTCACCAAGCGCGTATTCAACGACTGGCAGGTCAGCAGCGTCATGAACTGGCACACCGGCCAGCCCTATGACGAAATCCTCTCGTACTTGAACTTGGTCCCCGGTGCCAACCCGTTCGCCAGTGCCAATGGTGTTACCATTGATCACAAGTTCGTACGGGGAGCGGGTACTCTCTGGATCAATCCGACGGCGTTCTGCGACCCGAATG
>QHYI01000143.1:87503-113563 GCA_003223245.1 Acidobacteriota bacterium
CAACAAATGGTACGGCCCGGCTTACGGAGACCTAGACCTATCGTTCATCAAGAATGTCCCAATTACCGAGCGCGTCAAAATCCAGCTCCGCGCGGACTTCTTTAACCTCTTCAACCGCATCAACTTGGCCTCCGGGGTAGGATCCGTGCTTGCCTTTGGAAGCGCCTCGCCCAATGGGGACATTTGCTCCCAGGATTTCACCACTCACAGGTGCTCTGCGAATTTCGCCTCAACCGGATTCGGCATGGTGACTGATACCATTGGCGACTTCAACGGCGCTCCCGCCATTGGCCCTGGCGAAGCTCGCAACATTCAGCTCGTGGCCAAGATCATCTTTTAACCGCCGCACAAACACTTCCCCCGGGAGGCGCTGCAAAAGCGTCTCCCGGTTTCTTTTTTGGCCTGCCTTTCGGTGCCGCCCAAGCTAAAATCGCCTTGAGCACTCCGCAAAAAGCCGCCCCATGGATTAACGTTAATCCATGAAAGCCGCTCGCCTAGCAACCCGCTATGAAAACGGTCGTACACCGTATCCCGATCACCATCAAGCCTTTTGGGAAGGGTACAGAGGCGGACCGCTCAGGCGCTAACGATGGAGAAATGCTTCCAGTAGGAGCTGCGAGAGCCGCTGGGCATTGTGGCGAAGGACGCCATGCTCTTCGACAAGATCATCGAGAAGGACCCGGCAGCCGAGGTTGCGGAGCGCGTGCAAGTCCACGGTGACGGGAGCGGCGCCTTCGGCTCGATAGCGCCGCGCTACCTCCGGCGACACCGCTTGGCGGTTCGCTACGACACAGTCGATTACCCCCCGCGGCACATGCTTTTGAATTGCGCACACATGATCCGCCAGCCGGTAACCGGTGGTCTCTCCAGGCTGTGTCATCAGGTTCGCAACGTAGACCCGCGGAGCTTTGGAGCGCGCAATCGCCGCAGCAATCTCTGGGATCAGGAGATTTGGCAGCACGCTAGTGTACAGCGACCCCGGGCCCATCAGAATCAAGTCGGCCTGGTCGATCGCTTGGATAGCGGCGGGAAGAGGACGCACACGGCTCGGTGAGAGGCGGAGCCTTTTGATCCCTGCGCGGCTGGCGCTGATTCGTGTTTCGCCGTGCACCACGCGGCCGTTTTCCAGAACGGCCACGAGATGCACGTTCGAGAGCGTCGACGGAAAGATGCGCCCGCGAATTGCGAGCACTTTGCTGCTCACGCGAATCGCTTCGATGAAATCGCCGGTGACGTGCGTCAGCGCGGCAAGAAAAAGGTTGCCAAAATTGTGGCCCGCCAGCCCGCGGCCCGCGTGAAAGCGGTACTGAAACAGGCGCCCCATCAGCGCTTCGTCTTTGGAAAGCGCCACCATGCAGTTGCGAATGTCGCCTGGAGGAAGGATGCGGTTCTCGCGCCGCAAGCGCCCTGAGCTGCCACCGTCGTCGGTCACGGTCACAATCGCGGCGAGATCGGTGATGGGGCGCGCGGCGGTGGCGAGTTCGTCAGGTCGGCGCACCACATGCTCTTTCAAGCCGCGCAGCAAAGTGGAAAGTCCCGTGCCGCCACCCAGCGCAACGATGCGGAAGCCCCGCGTCCTAACTTTTGTAAGGGAGGCGCGTTTTTTCATTTGGCTGAGAGACAAACAGCTGATTTATTCTACAGGAAAGGGTTCAACACCAAGGACACTGGTGAACGAAGGACGAATGAACCCCTCTTTGCCTTTCAAACTTGCCACTGGTTACTCGCCCCTGTCTTTAGCCGGCGAGGCCGTCCTTCTCCGGGTAGAGGAGTTCCGTGAAGCGCGGATCTTCCTGAAGGAACGCGAAATCTTCGTCGTTGCGCGCGTGATAGCGGTTTTCGGCACGCAACTGAATGGCCATCTTCAGATTCTCGAGCGCCGAATCGGCTTCGCCCGTGAGGCAATCGAGCGCCGCCAGCGCGTAATGGACATGATCCGCCTTGGGTGCGGCCTTGCGCGCTTTATCGAGGCTCTCGCGCGCTTCATCCCATCGCCCGATGTTCATCATCGCCACGCCGCGCTGGTAATGCTCTTCGGCGCTGCGCGGATTCTGTTCCTGCGTAGGCTTCATGCGCTGGTCGACAATTTTCAAGTGCACACGCGCGCGGTCGGCAAGTTCCTTGCTGGGCCCCTTCAGCACGTCTTCGAGTACCTGCTTGGCGCGAGAGAATTTTTGCTGATGGAACAGTCCCAGAGCTTCATCGTAAGTTTTGAGCTGCTCCTGCACCCGCGGATCGACCAGTTCCACGCCGCCGCGCTGGGGCGGGGGTGGCGGTCCTAAGTTCTTCTTTTTCTGTAGTTTAGAGGAAGCGTGTCCAACACCGGTGGCGTGCCGAGCGGACCCCCCGGGCGCTTTTCGCACTTTTGCCATATAGCGCATGCTAACAGAGCCGCCTGCGCCCGTCAAACGGAGACTTAGTACTTGTGAGTGAATACTTCTTGAATAAACTCCCAGGCTAGCGGAGCTGGGCCGCGGTTACCGAACGGCAGCATGGCGAAAAATAGGCTGTCGAGATGGCGCAGGAATCGCGCAAACTAGGAGTAAGGCGGTGCGTGGTGGAGACGCGGGGTGGGATTGCTGGCCCGCCTGCACCGCGTATGCTAAATTTGTGGCCGGACACTGGTCGACAACAAAGTGCCTTTCATCAATTTTCCTGCACGCGAAATTAACTGCAAGCTGGTGTACTACGGTCCGGGTCTCGGCGGAAAAACCGCCAACCTGCAGTGGGTCTACGATCATACCGGGCAAAACCAGAAGGGCAAGATGATATCACTGGCCACGGAGACGGACCGCACGTTGTTCTTCGACTTTCTTCCGCTGGACCTGGGGACGGTGCGCGGGTTCAAGACGCGCTTTCATTTATATACCGTGCCCGGCCAGGTGTTTTATGAAGCCAGCCGCAAGCTGATCCTGAAAGGCGCGGATGGCGTGGTATTCGTGGCGGATTCGCAGGAAGAGCGCCTGGACGCGAATTTTGAAACCATGGAGAACCTTCAGGAACACTTGAAAGAGCACAACCTGAATTTCGCCACCATTCCTTACGTGCTGCAGCTAAACAAGCGCGACTTGCCAAATGCCATGCCCGTGCCGGAGCTGACCAAGCAGCTTCGCAAAAAAGGCGAGCCGGTTCTGGAAGCCATCGCGATTCAAGGCGTCGGCGTCTTCGAAACTCTGAAAGAAATCGCCAAGCTCGTCCTCGCCGAGCTCAAAAAAGGCGGCTAGGCTCGAGAGCGCTGATGCCACTCTAAGGTAAGCTTCTCCACGGGAAATAGAAATGATTCCGCTTGAAATTCCAATTCCACGGCGCGAGCAAGTGGCTCATGCGAAGTTGGCGAGGGCGGCGGATTCGGTGTCGAAGGTGGGGATGGCTTCGACCAGGCGCGTGACGGTGAGGGCGTCGCGGACGCGGCCGGGTCCGCAAACCAGGCGCAGGACGCCGCCGTCGCGCGCGAGCTGAATGGAAATACGCACGAGGGTCGAGAGGCCGGAGCTGTCAATTTGCGGCGTGCTATTCAGCGCTATGATGACTTTGCGCGTGCCCTTCTTCACGACCGACTGCAACGCGCTGTAGAGCTGTTCGCTGGGTTCGCCAATGGTGAGGCGTCCATGCACTTCGAGAATGGCGACCTCGCCGGATTCGCGAACCTTAATCTCCATGGGCAAGCGTTCAATCATGAGCGTGGAGCCTGCAGCTAACTATTTTCAGTTGAACGAAGGCACGGGTCTTGCCAGCAAGGAGTACGGGGTAAGCGCCAACCCGCGAAAGACCCGCCGATACATCCACGGGTCTAAAGACCCGCCACTACATCCTTCGCCGCGACGCGGAAAGGCCGCACGGCATTATACGCTGGCGGCGCGAAGAAGTGGTAAGTCCGAACGTCAGGTTCTATCGCTTCGAGGTTGCCAGGAACTTGCCATTTTCAGTTGAAGCCCTCCTGGCGGGGCCTTGAATGCGGCGCATGGCAGCAAGAGCCCTTTATGCGCATTTTGATTGCCAACACGGGTGAAACATTTGGCGGCGCTAGCCGTTTAGGTCTATAGGAAGAAGCACACCTTCGTTCTTGGGTGGAAGGACCCCGCCGGCGGTCTGTTGCGCAGTCGCTGAAGAAACCTCCGCGCGGCGTCGAAGCCAGAGTCTGCAAGGGAGGCGCAATGACAGTCTGCGCCGTTGAGACCTCACCGCAGCTTTACGCAAGAATCGGCGGCGCGCTCTATCTGGTCATCATTGTCTTGGGGCTCTTCGGCGAGGTATTCGTCCGGGACAGGGTTATGGTGTCGGGGGATGCCACGGCCACAGCAACAAATATCAGGTTGCTAGAGGCGCTGTGGCGCTTCCATATTGCCGCTGAATTGTTGTTGCTGATTTGCGCCGTGGTCCTGCTGCTGATCTTATTTGTTTTGCTCAGACCGGTCAGCAGAGAGCTCGCCTTGCTGGCGGCCTTTTTCAATCTGGTTTCTATCGCCCTCGAAGCAGGCTATGCGCTCCATCTTCTTGCGGCGCTGTTTCCGTTAGGGAGTGCGGGATACCTCAGTGCATTTGCCCCGGAGCAGCTTTACGCGTTGACGAGCCTGTCCCTGAAATCGCACGCCAATGGCTTTGGCGTGAGCTTAGTGTTTTTCGGTTGTTTCTGCGTCGTTATCGGCTACCTAATCTTCAAGTCGGACTTTCTTCCAAAAGCCGTTGGGGTTCTGGTGCAGATCGCGGGTTTGAGCTATTTGACGAACAGCTTCGCGCTGATTCTCAATCCTCACTTCGCCGATCGGATCTTCCCCGCCATTTTAGTTCCCGCCTTTGTTGGGGAGGCGTCGCTTTGCTTGTGGCTCCTGGTGATGGGAGTTAACGCGGCGCGATGGAAAGAGAAGGCCAGCGCGGCGGTGTAGTGGCGCTCGCCGGGCGGCGTCCCAAGCGTGTCAAGGTGAGCGAAGGAGAAGAGCATGACGTATTCGCCCGTATTGGTCTTTCATGCTTCCTGCGGCGTTTTGGGGTTGCTTTCCGGCGCTGCCGCGTTGTCTTTCCACAAGGGCTCGCGGTGGCATGTCTTGACGGGAAAGGTCTTCGTCGCGTCCATGCTGGTCATGGCGGCAGGCGCGGTGTACCTGGGGGCGACCAAGCACCAGCCAGGCAATATTAGCGGCGGCATTTTTACGTTCTACCTGATATTGACGGCCTGGCTCACCGCGCGCCGCGCGGACGGAGACACGGGAAAGCTCGATTGGGCTGCGCTTCTGATTCCTTTGGTGCTCGGTACTCTCACTTGGTTCTCCGGCGTGGAAAAGATGCGCACGCCAGGGCCGCCTAAGGATGGAGTTCCCGCAGGAATGAACTTTTTCATGGGTTGCGTGATGGTGCTGGCTGCGGCGGGAGATATTCGCATGCTCGTAGGTGGCGGCATCTTGGGCGCGAAGCGTATCCCTCGGCATCTTTGGCGCATGTGCTTTGGGCTGTTCATCGCTACAGGATCCTTTTTCCTGGGACCCGCGAACCGCCCAGTGAGACTGTTTGCGGCAGTAGGACTTCGCCAACAGATATTTCGGACTTTGTTCCGCCAAGAAGTACTTCTGTTCTTGGCGGTCCTTCCTTTGTTATTGCTGATTTTCTGGTTAGTCCGAGTGCGTTTTGTAAATGCCTACCAGCGAGACCCGGCGTCGAGCAGCGGCGACGTCCGGTCGTTGTCGAGTTAAGTGGCGGCCCCTATTCGACGATTCGCAATCTCCACAATATTGGCGGCTCCCGTTCGTCTTCATAAGTAGATGGACCAGGCGCTCAGAAAACCGTGGCCGATGGCAGAGCAAGATCAGCGGATCTCCGAAGTGGTCAGGCGGGAGCAGTCGCGGCTGCGCAATTTCATTCGTCGTCGCGTGCCCGACCCGAGGGATGCCGAGGACATTCTGCAGGAGGTCTTCTACAAACTGGTGGAAGCGAACCGCTTGCTTATGCCCATCGACCACATAGCCGGGTGGCTGTTCCGCGTGGCGCGGAATCGCATCACCGACCTTTTTCGCAAAAAGAAGCCGGAGATCTTCAGCGACGAAGCGTTCGAAGACGAAGAAGGTGAAGTGCTGTTACTCGAGGACTTGCTGCCTTCGCCCGATGCCGGGCCCGAGGCGCTTTATGCGCGCAACATGATTCTCGATGAGCTCGAGCTGGCTGTTGAGGAGTTGCCTCGAGAGCAGCGCGAGGTGTTTGTCGCGCACGAACTGGAAGGCCGCAGCTTCAAGGAGATGGCTGCCCAGACCGGCGTGAGCGTGAATACGCTGCTGTCGCGCAAGCGTTATGCGCTATTGCATCTGCGCGAGCGGCTGCGAGGCATCTACGACGAGTTTATGAGTGGGAGGGACCGAACATGAGAAGGAAATGGATGTGGATGGCTCCGCTGGCGATCGTGGGATTCATCTTCGTCGGCGGCGAAGTTGTGCGGCTGCTGTGGAATTGGCTGCTGCCGCCGCTGTTCGGGTGGCGCGAGATCACCTTCTGGCAAGCGCTGGCGATGCTGGTGCTGTGCCGGATCCTCTTTGGGGGACTGGGCATGCGCGGGCATTCCGGCCGCTCCGGTCTCCGCCGCCGTATGGAAGAACGCATGGCGGATCGCGTGGCCGAACGCTGGCAGCATATGACGCCCGAGGAGCGGGAACGGTTCCGGCAGCGCATGCGCGAACGCTGCGGCTTTGACCCCGCGGCCGGCGAGAGCAAAGCGCAGTAAAGCGGGCCATGCAAGGTCTTGGCAGGGCAGCGGAGGAGCACCCATGAAAGCCGCCATCTATCAGAGGTTCGGGCCGCCGGATGTTATTCAAATCATGGAGACAGAGAAGCCCATTCCAAAGGACGATGAAGTTTTGATCAACGTGCGCGCAGCTTCCGTCAATCCTTATGACTGGCATTTCCTGCGCGGCACGCCATACTTTCTTCGAATTGTGGCGGGGTTGCGCAGGCCAAGGGACACCCAGAGTGCGGAGTTGCGTCGTGTTGCGTATCGGTGGCATCCGCTCTTCGGACAGGAGCTACTGATCAAAGGCGAGAAGCGCGGCCCCCAGCATGTGCTGCGCTGCCATGTGCCCGGTGACGAGCGCCGCTACTGCCTGCATATCCCGGTCTGGATGTTCGATGCAGCTACGTGCGCATGCATGCAACTCGAGCCGCAACCCTTTGTGTGTCTCGAGGCTCTCGGCGACCTGCGATCCATGTTGGATGTTGCACTCGAAAACCGATCGCCCGCGCTGCACAATCGACACGTTCCTGACACCCCAGGAGGTGTCGATGCCCCAGAAGAAAATCGTGGTACAGCCGGTCCGAGCTGTTCAGACGAACCTATTCCGTCCACTGAATCAATCATCGCCGAATTGGAACCACATGCCGGAAGCTGTCAAAGGTCGCCTCGTGGAGGCTCTCGCGCAGGTGTTGCTCCGCGCCAGCGGCACCCTCGAAAGTAAGGAGGCCCTCGATGAATGATCCCAGAATTACGCCGCACCATCTCGAGCGCAAAGCGATGCTCTACGTTCGGCAATCTTCCCCCCAGCAGGTAGCGCATCACCATGAGAGTCGGCGCTTGCAGTATGCGATGGAGCAGCGTCTCCGATCGCTCGGTTGGCGCGAGGTCGAAATCATCGACGACGACCTCGGGCGATCGGCAGCACCGCTCTCTCCGCAACGACACGGCTTTCAGTACGCCGTGGCCGAGGTGTGTTTGGGGAAGGTCGGAGCGATTGCAGCTCGCGAGATCGCGCGCCTTGCGCGCAACAACAAAGACTGGGCACAACTGATCGAGATGTGCCGATTGCTCGACACGCTGCTGGTGGACGTCGATATCATCTATGATGCCCGTCGAGCCAACGATCGGTTGTTGCTTGGCGTGAAGGGATCTTTGAGCGAGTATGAGCTCGACCTGCTCCGCATTCGAGCGCACGAAGCACGCCAAGCGAAAGCAGCTCGCGGGGAACTGGTGAACTGCGTCCCCGTCGGTTACCTCAAGGTGGACGGTCGCATCGAGAAAGATCCTGATCGTCGAGTCCAAAATGCCCTCACCTCGATTTTCACGAAATTCCTCGAGCTAGGGAGCGCGCGCCAGACCTTGCTCTGGTTCGTCGAGCGTGATCTCGAACTGCCCGTTGGCAAGCACGGACCCAAACACGATAACGGAGTCAGCGAAAACACCATCTGGAAACGCCCCTGCTATCGACGCGTGCTGAACGTGCTGCGGAACCCTACGTATGCGGGCGCCTACGCGTATGGCAAAACGGCCGTGGTGACCGAGGCGGTGGACGGACAGCCTCGGCGGCGATCGCTCACCAGGCCACGCGAGCAGTGGTCGGTATTGATTCCCGAGCACCATGAGGGGTATATCAGCTGGCAGGTGTACGAGCGGATCCAGCGCATGTTGTCGGAGAACAGTTCGCGACCTGGTGCGCCCGGCGCCGCCAAGCACGGGCCAGCGCTTTTGGGCGGCCTGCTGCGCTGTCGGCGGTGTGGGCGGAAGCTCCGCGTGGCGTACTGCGGACCAAGCGGGGACATTCCCCGCTATCAATGTGATCGCGGGTTGATGGAAACACGGGAGCCGAAGTGCATTTGTTTTGGCGGCTTGCAGGTCGATACATGCGTGGTGGCCGAGACGCTGCGCGTCGTTCAACCGGCGGCCATCGATGCGGCCAAGCTCGCGGCGGAGCGCTCCGGTGCCGCGCAACACCAAGTAGTCCATGCGCTGGAGCTGGATCTCAAATCCGCAAAGTATGAGGCGGAGCGCGCGCGTCAGCGCTATGACGCAGTCGATCCCTTAAACCGTCTCGTCGCCGATGAACTCGAATCACGTTGGAACGACGCGTTGGCGCGCGTGCGCGCGCTCGAGCAACGATTGGCGATCGAATCGCAACAGGCCCCACCGCGATCCGCGATGGATCGAGAAGGGTTGCTTCAGTTAGCGGAGGACCTCAATCGCGCCTGGTGTGATCCCAAATTGGATGCGCAGACCAAGAAGGGTGGGAGGTGTGCACACGGAACTGCGCGTCGGCAGGCGGCGACGCGGACAAAATGGGGTCCAGACCGCGAAGGATCTTGTGGACGCGGTCCGTGTGCTGGCGCTGATCTTTGATGACGATAACATCGCAGGCGCGCTCAATAAGAACAGCCTCAAGACGGGCCGAGGGAATCGGTGGAATAAAGAGCGGGTGAAATCCGTGCGTAGTAACTACGAGATTCCGGCCCACGGCACCGATGCGAAAGAGTTCTCGCGGTGGATGTCCCTGATCCACGCGGCCGCCTACGTCAAGCTCAGTCCCTCCGCACTACGCCGAGCAGCACAGCGCGGCGAGATTCCATCGCAGCACCCGCTTCCCGCGGGGCCGTGGATCTTTGATCGCGGCGTGCTCGAGCAACCGGACACACGCGCGGTGCTCGACCGGATCCGGAAACACGGGGGTGCGGTGCGATCTCTCGACCAGCTGCCCCTAGAAATTTGAACAACTTAGTGAGGTGAGCATTATGAATCCCACTACTCGAAGCAGTGGGCACCAACGTAACGCAATCCAAACCGGGCGACGCAGTTTTCGGATGTGCCCGCGGGGCTTTTGCCGAGTATGCGTGCGCTTCGGAATCAAAACTGGCCCTGAAACCGGCGAATGTGTCGTTTGCGCAGGCGGCTGCTGTGCCGATCGCGGGATTGACGGCGTTGCAAGGTCTTCGGCGGGGCCGCTTCGGTGCAAATTGCCAAAGCGTTCGGCGCCGAGGTGATCGGCGTATGCGGTCCGCGAAATGTTGAGATGGTCCGATCCATCGGGGCGAATCGCGTCATGGACTATACCCGAGAGGATTTCACAAAGAGCGGGAAACAGTACGATCTGATTTTCGACTGCATTGCGAACCATTCGTTGTCCGCTTTCAGAGGTGTCCTGAATCCGGACGGAAAATACATCATGGTTGGAACTGCGGATGGGGGTGGGCGGTGGATGTTCGGCGCTCTGGCTCGTGTGCTTGGAGCGCTGGTACTGTCATGGTTCGGGAGGCAGAAGCTGATTATGGTCGGGGCGAAAGTTGTCAAAGAGGATCTGACCATCCTTGGCGACCTCATGAAGACCGGGAAGGTCACGCCGGTCATCGACAAGCGTTATAGCTTGAGGGAGGTGCCTGAGGCCATTCGATATCTGGAAACGGGCCACGCGAGGGGAAAAGTCGTCATCATCTTCTAACCTTAGACGCAAGTGGCGAAGCGCTCCTTGGGAAAAGCGCGCTGCGGGATTAGCGTCGACATCAGAAAAATCAATCGGGACCATGAAAATTTCAAACTGCGCTGCGCGGGCGGGATGCGTATAATCCTCTGCGAAAGAAGAGCGGGCCCCCGGCAGTGAATCCTGACCAGCGGAGCGGACAACTTTATGAAGTGCGCAGGGTGGAAGTGTAGTCTCAGTCTCGGCTTCGTCCTCGGGACCATCCTGCTCGGCGCGGCGCCGCTTGCCGGAGAAGCAACCCCGTCCCCTGCCGTAACCCCCTCCCTTCTTTCCCCGAAAATCTCAATGACGGCAGCGCTTCTTTCGGAGCCTCCGGAGCCAGCGCAAACGATCGGTGAAAAGCTAAAGGAACTTGAACAGGGAGTGGAAGAGGCGAAGTCCAAAGGCGATAACGCCTGGATGCTGGTGAGCGCGGCGCTGGTGTTGATGATGACCGGGCCGGGGCTGGCGCTTTTCTACGGCGGGTTGGTGCGGCAGAAAAACACGCTGGCAATCATGATGCAGAGTTTTGCCCTCATGGCGCTGATCACCGTGATGTGGGCGCTGGTGGGGTACAGCCTGTGCTTCGGGGGCAGCGGGCCAGTGATCGGAGGATTCGAACACGCATTCCTGCGGGGCGTCGGCGCGGAGCCAAACCCGGATTACGCGGCAACGATTCCGCAGATGACCTTCATGGTTTACCAGTTGATGTTCGCGGTGATTACCCCAGCCCTAATCGCGGGAGCGACTGCCGAGCGCATGAAATTCAGCGGAACCGTGCTGTTCATGGCGCTGTGGTTTCTGGTGGTCTATGCGCCGCTGGCACACATGGTGTGGGGCAAGGGAGGCTTGCTGAACGCTTCGCTCGGGGGCAAATTCCCGACGCTCGATTTTGCCGGCGGCACTGTCGTGCACATTTCCTCGGGAGTTTCCGCGCTGGTGTGCGCGCTCTACATGGGGAAGCGCGTCGGCTATCCGAAGCAGCCCATGCCGCCGCATAGCTTGGTGCTGAGTTTCATCGGCGCGTGCTTGTTGTGGGTGGGCTGGTTCGGTTTCAACGCGGGAAGCGCGCTCGCGGCGGGCTCGCTGGCCTCGAGCGCGTTTGTGGCGACGCACTTCGGAGCGGCCGCAGCAGCATTTAGCTGGAGCACGGTGGAATGGATCAAAAATGGCCGCGCGAGTGCCCTCGGAGCAATCTCCGGCGCGGTGGCCGGGCTGGTGGCCATCACTCCCGCGGCCGGTTTTGTAAGGCCGATGCCGGCGCTCGGGATTGGCGCTGTGGCTGGGGTTGTCTGCTTCGGGATGGTGACTAAAGTGAAGACGGCGTTCGGTTATGATGACGCGCTGGATGCCTTCGGCGTGCATGGTGCGGGCGGAACGATTGGTGCGCTGCTGACGGGCGTGTTTGCGCAGCAGGTGGTGAATCCCATCTTTGGCGTGGGAAAAGCCGTGGGCGGGCTGGACGGGCACTGGGGCCAGGTGGGCAACCAGTTGGTGGGCGTGCTGATCGCCTGGGCGTTCGCGTTGGTCGGAACGATCATCTTGCTCAAGATTGTGGATTTGCTGATCGGCATACGCGTGCCGGAAGAGCAGGAACTCGAAGGACTAGACATCACGCAACACGGCGAAGAGGCTTATAACCTTGAAACCTGAGGAAGACGGGCACAAGAACATCATGCCAGGGGCCGAGGCGGAAAACATCCATGATGAAACTTGAGGCAATCATTCAGCCTTCGCGGTTCGAATCCGTGAAAGACGCGCTGCGCGAAATCGGCGTAGAAGGAATGACGGTGACCGAAGTGCGCGGCCACGGACGCCAGAAGGGCCACACGGAAGTCTACCGCGGGCGCGAATACACCGTGGACCTGTTGCCGAAAATCAAATTAGAGATGGTGTTGCCGGATGCGCTGGTGAACCGGGTGGTGGACACGATTTTGAAGTCCGCCAAGACAGGAAAGATCGGTGACGGTAAAATATTCCTATCGAGGGTGGAGGAAGCCATCCGGATTCGCAATGAGGAGCGCGGTGAGAATGCGCTCTAGGTATCCTACGTTCCTAGCCTCCGTCGAGACAGGAACCTGACCGAGAGGCGACCGAACGTGACAACCGCGGCCCGCCCTCTAAGAACATGCAAGAATCTCCGACGCCCTTGTCTGTGCTCGGCCCGCAGGCCGACGCGGAACGGCAGAAAATCCGGAACCAGTTTGAAGCCGGCACCAGTGCGCGAGAAACGCTGCACGCCATCTGCGAGCTGGCGGACAATCACGTCCGGCAAATTTTCGGCGACGTGTTGCGTGTGCAAAGCCGCGAACCAGACGGGCTGTGCCTGCTGGCGCTCGGCGGCTACGGGCGCCGCATGCTTTTTCCTTATTCCGACCTCGACATTCTTTTCTTATTCGGCAGCGAACGCACGGAGCAGGAATTCCGTCCGCTGATCTCCGAATTTTCGCGCACGCTGTGGGACCTGGGATTCCGGGTCAGCTCTGCGGGCCGGACGCTCGAAGAGTGCAAACGCATTGAAGAAGACAACGCGGAATTTCACTTGGCGTTGCTCGACCGCCGGTTCCTGGCGGGCGACTCCTCCCTTTTTGAAAAATTAGACGAGAAGATTCTTCCCGGTTCGCAAAAGCAGGCGCGTCCCTTCTTGCTGGGGCAGTTGCACCGGCTGACGCGCGACCGGTTGAACCGGTACGGAAACACCATTTTTCATCTTGAGCCCAATGTGAAGGATTCGCCGGGCGGAATGCGCGATTACCAGGCGACGATCTGGCTGCGGCAACTGGCGGAAGACAAGAAAGGAATTCGCAACATTACTGCGGCTGAAGAGGAGCTTTGCTCTTCCGCGGTGGATTTTCTCAGCGCGACACGATGCTTTCTCCATTACAGCAACGGGCGCAACGACAATACACTGACTTACGAACTACAGGAGGCTGCCGCGGAGCGCGCCCTGGGAATCGGCGATGGCGTTGCCAGGACCCCGTCGGAATGGATGCGGCAATACTTTCGTCATGCGCGAACCCTCAACCGGCATCTCTTGCGTTACCTGGAGCAAAAGGCGCCGGTCCCGCTGACGCTACGGCAACGGCTCATCAATGCCGCTCGGGCCGCGAAGCACGATGTGAGCCAAAGCAAATATTTTCAAGTGCGCGATGGACTATTGGAAGTGGTTGATCTTTCCGCTCTCTCCGATCGTGCGATTACCTATTCCCTCTTCGCCGAAGGCGCGCGCACGGGCACGCCGCTAAGCCGCGAAGCCGAGCGCAGCATCGGTTACGTCTTGACGCACCCGGAGCTTCCGCCCAAAAACACGGAGATGTGTTGGGAAAAGCTGCGGGAAATCCTGGGCTCGGATTACCCGGGATTGGCGTTGCGCCCGATGCAGCGGCTGGGCTTGCTCATGGAGGTCCTCCCGGAGTTTGCGCTGATTGATTCGCTGGTCGTGCGCGACTTTTATCACCGTTACACGGTGGACGAGCACACCTTGCGCACCGTCGAGCACTTGCAGGAATTGGCCGACCCACCGGACGAACGCGGGGCCCATTTCATACAACTTTGGAAAACGGTAGAGCGCCGCGACCTGCTGGTTCTCGCCCTGCTGCTGCACGACATCGGCAAAGGCATGCCAGTAGAAAACCACGTTACCGGGAGCCTGGCGGCGCTCGACAGCGCCGCCCAGCGCTTCCTGCTTTCACCGGAAGAGAAGGCGGAAATTCAAGCGCTTATCGAACATCATTTGGACATGTCCGCCACGGTACAGCGGCGCGATATTTTCGATCCGGCCACGGTTGCGGGTTTCGCTGAGTCCGTCACCAATCAGGAACGGCTCCAGCGGCTATGCCTGCTTACTTATGCTGACATTCATGCCGTAAACCCGGAAGCCTTGACGCCGTGGAAAGCGGAGATGTTGTGGCAGTTGTTTGTGGCCACGTCCAACTATTTCAGCCGGACGCTCGATCGCGACCGGTTGCGCGCCCATGACGAAATCTCGCTGCTCGGCCGGATCAAGGCGTGCGCTGGGAACGGCGCTTCGCCGCAGGAAATCGAGCGGTTCCTCGAAGGATTCCCGCGGCGCTATCTCGCGGTGCACTCGCCGGAGGAAATTGCCGCGCATTTCGGGTTGTACCGCAAGCTCAGCGCCGAACCGGTGCAGACTCAAGTGGCCGCGACGCGTCACGGTTTCGCCCTGACTGTGCTCACGCCCGACCGGCCCGCGCTCTTCGCCACGATTTCCGGAGTCCTCGCGGGCTGGGGAATGAACATTCACAAGGCCGATGCGTTTGCCAATGCCGCCGGCATCGTTCTGGATACCTTTTATTTCACGGATTTGCACCGCACGCTGGAACTGAATCCCAGCGAAGTGGTGCGCTTCCGAAAGAGCCTCGAGGACGTGCTCAACGGAAAAGCAGCGCTTGAGCCGCTGCTGAAGGGCCGTGAGCGAGCCACCCGGGTACGCATGCCCAAGATGACGGTTCCCACGCAAATCAACTTCGATGATTCCTCGTCGGCGCACTGCACGCTGCTGGAAATCATCACGCAGGACCATCCCGGGCTGCTCTACGACATGGGCTCAGCGCTGGCGCGGCTGAGCTGCAACATCGAAGTTGCGCTGATCGATACCGAAGGCCACAAGGCCATCGACGTCTTCTATCTCACGGCGCAAGGCAAGAAGCTCACGGGGCAAAAGCAGGAACTGCTCCGTGAAGTGCTGCAGGGAACGCTGTCCTAGCTTAATTTCCCAGGATTCAGGATTCTAAAAAGACAAGCGGGCGCTCAACTGGATTTGCCGGCCCGGCGTGGCCGCTTCGGTGATCGTGCCGAATTGCGGTGTGTTCACGAAGCGGTCCGGCGTGCCTAAATTTACTTGGTTCAGAGCATTGAAGAATTCGGCGCGGAACTGGAATTTCATGCGCTCGACTAAGCTGAACTCGCGCGCGAGCGCGACGTCCAAAGTTTGCATGCCGGGGCCGATGACCGTGTTGCGGCCGACATCGCCGAAGGTGAACGCCGGAGGGGTGGCAAAGGCCAGCGGATTGAACCATTCCGCGGCCGTGTGCGTGCCGGGTCCAAAAATGGGCTGTCCCGTGAGGTTTGCACGGATCGGATTTTCGCCAAGTACCGTGCCGGCATTCGCGGTGTCGCCGAAGACGGAAATTGTCAGCGGGAAGCCGGTCTGAACCTGGTAGACCGAAGAGAACTCCCAGTTGTGAGAAAGCGCGCGTACCAGGCCGGAGTCTCCGTGGCCGGGAATGCTGTAGACCGCGCTGAGCGCGACACGATGGCGGAGGTCGCAGGCCAGTCCTTTTTCTGCGGCGAGGTTGCTGTCGTTCTGGGGAATCGCGGCCTCGAACATCGGTGAACGAAAGTCCGGCGCATTGCTCAGGCTCTTGGCAAAGGTGTAGTTCGCGAGCAGGCTGAGCCCGTGCGCATAGCGGCGGCGCACATTGACATAGCCGGCGTCGTACCAGGTTTGCGCGGAGTTGGCGAGCAGGTTGATGGTGCTCACAGGCGTGCAAATCGCCCCCGTGGGGCAGCCGGCCGGAGGCGTCGAAGAAACGGTCACGCCCGGAGGCAAGGTGGAATTGGCGACGAACTCGAGAATTTTGAGTGGCCGCCTGGGACCGAGAGGTCCGGTGCCTGGAGGGGCATTGTTGACGAGGTCGGCGCGCTGCAGGTGCATGCCGCGAGCGCCGAGATAGCCGACTTCGAGAGTAGTCTCGCGGCCCAGGCTCTTCTCGACCGACGCGCTCCATTGCTGGACATACTGCGCGGGAGCGTGCGGATCAAAGGCGGTAAAGCTCACCGTGGTGGTGCCGAGAACCGCGGGGTTGAAGTTGAGCGATTTCTGAGCCTGTGCCGCGCTCAGCAAAGACGCCGGAGGATTGAAATTGTCAAACTGCTGGGTCTCCGGAAAAACATAAGGAACGTTGTGACGCTGGTTACACCAGGTATTCAGGTCCACCGGGGTAAAGAAAATGCCGTACGCCCCGTGAAGAACAATTCCAAGATTAGCGAAATTGTGCGAAATGCCAAAACGGGGTGCAAAGGTGTGTTTGTTCGAATACAGCAGGCCGTCGGGATAACCATTCTGCCCGCCAATGAAAATTTGCGGCGTGCCGCTCTGAAATGTGAGGTTCGTGTTGGTGTAGGTGATGTCGTGCAAGGGCCGGGCGTATTCGTAGCGCACGCCCATTTCAATCGTTGTGCTTCGCAAAAGTTGAAAGCTGTCTTGCAGGAATCCGTCTGTGGACCACGCGCGAAGCTGCATTTGCGGAATGCCCGCCTGCCGTTGCTTGACTGCGGGAAGACCCATCAGAAAACTGGCAAGCGCGGAGCCCGTGCCGTCGTTTGTGCCGGTTCGCGTGGTGTAGCCGCTAGTGAATTGGTAGTAGCCGCGATTCTGGAAGAAGCCCCACATGGGCCAGATATAGTCGCGGAGACTTCCGCCAAACTTGAAGCTGTGGCGACCGCGCTGCCAGTTGAGCGAATCGCGGCCCTCGATCGTAGTGTCCCAGGCGCGCATGGGCGTGGCGGCGTAGGTGTCGCCCATACCGGAATATCCCTGCACATTGAACCAGGGCGCCCCCCAGGCGCCGGGCCCGCCGAAGCCGATACCGAGAATCCCGAGTTGTGAAACGATATCGTTGGTATAGGCGCTTTGCGTGAAGTGGCTCATGGACAAGCGCGAAAGCGTCACCGAGGCGATATTCACCAGGTTTGACGAGATGATTCGGTTCCAGGCTACGCTGCCTTGCTCGGCGAAATCGTCGTGGCTCGTGCCAAAGCCCGGCAGGTTAATGGGCATGAATCCACGTTCGGAGCTGAGCGAGTAGCGCGCCGAAAGCGTGCTGTTGGTCGAAAAAATCTGATCCACGCGCGCGGTACCTTGATCGTTGACATGATGCTCGTCGCGCACGTCGAGATAGTTGTTGCAATCGACGCCTGCGCCGAACACGCCCGGCGTGCCCATCATCGCGCCGCCGCAAGGCATCGAACCATGCGACACGTTCGGCTGAGGGACGTATTTCTGAAGAAAAAGCTGCGCCGCCGTACTGATGTCCTGTGTGGGAATGGTGTCATTCGCAAACGACAACCGCGGATTTGTGGGGCTGGCGGGTTGGCCTGGGGTCGTCACGTTATAAGGATCGTAGATCGTGACGCCGCTGTTTTGAAAATTGCCGGCGATTTCCTCTGGCGTGGGAACCGTCTCGGTCATGGAATCGGCTTGCGAATGGCGATAGCCCTCATAATTGAAAAAGAAGAAAGTCTTGTTGTGAACAAAGGGTCCGCCTAGTGACCCGCCAAAATTGTTTTGCACGAGAAACTTCGAAGAGCCCATCGCACCAAAGGTGTACGCGTCCATCGCTCCGTTGCGCAGGAAATCATACGCCGTGCCGTGAAACGTGTTGCTGCCCGAGCGCGTGACGATGTTGATTTGCCCGCCTCCCGCTCCTCCCATTTCCGCGGAATAGCTGCCGGTTTCCACCTTGAATTCCTGCACCGCGTCCGGCGATGGGCTCAGGCTCATGGTGTTGAACGTAGGATCGGTGTTGGTGCTGCCGTCGAGCAAGAAATAGTTGGCGTTGGGCCGGTTGCCGCCGATGCTGACTGCCGATCGCTGGCCGGGGCGCCAGTAGAGCGGATTCATGTCGCCGGCTTGTGCGCCGTGGCTCATGTGCGCGCCGGGAACGGTGAGCACAAGATCGATGAGCATGCGGCCGTTCAACGGAAGATTGCTGACCGCTGCTGGCTCGATCACTTCACCAGTGCTGGCATCGACCGTTCGCAACACGTCGGCCGCCGTAGCGTCCACTTGAATCCTTTCGGAAGCAGAAGCCAGTTTGAGCGAGAGGTTGAGTTCCAGTTGCTGGCCGACTTCGAGGCGAAGAGGATGCGTTAGTTGCGCGAATCCGGAGGCCCCGACCGAGAGGTCAAACTCACCAGGCAAAATCCCCGTGAGCTGAAAAATGCCCTGCGAATTCGTGCTGACGCGCCGCGCCGCATGCGTCTCCTTGGAAGTGAGCACGACGCTGGCGCCCGCCACGGGACTCTGCTGCGGGTCAAGCACGGTGCCGCTCACCACTGCGTAATTACTCTGGCCCAATGCCGCCGGCGCCACCCAAAGCAAAAAGAGAAGGATAGCTCTTCGCATGATTTCTCCCGTTAGGTAAGAGGCTTCCGATCTTTTCGAAGCCTGCTCCGTACACCCCGACACGCTGCACCGATGAACGCAAATTCCCCGCAGGAATCGCGGGTAAAGAAATTGGCGTGATTAGACAGAAAGCCGAGTACCAGTGGCAATACTGCAAAAGCGTTAGGGACGACGTGAGGGAGGTCACATCAGGTTTAGGGCGAGCTCTCAAGTGACACGAAGGCGCGTTTGGCGCGGCAAGCCATTCCCACTCAACGCGTTACAGCCCTGCTTAAAGTAAGCCTTTAACTTTGCACCGCATAGCTAGCTTGCGGCTGGGGCGTGACCGTTGCCTATTTCTTCGATTTGCCTTCCACGCCGGTCCAGCGCTTAACCAGACCAGTGTCGATTCCGAACAGGTCCAACACGCGACCGATGGTTGTGTTCACCATGTCATCGATCGTGCGCGGGCGGCCATAGAACGTGGGCATCGGCGGAAACACAATGACGCCCAGCCGTGAGGCTTCGTAAAGAAGCTTGCAGTGCCCGGTGTGCAGGGGCGCTTCACGCGGCATGACCACGAGCCGCCTCCGTTCTTTGAGCGTTACATCGGCGGCGCGCACCAGCAAGTTGTCGGCAAGAGAATGAGTGATGGCCGAGAGCGTCCGAATCGAGCAAGGCGCAACGATCATGCCTTCGGTGCGAAAGGAGCCGCTGGCAATGCTCGCGGAGATGTTCATCACATTGTGGACCACGTCGCCCAGGGCCTGGACGTCCTTCACCTGCCAATCCGTTTCCACGGAAATATTCAGCTTCGCTGCGTCGGTCAAAATCAGATGAACCTCATGCGTGCCCAGCTTGCGCAAGATTCCGAGCAGGCCGATTCCATAAGGCAGCCCGCTCGAGCCGGAAAGGCCCACAATGAGGCGCGGTTTTTTGCTGGCGCTCATGCGCACTGTTCCTTAGAAGATTGCCCCAACAGAAGGATCAATTCGAAATCGCGAAGATTACTTAAAACAGGCTGCCATCCTACCACTGATTTGAAGGGGGATTTGCCGAAACCACGTCGATTGCCGGTCGAAGGGGAACTGGGTCTATCGGCGGCGGTAGACCAGCACATCGTCGCCGTACGCTCCGCTCGGAGTAAAGGGGGTAGTGCGGCGGCCAAGATACTCAAGGCCGCCAGTGTGTTGCGAGGGTAGAACATTGTTCGCCAGGAAGATGCCCCCGCGGTCCAGCATGCGGGCAATGTTGGCCATAGCCAGTGCCTGCTGAAACCGGTCGTAGTACACCAGCACGTTAGTTGCGACCACGAGGTCGAAGCCTTGTCCCGGCGGAAGGTCCACCGTCTGAGCCACGATGTTGGCGTTGTACATCTCTACGTGCGCGGTGAATTGCGGACCGATGGCCACGGCGCGGACTACGACTCCACCCAACGTAGCGGGAACCGGCAAAGGTTTCACAGGCGATCCCAGAATGTCGCCAAAGTTTTTCCAATAAGAAATTGCTTCGGGGCTCCATTGTGCTCGAGGGTCGCGCGGAAGTTGCACGGTGTAAGGCCGGCCTGCACGTCCTCGCTCTGCCAGTTTCTGAACGTGGGCAACGACCGCCGAATTCAGATCCATGCAAACTACCCGCACCTCTTCTGCTTTTCCAAGACCGAGCCGCGCGACCATCTCGAGCACGGCGAAGGGCTGCAGCGTTTGCAACGGATAAAAGTCGTAGCCATCCCGCTTGTCCGTGAAATCAAGTCCGGGCCCGACGACGGCAATTCGGTGCGTCGTGCCTGTCTTGAGAGCGCCCTTGCGAATCATCGCGCGCAGAGTTTCTTCAAGCGCAAAGTTGGGGAGCAGGGACGTATCGACGGAGAGTCCGCGCGCTTCAAAAAGTGTTCCGCGTGCCAGGTAAACCGCGGAGGGCTCTGCGTCCTTTGCGGCGTCCTGGAGTTTCTTTTGATAGGCGGCTTGCTCGGCGACGAACCGGCGTAGGTTCTCTGCAAAGTACTGCTCCACAGAATCTCTCGCGATTCTCTTGCGCTCCAGAAAATCACGGACAAACCGCACCCGCTCATTCTTCGCACCCGAAGGAAGTGCCGTTGCTAAGGCATGAATTCGAGCGACCGTCGCCGGCGCGAGGTCACCCGACTCGCTGGCTGCACTTTCTACACTTTCGACGCGGGGAAGCGACGTGAACGACGTGCCGTAAAGAATCAAATTGCTGATGGAATCTTCGATGCCGCGGTCGACGCGGCCGCGCACCTCGGCGTCCTGCGCGCGGATCCAGGCGTCCCAAGCTTCGCTTTGTTGAATCTCGCTTCCGGGAAGTCCGGAATCGGCATTCAAGCGAAGGGTTTCTTGCACCTCGTCGAAACGAAGGTAGCGGACCGGGTTCTCTCCGGCGACGGCTGCAAGAGAGAAAAAGACAAGCGATGCAATCAAGGTTGCACGGCAAACGCAGGAAAGAGACAGCCTGCGGAGCATAATCATGGTCAAACGCATGGTTTTCACGAAGGACCACGCGAAAAGCGTGCGCTTCGTCAGCGCCGCGCGGAAAGCCGCTCTTGAACACGCCGAAGCTCCGGCAAATCCTTGTCGGCCTTGCTCCAGAATTTCTCGGCGTTTGCAAATTGTTCGCGCGCCTGCGCGGAATGCCCCGCGTGTTCGGCAGCAAGCGCGAGGGCAAAGTAACCGCCCGCATACCTCGGGTCATGCTGGATCATGTCTTGCGCCATGGATTCCGACAATTTCCAATCACCGGCTTCGCGGGCGCTCTTGGCGATGCCTTCCAATTCAAAGCGCGCTGCGCTCCAGGCATCCGGGCCGGGTCGCGCCAGAATCATTTTCACAATGTCCTGCAATAAAGCTTCGCCTTGTTCGGTTTTCTTATCGCGGAGCAGCAGCCCCGCGCGCAGGATGCTCGGGAACGGCGAGGTCGCCACGAGATTCACGGGAAGTTGCTCCGTTTCCTGCTCGGCGAGGCTCAGCTCGTCCTGGGCCTCGTTCGAACGATCCGATGCCAGAAGAGCCTCGCCCGCGAGCGTGTGGCCGGCCAGCCGCGGCAGGGGCCACTCACTCTTTGTCAATTCTTGTGCAGCGTGTAGAGCTTCTTCGTAACGGCCCCGCGCCAGCAAAAACTCCGGCCAAGCCTTGCGGTTGAATTCAAGAAAGTCAGTGTAGGCAGGAACGGCAAACGCTTCGCGAAACGCCGCTTCCGCGGCCTTCATTTGTCCCAGGGATTGATAGCTCATCGCCAGCAATTGCAAGTTGTGGGCATGGTGCCAATCGTAGCGGGCAGGGATGTTCTCGGTCCGGTAGTATTCCTCTTCCAGTGCCTTTGTCTTGAGGAATTCCGCGATAGCTTCTTCCGTGCGTCCCAGTCGCATCAACTCGTGGCCGTGCATATGATGCGCGTGAGGAATTGCCGGAGCCATGCGCTCGTAGATCGCGGTCTCCTCCAGTGCTTCCTTGGTCCGGCCAAGATTTTCCAAAGTATGGGCATAGTAGTGATGGGCGGCAAAATTATTCGGGTCCAGCGCCAAAGCGGTTCGATAGAACGCGATCGTATCCACGCCGCCAACTTGTCCATGCGTTACAGGAGAGCCTTCATCCGCCAGGCCGCGCTGAATCCACAACCACGGGTCATTGGGATTGGCCTTCAGCGCATCGCTGATGGATCGTCGGTAAGCCACATATTTGTCCGGATCTTCGTTGCTTTCGAGATAATCCAGTTCGCGGTCGCGAATCGTAATCCACATTTGCTCGCTCCTGCTCACCTTGGGCGCCAACGCCTGCGCCCTTTGAAATGCCGCGCGCGCGGTGACCGGGTCATGCAGACCGATATAGGCGTCCGTCAGTCCCAGAAATGCCATGGCCATGTTGGGATCGAGACGCAAGGCTTGGTGAAAAGAGCGAATCCCCTCAATCCATACATACGAATGAACGTAGGCTAGTCCTTGATTGTAAAAGGCCTGGGCTTCCTGCGAAGAAGTGGTCACTTTTTCGTGCAACGTGCCGATTCCCGTTCGTAGCGTCACAGGGCGTTCGAGAATTTCTCGCGGTACGGGGCCGCCCGCTTGATGTCCCTGATGGCCTGTTTGCGGTGCGGACGATCCGGGAATCGCAACTCCCGCTAACAAAAACATGGCAAACGCAAACTTCGTCAAACGATGCACGCTTTCTCCTGGCACGCTGTTCCGATTTAGCCGAACACGAGGCAAATCGCTCTCAGACTTCCGTAATCTCGACGCTGCGAACATAGTATCCCGAATCCAGCCGGAGGGCTTGAACTGCCGGCTCCTTCACGGACAAGCGAATCGAGTAAGTTCCGGGCGCCTGGGGCGACCAGTTATGGGTCCAGAAAGTCCACGGATCATTCGTAACCTGGTGGAAGTTGTCTACCGCCACGTAATCTTCTTCCGGATTGAAGCGGATTTGCAGGATCTTCACAGGCTGGAAGCCTCCCCAGGCGATTCCCACAACGCGATACCGGATCTTGCCGGCCACACTCCACTTCTCGACACGAATGGGTGTGGCCGCCTGTTCGATTGCCGCCGGTTGGTAATCCTTTGCCAGTTGCGGCACGCCTTTTTGCTGTGTTCTCCCAGCGTACTCCCGCATTTGCGAAGTGGCCTCGACTTCTTCTCCAACCAAGCTGATTTCGTTCACCCACTTGATGCAGGTGCAGCCGTACCAGCCGGGCACCACAAGTCGCACTGGCGCGCCGTGATCTTTCGGCAACGGTTGCCCGTTCAACTCAGTCGCTAGGAAAGCCCCTGCTTTTTCCAGTTGTTCGCGCGAGAATATCCAACTGGCGCCCGGGATGGAGGTTCGGGACTCTTCCGCATACTGATCGAAGCCGGAGACAAGGACGCGCGCTGCAGCGGTCTTTGCTTTGACCCGGTCCAAGACTTCGGAAACCGGGATTCCGGCCCACTCTCCAACGCTGAGCAACCCGAAGTGCGCCAGAGGGACGTTGCCCGCACACTCCATTAAGTGCGCGCCTGTAGGCTTAGCAGTCTTGTTCAAATCTTCGATGCCGAGATTCATCTCTTTGTCGACTAGCCCGCCGAGTTTCACCTGCCAATTCGAATGATCGGGGAGCAACTGAGAAGCCCTCGTGCGAATATAGAATTTTTCTGTAGGCGTGATAGGACTGTCGGGCTCGAGTGTCGAGAGGTCCGAATACAGCCGCCCATCGAGTTCCGAATCTTGAGGAGTATTCAGAGGCACTGGGCTCTCGTTGATGAAATCCACGGTGCCCAGCAGTTTGCCGCCTGCAAACGGCTCTTTCCGGTGTAGCGGCGGGTTTATCCCGCCGTTTTGGATTTCCTTTGGCGCAACCGTAGCGGCGACCGCCCGAGCATCGATAAGTAACGCTCCGCTCGAAAGGAGCGTCCCCTTTAACAGCTCCCGGCGCGTGAACAAGGCTTTTGTTCGAGGCATATTCAGCCGGACCATTTCTTGTCGTTGGTTTCTGTGTTGATTCTGTGTGCGAATTCCTATTGTACATACGATACGTGGAGACTCGAAACGTTCCAGCTTCTGTGGGGTGCAATTGGAAGTGAGAGTCAAATTTAGGGCCCGCGGAGGTAGGAGGGGGTATTCTCCGGGAACTTTCGGACGGGTTAGGGCTGGACAAATCCTTCGAAGTCCTATAAGTCATCATGGGTAAATCCATCTCAAGGAGAACCCATGGCGGAACGCTTTTCGGACATGGAGAAGACTTCCGTTCCCAGCAAACAGACCTTGGAGGAAAGACAGGCTTTGGCCGAGAAGGCTTTGGACAGGGAGAGGGTATGAGAGTGCGCACTTTTGCATTGTTGGCTGCTGCTCTGCTGGTTCTCGCGGGTGGCGCAGCAGTTTGGTCACAGACCGTGCAGGGCGTCATCACCGGTACGGTGACGGATCCCACAGGCGCCGTGGTGCCCAACGCCACAATCACGATCACGAACACGGGCACGAATATTTCTCAGAGCGCGACCACCGGAAGTGATGGTTCCTATCGTTTCCCGTTGGTGCCGCCTGGAACGTATACCGTCGAAGTGAAGGCGGCGAACTTTGCCACCGTGCGAGCCAGCGGGCTCGTGGTCGAAGCCAGCCAGACCGTTCCTTACAACGTAAAGCTGGAATTGGCCAGAGCCCAGCAAGTCATTGAAGTCACCGAGCAGGCTCCGCTAGTTCAGACAGCCACTTCTGATCTCGGATTCCAGGTGGATAGCTCGACGATTCAGCACGCCGCCCTGGTGGACCGCGACGTTTTCGACGTGCTTCCCTTTATGGCACCGCAGGTGAGCATGGGGTTGGATATGGTACCAACTTCCGGAGGGGCCAGAGAGGCCGGCACCTCGTACATGCTCAACGGCGCAGAAGATAACAACAACTTTAGTGCGGGTGCTCTGAATATTAATCCTCCGCTTGAGTCCGTTGAAGACTTCTCCATCATCACCAACAGCATGGGTGCCCAATACGGCCGCGGTATGGGAGCTGTGGTCAGCGCGAATCAGAAGTCTGGCACAAATAAGTTTCACGGCGTGGCGTATGAGCAAAACCGCAATGCCACGTTGAACGCCAACGATTTCTTTTATAACCGCGATTACGGTGCTTCGGTCATCGCTCACCAGCAGGATCCCACAAATCCCGTCCTTCCCAAGAGGCCGAAATATATTAAGAACCAGTTTGGCGGTGCCCTTGGCGGGCCAATCAAGAAAGACAAAACCTTCTTTTTCTTTGCCTACGACCGGCTCAAGTTGCTTCAGGGGTTTACCGCCGCCAACAACTTCGAACCCACTAGTGCAGCGCTGGCGTTCGTAAAGGCAAATGGCGGGCCGCTCGCCCAGCAGATGCTGGCCGCGTATCCACCCATCACTTCGGATTCGCCCTGCCCAGGTATTTCGGGAACGGGCGCGGGCGGGACCACGGGGGTAGGGTGCCTTTCCTTTTCTGACCCAGTAACCACCACCACAGACAGCTACTATGGCCGCGTGGATCACAATTTTAGTAATTCCGACAGGTTAAGTTTTACCGCCAATGTTTCGCGATTTTTACAGCTTGACAAATTTGGTAATTTCACAGGCTCGGGCGGCAGCGTTCTTGCGAATTTCGGCAACATCCCAGGGAAAGTGACTCTCAATAACCACAATCTAGCGCTCAGTGAAACACACACCTTCAGCCCCCGCGTTGCGAACGAGCTGACCCTCTCTCACAACCGTTTCTTCAATCCTTCGATTGAAGGCAACCCAGCAAAGCAAACGGCTCCCAATATCTTCATTGACAACCAGAGCGAGGGGGGCTTGAGCTATCAGTTTGGCCCCTTTGAAGGCGGCCAAGTAGTTGCTTTTACGCAGGATCGTTGGGCATTGCAGGACAACTTGACGTGGATGGTAGGCCGCCATGCCTTTAAGTTTGGCGGAAGCGCCAACTACGGTATCCTCTATCGCAACTGGGACTTGGGACTCTCTTGCGATGGTACGCACCAAACCGATGGCACCATCACCGGTCTGTCTTCGAAAAGGGAAAACGTTACGAATTTTACGGGCGATTACCCCTACTTTGAAGAAACGTCCGTTAACCCGCGCATTCCCGCTCCCAACAAGGCTGACGCCTACCGGCACTACACGAGTCACGATTACTCCGCGTTCGTACAGGATGACTGGAAGGCTAGTAGTCGACTGACCCTCAATCTAGGGCTTCGCTGGGAACGCTTTGGTGCTCCAAGCGAGGATCACGGAAATATCGCGCAGC
>QHYI01000056.1 GCA_003223245.1 Acidobacteriota bacterium
TCCCGGCCCTGGCAGGCAGTTCCGGTTTTGATGTCGTCCGAGTGGTGTTTCGATGCGTAGTCGGAGGTTCATTTGCATTCGTCTCTCTAATCCCTACATGACGTGATCTGATGTCACGCCTTTTAACTGTGACGTTCACCACCGCAGCTTTTGACTGAAGCAGCTCACAGCTGTTTGAAGCCTCCCCCCTACAGGGTGGCTCCGAAGGGCCCACCTTCATCTTTCGTACAGCATGACGCTTACGCGCCTTCTTGACACAACCTGCCACACCACCGTGCGTACGGGTCCGTACACGGCGGTTCGAGACGGTTACGCTGCACTCGTCGACCAGAGTCGGAAGTCCGAGGGATTTGAACTACGCATTAGAAAGCCCCACAGTGAGAGCCTTGGTTCGGGCGAGAGGCCAAGGGCCACGCCCGCTGCTTGCCGTGTTGCTGGCCAGACGCGGGGAAACCCGAGCTTTAGAAGAGCCGCCCGGCGACGCCGGCGCGGTATTTTCCACTGCCGCCACAGGGCTGCTCGTACTCGCAATCGGACCCAGCGGGTGAGGTAAAGCAGTACCGTAGGCGTTTCGCAGAAACCGAAGTAGCTGCGCCAACCCCGCATGTACGGTGCTAGTTCCTCTATCGTCGTTTCTATGCTGACACCCTTGGCCCGACGCGTAATTTCACGGACTACCGTTCTCCTCGGTGCCGGCGAAATTGCCGCCACCGTTCGCACCCGTTGCGAAGTACTGGGTTCGCGCCCGAGACACGGAACGCGGCGGCGTCTCAGTGCCCTCTCGATCGGCATCCTCGCACTTTCCTTGCCCCGCTTTGCGGATCTCCTCCATAGCGAATTGAACCGCATCTTGGCGGCCCTCCAACGGGGTTCGCCTGCTATGGAGATTTCACCGTAAGGTCACAAAGGCTTTTTTCGAGACCATTCCGGAATTGCAGCTGCACAATCTACAGCCCGGGTCTACGCAAAAACCTTGCAGCCGCCGCGTTCGTCGCTGTTTGCCGCCTCAACCCAAGCAAATTTCAAGCTCTGATGGTTGATCGACCCACCGCCAATCGAACTTCATCTCGCGCTCGGCTCACGCCGATCACACGATCCCCGCTGTTTCGAGCTCCCGCAATTTCAAAGATGCGCTAAAACCGATGCGCTAAAACCCTGGATGCGCGCCAGAAACTAGATTAGTTTATATAATATATTATGCGATATAATATATTGCGTGTCGGACCAGCTCACGACCGGCTGCGCCGAGAAGCCTCTTGTCGCAGGTGTCTGATTCAATTCGCATCTTTTACGCGAGACGCAGGAGGTCTGTAGGGTGGCTTGGCAACGGCGCGCGCATAGGCCGTCACGGCACGGATTTCGTCCGGCGTCAGCGTCCGACCCCAGGGCGGCATCATCGCCGATCTCCCCATGGCGCCCCCACCAAGTGTGATGATGCTCTGCATGAACTCATCGCTCAAACCATTCAGCGTCGCCCCGTCGTCCATGAGTGGAGGAGTGGGGGTGAGGTTGCCACGGTTGGAGGGTCCCGCTGGCGTCGTGTCGGCATGACACCACACACAGTTGTTGTAAAAGACGCGCTTACCCTCTGCTTGCAGATAATTGAGAGGAATCAGCTGCAGTGGATCGTTCCAGTCCTGCTCGGTATCGTAGGCTTTCAGCTGCGAATCACTTGGCATCGCCGCGGGCTTTTTGTAACAGGCGGCCAGGGTCAGACAGCCGCAGATGAGCAGGGCAACGACGACCCGAGGAGAGAGTTTCAATCGGCAAACGGTAAATGGCAAGCTGCAAATTTCAACCAGCCATTTGGCTTTTGCCATTCTTTTCCGTCTGTTTGCACACCAGTGAGCAATGTCCGAACTCCAGATTGTCATCGGCCAGCTCCCTTCGCTGCGACGGGTTTGGCAGTTTGGCGGAGCGTCAGCAAGTAAGCGGTTAGAGCCTCGATCTCGTCGTCGGTAAAGGCGCGTCGCGGCTCGATAGCTGCCGGCACCAGCGCTTGCGGATTCCGCAGCCACGCTTCGATCCATCCCGCCGCCATCCAGTTCCCCACGTTGCTGAGGTTCGGCCCCACGTAGCCACCGCCCAACCCGATGGTGTGACACGACTGGCACTGATACTTCACCTCGTAAAGCTGCTTGCCCTTGGCTGCCATTCCCGGAGTGAACGCCCTTTCATCGACCGGGCGCGCCGCTGGGCTTTGGAAAACCTTGCCAAGATTGTCAGCCAGGACTGCAGCCTCTTCGTCGGTCATGTTGAACTGCGGCATACGAAAGGTGAGTGTCGGACGCAGAGTCTGTGGGTTCTTGAGGAACTCCACGATCCACGACCACCGGGCCCGGCTGCCTTCAAAGGAAAGGTCGGGCGCAAGCGTGCCTCCGTACCCGTTGAACTGGTGGCACACATAGCATTTGTATCGTTCGTAGACTTCACCGAACCTCCCTGCCGGGTGAAGCGCTGCTTGCTTGCGGGGCACAATGAGCCGTTCCATTCCACTGGAGGAGGCTGGGCCGGACATGCTCAGCAGCGCCACCGTCAACGCGCCAATGTCCGCCGAGTTTAGATAGTACTGGGGCATGCGCGCTGCCGGGTTCACCGAAACCGGGTCAGTCAGCTTGGCCTGAATATAGGCGATGAGGTTGCGAGGAATCTTGGCCTGCCCGAATTCGAGCTGCGAAACGTTCTTGCCGCCCAGGTTGGAGAGGTCAGGGCCAAAGTCCTTCTGGGATGGCACACCCTCGATTGTGTGGCAGCCCGGGCACCCTTTCTCAAGGAAAAGGCGGCGGCCCAGTTGAACCTCTTCGGCAGTCGAGGGACCTAGTTTTGGCACATCGCTCAGCAGGTCGGGGTCAACCAGCTTGGCAGTGATGTATTGGGTGACCACGTAGAGGTCTTCATCAGACCACCCGTAACGCGGCATCTGCGCGTGCGGCAGGTAGGACTGTGGGTCGCGGAGCCAAGCCACCAGCCAGTCTGGGTTGGCTTTGCTTCCCACCTTGGTCAACTCGGGCCCGATGTCGCCGCCGATCAGTTTCGCCTCACCAGCCCGCGTAACGGCCAGGCCGTGACAGGTGGAGCAGAACATCTGGCGGAAACGAACTTCGCCTTGCTCTACGAGGTCCGGCTTCTTTTCCCAAGCCGCCACAACCCGTGGGTCGAACTTGTAAGGCGCGACCGGTGTGCTCCGAAGCGAGCTCAAGTAGGCTGTCAGCCCCTTCAGTTCTTGTTCGCTCAGACGGAACTTGGGCATGCGCGGCTCGTCTCCGGTTTCATAGCCATTCACGGTTACCTTGCCCGTAGCGTCTACAATCGTGCGCGGCTCCTTCAGCCATTTGTACAGCCACTCCCGGCTGACCTTAGTCCCGATGTTGGTGAGGTCAGGCCCCAACATTACGGGACGCTCGATACCCTGCAGGCGGTGGCATCCTACGCAGTTGAACTGCACTAGAAGCTCGCGGCCCCGACGCAATCGAGGTGCCTGCGGGATGTCGGCGCGATGGCATGTGCCACAGGAGCCCTGGATGAAACTGACCGGCAAAATCGGCTGCTCCCACGCTAAGGTGGTCTCGTGCGCCTCGCCAGCCTCCGTGGCCAGCCCCTGGCCGCGATGACAGATCACACAGCCCCATTCCTTGACCTGATGGGGGACGATGGGATGGGCACGATAGGGCTGCGGCACCGAGGCCTCCGCCAGAGTGGACTGGCTGATTCCCTGGTGGCAGGTAGTGCAGCGGTCCACGACGTTCATGTCGGGGATCGAGATCTGGTCGATGTCGGAACCGTAGTCGGCCATCAATCGCTTGGTGTCCGGACGCGTCTGAGCGAAGCGAGCGTAACCGCGCTTGTAACGCTTCCACGGAGAGAGTTGCAACCAGTCGGAGGGCGAGGAGAAGTCGATGGTCGCCCGGTTGGCTCCCTTTGGGGTGGTGATAACAGCGGCCGCCGTCAATGCGGTCCAGGCGATCGCGGCGAGTGCGACGAAGGTTAAAGCGAAGGTGCGGCGCGTGACCGCCACCACCTGGTCACGGTCTATAAATGGCACAACGAGCAAGAGCAAAACCGCTAGGCCAGGTAACACAACGCTGCCAACCACCTCCAGCGAGCCGCTGAAGAACTTCAGCGTCTGAAACAGGAACAGGAAGTACCATTCCGGCCGCGGCGTGTAGGCGGTATCTGTCGGATCGGCCGCCCGTTCGAGCGGCACCCGAACTACCACGGCCATGATGAAAAGGATCACGAAGGCGACGAAAATCGCGAGTGTATCCTTGAAGGCCTGCTCGGGGTAGAACCTCTTCTTGGGAACGTACTCATCGCCTGGCGCAGGCGCCACGCCGTGTTTTCGAACCAGGTAGATATGGAAGAAGATTAACAGTGTGGTTGCCGGTGGAAGCAGCAGGACGTGCAACGCGAAGAACCGCGCAAATGTGACCACTCCAATGCTGTCTTTCCCGCCCAACAGACTCGTGAGATACGGACCCAGCAACGGGGCTCGGGCGGCAATATTCGTCGCCACGACGGTACCCCAGTAGGCACGGTTGTCCCAGGGGAGCAGGTAACCGGTCAGCCCATAAGCCAGCGTCAACAGCAACAAGACGACGCCGACCATCCAGGTGGCTTCGCGCGGTTTTTTGTAAGCGCCGAACAAAAAGACCTGGGTCATGTGGAGCACGACGACCACGATTAACATGCTGGCGCCCCAGTGGTGCAGGCCGCGCATGAGGCGGCCGGCTGTGACTTCCGTCAGGATATACTGGAGGCTGTTGTAAGCCTCGCCCGGCGACGGCGCATAGTTCAAGGCCAGTAATACGCCGGTAAACGCCTGCACCAGGAACAGGAACAAGGCTACGCTGCCAAATACCTGGTGCCATCCGCTCGAGGCTGGGATCTCCTCATAGAAGAGCTTGCGGACCGCGGTAGAAATGCCGGTGCGATGCTCCAGCCACTCGTTGATTCGCGCCCAATGGCTCATGCGGACATGGTGAGGCGCCCCACGAAGAGCCTGTTCCCTTCGACCCTGGTCTCATATCGGTGCAGTGGTTGCCGTGCCGGGCCTCCGATCACCTTGCCGTCTATGGCAAATAGTGAATTGTGGCATGGGCAGAAAAACTCGTCTTTGGTTCTGTCCCAGTGGTAGGCACAGCCGAGGTGCGTGCACTGCGGACCGAAGGCGAACACCTGGAGGTTGCTGGACCTCACCACCCATGCCGTGTTGTCTTCGGTCAACACCTTCCAGCCATCCACTCGCATGCGGCGGAACGTCATTTTCACCGGAGCGCCAGCGGGAAGCTGTGAGATGTCGCCGACCTCGACCCACTCGCCCTGGCCGCGCAGGCGTGGGGGAAGCAGCAGGTACATGAAAGCCGGCAACGCCATGGCTGCTGCAATAAGGCTCCCAAGAGCGCCAATGGCTGCCACACAGAAATTGCGGCGTAGCACGCTCGGCGTTCCCGGTTCATTCTGCCCAGCCCCAACTTCGTTCATAGCGCTTGCGGCTCCTGTCCGACTTGCATGATCGAGCTGGATGGAAAGGGATTAGCTCGGCGGGGAAACGGCGTGGTGACTAACGGCTGGCGGCAAAACCACGGTTCGCAACTACTTCCTCCGTCATGCAATCTGCCTTCGTCAAACTCAATGAAGTCCAATCGCCGCTGCGCCTACAGTAGCTGAGGTGGTACCCGTGTGTGTCTGCGCCAAGTCAAACTGTATGTTAAGACCTTGTAAATTCCGGGAGGGAAGCCGCAATCCAGGGCGACCACAGCCAGCCGTCAGCGGGCCCGGGTTGGGCTGGTCTTTTGGTCAAAGGGGTTCGACTGGAGAAGAGCCCTGACGATCGTCCAACCGGAAACGCGAATCCGACGTGGGGACATCCAGTAAAAGCGAACCGCCAGACGACGCCCCATCGCAACCTTAAGCAATGCTCTTGTGCCGACGAACCGCCAGGCGAATGTAGCGTCGTCTCCACTCCGGGTTGATTCGTGCTGCCGTCTGGGCAGCCTCTACCAACAAGAAGCGCAGTAACTAGCTCTGCAAAGATCACCGGGTTACCCGGTCTAGGTTGTATCCTGCGCAGACTGACAGTTTCTGTCAGTTGGTCAATTTATAAAACGCGCGCATACTTTCGTCGCTATCGAATGACTCCATTGGTCTTTTAGAGGTTGGTGAAGCTCGGGAACGTCAGTCTGCTCAACGCTGCGGGGAAAAGTTCGGGGAGAAACGAACCGGCCCAGCCCTCAATCCCCTAAAGGGATCCTCGGCTCGCTTCTCCCTCCGTTAGTTAAGGGAAGCAATCACCGCGCCGAACTTGATCCCTTTGTTTTCAACAAAGCTCTGCGAACTCCACGTAAAAAAGTCCTACCTCAACGAAGAATTGCTCGCAGTGAATTCTCTGGGTCAAAAAGCTAACTGATTGTGGCGACGCGTCTTAGCTTTAATGATTCCCCCTTCGCAACGAGGAGGCCGGGGGTTCGAATCCTCTCTCGTCCACCGGATTCCAAAATTCGAACCCCTTTCCCGTCCCCCTTCCCGTCCTTCGGTTTCCAAATGATCGGATCCAGTAGCGCTAAGGTATTAAGCGAAGTCGTGGCTTTGTAACGGAGGGCAGAAGAGCGTTATTTGCGGGCTTAATTGGATTGCGAGGCGTGGGAGATGGTGGAGATTATGAGGCGGTTGCCACGGATGCGATAAAGGATGGAATACGGAGTGCCGCCGATGATGAGCTCGCGGATGCCGGGCTCCGGTCCGACTCGGCCGAGATAGGGATGAATTCGCAGTGCCTCGGCGACCGAAACGATGCGAGTGGCCAGGCGCTCGGCGGCGTCCGGCTTGTCCACGGCTATGAAGGCCCGAATTTCCTGAAGGCGAGCGAGGGCCAACGGCGACCAGACGATCTCGAGCGGGCCACGTTTTTTGGCCATGTTTTTGGCTGGGGGGCGATCTCAGCACCGCGAACGTGGCCGCGGCGGCTCGTCGGCGTGGATTTTACGGCAGACACATTTCGGAGGCGGCAACTCGCGATCCGTGCCCCAGGAAAGCAGCCAGGCTTTCATGTCTTCGTGCCGGATGAAGTGGCCGGACTTCACCTGGCGGTCGGCTTGGCGCATTTCCGCGAGCATGCGCTCTTGGTCTGCGACGTAGGATTCGACGGCATCGGAAATCAGGAAATTGGAGCTCCGGCCCGAGGCTTCGGCCAGTTTTGCGAGCCGGCGCTTGGTGGCGGGCTTGAGGCGTATGCTAAGAGTCGCGCTTCGTGTGTTCGCCATGAACACAGGATAACACGCGAAGGGCGAATTTCGAAGTCACGGAATGGGCATGAAAGGCGTGGTGCTGAAACTCGCTTCGACAAGCTGGTGGCCGACCGAAAGCAACTCGAAGACTTAGCAACGAAGCTACCCGTCTATATCCCCGCCGTTGAAAGTGGCTGGCAAATGTTGGGTTGCATACTTGCAGATGACTGCCGAATCCATTCGGAGAGATTCTTTCGGGGCGGTCACAATGCTCTACTACCGTTCGTCATGTTTTTATCTAAGCATGTCCAACCCTCTGGGGAAGACAGAAGAGGAATTATTCAAGGAATCTACCTGGCAATAATGAGTGGCGTCTTCAGTGGCGCAGAGGCGCGGATGGGTGCCTTTGCTCGTAACAAGGTCGCCGCCTCGAAGCAATTTCCACTTCACGAACTCATTGCACTTGTGAAGCGCGAATACGGAATCAAGTCTCTCGATGACTTGCTAAGACGCCATCTCGATCTTGCGCTGAACATAGCACACGGCGGAATCACTCTGGACCGAAACCCGGAGGATTTACAACGAGATCACGTCTTTCCCAAATCGCAATTAGAAAAGCAAGGTTATCCGTACGAGGTCGTAAACCACTACGCGAATTTCCACTTTCTCCGGGGAGTCGACAACCTGAACAAACTGGACAAGCCACCTGATGACTGGTTCAAAAATCCAGGGAGAGATGTGTCGCCCTATTCTGATAGAGACTTGGACGAACGGCTGCTAACGTGGGACGATTTGCAGCCCGGTCATTTTAAATCGATGATCGACAAGAGGGGCCAAGAGGCAGTCCAGCTATTTGGAATCGAAGAAGCAGAATTCGATGCGCTCTTAGCAGACAATCAGCCGCAAAGGTAAAGGGCCTCGGCGATGGTCCTGTTGTTTTGTGGCCTGTGCGTTGCTGGAACGCTCACCTGAAGAACTACTTCGGAGGAGAGACACTCAAGGCTGACACCAAAACCGAGAAGCGTTCCGGCATGAAAGCCGCGCGTGTGGGTACGGCGCAAATCGCCGGGTATGTTGAGAAGCGACAAGCCGAGGGCGCAGCCAAGAGCACTATCAACCGCGAACTGGCTTTGCTACGCCGGGCCTTCTCACTCGGCTTCGATGCTGAGCCTCAAAAAGTATCCCGCGTCCCAAAGTTTCATAGGTTCATCGTGAGCGAAAGGGCAATCAACAACACCGTGTCGCTTTACAGCGGGGAAACTGAGAACGGAGAGCCGCGTACCGTGTATCTGACGGAAGAATGCCGCCTGCTCGTGACGGAGCTTCGCAAGAGCAAGCAGCCAGAAAATTTTCTGCTAACCCGCGACAACGGCGAACCTATTCACGATCTTCGGGGAACCTGGGCCGCACTGACCGAAGAGGCAAAACTGCCCGGCCTGCTGTTGCATGATTTTCGGCGTTCGGCGGTGCGGAACATGATTCGCCGGGGAGTCGCGCAAAAGACGGCACGCGAAATCTCCGGCCACAAGACGGACTCGGTTTTCAATCGCTATAACATCGTGGGCGAAGCCGATCTCCAGGACGCGGCCCGTAAGATTGAAGCCGGTGCCAAGGCCGTGATTCATAGTTCATTCACAGTCGAGCCGGGAGGCCCTTCGAACGAAAGGAGACAAAAGGAGCAAAAGCCTATACAATCAGTGAGTTAGCCCACTTGCGGGAGTGGCGGAACTGGCAGACGCGCAAGACTTAGGATCTTGTGGCCGAAAGGCCGTGGGGGTTCAAATCCCTCCTTCCGCACCAATTGCCCGTTCTTTGAACAGCAGCATTCCCGCTGCCTTCTCCCTTCCGCTCCGAACCCTGCGTCACGGCTGATCAAGGTCTGTCCACGCACTGTCGGGCGAGG
>QHYI01000106.1:0-34902 GCA_003223245.1 Acidobacteriota bacterium
TCGCGCCTTCGTTGCTGGGAACGGGGCTGACCTTGCTGGCCACCAGCCCGGCTTACAATCGCGGCATCGATCCCAGCACGCTGCCCGGGCTGTCTTCCTCCATCCTCAGCGACCTGAAGCAGTACATCTACACGGACATCAACGGCCAAGCCCGCCCGCAAGGCGGCGGCTCTGACCTCGGCGCCTATCAGCACTAGGGGGATGCGTCCCTTATATTTACATGCGTGCGAATGAGTTGATCACCGCGTTCGGCAAAAATGACTCACGGATTTATCTAGCCCCTGCCCCGTCTCAATCCCGCGCGAGGGGGAGCTGAGCGCCAGTTACGAGAAGTGGCGTAGCTGGCGCGCTCCCCCCTCCACACTTTTAGTCTTCCGTTTCAGTCCGCAGATTTCAGCCCTCAGATTCTGGTTTCGCCGATAAAGCCGTGGAAAAGAAAAGCGACGGGAAAGCTCCGACGGCGTTGGGGACAAGTTCCCGGGATTTGCCGACGCGTCGGTGTCTACCGCGCGAGGATGAAGCTTAGTCAGCGCCTCCTGAGCGCGAAGGCAAGACGGCGGAGTCTCTGACAAGAGCGGTTTTCCTGGCGTGGGCGCCTTTCTCCACGGCGCGGCGATAAACTTCCAACGTTTTTTGCGAAACTATGCTTGGAGAGCCTTCTTCTTCGACCTTGCGCTTCCCGTTCGCACCCATCCAGTGCCGTAGAGCGGGATTCAGAAGCAATTTGGTCACGGCTTCTGCCAATTGCACGGAGTCTCGGGGAGCAACCAAGCATCCGGTGCAGCCGTTTTCCACCATTTCGGGCAGGCCGCCAACCGTCGTGGCAACCACGGGTTTTTCCGCCGAATAGGCCATGGGGATCACGCCGCTCTGCGAAGCTTCGATGTACGGAAGAACGACAACGCTGGCGCGTTGAAAATAATCGCTGGCGCGGTCTTCCGGAATGAACTCGTTGTGAACGATAAAGCGGTGCGGATGCACCATCATGCGGCGGTAGCGTGCAAAATCTTCGCCCTCGCCGGCGATGAGAATGCGTGCTGTGGGAACGCGTGCGGTGATCAATGGCTCGGCGCGGATCAGATACTCGAGTCCTTTATATTCCCAGATGCGGCCGAAGAAGAGGATTAGATTTTCCTCCTCCTCGACCGGTGCGGATGACGGCGTGTTTCCGATCTGGATGTGCGGAATCACCGAGATTTTTTCTTTGGCGGCTGGCCATTCGCGCCCCAGCAAGTCGCGCGCGTAGTGTGTATGGACGATCCATTCGTCCGCCTGGCGGCGGGCAAAGTTTTCAATCCATTGCGGCGTTTTTTGAGAGAGCCGATCGCCGGGGTGGGGCCGGAGGTCATGGATGGTGAAAACGACTGGATAGCGGCGTAGTACTGGCAGCGCCAGATCGAACCAGAGATGCGCGCCTTGATAGTGGATAACATCCGGCGCGAATTGGTGAATCTGCTGCACCAGACTGTGAATGTTCCGGAGTTGCCGAATGGGCCGGCGCAACCTGGGATTCCGAAAGGCGACGAGGCGAACCGCTTCCTTCAGCTTGGCGGTGTGTGGCGCGATGATTTGTTCCGGCATGACGAGCAGGACGTCTGCATGTTCGGCCAGCACATTGACCAGGCGAACGCAGTATTCGCCAAAGTTGTAAGAGATGAAGGCAACGCGGAGACGATTTTGTGGAGTCATGAGGCGGGAGTCTAGTTCTGATAGAGGGATTGCAGAAGCGTGGGGCCCAGCCTTGCGGTGAAGATAGCGGCGCCTTGCGGGTTCAAATGCGCGCCGTCCAGAAAGACGCTTCCCGGCAATTCCGCGTGTTGAAACGGCAGCAAGACAAGAATGCCTTCCTTGGCCGCCGCTGCCTGAATCTCGTTGGAAGCGTCGCGCACATCCATTGTGGGGGGAATCAGCAGAAAGAAGCGCGCGCCATATCGCTGAGCCAATTGATTCAACATGCGGAGGCGTGCAAGTGCTTTTGCGAGGATGACGTCGCTCGGCGGGAGAGACTGCTTTTCCGGACGGACATAAGGAGTCAATTTCTCGACGCTGGGCGCGGCTTTTCGCAAAAGCCAATTGTGAATCTCGGCGCGATGCCCCATCCAACTGCTGAGGCTGTCAAAGAAGTAGTCGCTGGTCATGGTGTTGTCGAGGTGGCTTGCTTTTTTGACGCGCAACAGATCGCTGCGGAGCATCAGCGTATGGGCAAAAGAGCCTCCGTAGGTTGCGTCAGAGATTAAATCTCGCGTAGACAGACAAACGCCCACGATCGCGGGGCGGGAGCCTTCCATAAACAACTTGCGCAAGCCGAAATACCAGTCGAGATAGCTGGTCCCGGACATCGGAAGGTAAGCGATCGAAAAGGTGGGCGCAATTTCCTGCTGGAGATTCTCGCGGTTCACGCCGACTTCCAAGTAGGAGTTGCCCACCATCAGCATCGTTTCGGAATTGCTTGCCGCCGAGGGATGGAGCAAGACGGCGGTGAGATGGTCCTCGCGGATCGTGCGCCAGACATGATTGATGCGCGGAAAAGCCAGACGCGTCACGACTTCCAGCGAGCAGACGTAGACGAGCATCGCGCCCAGCAGGATGGTCAGCGCTCGCGTGGCTTTTCGGTGTTCAGAAGCGGAAATAGATAAAGGCACTTTCCTGATTGGCTCCAAAAAGGGTGATCAGCACGCAGAAAGCAAGACCGGTGAGAACGCGGAAAGCGTAGGGATACGAGGCAAAGGCCTGCTCGGCGTTTGACGATTCCAATTGCAGGTCGAGCAGAAAAAGAGCTAACGCGTAAACGGACAAGAAACCCAGAGCGGTGAGATAGACGGGATTCCATTGCCAGTTCGCCAGAGCGACAATTTGCTCCCATGCACCGCTAAAAGAAGTGATGCGGAAAAAAATCCACGCGAGACAAACAAGGTTGAAGATGAAGATTCGGCGGGCCCATCTTCCCAAGAAGGCGGAGGATGCGTCGTGCTTCTTTCCCAGGAGAAAGCGCTCGACCGCGAGGCCGGCTCCGTGGATGCCGCCCCACGCGACAAAAGTCCAATTGGCGCCGTGCCAAAGCCCGCCAAGCAGCATGGTGAGCATCAGGTTGATGTAGGTGCGGACTTTTCCCAAACGACTGCCGCCGAGCGGAATGTAGAGATAGTCGCGCAGCCAAGAGCTAAGGCTGATGTGCCAGCGGCGCCAGAAATCTTGCAAGCTTTCGGCGAGATAAGGCTGGCGGAAGTTGACCATGAAGTGGAAACCGAGAAGCTGGGCGCTGCCGCGGGCGATGCGACTGTAACCGCTAAAGTCGCCGTAAATCTGCCAGGCGAAAGCGTAGGTGCCGAGCAGCACGGTCATGGTGTTGGGGCCGCCGAAGCTTCCGGCGAAGGCGCCATTGGCGATGAGCGCGCAGTTGTCGGCGATGACCATTTTGCGAAAAAGGCCTTCGAGAATCAGGATCAGGCCGTCGAAGGCTTTCGTGGCGTCCCACGTGCGCGGCCTCTGCACTTGCGGAAGGAGATGCGACGGCCGCTGAATCGGGCCAGCGATCAAATGCGGGAAGAGGCTGACGAAGAGCGCGTAATCGACAAGAGATTCTGCAGGCGCAACTTTGCGGTGATAGACATCCACGATGTAGGCAACTTCCTGGAAGGTGTAGAAGGAAATGCCCGGCGGCAAAATGATGCGCCAGATACTGACGGGAATGCGCTTGGCCCCAAGCAGCGCCGCAAGACGCGCGCCAGAGTCCACGAAGAAATTGAAATACTTGAAGATGCCGAGGAAGGAAAAATTCAGGATGAGGGAGAAGAGCAGCAAGTAGCGGCGCGTACGCGCGTCGGAGCTTGCGGCAATCTTGCGCGCCACGATGTAGTCGACGAGCGTCGAACCGGCCATCAGGAGAAGGAATCGCCAGTCCCACCAGCCATAGAAGAAGTAGCTCGCGGCCAGCAACATGTAGTTTTGCTTGCGAAAGGGCAGGCGCCAATAAACGAGCACGACGAGAATCAAGAACAGGATGTAGGCAGCGGAATCGAAGAGCATGCTTGTTTTCTTTTGGTGCGGTTCGAAGCTACTCCGACAAAAGAGGACGATACTTCTCCAGGAACTGGTGCATTCCGCCAGCGGCCCAAACCGCCAGCCCGAACAACGCGCCGCCGTAAATCAGCGTTGCCGATACACCTGTGAGAAGACTGGCTCGGCCTTCAGGAAATGCAAGGTAAACAGCCATGCACGCGGCCGCCACGACTTGCTTCCAAACCAGCTTCCAAACCGGGATACCGGAGAGCAAGTGGGCTGAAGGAATGTAGTGCTGAATGCAATCGGTTAAGCGGGTGAGGAAGAGGGCGATCGCCGCGCCGCGCAAACCGAACAGGCTGATGAGGGGAAAGCCGACAAGCAAGTTGACCAGCGCATCCACGATTACTATGCGCAACGAAATTTTCTCACGATGGCTCGCCAGCAACACTTGGCCCAGCACGCTGGTAAAAACCTGGAAGATCAAAATGAAAGTGATGATGCGCAGAGCCGGGAACGCGTCAACAAATGCGGGTTTTTTGTAAAGCAAACCGATGACGTGGTCTCCCAGGAAATACAAACCTGCAACCGCGGGGAGAGCCAAGACCATGAGCAGTTCCAGGGCGTTTTCGGCAATGTGCTTCAAGCTGCGATAGCCGGGGTCGATTTTTCTGCACATCATGGGGAAAATGCTTTGCGCCAGGCTCTGATAAACGAGCAGCAGGGGAACCATCAATTGCAAAGCGGCGCTGTAAAGGCCCACTTCCGTCTCGCCGGCAAGCTTAGAGAGCAGAAGAATATTGATGCTGCTCATGACAGCCAGCGTCCCGTCAATTCCAAGAAACGTGGATGCGGAACAAGCCGTGCTCCACGCAAAGCTGCGGTCAATTGGCGTGCGCTGTAAAGGAAATTGCCGGAACAGGATCCAAAGTTCGACCGTGGCGATGGCGAAAAACGAGCACAGAAGTACGAGGATCACCGCGTAGAGCCCGCGATCGGTAATAAGCAGGGCGAAAGTAGCACCAACCTTCGCAATATTCACCGGTACGTTGACATACGCGATGTAGTGCATGCGTTCCCAAGCCTGAAAGATGCCTTCGCAGAGGGCCGCGAAGGTGTTCGGGAGAAGTCCGAAGGAGAGCAGCAGGATGATTACCGTGGTCGTGTGGGAGTAATGCATCAGACGCAAGAATCCCCACACGGCGGTGATGGACATGATCGAAGTCAGTGTCACGATAGCGCAGCCATTGAAGAAGTAACGCGCGGTTTGCGCGCGGTCTTTTGCAACCTGCCGGATGACCAGGGTCTTCAGGCCTCCAACGGCAAACACCTGGAAGGCGTAGAAAAGAGTGAATGCCAGAGTGAGTTGGCCAAACTCGTGAGCGCCGAGATGCCGCGCGACGAGCGCGTACAAGATGAAACTGGTCGCCCGGTTCATCACGTCGCTCGAAAGAATCGAGAGGGCGTTGCCGCTGGTTTTACGAAGGTTCAGGCTCATTGGGAAATTCGAATTTGCTGGCCTTGCTTTAGAAATCGGATAAAGAGCACAAATAGGTGCGGACCGGCTTCAAGGCCAGGAGCACATCCGCATGCGATTGCTCTCAGGTAAACAGTCGGTACAAATCTTCGCCGGCTCGCTCCGTAACGGGATCGGGCACGAGTTGATCGGTGAACCGGTTGGTCAGTTTGGAAAGGAGCGCGCGCATTTCCTTTTCCTTGGGCGACGGTGAACCGTTGGGCGCATGGCGAAGAAAGGAGATGGTCTTTTCTTCCGTGCCGAATTTGCGCTTGTAGCGGATGAGTCCCTCTTGGTCAAGATCGCTGAGGCCAAAGTCCAGGTACTTGAGGCCGCGGTTTTTTCCTTCTTGGATTCCGTGCCAGATGAGCAGATCGTTTGGCCGGTGAGATAGATCGTCGGGTATCGAGGCGTTGAACTTGTAATAGAGCGTGTCCTTCCATTCGAGAAAGAAGTCGCCCGCGACAATTCTGTGGCCATGAATTGCCAGCATCAAAAAACCGTGCTGCGGTTCCACAAAGTGGCGCCAAATGTTTTGGAAAAAGCTGTACGGCTGCGCGAGCAGACCGTATTTGTATTTGCGAACTTTCAGGTGCATCTCGAAGAAGACGCGAAGTTCTTGTTCGGATTGCGCTATTCGAACCGTAAGGCCCTCGCGCTCCGATTTCCGAATCGCGCGGTAAGTCGAATCGTGCATTCCTTTCCAGAGAGTCTCAAGATCAGGCCGCAGGTCCAACCGGTGCCATTTGGCCTGCTTCACGAGGTTGAAGCGCGCGTCGCCCAACGGCAGATCGTTGTGCAAGCAGCGCACCGTGATGGGATGGCGTTCGGAAACCAACTGATCGATGAGAAAGCGCCACGACTCCTCGTCGTTTACTAAGGGATCGCAGTAATCGGAAAAAGGCAGCGCTACGATGCGTTCTCCGAGAATGTCAGAGATCCGGCAAAAGGGAATGCCTGCCTGCGGTTGCCCGTGATCATCCACCACGATGTGGGCCGACGGCTCCCACCCGTAGGTGTCGGAGAGAACCTGCATCCATTGGGGCGAATGAAACACGCTGCTGGAAACCTGGCAGACCAACTGACTCCACAAGGGGTCTGTTCGCGGATCAACGCTCACAACGTTGCCTACCACGTTCAATTGTCTTGCCTCCTGGAAATGGATTGTGAACAACCGGTTTTATCAAGCTGCATGTTTTGCTGGTTAGTTACTCTGGACCTCTCTTGCGGGCGGTTCGCTCGCTTGCAATTCGTCTGCCGGGACATTTGCCTGCGCGAGTAGTGTGTCCTGTTTACTTGCGTGCGGGATCTCAGGGACACCAAAAGTGAAGGAAGTTTGCAGGGAAGGCGCCGGCAAGTAGGGGTTCTGTGCTTCCGGAACCTTGGCCTCGGGGAGAATCGCGCGGTAAGCGGCGAGAAGGTTCGGAATGGAATAATCCCAGGCAAGCTGCGTTTTGATGCGGCCGCTTGCGAAATTGCCAAGGGCCATCCGGCGCTGCGGATCGTCCATCAATTGGGTGAGCGCCTTTGCGAAGGCTCGCTCGTCGTTCGGAGTGACATAGACAGCGGCGCCGCGCGCCGTGAAGCGATGCTCGGGCAGATCGAATGCCACGATGGGCTTGCCCAACGACATGTACTCCATGATTTTAAACATCGTGGAGCGATCGTTGTACGGATTAGCAGGCGCGGCGTCCACACAGATATCCGCAGCGGCGAGAAGCTTTCGGAGATTTTCGCCAAAAACAGGACCAGTGAAACGCACGTAATCCTGAAGTCCCAATTCCCGCGCCAGGGTCTTTAAACTCTCCAGTGCATCGCCAAAGCCGATCAGCACGCAGTAAAAATCAGTCCGCCGGAGACGACGAACCATGTAGTCCAGGGCGCGCAGCAGATAATCCACTCCGTCCTGGAAGCCCATCACGCCGATGTAGCCAATAATTGTTTTTCCCATCTGTCGAAGCGCGTGGTCGGGTGCGACGGGAACCATCACGCGGCTCAGTTCAATGCCGTTGCGAACGATAGTGATGCGTGATTGGGGAACACGGCCGCGTTCGATCGCCAGCTTTTTGTAGGACTCATTCGTGACAATGACATGATTGGCGCAACGGCAGCTCAGCTTCTCCAGCCACACGAGCGCGCGATAAACCATCGTGTTTACGCCATGCCGGAAGCGGGCCAAGTACATTTCTGGAGCAAGGTCGTGATGGTCATAGACAAAACGTTTGCCAAACATTTTGAAGAACAACGCGAGGAATACGAAGGTATCCGGCGGATTGTGAGCGTGAATTACGTCAAAGCCCTTGCGGAACAATGCCACCAGCGACAACGTGAAGCTCGCGGCCATCGAGTACATGTATTCCCAGAGGTAGGAGAGGAATCCATGTCCCGGGGCAGGCGCGGGATAGCGGTAGACATGGACGCCATTGATGACCTCCCGAGAAGGCTGGCCCTTAGCCGAGGGACAGATCACCGTCACGAGATAGCCTGCGGAGCTCAGCGCGTAGGCCTCGCGGCGCACACGAACATCCTGGGGAAAAGGCAAGTTTTCCAGCAGCATGAGGATTCGGTTTTTGGCGACTGTCGGCACGTCTTTTTTCGCGGTCACCTTCGCAATTTCCGGCCGGGGTTCAAGCAAGCTGCCCAGCAAACGACGCTGCCGCACGCTCCGGGCGCACGTGCGAATCCATGAAAATGCGTTGCCAAAGCTCCACATTCATTAGGCCCCAGAGCAGCTGGCCGTGATCGGCAAATCCGCTCTCGTGTTCGCCGATCAGTTTCTCCACGAACGGAGGATGGAAAAGGCCTCGCCGCCGAATGGCTGACACAGAAAGAACATCGCGCATAAAGGAGCGGGCTTCCTTGCGCAGCCACAAGGAAGTTGGCATAGGGAACCCCTGCTTTGTTCGGCGAAGGATTTCCGGCGGGAGCCAGGGCTTGGCTACTTTTTTGAGCAAGTATTTGCGGGTTAAATTTCTCAGTTTCAAGTTTTGCGGAAGGGTTGCGGCAAACTCAACTAATTTGTGATCCAGGAGCGGCACGCGAGCTTCGAGCGAAACTGCCATGCTCATTTTGTCTCCGCGGGCAAGCAGAAGATCGGGCAACCACAGTTTCGTGTCCAGGTACAGCATGCGGCTCAGGGGATCGACGGCATCGGTATGCGACAAGTGCTCCGCGAATACGTAGTCGGCGCCGTAGCCGCTCAGTGACTTTTTCGACTCCGCGGACAGCAGCGATTGCCTCATCTCGTAGTTGAAGAGCGGAAACCAGTTCACGAAGCGACTGGTTTCGTCCGGTTGGCTTAATGCAAAAAGGGCAAGCTTTTGCCGCCGCATTCCCGGGAGCCGCGAGCAAATTGCAAGAGCAACGGATTTCACTGATTCGGGAATGGCGCGAAACAGTGGCGAGAGTCTTTCGCCCGAATAGCGTGCGTAGCCGGCAAATAGTTCGTCGCCGCCTTCGCCCGTAAGAACCATCTTGACGTCGCGCGCAGCCAGTTCCGCAACCATGTAATTGGCCAGCGTGGCGTGCTCGGCGAGCGGCTGATCCAAATGCCAAATCACTTTTTCCGCTAGCTCGGCCAGGTGCCAGGGGCGAATGATGACCTCGTGATGATCCGTGTGAAACTTCTTTGCCACGCTGCGCGCATAGGAGAGTTCGCTGAATGCTTCGCCCTCGCCTGCAAATCCAACCGAATAGGTTTTGACCGGCTCGTTCAGGAATTGACTCATCAGCGCGACGATTGTGCTCGAGTCCACGCCTCCGCTTAGGAATGCGCCGAACGGAACGTCGCTCATCAAATGCTGCTGGACGCATTCGCGAAGCAGCGCTGCCAGTTGCTCGGCATAAGCCTCTTCCGGGAGTTCGCGGCTGCGGTGATTGGCAAAAGAGAGGTCCCAATAGCGCCGGACTCGCAATCCATGGCTATCGCAAGTGAGGCTGCAACCTGGTGGCAGCGAACTGATTCCGGTGAAGATCGTCTGCGGAGATGGAACGTATTTTAGCGCCAGATAATTGTTGAGCGCTTCGACATTCAGCTCCACCTTTACGGCCGGATGCTGCAAAATCGCTTTGATTTCCGAAGCAAAAATGAGCGCTCCACCCGCCTCGGTAAAATACAAAGGTTTGATTCCCAATCGATCGCGAGCGACGAACAGGCGGCGTCCGCGCGCATCCCAGACGGCAAACGCAAACATGCCCCGCAAATGGTGCGTGCAGTTTTCACCGAAATCCTGGTACAAATGAACGATGACTTCCGTGTCGCTCTCGGTGGCCAGCGTGTGGCCTCGGCTTTCGAGCTCCTCGCGAAGCTCACGATAGTTGTAGATCTCGCCGTTGAAAACGGTAACGATGGCCCCGTCTTCGTTGCGGATGGGCTGCTTGCCGCCGCTCAGGTCAATGATGCTGAGCCGGCGCATTCCCAGAGCCAGATCTTTGTCGAAATGCGCGCCGGAATCGTCGGGTCCGCGGTGATGCAAGACACGCAGCATGTCGCTGAGAATTTCCCGGCTGGCAGGCTTGTGCGTCTTGTATTCGTAGAAGCCGCAAATACCGCACATTACCGGGGCCCTCGATTTTCGTTAGCTGGTCTACTTGGTTCGAACATAAATATCTGGTTGCGCGCAGCCTGCGAGGCGTTTCTCGCGATTTCTCAAAACTTGTTCGTATACTCCAACGATTCTTTCGCATACTGCTTCCGCGTTCAGGTGACGAATATGCACCCGCCCGTCGGTTCTCGGCCGACGCGCAAGAATCTCGCTGATCCTCGAGGCAAATTCCAGGACATCAGGGCGGCAAATGTGACAATCCCGCGCCGGGCCAATCACCTGACGCACATCGCCGACGTCTGTCGCAACAATCGGAAGATTGCAAGCCATAGCCTGCTTGATGATGTTTGGCGAGCCTTCTTGATAAGACGGAAAAACCAAAACGTCGCTAGCGCTCATGTACAGAGCGAGCCGCTCCTGCGTCTCTTTGTGAACCACAAGCAACTCAAGGGAGGGATCCTGTTGCGCCAGCGCGTGCGCCGCGGCCTTTGCCAACGGAAAACGTTTGACTGGGATTTCCGGATTAGCGGCAAAGAGCAGATATTTCTTTTCCGGACGCAAGCCGAGCGCGGCTCGGGCCTCCCTCCTTTCCGTGGGCTTAAAAACTTCGAAATCCACTTCATGCGGGATGACATGAACGTTTGACTTTTTCAGCTGCCTCGCCATTTCCCGAGACTGAACAATCGCGGCGTCCACCTGCTGCGCCAGCCGCTTGCAAGCCGCGGCAGCAACAAGGCTCCAGAGAGCCTTTTTGCCGCTCTCGTTGATGGTTCCGAGCAAATCGTCGCCGTGATAGGTGACCACGACGGGAACTCTCCACTGCGTGCGGGCAATCAGACCGACGTAGCCAAAATGCGCGTGCACGAGGTCAAACGAACCTTGCCGGAGACGCTTCCGCAACTCGAAAATCGCTTTCGGGTAAAGCAATTTGCGTATGCGCCCGCGCATCACCAGAAGTTCCACGTCGACGCCCGCGCGCTTGAGAGATTCCGCCTGTGTTCGAACAAACGAACCAAAGGCGGGATTCTCGGGCGTCGGATAGATCGCCGTCATGATCAAGACTTTCATGGAGACGGTCCGTATCCCTTAGGTCGCGAAATCAACGAAATCTATAAACAAAGTAATCGTGAGTTCCGGCGATGCGAATCGGCTGCCGCGTGCCGGTCGTTTTTCGTGTAATCTCAGAGAGAGAAATCGGAGGCTCAGGTTACATTCGCGAAAGAATCTTGTCCTGCTGGCTTCGTCCCTATGCGGTACATCGCCACCAGCAAGCCCGCAATCAACCAAACTAATTGCTGAGTGGGGCGGCCGCGAAAAACGTCAACGGTCATGTGCACCATATGACCGACAATGCCCGCTGCGAAGCCCAAGGCAAGAGGTGAGAGCAAGGGGTCGCGAAAATCCCAGCATTGGAACCCTTTGCGCACCGTGCCGCCGAAAAATGCGAGAAAGGCTACCAGCCCGCCGATTCCCGTTTCCGCCAGGACCAGCAGATATTTGTTGTGCACAGCAAACAGAAAGCCTTCTCGAAACTCGGTCGTCAGATAGTTGCCCATGACAACCGTAAAGTTGTTCACGCCCACGCCGAAAACCGGGTGGGCTTCGATGATTCGAAACGCCAGATGCATCAGAGGAATGCGAGATTCCGCTGATCCGCGATCATCTCCGAACAAGCGCGCCGAAATCGCGGAGTGAAACGGCAGATAGAGCAACGTTAGAAGCAGAAGGACTGCAACGGGAGTCTTGAGCGAAAGTCCTCTCGGTCGCCAACTCACCAAACAGAGCAACGCAAGTGACAGGGCCAAGGCGAGCCATCCGCCCCGCGAAAAAGTGAAAATCAGCGCGATCCCTCCCAATCCCAGAACCGCGATTGCTAACGCCTTGTATAAGCGGCCAAGGTTCGTCAGCAACACACTAGCCGCACAGGTCAAGGAAATACTGAGGTATGCCGCAGCGAAATTGGACGACCCCACGGTGCCGCCGATGCGCATGAACCCGGTCTTGGGATCGCTCTCCATGTGGATGTGCGTCGGAGCTCCCCAAATCGTGGACGGCAGCCCGGTGAACCGGAGGATGATCATCACCACGCTCTCGAGCAAGCAGGCCACGAGGAGAACCGAAACGACGAAAATAATGTCTTCCTTAGTGCGAAGGTTACCCGCCACGTAGAAGTAAGCCAGGCAAGCTTCCAGGAGGAGACAGATTTCGAAAAGGCTCAGACTCACGTCCTGCGCGACAAAAACAGAGAACGCGGTGACGGCGCAATACGCGATGAGCGGCCAATGGAGATCAGCACCCACTCGCTGCGCGGAATTGCGATTGGCAAACGAACGGAGAAACCAGCCCAGATACAAACCGATGAGAGCGATCGTCGTCGCAGAGATACTTAGGCCGCCCAAAGCCCCCATCGCGGCGTCACTCTCGCGATAAAAGAGGTGGGTCCCGAATTGAAAAGGGATATCCACAATGACCACCGCTAACAAAGCCCGCTGCACCTTTGCAGAGGTAAGGGCAAGAAACGGGCTAAGAAGCGCGACGACAAGAGCGTCTGCGCCCAGAGAGCGCAGAGTTGTTGCCCTTCCCTGCGCTTCTATGCGGTTCTGCAGAAAGCGAACGTCCCGCGGCTGAACCACGAAGTTTCTTTCGGGTTGCAACACCATGCGGGCATCGGTTCCCCGTGCGCGCATTCCTGCAGAACTCATATCGATGGGCTGGCCCCTCGCGCTCGAGATTCAGAAACTACCTCGCCGGTTCCATGCGAGGACTGGAATTCCGAAACGGTTTCGGCGATGTACTCGATCTCCTGGTCCGACAGTTCCGCGTACATCGGCAAAGATAGGATTCTGCCGGCATACGCCTCCGTCACGGGAAAATCTCCGCGTTTGTGACCCAGGTCCTGATAGGCGGGTTGCAGGTGAATCGGAACGGGATAATGAATGCCGACGTTGATGCCTTTGCTATCGAGGTGCTCTTTCAAAGCGTCACGTTGCTCGGTGCGAATCACGTAAAGATGCCAAACGGCTTCCGCGCCACCTGCTTCTCCCGGCACGAAGACTCCGCTGCCCTTGAGATGCTTTTGATAGAGCTTGGCATTCCGGCGACGCCCCGCATTCCACTGTTCCAGATATTTCAATTTAACGCGGAGAATCGCAGCTTGCATCGTGTCAAGCCGCCGGTTATGGCCTCGGAAAAGATGTTTGTATTTCTCCTGCTGCCCATAGTTCCGGATCATTTGGAGGCGTTCGGCAACTTTGCCGTCATTGGTGACCACCATGCCGCCATCGCCATAAGCTCCCAGATTCTTTCCGGGGTAAAAGCTGAAAGCCGCCGCGTGGCCCAGCGAGCCCACGCGCTTGCCCTGGTATCGCGCGCCGTGAGCCTGGCAGGCGTCTTCAATCACCAGCATTCCGTGCTTGTCGGCAAGTTGGCGGATAGGGTCCATATGCGCGGGATGCCCGTACAGATGTACCGGAAGAATGGCTTTCGTGCGGCGCGTGATGGCTCGCTCCACGGCCTCGACGTCTACCGTGTAAGTGCAAGGATCAACGTCGACCAATACCGGGTTGGCGCCAACGTGGGAAATGCCCAATGCAGAGGCGATGAAACTGTTGGCGGCAGTAATGACTTCGTCGCCTGGGCCGATATCAAACGCACGAAGAGCGAGTTCAAGCGCGGATGTGCCGGAGTCGACCCCGACCGCGTAGCGTGCCTCGCAGAACGCGGCGAATTCTTCCTCAAAAAGGCGCACTTCGCGACCCAGGATGAAATCTGTTTCCTGGATTACTTTCGATATCGCGTGGTTGATTTCCGCTGCGATGGCTCGATATTGGGCTCCTAAATCAACGAAGGGAACATTCGCGTGCTCTGGGCGCATCGAAATTTGCGTGGACATAGTCCGCCTTATCCTCCACTGGGAGTTGCAGTCCTTTGCGTTCGATCGAACGATCTATGGCTTCTAGCACTCGCACGACATCTCGCCCTTCCACTCCACTACTTACTGGCTGCTTCCCGGTCCTTACGCACTCGAGAAAATGACGGCACTGATTCTTGAGGGGCTCGGCAGGTTGGATCCGCGGGCTGATGATGTCGCCTTCCCGGATCTGAAAGCGAGATTCGCCGTAATTCAAGGGTTCCTCTTCGACAGGGCTCACGCCTTTATCAAACACGCGGACTTGTTCTCCGCCGTTGAGGTCGTTGAAGAGAATCCTTCGGTCGCTCTTGACGACCACAACCTCGCGAGCTTTGTCGGGATCCGCCCAACTGACGTGCACGTGAGCGAGAATATTGTCGGGATAACCGAGCGAAACAAAGCCCACATCGTCCCGGCAATTTCCGAGGACTTTTCCGCCAACGGCGCTGACCCACACTGGCGTTGCGTCCAGCAGATAATTGAAGATGGCGATGTCGTGCGGCGCGAGGTCCCACAAAGCGTTGACATCGCAACGGATGGGACCGAGATTGGTTCTGCGCGCATAAAGATAGTAGACGCGCCCGCCATTGTCCTTCACGTACTCTTTGACTTTTTGGATACCCGCGTTGAAGATAAAAGTGTGGCCCACCATCAAAGTGGCGGAACGCGAATCCGCCAGTTCAAGCAATTTCCCCGCGTCAGCCGAGGCCGTGGTGAGTGGCTTTTCGACCAGCACGTGCTTCCCCGCCAACAACAAACGGCGCGTCACATTGAAGTGCGAAGTGGCTTCCGTGCAGACCACCACCGCCTGCACGTCCGGTTGCGAGATCACATCATCGATCTGCGTCGTTAGGTACACGTTGGGAAAGCGGCGCGCGACTTCTTTCAGACGCTCCGGACTCTGCTCGCAAACCGCAACGACCCGCGACTCCGCCAGTTCGTTGAAGATGCGCACGTAGTTCATTCCCCAATACCCGCACCCGATCACGGCGATGCCCATGGTTTTTGTATTTGCGGAATCTTCCTTCACTCCGAGCGGAAGGACAGCGATGTTCATTCTGCACCTCTCCTGGAAATAACGGCCGGGATCGTAAGAAATAGAAGTTTCAGATCAAACGACAGGGACGCGTTGCGGATGTATTCCACATCCATGCGAATCATTTCTTCGAAAGAGACCTGGCATCTACCTTTTACTTGCCATAAACCGGTGATCCCAGGCAGAGCCGCAAAACGGTTGTGGTGGCGAGCCTGGTAGCTGGCGACTTCGTAGGTCGGAACGGGACGCGGGCCTACTAAACTCATGTCGCCTTTCAATACATTGAAAAGTTGAGGAAGCTCGTCCAAACTGAATTTCCGCAGAAAGCCTCCAACTGGCGTCACCCGCGGATCATTGATGAGTTTGAATTTCCCGCCGTTTTCGGGCGAGAGCTGCGCGCGGCCCTCGACGAAGTCTTTGATGTACGCCTCGTGCAAGGACGAATCCGCGTCTCGCACCATGGAACGGAACTTGTAAATCCTGAAATTTTGGACCACCCAAACAGAGTGGCGCCCAAGGCGTTGGCGTTTTGCTCCCACGCGTTCCTGCGTAAAGATCACCGGACCTGGCGAGTCAAGTTTGATCAGCAGTGCGATCACCAGGAGCACGGGAAGCAGAAAAATGATGATCCCCAACGCTAGAAAAAAGTCCATGGCGCGCTTCAAGGTGCTGTAGAAAATCGTTTCCGATGCATCTGCCGTCACCGCAATTTGGGACGACCATTGCCATACTTGTTGTTCGGCCATTTCGTTCGATCCTGACGTTCGTGAATTTAAGTAATGAAAATGGTTCTGACTAAAAGGGTCTTTGCGCCGCGATATTGATGGCGGGTAGTGAAAACTTTCTTGAGTTTTGAGGTCTTTCCTATAGGCGACTGTAGAGTGATTCTGGTATGGGATAGCGGCGGTTGTTGAGCACGACGCCCAGCACTTTGGCGTTGGCCACGGCCAAACCCTCCTTGATCCGCCGGGCCGTATCGCGCCGCGTGGAATTCGCTTCCAAAATGAGCACGACGCCATCGGTCCACTTGCCGAGCAGCATCGCATTCGCATTAAGCCACAAAGATCCCGAGTGGACAAGAACATACCGGTACGCCTCGCGAAGCTCTTCCATTCGGGACCGCAGCCGATCGGCAACCTTCGCAAAATCCAACGGCGACGCACCATGGCCGCTTGAGATTAGCCACAGATTGGCCGGGGAAAGTTGCTGCGCAAATTCTTGTATGGGCCCGGTCTCTACCGCAGCCTCCGCGAGCCCCTTGTCGTTTTGTAAGCCGAAATATTCATGCAATGAGGGCGCCCGAAAATCTGCATCCACGAGGCAAACGGTTCCCGCAGCTTGGGACGCAAGTAACTCGCCTGCCCGCACACAAATTGCGGCAGAATTCTTCTCGTTTTCGATTCCGGAAAACAACGCCATCCTCGGAGAACGCTGTTCCGCACCAAGGAAGATACGCTGGACCAGTTTGAGTTCTTCTTCCCTGGCAATCAGTTCGCGCTTTGCGTCCGTATAGATGCGTCGTGACTGGAGCTTCCTCCCCTGGCTCCTACCACCCAGCTTGTTCCTGTCGTCTACCCCAGCGGTTCCCGGGGTTCTCAAACGCGATGTTTCTGCAGCCGGCACTCGCCGCTGGCCCTGCTCTTCTTTGGCAGGAGGCTGTTCCTGAACCGCGGCCCCGTTGAGACTGTGCGTTCTCGCAAGGCCTGGAAACACGCCTGGAGCCAGAACGCCACGAACCGTCTCTGGCTCTAATTCCAACTTCAACTCAGTGCCAGGTTCGCTGATTCCAGATTCAGCCCAAGCAGGCATGACCGGAATAGAATTTAATGGCGTAGTCGGATTGCGAGACATCGGGAATCGGTTTTGAAACCTTCCGCTCGGTCCCGCCCCGTCCTTCTTGTCCTTCTTGGCAGGTTCTTCATTTAGTTTTGGTAGTTTTGGACTTCGCGCGACATCTTGAGTAAAGGAGTTAAGCGGTCCCAAACTGTCCTCGACCGCCCGAAAAACATCCGGCAACGAAGGTTGCCACGAAGTTTTTTTGGGTGCTGCGCCTTGGGCATCAGCATTGGGCTCAGCATTTTCCGCAGCCTCAGTGAGGCCTTCCCTGTCATCGAGGGGCTGAAAGAGCCCCTTTTCGTTGCTTATGGTGTACAGGAGTTCGAAGTTCTTGCTCATAGCCTTTTTGTGCAGGTTAACTGTCAGCGCTCTGGTTTAGTTTTGTTTTGTGCTACCCAGCGGAAGGCGAATCTCTTGCCCCGCGCTGAGGTGCTTCAGGTCCTTCAAGTTTGGATTTAACTTGCGAATCTCGTTTTGCACCGTCTCGTCATACCGGCCGACAAGGGACAGGCACAACGCGCGAAGCGTATCGTTGGGCTGCACCACATAGGTGAAGACATTCGATGAGTTTTGCGATGCATCCGTCTGCTGGGCATCCATCGCCTGCAATCCATCGGAAGCAGTTGTAACTGGAGCGTCCCCTTCACGCTTGAGTTCGGAACTTGTCTTGGCGTTTGTCGACGGAGGATTACTCTGACGCACCGGCTGGACCGCCCCCGCTCCCGCGCGTGTCCCCAAGTAGATGGCCAAGCTCAACAGCAACAGTGCGAGAAGCGAGGTCTGAAAAACGCGCTGATGCAACAGACTCTCTTTCATCCCGGAGAAGAAGGAAGCAAATAAAGGTACGGGCGGTTGCACAGCGTATCTTTCCGTCAGCGGTTTTTTGACCTGCGAGTTCTGGGCATAAAAGCTATGAGTCTGCGGTTTCGGCGCCTGCGAATCCAACAACAAATCTCCGGCTGCCTCGCGCACAGCCTCCCTATCGATCTGTTTGGCTCGCATCGCGCATCCTAGCGACAACGCATTGAAGCAAATGTGATTGATCAGTCGCGGGATTCCCCGGCTGCGCTCCGCAACGACCGCGAAAGCCTCCTCGGTAAACAGTGGTGGTCCCTGATATCCGGACACGTGCAGCCGGTGATTTACGTAGCGAACGACTTCTGCGGCAGGCAAAGGATTGAGCCGCGTTCGCACCGCGATGCGCTGCCCCAATTGCGTCAATCCCGGACGCATTACACGCTGTTCCAGTTCCGGCTGCCCAGCGAGAACAATCTGCAACAGTTTTCTGTCCGGAGCCTCAAAGTCTGAGAGCAAACGAACCGTTTCCAACACCGAGTCGGAAAGATTCTGAGCCTCATCGACGAACAGGACGACGCGCTTCCCTGATTTTGCTTCACGAAACAGAAAATCGTTCAAATCCGCGTGCATGCGCACGATGTCCCGGTCCTGGCTGTCGATTCCCAGATCTTCCATCAAATAGCGAAGCAGTTCGCGGGAATCGCACTGCGTCTGAAACAGAAAGGCGCTGTGCACGAAGCCCTTCCACCGCTTGAGCAACTGGAAGAGCAACGTGGTTTTGCCCATCCCTGGCTCTGCCACGAGCGACAGAAATCCACGCCCCGTTTCAATTCCATAAAACAGCGAGGCCAGCGCCTCCCTATGGCCTGGACTGAAATACAAAAAGCGCGGGTCTGGAGTCACTCCGAACGGCTGTTCGCGCAATTTATAAAAATCTAGAAACATCGCTCACTCGCCATCCCTTGGAATTGCCGCAACTACCGGGCTCCCCAGCAGCGACTCCACTTCCTCCGGAGTCCGCAACGACGGATCCCAATAATCCACAGCGAAAGCCAGCACCACGCTCGCTACGACCGCGAGCAATCCTCCCAACAGCAGCACGAACGGCCAGCGTGCCTGCGCCTTAAAAGGAACCGCCGCAGGCTCCGCAACCACTACGTTGGAGATTCGCTGCCGGTCCAGCGCATCGGAAATTCGCGCCTCTTCCTGCTTACGCAAATAAAGCATGTAATTGTCTTCGTCGGCTTTAGCCGCACGCAGCATGTCTTTGTGGAGAAATTCCTTGGTGTCGAGATCTTCGCTTTGCTCCCGGTATTGCCGTACAAGAGAAGCGGTCGCCGTCGCGCGTGCTTCCAAGGCCGCGAGATCCGTTTGCGCTTTGGCCAGTTGTGAACGCAGCGCCTCATAGGTCGGGTCGCGGTCTGTGGTTTCGTCGCGCAGCGGCGCTTTCTCCGCCGCGGCGATGGCCGCTTTGGTCTCGGCGATTTGCTGCTCGACTTCCTGCACCGGCCGATAGGTTGGCTCAAATTTCGTCAGCAGGTCCGTGCGCTTCAGCTCCAGTTCCAGAAGCGTGGACTTCATGCGTTCCATGAGCTGCGGATTGTCCGATGTGCGAACCTGGGTCGTCTGGCGGTTTGGAAGCGTTTTTAGCTGCGCTTCCAGCTTGCGGATGCGCTCTTGGGTCTCTACAATATTCGCTTTCGTCGTTTTCAAATCCGCTTCCACGTCTGCCAGCTTGCGGACAGTAATTTCCTTCTCGAGCGTCGGATTGACGACTCCTTCCTCCTTGCTGAAATTGGTCAGCTTGGTTTCCGCATTGATCAGGGCCTTGCGGTACTCCTCAGCCTGTTGGTGAAAAAATTCAAATTCTCCAGGAGCTCGGTGAATGGCCAGGTGTTTTTCGAGATACAGGCTGGCCAACGTGTTCAGCACGTGCGCGGCCAACTGTGGATCTTTGGAACTGTATTTCACGCAAATCAGATTTGTCAGCTTGATAGGCTCGACCTGAAGGTCTTTCTCCAATTTCGCAGCAGCAAGGGCGGTCAGATCCTCGCCCTCGTGCCCCAACGAATTCCAAAGCGAAGGGCCGCCGGATTTTTGTAAGCCACAAGCCAGGACCACTTTCTCCAGCAAGTCCCTTGATTTGAGCAGTTCCGCTTCGGATTGCAGTTCCTCCGCACTTACCTCGGTTCGCACTTGTACCGGTTGTTCCCGGTCCGGGGTGACCACGTTATCCGCACGTTCGTGCCTGACCAGAATCTTCATTTCCGCCTGATACTTTGCCGGCAGAAACGCGGCCACCAGAATCGCGAGCGAAAAGATTCCTAGCGACGTATTGATCATCAGCCGCTTCTGCCGGAAGCCCACGCTGAGCAAGTCTCGTAGGGTTACGGATTGCTGTTCCTCGCTTTGGTTTCCGTTCGAATTCCTTTCGAACATAACGCTTTACCTCAACACACCAGGATTCGCGTACAAACCAAGCGAGGAAGTTGGAATGAACCTGGTGAATCTGGACATCGTACTTTTCGGCACATAGAGAAAATCGCCTGCCTGCAAGTAAGCGTCTTCATCCAGGTTCCCTTCTTTCAGCATTTTCTTGACGTTCAGCTTTCTCACTCGCGCCCATCCTCCTGGCACGCGGTGAAAGAGCAACACCTCGGAATGCTTCGCGGAATCCCGGAAGCCTCCAGCAATCGCGACCGCTTCGCTTGCCGTGGTGTCTTCCCGGAGCTCAAACTTGCCCGGATGCCCCACCTCGCCGCCCACAATGAAAAAAGGCTTTTCAAAATCCTTGAGCGCCACATTGATGACTGGATCACGCAATATCTTGGAGTATGCCATCCGCAGCGCAGACGTCACTTCCGGCACCGTTTCTCCTTGCACATGCATGTTTTCTACGCCACGTAGTGTGATGTAACCATCCGGTTGCACGGTGACGGCTTGGTTGAATTCAGGTGTAAAAGGAAATTCCAACGACAGGACGTCCGCCGAATGCAGCTGATAGCGCCGGTTCCGGTGCTGCAGCACCGGGGCCTGCGAGTGACTATCGGTCACCGCTTCGCTGTCCTGAGTGACTTGCGGCGAAACTGGAGGGAGTTGATCCCGCGGGTCTTGCGCGAACGCAGCAGTGGCTCCCGCGAAGGTCAGAAGAATGGAAAGAAAAACAACTCGATGGATGAACCTCAAAGAACGGAGAGCTTCTCGATCACTTGTCATCACCGGTGCCTCCTCTATCAGCGTTGGCGCGGACATTTCTCGTGCCGCCTAGTCCGCCTGCAGGGTCTCATCGCTAATGCCTTTCATAGCGCTTAAATGGACCACCTCGCTTGGAAGAGCAGCTTGTCGGTAATGCAATGCACCCACTTCCGAAGGTCTTCCTGCCCGTGCGTCGCCTACCCATTCTCGCTCCACTTCCACGGCCACGGAGCGCTGGAGCAGGCTAACGGAAAGCACTAACTTCACTCCCGACTTAATTTTGATGATAATCCCCGTCAAACCACGCAGGGGACCTTCCAGAATTTGCGCCACGTTGCCCACTTGCACGTACGGCCATGGCATGGCCGCGAGTCCGCTTTTTTGCACCCGCTCGATCGCTTCCATCTCTTCTTCTTCCACCGGGATGGGCGTCTTGCCGACTCCGACGATTTGTATGACCCCCGGAGTCATGAGAACTGTCAGACGATTGTGCGGATTCATCCGGCAGAACAAATATCCGGGAAACAACGGCACGTCGATCATTTTCGTCCGGTCCGACCAGCGGCGTGCGCTTTTGCTCACCGGCAGGAAGCATTCGTAACCTGCGTTTTCCAAAAGCAAACGGGCGCTCTTCTCTCTCCCTGTTCTCACAAGGATGGCGAACCAGGGCCACTGCTGCGATCGAATTCCCATGACTTTTTTCTCCAAAGAAGCTACCGCCGTAAGAGTCACAGGCCCGCTCGGTGACCCCCTAGGGCGACATTTGTCCGCCTTCCCTTTTAAACATCATTGCCCGCGCGCGCGGACCTGCAGTGCAATCGGGAATCCCGGCCCTGTGAGCAACCTACCCCGGGGGTGTGCACCTCACAATCCGGTCTAAACCTTAAAAATCAAGCCAAAGAAGTACTCACGCGTGGAAGAACCTTTTTTGCAATATGTCCAGGCTCAAGAAAAGACCGAAAAGTCTACATTTTGTTGCTATTTGGGCAGCGCTTGTCTTTTGTCACATTGTTAACATCCGTGGGTATGGTAATTTTTAGATTATAAACGGTCAGGTATTTGCCTTATTCGGATTCCGGAAATCGTCCTGATTGCCCGTAGCGTTCGTGGGCCCCTATTCTCAACCACGCCCAGCACGCGCGCGATTTCTGCGAGCGTAACGAAACCCTCGTGAAGAACAAACCGACACCGCGCCATGCTTTTTGATTCTCCCGCGTTCTTCTTGTTCCTGATCCCCGTCGTTTTCTTTTACTGGCGCATGAACCACCGCGCCCAGAACGTCTTTCTTCTCCTGGCGAGTTACTTCTTCTACGGCTGGTGGGACTGGCGCTTTCTTGCGCTCATGATCGGCAGCACCACGATGGATTTTCTGATCGCTCAGAAAATCGTTCCCGCCCGCCAAAATCCACACCGCAAACAATGGTTTATTTTTTCCCTGGTGCTGAACTTCACCATTCTCGGAATTTTCAAGTACTTCGATTTCTTTGCCGGGTCCTTTGTCGGCATGCTGGACAATCTCGGCCTTCACCATATTCCGCTGCCGCTGATTCACGTTATTCTTCCTCCGGGAATTTCTTTTTATACCTTTCAAGAAGTCGCGTACATTGTGGACGTCTACAAAGGGCGCATCGAGGATTCTCGCACCTTTTACGACTATGGCTTGTTCATTAGTTTCTTTGCACACCTGATCGCCGGCCCCATTCAGCGGCCCGGCCACTTGTTGCCGCAAACTCAGAACGAGCGCACTTTCGATCCCGACCGGTTCTTTGACGGCCTCATGCTGATTTTTTCCGGATTGATTCGCAAGTGCATTGTCGCGGACAATTGTGCCCTCTTGGTAGACGCAGTATTTGGCGGCCAGCTCGGGCCGCCGAATTTCTGGGTCGTGCTGTTGGGAACCTATGGATTTGCTTGGCAAGTCTACGGAGATTTCAGCGGGTACAGCGACATTGCTCGCGGCTGCGCGCAGTTACTCGGTTTCCATTTCATGGTCAATTTCCGCCAGCCCTTTCTCGCGCATCGTTTGCAGGACTTTTGGCGCCGCTGGCACATTAGCCTGAGCACCTGGCTTCGCGATTACCTGTACATCCCGATGGGCGGCAGCCGCCTCGGTACCTGGAAAACCATCAAAAATCTTTTCCTGACCATGGTCTTGGCCGGTCTGTGGCACGGCGCCAACTGGACCTTTGTTATCTTCGGTGCCATCCACGGGATTGTTTTGCCCATCGAGCGCTTCTTTTTCCCTGCGAAAGCCAGGGCGGCGGCCAACTCTGTTCCCGCACCACCCACCGGCTTTTTCGCCCTGTGGGCCCAGCGCATTCTTACCTTCAACATCCTTTGCTTGAGCTTGGCATTCTTCCGCGCCACTTCCCTGCACGCCGCCGTCCAGTTTCTTGCTGGCCTTTCCAATTTCGCCTGGCAGCCGGAGTACGCTTCGGCATTTTTCCTGCTCTGCCTCTATTCCGTTCCTCTCTTCCTCATCGACTTGCATTTGGAAGCCACCGACCAGGAATACCCCTTCGCCAATACCTCTTACGCGTTTCGCACTGCGATGGCCGCCTCAGCATTCGCGGCGCTAGCGCTGTTCTCAGGGAGCAATCTCAATGCCTTCGTTTATTTCCAATTCTAGGCATCCGGCGGTCACCTGCGCCAAGATCTTGTTCGCCATTTGCGCGGCGCTCTCCATTTGCTTCGAGTTCCTCAGCGATTATTTGCTCAAGCATCATTCGGAAACCTACGCGCGCATCTCCCAGCAATACGCTGACGCTTTGCGCGTGCGCCCCGCCAAGCCGGGTGAACCCATGTCCGTTTTGATGGTCGGCAACTCTTTGCTTCTGGACGGGATCGACGTGGATCGCCTGCAAAAATTAACTTCCAGCCAACTCGACATTCACCCCATTTTTCTCGAGGCTACCGGTTATTACGACTGGCTCTATGCGCTGCGACGTCTGTTTCAGGAAGGGTCGAGACCGCAGGTTGTTGTCCTCGGCGTGGGCGTGAACGCTTTTCTCTCCAACAGTGTGCGCCGGGAATATGCTCCGCTGATGTTCTTTGACTTAAAGGACACTTACAATATCGCCTCGGACTTGAAGATGGATCGCACGGGCGCCAGCAATCTTCTACTTGAGCATTCCAGCGCATTTTGGGACACGCGCAGCGTCTTGCGCATGCAAATCTTAAAGCACATCGTTCCTCATTGCGGAGAGCTGTTTCTGCTCTTGAAGCCGCAACCGCCCGTTCCATCCGAGCCGGAATTCGGCACGATCGCGAATCCGCGCCTGCAGCAGCTGCGTCGTATGTGCGAAGCCTACGGCGCGAAACTCATCATCCTCGTTCCGCCCACTCCCGCTTCCGAGGATGCGGTCCACGAAATGACCCTTGCTTCGCGAAGCGCCGGTGTAGAAACGCTTGTTCCATTGGACCCTGCCGTGTTGCCCGCCAACTATTACCAAGCGGATGCCATCCACCTCAACTCCGAAGGCGCGGCCATCTTCACCGTAGCTTTGGCTACCTGTCTCCCCCGCCAATTGCTGGGCCATGATGCGGTAGCCTCGCGGGACTAGCCAGCCGATCTGCTCCTCTGCAGAAGAGCATGTAATACTCATCTAACAGATAGAGCTTAAGCGAAACTCCTAATTGCCGCGTCATGGACCTTACAGTAGCATTTTGGTTGCCCTCCCTGAGCATTACCCGGCCCGCCGCGATCGATTACGCAGGGGAGAAATTCAGATGTCGAAAATACCTTTCGTCTTTCTGAGCACGCTGGCGTTGGTGGCGCTGTCACCGGTGGCCTCGGCCTCCGACCGCGATGATGACGTGAGGCGCATCGACAGAGCTACTCAAGTGTTTGAGGAAATCATGAGCGCCCCGGACAAAGGCATTCCTCATAACCTCCTGGAGTCAGCCAAGTGCATCGCCATTATTCCAGGCAACATAAAGTTCGCCTTCGTCTTCGGTGGAAATTATGGGCGGGGAATTGCTACGTGCCGGACACCGCACGGGTGGAGCGCGCCAATGTTTTTGGCGGTCGAAGAGGGCAGCATAGGCTACCAGGCCGGTGGCTCCTCCACCGACCTCGTAATGCTTTTTATGAACGATCACGCTTTGCAGAGCTTGTTAAGCGACAAGTTCAAAATTGGTGCTGACGCCACCGTGGCCGCGGGTCCTTTGGGACGAGATGCTGCTGCCGGCACGGACCTTAAGCTCAATGCGGAGATCCTGACCTATTCCCGGAGCAAAGGCGTTTTTGCTGGCGCCAGCCTGGATGGCACCGTCGTACAGGCGGACCACAGCGGCAACCAAGCCATGTACGGTGCCAATGTCACTCGGCAGGAGATCCCGGAGGGCAAATTCCAGGTACCTAAGTCGGCCGAGCGTTTGGTACGGCAAATTTCGCACGACGCGGGAGGCTAGTCCGTGTCGAGAGAACCGTAGCACGGCAGTTTTATTAACAACGTGTCAGCAAAAGTCACCCGCGGTGGTTTCACATTTTCGGACGACCGCGCAGTCTGATCTTCTCCCGCACCACGGCTTTCTGAACATCCCGAGGCCGGGTGTGCAAACTCGGATACCCAAGAAATCCAAGATCTGCGTAAGGAAGGCATGATCTAGCCAGGCTGCCAGGAGAAGTGCTTTGGAATCGGCAGTGCACTTCAAAAATCCTCAAAATGAATAGCCGACGTAAGATCGATGAAATTTCTGAGCGGCTCGAGCCCTGGCGCGCCGCCAGATAGGCGGTTGCGGTAGAGGAGATGGCGCCGCCTATGTTGCCAACGGTATTCCTGAACCCTGATAGAAAAGCCGAAAATTCAACTGATCGCATTTCTTCGTTGCGAAGGTCTGCCTCTCTCGGCGGTTCTTGCGAGATGCGCTTCTGGTATTTAGGCCCTGTTTAGATTTGTTAAGCTAAGTTCACCGACGCAGCCATTCGCTCAAACTTACTATGACCGGCTTGCCGTGATTCCAGCGCGCACGGGGATAAAATCATGATGAGACGTGATCTGTTGAAAGCATCTTTGGTCGCGAGCGCCGCTACCTTGTTCAGCAGGTCAGGTGGCGGGCTGGCCGCTGCAGGCCAAAATCCCTTTCGCGAAACGACCGGCCTGACAAAATATGTTGCGCAATTCGTGCTGAACACAAAATACGAGAACATTCCATCCGACGTCCTGGCTCTTGGAAAGAAATCGATTCTGGACGGATTTGGTCTGGCCCTTGCCGGCTCGCTGGCGGAATCCGGTCCCATCAGCCGCAAATACCTTCAAAGCCTGGACGTTTGTAATGGAAAATCCACCATCATCGGTTGCGCTCTCAAATCGGCTCCGCGATTCGCCGCTTTCACTAATGGCATCTCCATTCACGCGGATGATTTTGACGACACACAGCTCGCCGTGGCCAAAGATCGCGTCTATGGTTTACTTACACATCCGACTGCTCCGGTGTTGCCGCCTTCCTTTGCCATCGCCGAACTCGGGAACGTCTCAGGCAAGGATTTCTTGCTTGCCTATCATCTTGGCGTCGAAGTCGAAACCAAGCTCGCCGAAGCAAGTTCTCCTCGCCATTATGAAGACGGATTTCATTCCACTGGAACATTTGGGACGCTCGGTTCTGCGACGGCGTGCGCAAAAATGCGGGCGTTCCCTCTTGAGAAAATTCTCACCACGTACGGCATTGCCGCTTCCGAGGCCAGCGGACTGCGCGAAAACTTTGGCACCATGACAAAACCGTTTCATGCAGGGCACGCAGCAGAAGGCGGAGTGGTCGCGGCCGATCTAGCAAGTCTCGGCTGGACCGCGGCGCCACGAATCCTCGAGGCCCCGCGGGGCTTCTTTCACGCTTATAGCGGCACCTTCGACCCTTCCGCAATCATGAGTAAGCTCGGCAATCCATGGACTTTCGCCGCTCCGGGTATTTCTTTGAAGCCTTATCCCTCGGGCTCCCTCACCCACCCCGCGATGACTGCTCTCTTGCGATTAATCCAGAAATATAACATCGCGCCAGCGGATGTCGACAAGATCGACGTCGGCACGAATCACAACATGCCGAACGCGCTGATTCATCACAAGCCGCAAACTGGCCTGCAAGCCAAATTCAGCATGGAATTTTGCCTTTCGGTTCTGCTCTTGGAACGCAAAGCGGTCTTGAGCCAGTTCACGGATGCATACGTGCGGCGCCCCGAAGTGCAAGACATGATCCGCCGCATCAACTTTTCTGTCGACCCCGTCGCCGAAAAGGCCGGTTTCGACAAAATGACTTCCCTCATTACCGTTCACCTCAAGGACGGAAGGACCTTGAAGGACCAAGCAGATTTCGCCAAGGGCAGCCCTGCCGATCCCATGACCTTCGAAGAAGCTACCGCGAAATTCCGAGGTTGCGCCGAATACGCCGAATGGCCACAATCGAAGACCGAGAAAATCATCGATTTCATAAAGGCCCTGGAATCTGTGCCAGATGTGAGCGTACTGTCACCCTTGCTGTCATCGGGAAATGCCTAGAAAGCCACATCCATGCGAACTTTCAACATCGCGGTTATCCCCGGAGACGGCATTGGCAAAGAAGTTGTGCCTGAAGGCATGAAGGTGCTGGAGGCCGCGGCGAAGCGCTTTGGATTCTGCCTCACATGGCAATGCTTGGATTGGAGCTGCGAAGCCTATATTAAAACCGGCAGAATGATGCCCGCGGATGGCATCGAGCAACTCCGGCCGTTTGACGCCATTTTCCTTGGCGCAGTGGGACACCCCGATGTTCGCGATCACATATCCCTGTGGGGACTTTTAATCCCCATCCGCCGCAGCTTCCGACAGTACGTGAATCTCCGGCCCGTACGGCTCTTGGAAGGTATTGAGAGTCCGCTCAAGCATTGGAAGCCTGGTCAAATTGAGTTTTGCATTGTCCGAGAAAACAATGAAGGGGAATATTCGAATATCGGTGGGCGCCTGTATGAAGGAACCGAACAGGAAATGGCGGTGCAACAGACGGTTTTCACACGGCGTGGCGTCAATCGCGTGATGCGCTACGCATTCGAATTGGCGCGAAAGCGAAACAAGCATTTGACTTCGGCAACCAAATCGAACGGCATCATCCATACCATGCCCTTCTGGGATGAATGTTTTCGCGCAATGGCTGCGCAGTATCCCGACGTCCGCACGGACCAATTTCACATCGATATCTTGACCGCGCATTTCGTCCGCCATCCAGATTGGTTCGACGTCGTGGTTGGCTCGAACCTTTTCGGGGACATCCTTTCCGACCTTGGACCTGCGGTCGTGGGATCGATTGGTATCGCCCCTTCGGCGAATTTGAACCCAGAGAAGGAATTCCCTTCCATGTTCGAGCCGGTTCACGGTTCCGCACCGGACATTGCGGGAAAAGGAATCGCCAATCCGATCGGGCAAATTTGGTCCGGCGCGATGATGCTCAGGCACTTGGGAGAGTCCGCGGCAGCCGATGCCGTGGAAACCGCCATTGCCGCGGTTTTGGCTCAAGGAAGCGTGCGGACCCCCGACATCGGAGGCACCGCTTCCTCGAAGGAATTAGGGGCAGCTATTGCTTCACAAGTGAGCCGGGAGAAGTAAGCTTCCCCGCCAAGTTTGTCTTGGGCGATGCCGACTCGAACCCCAACTTGCGAGCTCGGTATCAGCAGGCATGCTCTTATCGGTATCGGGCGTGCAGAAGTGAGCTAAGGACTATGCGACATGATTCCCCGGAGGAGCCGAGAGAGCCGCGTGCCAGTCTGTCCCTGACTCGTCGCGACCTTTTCGGAATTGCCGGCCTAAGCATCGCCGCTGCCGAACTACCTTTGAAGAGGGCGTTCACGAGCTTCGCTTCCCCGGCCCCTCGCGCCGCACAAGAAACAAGCTCGGTCATGGAACGCTTAAGCACGTATATGAGCGAAGCTCGCTCCCACGCGCTGCCAGAAGAAGTCGTTGAACAAACGAAACAGCATGTGCTCGATACCCTAGCCGCGATGATTTCCGGTTCTGAGTTGCCTCCAGGACGCGCGGCATTGGAGTTCGCTCGCGCCTACGGTGGCCGGGAAGTAGCCATGGTGGTGGCATCGAATTTCTTATGCGGCCCAATCGAAGCGGCGCTTACCAACGGCATGCTTGCTCACGCTGACGAGACTGACGATTCGCATTCTTCCTCGCAATCCCATCCTGGCTGTGCGGTCATTCCCGCGGCTCTTGCTGCAGGCGAGCGATTTGGCGTCAGCGGAACGCATTTCTTGCGGGCCGTGGCGCTCGGCTACGACATTGGCCCGCGCTTCACTATGACTCTGGGCGGCCAACGGTTCGAAGCAGAAAGCCACTGGAGCACCCACAGCATTTCGCCCCTTTTTGGAGCGGCAGCCGCGGCAAGTTGCGCCGCAAGCTTGAACGCCCAGCAGATACGGTGGATGCTGGGCTACACCGCGCATCAGTCCTCCGGACTCGGAGCCTGGAACCGCGATACTGAGCATCTGCAGAAAGCTTTTCACTTCGGCGGCATGACCGCGCGCAACGGAGTCACTTCCGCCTTGCTGGTTCAAGCGGGATGGACCGGCGTCGATGACATCCTCTCCGGAACAGATAATTTCTTCGCGGCTTACAATCCCCACGCTGATCGAGAAGGGCTGGTCGAAAAGCTTGGCGAACGCTATGAAGTGATGCATACGAACATCAAGAAATGGCCAGTAGGTTCGCCGATCCAGGCGGCTCTGGATGCCATAGCGGTTCTGCGTAAGCAGCATGCGTTTAACTCCGCTCAAGTAAAACAGGTGTCCGTTCGGCTTGCCACGGATGAAGCCGCCATTGTCAACAACCGCGAAATGCCGGACATTTGCTTGCAGCACATGCTCGCGGTGATGCTTCTCGACAACACCGTCAGCTTTGCTTCGGCGCATGACCAGGAACGCTTGAAAGACCCGGCGACTCTTCGCGAACGGGCCAAAATTCAGCTCATCCCGGACGCGGGACTGGAACGCCTCATGCCACTGCGCGTGGCCATAGTCGACCTTACGCTGACCGATGGTTCTCACCTCACTCAGCGGGTCGCCAATGTTCGCGGCACCCCCGAAAATCCCATGACCCGCGGTGAAATCATCGCCAAGGCAACTGACCTCATCACGCCAGTCCTCGGAGCGACGAGATGCTCTAGTCTGATCGACAAGCTATTCGATCTTGAAAGTGTCGGAGATATTCGGCGGCTCCGGCCCCTGTTGCAACGCAGCTAGCTGGTTTTGTTTTCTTATGGAACCGACCGAGGAGAGAATGCATCACCGTGCGCATCGTCGATATCCGTGAGACGGTTGTCCCCATCAAGTCGGACCTTCGCAACGCTTATATCGACTTTAGCCAGATGACCGTGAGTGTTCTGGCACTCGCCACTGACGTCGTGCGCGACGGCAAGCCAGTCGTCGGCTACGGCTTCAATTCAAATGGCCGCTATGCGCCCAGCGGGCTCTTACGCGATCGCTTCCTTGCCCGTCTCAAAGCCGCGTCCCCGGAATCGCTGCTCGACGAGACGGGCAAAAATTTCGATCCGCATCGCATCTGGGCCACCGTCATGCGCAATGAAAAGCCCGGAGGCCACGGCGAACGCTCTGTGGCCGTCGGCGTTCTGGATATGGCCGTCTGGGATGCCGTGGCAAAAATTGCAGGCCTCCCCCTGTATCGGCTTCTGGCGAATCGCTACCGGGGAGGACGGTTCGATGCCAAAGTGTTCGTCTACGCCGCCGGCGGCTACTACTACCCCAACAAAGATCTCTTCGCCCTGCAGGAGGAAATGCGCGGCTATCTCGCCCTGGGGTACTCTGTCGTGAAAATGAAGATCGGCGGCGCGCCACTTTCCGAAGACTTGCGGCGCATCGAAGCGGTGCTCAAAACTCTGAAATCTCCGGACCAATTGGCGGTTGACGCCAACGGCCGCTTCGACCTGGACACTGCGGTCGCCTGTGCGCGGGCACTCGCCCCCTATGGTCTTCGCTGGTACGAAGAACCGGGCGATCCCCTCGATTACGAACTCCAGGCCAAGCTCTCGGATCATTACTCCGGGCCGATGGCCACCGGCGAGAATCTGTTTTCCTTGCAGGACGCGCGAAATCTTATCCGGTACGCAGGGTTGCGTCGCGATCGCGATATTTTGCAATTCGACTGCGCGCTCAGTTATGGCTTAGTGGAATACCTGCGCATTCTGGAAATGTTGAAGGGTTACGGCTGGTCTCCCGCGCGCTGTATCCCTCATGGCGGTCACCAGATGTCGCTCAACATCGCGGCTGGTCTCGGCTTGGGCGGCAATGAATCCTACCCGGGCGTCTTCCAGCCTTTCGGCGGATTCGCGGACGGTATCCCGGTTGAAGACAGTTACGTTCAATTGCCAGGAATTCCCGGCATCGGGTTTGAAGCCAACAACGAGCTGTACCGCGTCCTGAAGACCCTCGCGGAGTAACGGACACACCTAGCAGCAATGTCATTGGAGGGTTTGCTGCTTTCTGAAAAGAAATTAATCCGTTTTTCAGGCACCGATTTGCCTGGTGACATATCGTCAGTCGCAGCGGGGGCCGCCTTCTTCACAACGCGCGTTCGTGAATCAATTCCCTGGGGTACCATCGGTACCGAAGGAGAACCACAAAAATGGGACCTGACCCTGGGAGCCAAGAGCCAAACGCCAACGCACGTGCGATTCTTACGCGACGCGGCTTGTTCGAGTTTGCTGGCTTGGCCATTGCTTCCGCTGTTTTTCCAGCCAACGCGGCAATGGTGCGACCTTTCCGCGAGCTGGACCAGCGTCTCCGGTCTCCTGCGATCAGCCCGCTGATGGAAAAACTCAGCAGTTATATGAGTCAGGCTGCCACGCGCCCGCTTCCCGAAGAAGTCGTCGAAAAAGCCAAGCACCATGTAGTGGACACGTTTGCCGCGATGATCTCAGGTTCCGAACTACCGCCAGGTCGCGCGGCTTTGCAGTTTGCCCAGGCGTACGGTGGAAAGGAGGTTGCGACCGTAGTTGCCTCCAAGATGATGTGCGGCCCCATCGAAGCAGCATTCGCAAATGGCGTCCTCGCTCATTCCGATGAAACCGACGATTCCCACGGCCCTTCCCGCTCGCATCCCGGCGCTTCGGTAGTGCCTGCTGCGCTCGCCGCTGGGGAGCAGTTCGGCGTCGATGGCGTTCACTTCCTTCGCGCCGTGACGCTCGGCTATGATGTTGGACCGCGCGTGACCATGAGCCTGGGTGGTCCTGCTTACCAAGTGGCCACTCACCGCAGCACGCATGGCACAGTCGCCGCGTTTGCCGCAGCCGCGGCCGCTGGTTGCGCGGCTGGGCTAAACACGCAGCAGTTCCGTTTTCTTCTTGACTATGCTGCTCAGCAAGCTTCGGGAATTGGCGCCTGGGCGCGGGACGCGGAGCACATGGAAAAAGCCTTTCTTTTCGGAGGGAAACCCGCCGCCGCCGGCGCGGCTACTGCGATGCTCATTCGCTCGGGCTGGACCGGCGTCGACGATGTCTTCTCGGGGTCGGACAATTTCTTCGACGCCTACGCTCCTAAGGAAAGTGGCGTCCTTAAAGCCGACCCGTCGCAACTCATCAATGGACTCGGCGAGCGTTATGAAATTACCCGCACCAACATCAAGAAATGGACCGTGGGTTCCCCGATCCAAGCGCCGCTGGACGCGCTCGCTGGGTTCTTCCAAAAACGATCCTTCACTGCGGACGACGTGCAAAAGGTTGTAGTGCGCATCGCTAGCGACGAAGCCCATACCGTTAGCAACCGCGAAATGCCTGACATCTGCCTCGAGCACATGGTAGCCGTCATGCTCCTCGATAAGACGGTCACCTTTGCTTCGACACACGACAAAGCACGCATGCAAGATCCCGCGGTTTTGCGTCAGCGCGCCAAAGTAGAAGTGGTTGCCGATCCGCGCATCGACGCCCGGCGCCCACGCCGCGAGGCCATCGTCGAACTCACGCTTGCCGATGGCACATTGCTCAGTGAGTGGATTCGTGACGTCCGTGGCACGGCGGAAAATCCCATGACGCGCGATGAAGTGGTGGCCAAGGCTCGCGACCTGATCACTCCGGTGCTGGGTGCCTCTGATTGCTCCACGCTCATTGGCAAGTTGCTCTCCCTTGAGACCGTGCGCGATATTCGTGAACTTCGGCCGGCGCTGCAAAAAGGCTGAGTGATGCTGATCGGGGCAGACGCTACCGCGAGAATTTCGCCTCTACGTAAAAAGCCTTTCTATATGGGCTTGTCGTTTCAAGTTTTGCTGGGTGTGGTCATTGCCATCGTCCTCGGCTATGTCAGTCCTACTACGGCTGCCGCCATGAAGCCGCTCGGCGACGCCTTTATTCGCTTGATCACCATGATCATCACCCTGGTCATCTTCTGCACCCTGGTGACCGGGATTGCCGGCATGGAAGATATGAAGAAAGTCGGCCGTGTCGGGGGCAAGGCTCTTTTGTATTTCGAGATCGTCTCGACCATTGCGCTGCTGATCGGACTCGCCGTCGGGAACCTGGTGCATCCCGGCAGCGGCTTCAATATCAATCCCGCCACGCTCGACCCCAAGGCGGTAGCAGAATATGCGGGGCAAGCCAAAGCGCAGAGTGTTACCGAATTTCTGATCCACATTATTCCGGTAACGGTCTTCGATGCGTTCGCCAAAGGTGACATTCTTCAAGTCCTTCTTGTCTCTCTTCTTTTCGGCTTTGCCTTATCGCTCGCTGGCTCCCGAAGCAAGCCACTGGTCGATCTCTTGGATGGCCTCACGCGGATTGTCTTCGGTGTCGTCGCCATCCTGATGCGCTTCGCTCCCTTTGGCGCTTTTGGTGCCATGGCCTTCACCATCGGCAAATACGGTTTGGCTGCCCTCGGCCCTCTCGCAAAGTTGATGGCCACTCTCTACATCACGGCCATATTCTTCGTCGTTGTTGTACTGGGGGGAATCGGCCGCGTGGCGGGTTTCGGCATTTTGCGCTTCCTTTGGTTTCTTCGCGAGGAACTCCTGGTTGTTGTAGCCACCAGCTCTTCAGAACCGGTTATGCCCTCGCTCATGGCCAAGCTTGAAAAACTTGGTTGTTCAAAGACTCTCGTCGGCCTGGTAGTCCCCACGGGTTACACCTTCAACGCTGACGGCACCAGCCTCTACATGACTCTCGCCGCCTTGTTCGTAGCTCAAGCCACAAACACGCACCTGACTGTTTTGCAGCAATTCACGATCCTGGGTGTTGCCCTTCTCACCTCCAAAGGTGCAAGCGGCGTGCAAGGAGCCGCGTTCATTGCTCTGGTTGCCACCATGATGGTCATTCCCACGATTCCGGTTGCCGGTATGGCGCTGATACTGGGCATCGACCGTTTTCTCAGCATGTGCCGCGCGGTCGTCAATATGACCGGCAACGCCGTGGCCACGCTGGTGATTGCCCGTTGGGAAAACGAACTCGATCGGAGCGCTCTTCAGAACCATCTGCTTCGAGGAATGGCGAAGAACACTTGCTCATAAAAGCGCACGCCGTCTGAGCGATAATGAACCGCCTTTTTGGACAGAACACAATGAACCGCCTTTTTGGACACAACCCTATGAGTTCTCAGCTCAGTCCAATTTCGGGAACCATCCTCGCGTTGAAAATCACGACAGCGATTGCATTATGGGTTCCTGTTATCGCTCTCGGCCAGACGCCGGGACGAAATCTTTCCGGTATGGTTAAGTCGTCCTCCGGTTCTCCCATTCCGAGCGCGCAGATTTCCGTCAAAAACCTGGTAAGCGGCAATACGTTTTCCGCAAAGGTTGGAGAGGACGGGTCCTACAAACTGATGAACCTGCCACCCGGGAACTACGAGGTTTCTGCCACCGCTCCCGGATTTGCCTCCGTCCGCACCTTCGTGACCATAAATCCGGATCAGGACCAAGTAACCAATCTGACGCTGTCTTCTGGGAACGAACAAAGGGCTTCGTCCACCGTGAGTGGCGCAGTCAACTCGCAAAGCGTGCGGGAGCTTCCGCTCAACGGGCGTTCGGCATCCGATCTGGCTGCGCTTGAGCCCGGAGTCGAGACAGCTCGCACGCAATCCTCGGGACAGGGCAAATATGGTTTC
>QHYI01000106.1:34923-156910 GCA_003223245.1 Acidobacteriota bacterium
AACGACTATGCCAACGGCTCTCCTGGCAGCGCTCTCGGAGTCAATTTGGGTGTCGACGCGGTTGAGCAGTTCACCGTGCTCACCAGCAATTACCCAGCACAGGTTGGCCGTTCTTCCGGCGGAGTAGTTGGAGCAACCACGCGGTCCGGCAGCAACACTTTTCATGGCGACCTGTTCGAATTCATCCGCAACAGCGCGCTGGACGCCAGGAATTTCTTCGACGCCGCTACAAAACCGCCGTTTCGAAGAAATCAATTTGGAGCTTCCGCGGGCGGCCCGCTCTGGAAGGACCACACTTTCATTTTTGGAGACTACGAAGGCCTGCGGCAATCTTTGGGCGTCACCCAGGTGGATACGGTTCCATCGTTAGCGGCACGCGCAGGGAATTTATCGACCGGAGCTGTACCCGTCGATCCTGATGTCCTTCGCTTCGTCAATGCCTTTTATCCTCTACCGAACGGTGGATTGCTCGGACCTGGGGACACTGGGATTTACACCTTCTCGGGGCAGCAAGTAACGCCGGAGAATTACCTTACGACTCGGCTCGATCACAAATTTTCCGCTAATGACAGGCTGTCCGGGACCTACATGTTTGACAGCGGAACCGTCCGCCAACCCGATGAACTGAACAACAAGCGCACCGGCTACGATTCGCGCCGGGGATTGTTTACCGTCAGTGAAGCCCATACATTTAATGTCCGGCAACGGAACTCTTTGCGACTCGGTATCTATAGAGTGGTTGCCTCCACGGGCCTAACCTTCCCGTCGGGAAATCCCGCCGCTGCTGATCCCTCTTTCGCTACAGTTCCCGGCCACAATGCTGCGGCTGTGACTGTGCCGGGAATCACCGCGTTCACCGGAGGTATCGGCGCGCCCACAAACTATCTTTTCCACTGGACTACGATTCAGACGTATGACGATTTCACCTGGTCCCACGGAATTCACTCCTTCACATTCGGCATGGGCGTCGAGCGCATTCGCGATAACGAACTTGGGGTGAGCAGTCCAAACGGTGAGTTCCTTTTCGATTCGCTCTCCGGTTTCCTCACCAACAACCCCATCTCCCTAAGCGCGGCCATCCCGACCGCAGTCAGCCCGCGCGGGATTCGTCAAACTATCGTGGGAGCCTATGCCCAGGACGATTGGCGCTGGCGCCCGAACTTCACCATCAATCTGGGGCTTCGCTATGAAATGTCCACGGTAATTACGGAAGTTCAGGGCAGGCTGACTGTTCTCCGCAACATTACCGACGCAACTCCTCACTTGGGAGATCCCCTGATTTCCAATCCCACGCTTCTGAACTTCGAGCCGCGCACGGGATTTTCCTGGGATCCTTTCCGCGATGGCAAGACCTCCGTTTCCGGCGGCTTCGGTGTCTTCGACGTCTTGCCCCTGCCTTATTTATTTCAAATGAATGAGCTCTTTTCGGCCCCGTTTTTTGAATCCGCAAGCGCAAGCAATCCCGGAAAGTTTCCAAGCGCGGCTTATGCGGCGCTCACGGTCTCAACGAATACCTTCCGGCAAGCGTTCTTTGAGCCGCATCCCGGCCGCAATTATGTGATGCAGGGGAACCTCACGCTGCAACGCCAACTCGCCACCAACACCAGCCTGAGGGTTGGGTATGTGGGCTCGCGCGCCATCCACCAACCGTTCCGCACAGAAGAGGCGGATATCGTTTTGCCCGTGGCGCTTACTTCCCAAGGCTATGTTTGGCCAGTGCCTATGGGAAGCGGCACGCGCCTGAACCCTAACGCAGGGCGAATCACCGCGGGCTTCTGGGATGGCCGCGCCTACTACGACGCGCTCCAAGTGCAGCTCAAGAAGAAGATCGCCCGGAACTCTCAGTTGGCTGGCTCTTACACCTGGGGAAAGACGATCGACACGGGGTCGGGAAGCATGGTCGGAGACGAATACACCAACTCAATCTCGAGCCCGTTATTTTTCAATCTCCGGCTTAATCGAGGCCTGGCGGATTTCAACGTGAGCCATAACCTGAGCGCGAACTACACATGGGAGCTTGGCACACCGAAGTGGAAATCGGGTTTCGCAAATTGGGGACTAGGAGGATGGCAGGTTGGAGGAGTTTTTGAGCTGAGTACAGGCGTTCCCTTTACGCCGGGCTTCGCCGGGGACCCGCTCGGCGTCTCCGGCACAGACCCAAGCGTTGATGTGCCTGATTTGATTGCTGGGGCGGGCTGCGGTTCTCTCGTGAACCCCGGGAATCCCAATCACTACGTCAAAACGCAGTGTTTCACGGTTCCGGCGGCCCTCAACCTGCGCGGCAACCTGGGACGAAACACGCTGATTGGCCCCGGCCTGGTGAATTTCGATTTTTCATTATTCAAAAACAATTTCATCAAGAGAATCTCCGACGCATTCAACGTCCAGTTTCGCGCGGAGTTCTTTAACATCGTAAACCACGCCAATTTCGCTCCGCCCCTGGATAACCGAAACGTCTTCGATGCCGCCGGGAATCCCATCGGCAATGCAGGTTTGATCACTGCGACGCAAACGCCGTCACGCCAAATCCAGTTTGCGGTGAAACTTATTTGGTGAAATGACGCCCGGTGATTATTTCGCGGGCTGATTTTGGCAGGTGGCGCTTTTGGAGCAGCGAATGGTCTTCGGAGACAAAAGCTAGTGCAGAACCAAAGTATTGATGCGTTTGGGCACTTCACCGACCGGAATCACGTTTAACAGTTTGCGATTCGTTGCATCAATCAGGGACACCGACCTAGCCCCCGAGTTAGAAACATAAAGAAATCTGCTATCGGGAGTGAAGGTGATCCACTCGGGCACCGAGCCGGTGGGAGCGTGGTTCGGCGGATAGACATGGGGCAAGGAGCAGTAACCCATGAGCTTGAGGTCGAGCAGCGAATACTCGAAGACCGCATTGGCAACGGTGCTTCCCACCCAAAGCGATTTTCCATTGGGAGCAACCCCGATGCCGTGAGAGGGAGTGTTCAAGCGCACCTCGGCAGCCCCATAACCGCCCGGCTGGGCGGGGAATTTCACGCGAGCGACTTCCGCATGCTTGGCGAAATCGACCACGGCAAATCCATTGAGGTTGGAAAGCTGCACGAAGATGCGCTTCGTCGAGCCGTCGGGATTCGTGTCGAAAGCCATCGGGCGCACGCCATTGTCGAATTTGACTTCCCAAGCGACCTGGTCGGTTTGCAGATCGATGACTGTTACAGATTTGGATTCGATAGAGCCGGCAACGGCGTATTTTCCGTCGGGCGTGACGTAAATGTTGTGGATGCTTCTGTTGATGGATATGGTTTTTGCGAGCGTAAGGGAAGATGTGTCAATCACGTCGACGGCCCCAGGAAGCGTGCGGATGCCCACCAGCACGCGGCGCCCGTCCTTGGTTATGGTTAGATTGTTTGGGCGGCCGCTGAGCGGAATTTTCTTAACGATTTCTCCGCGCTCGCGGTTGATGACGTCAACTACGCTTTCCGATTCATCGCTGACATACACGCGCGAGCCATCCGGCGAAAAGTTGATGCCGTGCGGCAGCTCAATGCCGCGGATCACTTGAACAACACTATTCGTAGCCGGATCGACCACGTCCACGGTGGCTCCCGCGCTGTTGGTAACGTAGATCAACGACCCGCTGTTCGAGTTGCCGCCGGAACCCGTACGAGCACCGCGGACCCACTCGGCGAGGGTGAGCCAATCAGGGTCGTTTTGCGACTCGAACTGCCTGCCACCGGAGTGGAACGCGTCGCCACCCGCTTCCGGAGCGAGTGGATGAATCAAGAGCAGGCTGGAACGTGGATCACCAGGGGCCACGAGCCGGGTTACCGTCTCGAAGTTTCGCCGCGATTGTTCCTCGGTCCACTTCGTAGCTCCCTCCGGCAATCGTTCAAGGTGAAAAACCCTATTCGGATCCGAGTGGCAAGCGTAACAACGAGCGTGACCGGGGCGCTCCTTCAGGAAAATGGGTTGGACTTTCGATTGGAAAAAGTTGAAATCGAAAACGTCCTTCGAAGGAGCAGAAGCTGTCGCCTGCGATGGAGTGCTGGGGCCGGCCAATACATTTATGGCGGGACGGAGGCTTGTCGCAGCAACAATCAGAAACACTCCGAGCCGAGCCCTTCGAAAATTCAACATTTTCCCAACCTAATTTCGCTACGTCTTATATTATCGCAGTCGCTCCGCAAAAAGGACGATGCGCCTCGTGGCCACTCGTTGCGGTCGCTCTGGAGCGCGCAAACAGGTCAGCGCCCGTAGACCAGCAGGCGAAAAGTTCCTGAGACCGGCATAGGCTGAGGATGCGGTTGCTCCGCAGTCGGCTCGGGAGCAGGGCCGAAGTCCGCTGTGTCGACGAAGATTCGGTGTGTTTTGGGGTCGAGCGCCGCGTTGCGCGCCCCAAATTCGGTTTTGACGGTTTCGACGGCACTGAATTTATCGGGTGTGTCCTCATGAAAAATATGCAACGTTCCTTCACGCGTTGCGGTAAAGAGCAGACCCGTTCCCGGCTCGTAAATGTTCGTATCAACACCGGCGCCGATAGGAAATGTTTGGATCACTTGGCCCGTTTCGGCGTCCATGATTGCCAGAAGCTTGTTGCGCCCTCCGACAAAAAGCCGTTGGTGCTTGACGTCCATATCCATCGCCGTAGCTTCTTCCGCAGGGGCTATGGGCCAGCGGGACTTAATCGTATCGGTACGCGCGTCAAGGGTGACAACTTCGTTTTTGTCTTCGATGTTGTCATAGATCATTCCCTTGCCGTCGGCCACGGCATATTCAGGACGCCCGCCCATCGGAATTGTGGCGACCACCTTGTCCGTGGACGGGTCGATCACAGACGCATCGTTGGTTTTCCCGTTCATGGTGAAAACGTGCTTCGACGCGGGCTCGTAAATAATGCAGTCTGGATTGCCGCCCGTCTTGATGTGTCCTGTAACCTTGAGCGCTTTGATGTCAAAAACGACAACTTCATCAGCCCCGCCATCGCTGATAAATCCCTTCCCTAGATGAGGGACGAGGGCGATGCCGTGAACACGCTTCAGGTCCGCGATGCTGCCCACGATTTTGCCGGAGTCGGCTTCGACGATTTTGACCTCGGTGTTGTGCGACATATACAGGCGCCGCGAAGGAGGATCGAAGGTTAGGTAGTCCCAATACTCTTTTCCCCCCGGCGCCGGGCCGAGATCATACTTGGTGATGAGGTGATAGCCGCCACCTCGAGGGCCGGCGAGCAGCAAAGAGCCGCACAATGCGGCAGGTCCACAAAGAGCCAGGAGAAGCCTTGGTTCCTTCATCACTTTCCTCCCTGGACAAGCATCTGTTCGGTTCAACCGATTCTCTCTTGGGCCAGAAGCCGCACCGGCAAAGAGAATTCGCCACTGCAAAGTCACGGCCAGCCGGACAGCTCTTCTGCCTTGGATTCATTCATCCAGGAAACCGCTAGAAAATGAATTTCAGTGCGAACTGAATCTGGCGCTCCGGAACCGTCGTCCTGACGAGGACTCCAGCCAGGCCGCTGAGGGTGCCTGTTCCGTCGAAGATGTCGGTATTGCCGTCGCCCACCTGGGGAGGGGCGAAGTTTGGGTGGTTCAGAATGTTGAAAATCTCCATACGGAATTGCACGTTGAAGTTTTCAGAGATTCGCCTCATGCGGTTGTTCTTGAATACTGAGAAATCCAAATTGGTGATTCCGGGACCAATCAAACTGTTGCGCCCGGCATTCCCGCGAAGGTTAAAGCATGCCAGAGGGTCGAGATTTGGAGTTGAGGCGATTGTCGCCCCTAGGCTGGGCGGAGCGGGATCGCAGTTTGCATTCCAAAAGTTCTGATCCGGCGCTGCCGGAACAACCAAGCATTGCGTTTTGATGTAATTGTTGGGATTGCCGGGATTCACCAGCGAGCGGCAGCCCGGCCCACCCAGGCGGTTCGGGAAGGCAAAATCATCGCCGCTCAGTGTGTTGGCGGGGTCGGAACCGGTTCCCCAGGTCGGCGTAAGAGGTACACCGTCACTCACCGTGAGGATAAGACCGAGTTCCCAACCGTCCGTCGCCCATCTGGCCGGTCCTCCGAATGACTTTGCCGTCGGCACCTCCCACGTGCCATTCACAACCAGCGTGCGACCCACATTGAAGTCAGAGAGGCCGCGAGTCAGTCGCATATCAAAATAGTTCAAGCTGGAGATGGAGTTGCCAAAGGCGTCGCCCGCTAGCGTTGCGGAACTCGTGTCCATGCTCTTTCCCCACGTGAACGTGCTCTGCATCTGAAAGCCGTGGCTCATGCGCCGGGCCAACTGCAACTCCAGCGCATTGTAATAGGAACGCCCCTGATAAAACATTCCACGGATAGAGCCGAAAGCCGGGTTGATGGGATTTGGGGAAACGCACTGCGAAGGATCGCTTCCGTTAGGATCAGTTTGATTGCATTGCGCCGTATAGATATTTCCAAGAACATCTACTTGGGGCCAGAGATAGCCGGCCGAAGCCTTTGTCGGAATAATGAGATCGGATTCATCGACGCGGAACGGTTGATGCACGCCGCGCGACCCGACATACGCAACCATTGCCGCCAGGTTCTGGGCGAGCTGATATTGCACGTTCAGGTTCCACTGCATGACATAATTGCGCTTCGGATGGGAATCAATAAAAGTGGTGCGCAGCCTGTTCCCGGCGATCAGACATGGGTCTACCAGGGGGAAAGTGAGCGCAGTTCCAGACGGACATGCTGCAGGAGGGGGCGACGACGCTTTTATGGTGGTGTACTGAAAAAAGGGTATGGCCTGAGTCTCCATCAAAATGAACTGGTACGGGAGCGGCAAAACGTCGAACAAGCCGGCGCCGCCGCGGATAGCCATTTTCCCATTGTGGAAAGGATCCCAAGCGAAGCCGATGCGCGGTTCAAAATTATGCAAAGTGGGGTTCGCAAACAAAGCGCCAGTGCCGGAGCAGCTTCCCGCAACCATTACGCCGCAGATGGGCAACGGGTCAGTGAGGTGCCTTAGGTTGACAAGCTTGCCATGGATTTCCGTGGGCACGGTGGACATTTCATAGCGCAACCCCAAATTCAACGCCAGGCTTGGCTTTGTGCGCCAGTCATCCTGCACATAGCCTCCGAAAATGTTCTGGCGGAAATCGCGCGGCGTCAGAGAACTGGCGATGCCGCCCTGAAACTTGGTTACCTGTCCTTGCAAGAAAGACGGCAGGTCCACAAAGTTCCAGATTCCATTGGGGTCGGTAAGCGCGGTCGCCTGCAGCAACATGCGCTCAAAGGCGAAACCAAATTTGATGCTGTGCGTGCCTCGGTTGTAAAAGGCATCGTCGTAGCCCTGAAAGGAATTCCAGCGGTAGAAATAGGTCGGAAGCCCACCCACGCCGCCGGGCATGTCGGTCGGCCCGCCTCCGATGTGAACGAAAGCAGCGTCGCGGCCGGAGAAGGCCGCCAGACTCGGGTCGGATGCCGCGGGATTGATGGCCCCCAGGCTCTGATTATTGTTCACCGTTTCATGGTTGTACCCGAAGCGAACCGCGTTAACGAACGTCGGCGTGAAACTGTGATTTTCCTCGACGGCAACAATCTGCCGCGAAGTCAGGCTACCCAGCAGAACGTTGCCAAAGGGGTCGGGCGATGAATACGGCGTTCTGTCGAATAGGTAGGTGCCGAACATACTGTCTTTCTCTGAGAACTTGTGATCCGCACGAGAGGTAACAAAATTTTCGTTGATAACTTGCTGAGCAGAGAACACGAAAGGACAGACATCCTGGGGGCAGGCTGCGGGGACAGGGTAGAGCGCCAGATATTTGGCGGCCGCCGCCGAAACTGTCACGTTTCCAGTGGCAAGGATTCCATTGCGCGCGTTTGGGGAAGGCACGGAATCCAAGTTGGCTATGCCTTTGGACTGCCGGATCCCTTCGTAATCGGCAAAAAAGAAAGTGCGGTTTTTAACGAGAGGCCCGCCAACCGCGCCGCCAAACTGATTGCGCCGGAAGGGCGTGCGCTGTCCAGCTTCAAAGAAGTTCGCGGCGTCTAGCTTGTCATTCCGAAGAAACTCGTAGGCGCTCCCGTGAAAGCTGTTGGTACCCGACCGGGTGATGGCATTGACCACACCCCCTGACGTCTTTCCGTACTCCGCGGAATAGTTGCTAGTAAGAACGGAGAATTCCTGAATGGCGTCCACACCGAGGTTTCCGCCAAGCACGCTGCCCGGAGCACCATTGGCATAATCGTTGAGGCTCACGCCGTCCAGGCGGTAATTGTTCTGCTGCGGCCGCGCGCCGGAAATGGTCAATTGCTGGCCGAATCCGCGATTGCCGCGATCCGAGCCTGTCTGGAAGCCGGGTTGAGTCTGAATTGTGTCGACACCGGGCTGCAAGGCGGCCAAGTCCGTCCAGCTCCGCCCGTTCAACGGAAGTTCCCGCATGGTGTTCGCAGTGACCACAGCGCTGATGTCCGAACTGGCAAGCTGAACTGCTGGAGCTTCGGTTGTGACCTCGACGACCGTCTTGGCGGCGGAGCCTACGCGCAGGGTGAGGTTGCAGACTTGCTCAGCGCCGACCGTTAGCGTAATTCCTTTAAGAACCTCGGTATCGAAGCCGTTCGCCGTGACCGTGATTTGATATTTCGCCGGTAGCAGGTTGGGAGCGGTAAAAAAACCGTCCGAGTTGGTCATGACGGTAGTGGTAATTCCCGTCGCCACGTTGGTGATGGAAACTTGGGCCTGTGGTATCAGTTTCGTCGAGGGATCGGTTATGGTGCCAGAAATCGTTCCCCCGGCTACCTGGGCCCACACCGCCACGGTAGAAAGGATTCCCAGGATCAAAAAAGCGGATAAGCTACGGCCGGACGAATACACTGCGGCACGGCTTCGAAAGGACAAGGGGTCACCTCCACACTTTGGTGGAGCCTATTGTATAGCCCTCGGCTGTGCCTTAATCCAAGATTAATTTCCGTTCAGGTGAATCTTTTGGAGGAATTTCCACAGCTTGTGACGCAGGCAAAAGGATCGTAAAGGTGGAACCCGAGCCCAGCGTGCTTTGACATGCAACGGATCCGCCCTGTGCGCGAACGATGGCCTGCGCAATCGCCAGCCCGAGCCCGCCGCTGTGTAGTTCACCGTTTCCCGGCCGCGCGGCGCGGTAGAAACGCTCAAAAAGGAAAGGCAGATGCTCGCGCGCGATTCCAATACCTTGGTCCTCGAAGCAAATGCGAATTGCACCACCGTTTTGCACGAGGCTGACACGCACCTGTGAATCGGAAGGGGAATACTTGATGGCATTGTCCAGAAAAATCAAAAACAGCTCATGGAGAAAGGCTTCATCACCAACATAAGCAACCTCCTGGTTCAGGTCGCGCACGATGGAAATATTTTTGGCCCGCGCGCGCGGAGCAACCAGTCCACAAGTGTCCTCCAAAACTTCATTGATATAGAGCGGCTCGTTTTCCAGATGCAACTGTCCCGCATCCGCCATCGACAGCGTAAACAACCCTTCTACGATGCGCGTCAGTTTCTTTAATTCGTCGTCAATCGCCGCAAGCGTCTTTCGGTATTCATCCGCCGTACGAGGCTTGGAGAGGATCAACTCCGTTTCCCCGTGAAGGACGGCGAGCGGCGTGCGCAATTCGTGAGAAGCATCCGTAACGAACTGACGGAGTTGGCGCACGGCAGAATCGACACTTTGCAAGAGTTGATTGAAGGTCTCCGCCAGACGGCCCAGTTCGTCGTGCGGTGAAGTGATGGGCAAGGGCTCCCAGAATCCGTGCCGATCGGTGACCCTTTTGGCCATAAGCTTGGCGTGACGCGTCAGTGCCTTTATAGGTGCCAGGCTCCTCCCCACGTAGAAGGCGGAAATCGCAGCAGTCAGAAGCAGGCTCAGCGGAAATAGTAGTAAGGCAATGCTTCCAAAAGAATCCAGTAAGCGATTCGTTCCGAACGTGGGAATCGCAACCGCTAGGAACCGCTTTCCTGAAGCTTGCTCAAAAGGAATGAGGGCAACCCGCACCGACTCCGAATTTCCAACGGAACCTATTCCGAATACCGGATGCAAATCGTCGAGCTTTAGTTTTTTTAAGTCGATTGGACTGCTCAAGTTTCTTGAGCGTTGCAGTACTTTCCCGGTGCCATCGAGAACCTCGAAGAACTGCCCCGGAATGTCCAAGCGTTCGACATCGCGCGCATTCGGCTCAGAAGCAATATCAGCAAGTATGGGGAGAGAAGTCTCCAATAACTGGCGGTTGAGCTGCGCCGGGATGGCGCGGGCAAGCAGGGCCCAAAAGGCAAGGTACGAAGCAGCGAGCAGTACACCCACCACAGAGCAAAAGAGCAGCATCATCCGGGAACGGAACGTCTTTGCTCTCATGATTCCAAAGCTCCCAGCCGGTAGCCAACCCCGCGAATCGTATGGATGAGCTTTGCAGGCCGGTCGTGGTCGATCTTCTGACGCAAGCGGTTAACATAGACCTCGACGAGATTTGTTTCGCTATCGAAATGGCGATCCCAAACATGTTCAACGATCTCACTTCGCGTAACGAGTTCAGGCGCGCGGAGAAGCAAGAGCTCGAGCAGCGAGAATTCTTTGCTCGTAAGGGGAATCACTTCCTTTCCACGGTTGGCACGGCGGCGGTGGCGGTCGAGTTCGAGGTTGCCATATCGAAGCCTGGCGTTGCCGGTATGGAACCCGCGCCGCACGAGCGCCCGGACACGGGCAAGAAGTTCCGAGAGTACAAAAGGTTTTGTGAGGTAATCATCGGCTCCGGCATCAAGACCCTCGACCTTTTGCTCGACGAGGCCCCGGGCAGTAAGCATTAGCACGGGCGCCTCAATACCCCGCTGCCTCAGTTCGCGGCACACTTCGATACCGCTCATGCCCGGCAGCCGGACATCCAGAAGGATCGCGTCATAGGACACGTCCGTGGCAAGCTCCAGCGCTTTCTCGCCGGACTCGGCTACGTCCGCCGCATAAGTATTTTCGCGCAGCGCCCGCGCGAGGAAGCTCGCAACTTTACGTTCGTCTTCCACCAATAAAATGCGCATACGTCTTGTTTACTATCACGAACCGGGCTTTTTGCGCGAGTGAATGATGGGCGGCGGGTTGGGGCTTGCTGGACATCGTACGCACATCGCTCGTCACCCTCCGCCTCCCTTTATGTCGTTGCGAATCACCTGCCCGCCCTTCATCACAAATTTTATGCGTTCGAGTTCCGTAATGTCCTTCAGCGGGTCCCCGGTCACCGCAACGATATCGGCGAATTTCTCTTTCTCAATCGAGCCGATTCGGTCCTGCCAACCCATCATCTCCGCCGCTACCGTCGTGGCTGTCTGGATCGCCTGCGCCGGAGTCATGCCGTATCTGACCAGATAGGAGAATTCGGCAGCCTGCGTCCCGTGAGGGAAGGGTCCTACCCCAGATCCAAATGAGATCTTCAACCCCCGGGAAATCGCCAGCCGGCCGCTTTTCTCCCGCATCGCTTCCAGGCTGTACCTCCCCCCGGTCGCTTTGGCATCTCGCAGCGTGTATTCGGAAAGAGAGTAGTGATAGGCGGTCAGTTCGAGGTACAGCCCCTTCTTCTTCATCAAGTCCGCTGTGGGTTCGTCCAGATCGATGGCGTGTTCAATCGTGTCAGCGCCCGCTTGAACACAGTTGCGCAACCCCTCCCCTCCGAAAGCGTGGCAGGCAGCCTTTTTGCCGTGGCGATGGGCCTCGTCCACGATGGCGTCGACTTCTTCCTTTGTGAACGTTGGATTGCTGAACAACTCGCCGTTTGGCTCGAATTCGTAGTCGGAAGTGGAATGAAACTTGATCCAGTCCGCACCGTAGTGGATTTGTTCCCGAACCGCTTGGCGAGCAGCCCAAGGATTGTCCACGGTCTGGTAATTTCCGGGCAGGCTTACCTCCGGCGAACCCAAAATCCCTTCGCCGGTGGCCACCAGTCCCATCGTTGAAACTTGCATGCGCGGACCTTGGAAATAACCGCGATTAATGGCCCTCTTGATGTCGACGTCTGCGTAGCCTCCGCCGTGACTCATCAAATCGCGCAGCGTTGTGAATCCCGCCCGAAGATCCTTTTGCGCGTTGGCGAGGGCGAGAAGAGTTCTGTATTCACGGGTGTCATTAACCGGGCTGGCAAACGGCGGTCCTCCCGGCTTGATTCCATCCAAACCAAATCCGAACACGTGCGTGTGCCCGTCAATCAACCCAGGGAGAACCGTTGCTTTGCCGAGATCGATGACTTGCGCCCCGGCAGGAATTTGCACTTGGTCAGCGGGTCCCACTGCCGAAATCTTCTCACCGTCCACAAGAACGATCTGATTCTCGAGGATTCTGCCTGACTTGCTGTCAAACAAGCGTCCTGCACGAATCGCCACGGGTTGCGAGCTTTGCGCGCGCACGGGTAGCGCAATGGCAGCCAGCAAAGCGATAGCTGCAGTATTGCAGGCGCAGGATTTCAGCAAGACTTTTGCAAAATGCGGTCTCAAGATGGTTCCTCCTCCGAGCACGCTTTCGTTTTGTTAAACAAACAGATTGCACACCCCGGGATTCGCCCGTACTCCGCGGTGTCTAACCCAACTGGTTCTAGTGAACTTCAAAAACCAGGATTTCCGCGTTCTCGGTCCCGTGTTGCGGAACGGCTACAAAATATCGGTTCAGCTCGGGAACCAGCAAGGATGTCCTTCCCAGGGGCCCAGTGGGCACTTTCGCGAGCAGCTTGTAATGATCAGGGTCGCTTTGTTCGTACACGTGTACGTTCCCGTCGGCAGAGGCGTACAGACGGCGGCTGGCCCCATCGTAAATGAGGTCATCCACTCCCTTGGTAATCGGCAGGGCCGTGAGTTCCTTGCCGGAAGTCGCATCAAACACGACGATATCTCCGGCACGGCACGCGATAAACAAACGATGATTCGCCTCGTCCAGGGCCATGGCGACATTGGTTTTGCTCTTAGTGACGGGCCAGCTCGCCACGATCTCGCGTTTATTCCGGTCGATGACTTCAACCTGGTTCTTGGCCTTGTTATTCACGTACATTCTCGGGCTGGACTTTTCAAGCCTCATGGCTTCGAGCGTATCGCCATCGACTTTCATGTCCGCCACCTTTTTCCCCGAAGTCGTATCCACCACGCTAATCATGGAGTACGTTTCGTGGACGTCGCCGCCGCCATTGTCAATGTAGAGGAGTTTTGTTTCCGGGTCGTATCCAATCGAATCCGCATCCAGCAGCAGCTTCACGGTTGAGAGCAACTCATAATTGGTGCTGTCAAAGATTTTCAGTTCCCCAGCTTCCCCGTCCGTCACGTACAAACGATGCACGTCTTCCCGGTCGAGGATCGCGTGGGGTTTTTCAATGCCGCGAATGGTATGAATCAGCTTCCCGCTCTGCACATCGAAAACAAGAACCGCTTTGTAGCCTTCTGGCGTTGCAAACAACCGGTTGGTTTTCACGTCGATGGCAAAGTGATCGAAATTTCCTTTGATGTCCGAGGACAACTTAAAGGTCTGCACGAGTTTCAAAGGAGCGGGATCTTGAGCCCGCGTCCCGCCTCCCAAGGCAGCAGACATCGTCGCCAGGATCAAAAGTCGTTTCCTCATTTTGTCTCCCTGTTAAAGCAAGTTGGATTTTAATCCACTTGGATTGCAAGAGTGGCTCTGCCCTGGAGCGCAAGCACACTGTGGAACAGCACGTCAGAGCATAATTCATGGCCACTCACGCCAACTTAATCCAAGATTAATTTCTATTTAGCCGCAACTGAATTCCAAACGATTGTATCGTTACAAATCAAGGGTTTCGGCACGCACTGGGCCGCAGGCGCCTTCTCTCCGGTGGTAAGCCGATGTTGACTCCGTTGCCGAGCGTCCCTGAGTATGACGGGGCACGACAAGGTGAAAAAGAAGCCAGCGTTTTGTGTCATCGTCGGGTAGGTTACTATTTCTAGCTCGGCACTGACCTTCTCAAGGGCAGGCTCTTCACGGGGCCAAGCGGTCTTGGAGGACTCGATGAGGCATCGGAAGATTTTCACATTCATGCTGGTTGTTTCATTCCCCGCGCACGTTACGGTCACGGCTCAAACCAAAGAGCCGTTGAAGCTCGTGGCGACCATTCCCTTGCCGGGACTCAAGGACGGCGATTTCGACCATTTCGCCCCCGACCCCGACGGCCACAGGCTTTTTCTCACCGACGAAGAGAATGACAAGGTCGACGTGCTCGATACCGCCACGAATACGCGCATCCACACAATCGAAGATGCAAAAGCACCCCACGCCATTCTGTATCGAAAGGACTTGAAGAAGCTTTTTATAGTGGAGGGCGATGCCTCGGCTGTCAAAGTCTATGACAGCGAAACGTATAAACCCCTTGGCGAAATCAAAGTATCCATTGACGCCGATTCAGCCGCTTACGACCCCGCGACACACTACCTTTATGTCGTGAATGGCGGCAGGGAGGCGCATACTTCGTATTCTTTGATCAGCATCGTTGACACAGATGCTTCCATGAAGCTCCGCGATCTCAAAATCGATTCCAATCGTGTAGAAGCCCTCGTGTTGGAAAAGTCCGGACCCCGGCTGTTTTGTAACATCACCGGGCAAAACGCTGTCGGTGTTTTTGATCGCAACAAAGGCTCCCATTTGGCCACCTGGCCTTTGCCGCCGGGCGATAAGACCAACGTCGCCATGGCCTTCGATGAAGCGAATCATCGTCTCTTGGTGTCCACGCGAAATCCAGGAAGATTGCTCGTGCTGAATTCGGACACCGGCAAGGTTGTCGCCGAGCTTCCGTCTGTTGGAATGGTCGACGATGCCGCTTATGACGCGAAATACAAGCGGATCTATCTTGCCGGAGATGGCTACGTTGATGTCTTTCAACAGCAGGACGCCGATCACTATTCCCTCCTCGGAAAAGTACAAGGAAGCTTCCGCGCAAAGACCGGTATTCTTGTGCCGGAGCTGGGCCGCTACTATCTGGCCGTGCCTCACCATGAAGGCAAGGATGCAGAAGTGCGGGTGTACGAGGTACAGCCGTAGGAACTCTTCAATACGGATCATGCAGAGGCTCATTCCCTCTCCTTTGAGTGGAGCGGTCCGGCCTCGGTCATCCACTTAGCCAGATTACGCCCCGCCGATGGCCCGTGTCGGGCGAGAAGGTAGAAACCTGTACGCGCCGCGTGTATCTTGGGGGAAATCAGCGCCTAGTCACTTAATAGTCCAGGAGCGCTTGGTCACTCTCGCGCCGAAACAACCGGGAAGCAATCATCAAATGTCGCGTTTGCGAAGGGAGCGCGCGGAGACAATCAGGGGGCAAGCGGACCATAGCACCAGGGATGCGGCTCATTGACGATGTCGTCCCCCAGGCTCTCCAAGAAGGTAGTCGTCAGGTAGCTCTAGTTGCCGGGCAACCAAACTGGACATTCCGGCCACTTAATTACAATACTTTTGGGGGTGAAATGTTGCGGTTCTATCTAACACTAGCACTGGTCTTTTCCATATCCTTCGTTTGCGCTGAACCTTCAGGTGCAGAAGGGAACGGGAAACCTCTACCTTCAGTGCAAGCAAATCAAGCGGTACCTCCAGATACCCAAACCGACGCGCAGAATCCGCCACCGACGCAGCCCGGCGCTTCCGCGCCTGCTACCGATTCGAACCAATCCAATACCAAGCCTGCTGATCAGCCGACTTCGCCCTCGAAACAGCAACCGAGCCGCATCCTTGGCGTTATGCCCAATTTCCGCGCCGTCAGCGCGGGCGTAATCCCGCCTCCGCCCACGCCGAAGCAGGCCTTTGTGATCGCCACGAAGAACTCCTTCGACTACTCCTCCTTCATCTTCGTGGGATTGACGTCCATGATTGCCGAGGGCTCGAACGCGCACCCGCAACTCGGAAAAGGTGTGCCGGGCTTCGGCAGATACTACTGGCGGGGCTTTCTCGACAAGACCGACGGAAACTATCTGGTTATCTTTGCCTTGCCCACCGTGTTTGATCAAGACGAACGGTATTACGCCAAGGGGCAGGGCGCTTTCTTGAAACGCTTCTCTTATGCAGTCACTCGCATCCTGATTACTCCCAATTATTCCGGGCATAGCACATAGCAGCTTCAATGCTTCCGAACTGTTGGGCCGCGGCATGGCCCAAGCTATTTCCATATCCTACTACCCAAGCAAGGGGCGGACTGCGGGGGCGATCAGCGGAAAGTACGGATATGCACTCCTGCGAGACGCCGCGACAAATGCCCTCCGGGAGTTCTGGCCGGACATCGCCGTCCACCTCCTCCACCGGCACCCGTAACCTAAGTCTTGACGGAGAGACTTACGGGACAGCCTTTTTCGGGCCCAAATCCGTGCTTCCCCCACTCTCGCGGTTCTTAGCATCGATGGAACTGAAGAGTTCTTACTCAACTTCGCGAGCTACGCACGCGCCTTGGGTCAGCCAATGAGATTTTCCGCCCTTGTCGATTTCGAGATCCGAAATAGGGTCAATCAGCATTGAACGGTTGGAAGCAAGCAAGAGCGGGTTCATCTCCCCCGATGGGCCTTTGAGGGCGAGCAGCCTAATCGCGGCTCTCGGCAAGGACAATCTTGACTGCCCTGGCTATCCACCGCTCGGCCGTTTCACGATCAACGCCGCACATGTTCATGAATGCTTTAATGCTGATGCGGACTAAATCAATCGATGTTTTCCGCATCATCTCGTCAGGATTGAGGTGATTAGGTGGCTCGGTCTTTCGTTTCATTCATCGCGTACTAGTGGCGACTCACGGAGCTAGGAAAGGGCAGGGCGTCGCCAGGGCATTACAAGGAGGTGTTAGGTTGCAACCTAGTGGTTACCGGTTAGGTAACGGTCAAATCTTGGCACCACGCGGGTGAGCAGCGCAATCAGGCGAAAACATGAATGTGAAACAGGTGAAGCGCCGCGATTAAGCCCAGGGTAAGGCGAGGAAGCGATGGGGTCTATCCCGGAAATTCGTCTTGAAACCTGAGATGACCCCAAAGTAGCAAAAGCAAACAGAGCCACGCGGCCCACGCAATCGCCTTGTTAATTGGTGGCCAAGATTCGGTGTTCTTCCACTTGCTTCTATCCATCTGAGCATTTTCCCGCAGACCTTCTTGAACGTCGCTTTGAATTCTGCCTTGCATTCCACTTTCGACATTGTTTTTGCCTTAATGAGGCCGCATCCCGCTTAAATGTCCTTGCTAGTTCTCAGAGGCTCGTTCAAGTCACCGCCCGGTGAGAGGGTCTGTGCTCCCCGGTTCGCTGGAATTCGTCGTCCCCGTCCGGCCATCTTTTGGGCAGTGAGCAGAACCAATTTACGATATCGTTCGTCAATCCGGGCGCATAAAGCTACAGTCAACCCCTCCATGCGAATACCAGGGTTTGCCTCATTGGATCTGAATACCCTTTGTCGTAATCAAATAAACCTCACCATCACTCGTTCTCGCTGGATCACAGGAGCTATCGTCGTGCAGGCGCTGTGGGCACTGGCTCTGATGGGGCTTGTGGTTCTTCTGCTCGTAATGACACGGACAGCCGGTCCTGATGCCTCCGCAGGGCTAAAGACCGCTGCTGCAATCCTCCTCGTGCCTGCCCTCGTCGCAATCTCTTCGTGGTACGGGTTGTGGAAGCAAGCGCTTTGGGGATGGTGGCTGCCGCTACTCACGGACCTCGCCCTGCTAGCAATGTTCGTCTATAGCATGGCGGACGACGGCTTGAGGAATATTGATTGGGAGATGGCAGGAATGACTGTTACTTCCGCGATTGCTCCAATATTCCTGCTGATTCCCGTGGTAAGAAGATTCTATTGGCATGTCCCCTCAACGCGATGAACCGTAGGTTCTCGCAAATTTCCACAACGACCCATCCTATTTGAGACCCGTCGGTCTCCCAATGAGTACAGCCAGGACGTGGAAGTGTACACACGATTCTGGTATTCCGCGGTCGAAGGCTTGGATTTTTCAGCCCTCATGTGCTTTGTAGTTGGGTACGGCGTATGAGCGTTGAACGCTGGCTGGGAAGAACCTGCGCGATTTTTATTCCCGCTTGGTTCGCACTCGATACCTGGATCAATCGCGATTATTCCAATTGCTGCCGCCTTCGAAACCGCGTCGAGAAGTTCGAGTTGGGTGTTTGGGTCTGGACGTATCTGATGATTCGCTCACAGTTCACCCATTTTACCGCGCAGCGCAAAAATCGCATGGACCCGATCACGTCAATTCCCAACTTAGTGCTCGGCAACGCCTGCGAAGCACTCGAAAACCTCGCCGGGACGGCGGAACTGGCGGACGCGCCGGACTAAAGGTGGAGGCGCGGGCCGGATTCGAACCGGCGAATGATGGTTTTGCAGACCATTCCCTTGGACCGCTTGGGTACCGCGCCTCAACAAAGTGATTATATTCCACGCAAGGGCTAGGCCCAAAAGTTATGCCCATTGCGCCCTTTTCTCGACTATTTGCGCCTATTTGAATTTCCTTAAGCCATCGATACCTCGTATCGCCGCTCATTAGCAGGGATTTTGCAGACCCCTCCCTTGGGCCGCTTGGGTACCGCGTCAAATCCTTACGAAACTAAGATCAGCAATTATAGCAAATCTTCGGAATCTCCCTGGACATCCCCTGGCTCGCCGTTTTGTAGGAAGATCCTTACTTCTTCTCTGTTACCGCGGGCACTCTGGCCTCCCTCAAAAATCTCGCGGATTCTTCCGGTGGCGTCGGATTGATGTAAAACCCCGTTCCCCACTCGAATCCCGCCACTTTAGTCAGTTTCGGGATAATCTCAATGTGCCAGTGATAGTGATCGTTGATTTCTTCTCCGATCGGCGACGTGTGGATCATGAAGTTATATGCGGGCCGGTCCAGCACTTCATCCAGCCGCATCAGTGTGTCTTTCAGCATGCGCGCCAGGCTAGCGTAAATCGAGCTCTGATTATTTTCGTAGGATGAGCTATGCACTTTCGGGAGCAGCCACATTTCAAACGGAAACCGCGGCGCGTACGGCGCTAGCGTGATGAATTGCTCGTTTTCGCCGATCATGCGCTCGCCGGTGTCTCGCTCCTGCCTGACGATGTCGCAGAAAATGCAGCGTTCTTTTTCGTCGTAATAATGCCAACAGTTGTCCACTTCCTCCCGCACGCGCCGCGGCACAATCGGCAGCGCGATCAATTGCGAGTGCGGATGCTCTACGGTCGCTCCCGCCGCCTCGCCATGGTTCTTGAAAATTAAAATATAGCGGAACCGCCTGTCGTTCTTCAGGTCCAGCATGCGATCCCGGTATCCCCACAGCACGTCTTCCACTGCCCGTTCGGGAAGTGTCGCGAGCGTTGCGGCGTGGTCCGGCGATTCAATCACCACTTCGTGCGCGCCGATTCCATTCATCTTGTCGAACAGTCCCTCGCCTTCGCGGTCGAGATCGCCCTCGATTCCCAGCGCCGGGAACTTGTTCGGCACCACGCGCAGCTTCCAGCCCGATGTGTTCGCGCCGCCCCCGTTTCTGCCATACACAAGCACTTCGGGCGGAGTCTTGGCCTCATTTCCCGCGCAGAACGGGCAATTTTTCGGCTCTTTCGCGATTACGCTCTCGCGCAGAAAATCGTTCGGCCGCTTTCCGCGCTCTGTCGAAATAATCACCCATCGACCCGTGATGGGGTCTTTGCGTAACTCCGGCAACTCTCTCTCCTCTCAAAATCATTTGATTCTGGGTGGTTCCTGGAGGTAACTGCGCACAACTGTTCTGCCCACTTCGTCCGAACCCCCTGGCGTTCCAGACTATCATCTCATGCCGCGACACTGTTCGGCACAGTCATTCCCATCCTGTTAATGTCATTGGCGCTCGAACGTGTATTCGCCGGAAGGCGTCCGCTCTTTCAGACTCTTCGCCTGCCCGTTCTCCAGAACAAACTCGTAGATGTCATCGGCGAACAGCGGCGTGCGGAATTGCATTCCCTTAACGGGGATGAGCTTTTGCGGCGGCGCGCCGGGGAAAGCAATCAAGAGCCCCGTTCCAGGTTGATAGCGCACTTCAAACTTAACCTTGCTTGGCAGCAGGTACACGCCGGCAAGCTTTTCCAGGAGACTCGGATCGAGATTTTCGGGCTTGCGGGTGAACACCGCTTCCGCTTGGTCGAGCGAAATCATCGCGGTATCAATGTCACCCTGGGGATTCGTCCGGAAATTCACCGAAAACTTTCCGTACTGCTCGTCATCAGGCGTGTCAAACCGGTCGTAATGGAAATGGCTCATCGGGAAGTGAAATTCGTGAAAACCAAATTGCAATTGATCGCCCTGCAATCCGATTTTTAGAATGCCGTAGGCGGGATTCTCGTATTCGCCCACGTAGTCACCGAGAGCGTGCGATGGTTTTGTGTTTGGCACGCGATCTCCGCCGGCCTTCGCGCGTGCTTCCGTCCCCGCTTTCTTGTTCGCAAGCCGCTGCTGCAATTGCCGCTGGCTCCATGGCGTTTGGTCCATACCCAAAAGCCGCTCATACACGTCGTAGCTGATGATGTTGTAGAGCGGCGCGCTGTGATCGGTCTGAACGAGCACGATCACTCCGATTTTGTCGTTGGGCATGAAGGAAATCTGCGAGTGGAAGCCCGGAAGGTCGCCACCATGAAATGTTAGGAGCTTGCCGCGATAGGACGCGGTCTCTCGCCCCATTCCATAGGCAGCGTTCAGCAATTCCCAGTAGCCCAGAGCCTCGCCGGCAGCATTGGGCAAGGCGATGGCGGGTAGCTGCGTAGCTTTTAGCACTGTGGCGGGCAGCACCTGCTTTCCGTTGTATTTCCCGTCGTTCATCAGCGCAATCAGCCAGTGCGACAGTTCGTCGATATTGGAAATAATCGCGCCGGCCGGAGCCACGCCTTCGGTGTCCTCATAGTAAGGAATTTTGTACAGCTCAAAGGAATCCCGCTTTTCGCGGAACGCCACGCCGTAATCCGGTTGCTTCGTCATATCCGCAATGGCGTAACACGTCGTATTCATGCCGAGCGGCGTGAAGATTCTCTCGCGCACGAAATCTTCCCACTTCTTGCCGGACTTGATTTCAATGATCTGTCCTACAGCAGCGAACATCAGGTTGTTGTAAAGAAACGTCGTGCGCATCGGCTGCTGCGGCTCCAGATACTTCAGCCTCTCGAAGAGCTCTTTTCGCGTGAATGGCGACTTGAACCAAATCAAGTCGTGCCGCGTCACGCCCGTGCGATGTGACAGCATGTCGCGCAGCGTCACGTTGCTGTTGAGCTCGTCGTTGTAAAACTCGATCTCCGGTACCGATTCGCGTATCGGCTTGTCCCAGGTCAGTTTCCCTTCTTCTACGAGCATCCCCGCCGCCACCGCCGTGAATAATTTCGAGTTTGACGCAATCGGCTGCAACGTTTTCGGTGTGAACGCCAGCTTCTTCTGGTAATCCCGATAGCCGTAGCCCTTCGCGTAAACCAGCTTGTCCCCCACAACAATTCCTACGCCGACACCTGGCGTGTTCCAATCCTTCAGCGTCTGCTCCAAGTAGGCGTCAAATCCCTGCAGCTTCCTCGCAACATCCGCGTCCTGCGCTCGCGCACCAACTCCAAGAACGATCAATACAAACGCGAGCAAAGTTACGCGAACAAAATTCGCAAAGGAATTGGGACGAGACTTGCTTTCACGAATCATGAGGACACTCCTGTTCGAGGCTCCTAGGGCGATTGGCATCAGCATTGTATAGCCTCATCCTGATATCGCAAGAAGTTCCGTCCGACGCTTACATGTTGCGATCTATTGAGGACCACCTGTGTTTAAAACTGCCAAGGACAGAAGCTCGTGCGTAGCAACCGCGGCCAGCACGGGCGCCGCATTCTTCAGTCCCGGCTTCTAAGGTCCGGGCTGAAGGCGTCTTTGTGCAGGCGCACAACGGGAGCAGGCCGGGGCGGTTTTCGATGGCTAACACGTCGAAGCGAAACGCTGCGCAGTGCGCACCACCACGCGCTGCTTTTCTAGGGTCACGCTGAGTTCCGGCAAAGCGGTCGCGTCTTCATTCACCGTGCGCGCGCACCTCCAGAAACGCTAGGGTCTCTCCATCGTAGCCGACCGAGCTCCGGTTCTTCTCTGTGAACTCTGTGTCCTCAGCGACCTCTGTGTTAAATGGTTTTTTCGACTTCGCGGAAGCACTCTTCCATCGTGCGAATGGCGAAGTCCGCCTGCTCTTCGTCAATCAGCAGCGGCGGCGACATGCGAATGGTGTTCTCGCCGGCGCTGAGCGTCAGCAGTCCCTTGTAAAACGCTTTGTTGACCACCGCATCGCGCAGGTCCACCGCCTTCTCCTTGGTTTTCTGATCGCGCACAATTTCGGTGCCGATCATCAAGCCTTTGCCGCGCACATCGCCAACAATTTTGAAGTGCTTGGGCCAATCGTGAATGCGCCCGAAGATGTAATCGCCCATCTTGCGCGCGTTTTCGAGATAGCGCTGCTCGATGAGCTCGAGAGTGGCCACTGCCGAAGCAATGCATACAGGGTTGCCGCCATACGTTGTGCCGTGAGATCCCCGGCCCCAGGTCATTACGCTTTCCTTGGCCACAAACGCGCTCAAGGGCATGCCGCTGGCAATGCCTTTTGCGATGCAAACGATGTCCGGCTCGATTCCTGCGTGCTCATAGGCCCACCACTTTCCGGTGCGGCCCACGCCGGATTGCACTTCGTCGACGATCAGCATGATGCCGTGGCGATTGCAGATACGCTGCAATTCCTGCAGGAAAAATGTCGGCGCTGGAATGAAGCCGCCTTCTCCCTGAATCGGCTCGATGATGATGGCCGCGATTTCATCCGGCGCGAACAAGCGCTTGAACATTTGCTGTTCGAGGAGTTCTAAAATTTCCGTGCCGCAGGTTTCCGCGGTGTGACCGTGTGGGCAGCGATAGGCATACGGAAACGGAATGTGCTCCACGCCGCCGAGCAGCGCGCCGAAGCCTTTCCGCTGCGTATTTTTCGACGCCGTCAGCGAAAGCGAACCAAGCGTGCGCCCGTGAAAGCAGCCGTAAAACGCCACGAGCTTGTCGCGCTTCGTGGCGTAGCGTGCCAGCTTGATCGCGCCTTCCACGGCTTCCGTGCCGGAATTCCCAAAGAACACTTTCTTCGCTTCTTTTCCGGGCATGGTAGCGACAAGCCGCTCCGCAAGCTGCGGCAGGTGATGGTGATAAAAATCCGTCCCGGAAATGTGAATCAGCTCTGCGGCCTGTTTCTGGATGGCTTCCACTACTTTCGGATGGCAATGTCCTGTCGAGCACACCGCGATGCCCGCGGCAAAATCCAGGAACGAGTTTCCGTCGACGTCTTCGACGATGGCGCCGTGGCCTTTCTTGGCTACCAGCGCATATTCACGAGTGAGCGACGGCGACATGAATTTGGCGTCGGCGGCGATGACTTGCTGCGCTCTCGGGCCGGGCAACGCCGTGACGAGGCGAGGCGTTTTTACTTCTAAAGTCGTTGGCATTTCTTCCTCCAAGAGAAAAATTGGTTGGAGTGAATCAAGACTGCGAAGGGAAGAAGCGGGCGCAAAAAATTGCTGTTCGGTCTCCGAAGATTCCGGAACGGCCCGCAAAAAAACTTAAGCTAAGTCCACGCCGAAGAGGTTTGGCCGCAGGGCGGCCGGCGGGAAGAAACCCGGGAGGTAAGGGGGCCGAGTTTTGAAATTCAAGGTCACTTGCGTTTCCAGCGGACGGTGCCGTCCTTGGTGTCTTCCACGATTATACCACGGTCCGCGAGGTCCCTGCGGATGCGGTCCGCAGCGGCAAAGTCGCGTTTCTTCTTTGCTGCGGTGCGGTCGGCAACGAGTTTTTCAATGTCTGCGTCACTCAGGCCAGCTTCGGCGCTGCCATAACCGAGTACTTGCAATTTGGCAGCGTCGTTATCTTCTAGAACGGAGAAGACGCTGTCGAAAAAGACCAAGAACAGTTGCGCCGCGTCGATATCGCCCTGGCGAAACTCGCCTTTGTCCATGGCAATATTTGCGTCGCGGACCAAATCAAATAGAGCAGCAAGGGCGCGCGCAGTGTTCAGATCATCGGAAAGTCCGTCATCAAACTCCACGTGCGCTTTGAAGATGCGTTCGGACATGCCCTCTTGCTTGCCCGGCGGAAATTTTCCTTGTTTCAATCGATCGGCAAAGTTGCGCAATCGTTCGACGGAGTTCGTAGCCTGCGTTAAGCCAGCGAAGGTGAAATTAAGCTGCTTGCGATACGGCACGCTGGCCAAGGCGAAACGCAACGCGCTAGGCTTGTAGCCTTTGGCGAACAAATCGCGCAGCGTAAAAAAGTTGCCGAGCGATTTGGACATTTTTTCCCCGTCGACGAGCAAATGCTCGGCGTGGAGCCAATAGCGGGCGAAGGGCTTTCCAGTGGCCGCTTCGCTCTGGGCAATTTCGTTTTCGTGATGCGGAAAGGCGAGATCGATGCCGCCGGTGTGAATGTCTAGCGTTTCGCCGAGGTATTTCATGGCCATAGCGGAGCATTCGATGTGCCAGCCGGGGCGGCCGGGTCCGATCGCGGTCTCCCAAAAGTGCTCGCCGGGTTTCGGAGCTTTCCACAGCGCAAAATCGCGCGCGCTTTCTTTCTCGTAGCGGTCGTTGTCGACACGCGCACCGGCTTGAATGCCAGTGAGATCGATTTTGGAGAGTTTTCCGTAGTTTGGAAATTTGGCGATCCGGTAGTAGACGGAGCCTTCGCTGGAATACGTGAAGGTTTTCTTTTGGAGACGCTGGATCAACTTCACCATGTCGTCGATGTGGTCCGTGGCGCGGATCCAGTGCTCGGGGGCTTCGATGCCGAGCGTTTTGCAGTCGTCGAAGAAAGCCTGCGCGAATGTGTCGGTGTACTCGCGAATATTTTTACCGGCCGCGGCAGCGTTGGCGATGATGCGGTCGTCCACGTCGGTCAGGTTCATGACGTGTTTCAACTTGTAGCCGCGCAACTTGAGGAAACGGCCAAGGATGTCCTGAAAAACGAAGGTGCGGTAGTTGCCGATGTGCGCGTAGTCGTAAACGGTTGGACCGCAGGTGTACATGCGCACTTCGCCGGGCTTTTGCGGGACGAAGGGTTCGAGTTTTCCGGACAGCGTGTTGTGGAGCTGGATTTCGGCCATCGGCGCTCGGTGTTCTTTCTTGGTAATTGGAGAAGCAATGGATTGTATCTGGAACAGGGGCAGAGGAGGAAGCAAGGATGTAACGAAGTAAGCAGGTCAACTATTCAGCGCGTTGGGTGGGAACTTTGGCTTTTGGGGATGCGTACTGATTGCTAGGCGGCAGCTGGAGAACAGGGGCGCGCTGAAGCGTTCCTTCGACTGCGCTCAGGACAAGGCTGCGCCCGTACAATTGTTTGGCGAGGCGTTTGGCAGGGACTAACCTTGGCGGGGAGCGGAAAGCATGGAAACCTTTTTCCGGGACGTAGGATACGGGACTCGTTCGTTGTGGCGTGACAAGGGCTTCGCGCTGACTGTGCTGCTCACGTTTGCGGTGTGTATTGCGGCCAATGCGGCGCTGTTTGCCATGGTGAACTCCGTCATTTTGCGGCCTTTGCCGGTGGCGGGCGCCAATTCCATCCTGATTATGTCCAACGATTACCCGAATGCGGGATTTACCGGCGGCAACTACAGCAGTTCGGGAGATTATTACGACCGGCTTCGTGAGATGACGGTATTCGAGAGCCAGGCGTTGTTCCAAGGCCGCAATCAAACCGTGGAGATAAATGGATCGCCCCAGCAGATTCGGGGCATGCTGGTGACGCCATCGTGGTTTCCCTTGCTGCGCGTTTCCCCGGTGATTGGGCGACCGTTCACGGAAGAAGAAGGCGAAGTCGGGCGGGACCAGGAAGTGATCCTAGGTTACGGGCTTTGGGAGGAGCTGTACGCCGGAGACAAAGCGGTCCTTGGACGCACGCTGCGCATCAGCGACCGGCCGTACACCGTCGTGGGCGTGATGCCGCCCAAATTCAATTTTATTGAGCCCGAGGTTCGGCTGTGGATGCCGCTCGCGTTCACGGCCAAAGAGAAAACCGTTCATCACAACAATAACTGGTTTCACATCGGACGTTTGAAACCCGGCGCCACCATGCAACAGGCTCAGGCGCAGGTGAACTCCTTGAACCAGGAAAACCTCGGGCGCTTTCCGGAAATGAAACAGGTCTTGATCAACGCGGGGTTCCACACCACGGTAAAGCCTCTGCAGGACATGCTGACCGCCGGGGTGAAAGGGACTCTTTATTTGTTGTGGGGTGGCGCATTTGTCGTGCTGCTGATTGGCGGGCTGAACATCGCCAACTTGGCGTTGGCGCGGCTCGCGACGAGGCGGAAAGAAATCGCCACGCGGATCGCGCTGGGAGCAGGACGAGCGCAGCTCGTGCGCCAGTTGCTGTTGGAAAATTTGGGGCTCGCGTTACTCGGGGGCCTGGGCGGGATTGGTCTCGGGGCGGTCGTATTGCGTGGGCTGGACGCCATCGGGCTGGAGAAATTCCCCCGCGCCGAAGAAGTCCAGATGGACAGCACGGTTGTGCTTGTTTCGCTTGGCCTATCCCTGGCAGCCGGACTTTTTGTGGGGCTGTTTCCGCTGGCTAGCGCTTCCGGAATCCGCATTGGCGACACGCTGCATGAGGAATCCCGGACCAGCACTGGCGGAAAAAAATCACGGCGCGTGCGGCAGTTGCTCGTCACCGCACAGGTTGGCTGTGCGTTCACCCTGCTGATGGGGGCCGGACTGCTCCTCGCGAGCTTTCGAGCATTGCTGCACGTCGACCCGGGGTTCAACCCCAATGGCGTGGTGTCCGCGTCGATTTTCTTGCCAAAGGCCAAGTACACCAATGATGACGCCTTGCGCGGCTTCATGAACCGCGCGCTCGCGGCTCTGCGCGCCATCCCCGGAGTTTCTAATGCTGGCGCGACGATGTCCATACCCTTCGGTAACAATCACAGTGACAGCGTGATTCTGGCGGAGGGCTACCAGATGAAGCCGGGCGAGTCGCTCATTTCTCCCTTGTACATTACGGTGACGCCCGGCTATTTCGAAACCATGGGCATTTCGCTGATTCGCGGACGCGCTTTCAATGATCACGACAATGAAACGTCTCCCCACGTAATTATTGTGGACGAGCGCCTGGCGCGGCATTTTTGGCCGAACCAGGATCCCATTGGCCGGCGAATGTACTTTCCCAGCAATCCCAACGACCTCTTGAAAGTGAACGAAAAGACCCAGTGGTATACCGTGATCGGGGTTACGCGCACGCTGCGCTACGAAAAACTGGATGACTCCACCGCGCGGGTGGGCGCGTACTACCTGTGCAATGCTCAAGACCCATCCGGCTTTTTTACGTTTGCCCTCAAAACTGCCGGCGACCCGGCGCCCGTTGTTCGCGCGATGCGCGCGGAAATCTCGCGGATTGATCGGGACTTGGCGCTCTTCGACATTCATTCCATGGGGGAGCGCATTGATCTTTCGTTGTCCTCACGCCGGACTTCCATGCTGCTGGCCAACGCCTTCGGCGGAGTCGCGTTGTTTCTGGCGTCGCTGGGAATTTATGGCGTGCTGGCGTATCTGGTGGCGCAGCGCACCCGCGAAATCGGCATTCGTGTGGCGCTCGGCAGCACGCGAAGCGGCATTCTGCGGCTGGTTTTGCGCGAGGGATTCAAACTCGTGGCCCTGGGATTCGTTTTGGGGATTGTTGGCGCGGCCTCCTTGCAAAAGGCGGTGGCCAGCCAAATTTACGGCGTCCACGCTTTCGATCTGTTCGTGTTAGCGGGAGTCATGGCCTTGCTTGCCAGCATTGCGTTGCTCGCTTGCGCCGTCCCGGCCCGACGCGCCATGAGCGTGGATCCTGTAGTTGTGCTTCGATATGAATAAGGCCGAAGTTCGCGTGATAGTCGGTTACTAAAAGATGCACTTTAAGGCTATTTCGTGATGGCAGAGAGTTTCAATTATGACGAATAGTTTCTTCGTTACTCCCACTGTGGACTCCACCGAAAGGCGCGTGCTGCATCGCAAGCCAGCCTGCCGCTAACGGTTGTAATTCAAAGGAGAAACTCCGGGATTGTGGCCATGGCAAGAAGGCCACAAGGCGTAGCGTAGGGCTAGACACCATAGGACCATCATGTTAAGGTTTTTTCCTGTACCGCCATCCTTGCGCCAGGCGGCTGGGCTCTGAACAGGAACCTGCCAAACGTTTTCGAGACGGCCCTTATCCGGCCGGCTTTGCGGGCGGTCCCAGGGTGTGGGACCGACCTGACGCCCGAAAAACCCTCCCCTCGAGGCAGACGAAGCCGTCTCTTATTGCGTGTGGATTTTTTTGAACTTCGGAGCAGCATATAGATTCCGTGGAAAAGAAGCAACTCCCGGCGGGGCACCGGGTCCAAAATTAGGATGCACGCGCGATAAGGAACCAAAGGGGACACCTTGCTTAAGCTGCGAAAAGTCGAAATCGTAGGCTTTAAGTCGTTTTGCGAACGCACTCTGGTGACGTTCAGCGGGTCCGGGACCACGTGTATCGTCGGACCGAACGGCTGTGGCAAATCGAACGTGGTGGACGCGATTTCCTGGGTGCTGGGCGAGCAGAGCCACAAGTCTCTGCGCGCGGAACGCATGGCGGATTGCATCTTCAATGGAACAACAAAGCGCCCGCCGCTCGGCATGGCGGAAGTGACCATCACGATGGAAGACCCGGAGCTGGCGGAAGCGGCGCGGTTCGTGTTGGAAGGCGCGGCAGCGGGAGAAAAGAAAGGTTTCACCACAGAGGGCCCAGAGAACACGGAAGAAGATGCCGCGACGTCAGCGGCGGCACCCGATGGGCCGCAGCTGGGCCAAGTTGCGGCCGGAGCGGATTCGCAGACAGAGAACGCGGAAGAGTCGGGCGGCAAATTCAAGAAACTATTCAAAAGAAAGAAAAAGAGCCAAGAAAAACCGACGCTTGCGACAAAGCCAGGCGAAATCATGGTCACGCGGAGGCTGTATCGCTCGGGGCAGAGCGACTACCTCATCAACGGGCGCGTGGCACGGCTGCGCGACATTCAGGAAATGTTCATGGGCGTGGGGCTGGGACCGGATTCCTACGCCATCATCGAACAGGGACGCATCGGGCTGATTCTTTCCACCAAACCGATGGAGCGGCGCGCGATCATCGAAGAAGCCGCGGGCGTAACGAAATTCAAAACCAAAAAGCGACTGGCGGAAGCGAAGCTGGAGTCGTCGAAGGTGAACCTGGCCCGCGTGAACGACATCGTCGTTGAAGTAGAGAAGCAGCTCGGCTCGCTGAAGCGGCAGGCGGCGAAGGCGCGGCGGTATTCGGAGATTCGCGAGCAGATGCGCGGGATCGTGCGGCAGATGCTGGCGGGCAAAGCGCGGGAACTGGATGCCGCAGCGGAAACAATCACGAAGCAACTGCAAGAATTGAACGCGGCAGAAACGCAGCGCGCAACCGCCATCCAGCAGATGGAGGGCGAACAGGACCGGCTGAATCAGCGGATTTACGAACTGGACGCGGAAATCCGGCAGAACCAAAACGTGCTAAACCTGACGGCGCTCGAAGTAGACCGCAGCGAGAACAAAATTGCGTTTAACCGCCAGCGCGCGCAGGAACTGGCCGGGCGTCACGCGCAGATGGATGCGGAACTGAAACAAGCGCGCGCGCAGGCCGCGGAGTGGGAGACGCGCAGCGCGACGCAGGTGCAGGCAGTGACGCTGCTGCGCGAAGAATCCGGCGCACTGAATGGGCGCGTCGAAGAACTTTTGCAGCGCGCGGAACAACGTGCGGCGCAGATTCGCGATAGCGAAGGGCGTATCGAGGCATTGCGGCAGCGGGCGTCGGAAGCGGGCGAAAGCCTGCTGCGGCTGCACGGCGAGCAAAAGCAATCGGAAGAAGCGCTGGTGCACCAAACCGAGGCGCTGCGGAAACTGGAGGCAAACGAACACGAAGTACTGGAAACCTCCATGCGGGCACGCAATGACGCGGAACGCGCGGCTCATGAATTGGAAGCTGTTTCGGGGCAGCTCAGCGTGTTGAAGCAAAGCTCCGCGGAATTGCAGGCAAAAATCGGAGCGCTGCGCGGGCAGCGCGATGGCTTGACGAAAGAAGCGGACGCGCTGCGCGACTCGCTGGCGAGCGTGCGGGCGCGGCATTCGACGCTGACGCAGATTTTGAACGACCGGTCGTATACGGCTGAGGCGGTGCAAAAACTCTTTGCTGCGAACGCGCGTGGCGGCGGGCAACAGTTCCGCGCCGTGGGTGTACTGGCCGACTACGCGGAAGTCGAAGAAAAGCATGAGGCCGCGATCGAGCAATTTCTGCGCGATGAGCTGGAATTTGTCGTCGTCGAAACTTTCGACCACGCACGCACGGGCATTTCCATGCTGCGCGATGAAGTGGGCGGCCGCGCGACGTTCTTCGTGGACTCCCTGCGCAACCTGCGGCTTGAAAATGAGTACGAACCGATTGCGAATTTCCAACCCGAAGACGGCATAATCTCGCGGATGGACAAGCTGGTGGAATTCCGCGATCCGCTGGGAGCGGCGGCAAAGCAGTTTCTGCCACGGTTGCGTTCGGCATATTTGACCGACAGCGCGGCAGCAGCGGAAAAATTGGCCCGGGAGAATCCGCAGTACGCGTTCGTCACGCCGGACGGAACTAGTTATCAGGGGCGCATGGTGACCGGCGGACGTCCAGACGAGGCAGGGCCGCTAGGCATGAAGCGCGAATTGCGCGCGCTGAGTGCCGAGGTACTGCAACTCGAACACCAGATGAACGGGAAGCTGACCGCGCTCGGAGAGGTAGCAGCAGAACTTCGCGCGACGGAACAGGCGCTGGAAGAAACCAGGGCGAAGCAGCGCGACGTGGAACGCGAAGTGATTTCCGCGCAGCACCGGCACAGCCAGATGCAGACGGAACTGGCACGGCTGGGAACCGAGTTGGTCCTTTGCCAGAGCGAGTTGGCGCGCGTCCGGAAAGAAGCAGAAGACGCCTGGCAGCGCGCGGAACGCGCGAAGCACGAGCACGCCGCGGCCGCGCTCAATCGCGCGGAAGCGGAAGCCGAGAGCGCGCGGCTGGCGGAAGAACTGGTCGGACTGCGCGGTTCAGTGCAAACCGAGCAGCAGGAGTTAGCCACGGCGCGAGCCGGGCTGGCGGCGATTAACGAGCGACTGACGGCGGCAGAAGCTCTGGCGACGCGGCTTCGCGAAGAGCGCGCGGACATGGAACGCCGCGAGATGACGCTGCAGCAGCAAGTCATGTCCATTAGTGAAGAGACCGCGGCGCTCGCGAAGCAGAGCGAAGAATTGACGCAGCAACTCGAAGGTCTGCGCGCAGAAAAGCTGCGGCTGGAAGCGCGGCAGAAGGAACTGGAGCAAGAGTGGGAATCGGCGCGCACTCGCGTGACGCAAACCGAAGATCACCTTCGGATGGCGCGGCAAGAGCTGCAAGAGCTGCGCGAGCAGAAAAATCACGCCGAAGTGGAAGGCGCGAAGAACGAGTCGGACCGGGCGCATCTGCGCGAGACGTGCATGAGCGAAGTAAACGCGCAGCCGGAAGATTTGGTTGCCACGGAAACAGCGTTCATGAGCGGCGATGAACTTGCCGCAGCGGAAGCAAACTATCACGAAATGAAGCAGCGCATTGAGGGTATGGGCGCTGTAAACATGATGGCGCTTGAGGAGTTCAACGAGTGCGAGCAGCGGTTCACCTTCCTAACGCGGGAGCGCGATGACTTGCTGAAATCGATTGCCGACACGCAGCAAGCCATCGTGGAATTGGACCAAGCCACGAACGAGAAGTTCGAGCACGCGTTCCAAGCGATCAACAAGAGTTTCTCCGATGCCTTCCATGCGATTTTCGGCGGCGGCATGGCGGAGATGCGCTTGACCGAGCCAGACAGTTCGGGCGATGCCGGCATCGACATTGTAGCCTCGCCTCCAGGAAAGCGGCTGCAAAACGTGCTTCTGCTTTCCGGCGGCGAGAAGGCCATGACGGCGCTGGCGCTGCTCATCGCGATTTTCCGCTACCAGCCGAGCCCGTTCTGCATCCTGGACGAAGTCGATGCCCCTCTGGACGAAGCGAATGTGGGCCGGTTCACGAAATTGATCGGGGAGATGAGCAGCCAGACGCAGTTCATTGTGGTCACACACAACCGCAAGACCATGGAAATCGCTCCCGTGCTTTACGGAGTAACGATGCAGGAGCCGGGCGTATCCAAGCTAGTCAGCGTGCGCTGGGAAGAAACCGGGAACGAAAATCCCGATACGAATGCATCGACCGCTTCCGCGGCGTAAGCAGACGCAGTTGCGTTCTCGCGAGGATTGGCAAAAACAGAAGACCGCCTGAAAATCTTTCTTAGCATTTTTTATTCATCGCATAAAGTTTCCCTATCGCATTTCCATGCAATTCCGTTTCGCACAATTTTCCACCGCCGACGGGTTTGACTTCGTAGCTCGGTGCGTTAGAATGCGGAACGCCGAGTCGGGGAGTTTTTTGCTGTGCCTTCTGCTTCAGCCATGAAAGTCCTACGGGAAACTCAGTTCGACGGACTCACGCCGAGCGTGCGCGGAAAAGTGCGCGACATTTACGATTTGGGCGACAAGCTGCTCATCGTCGCCACCGACCGTCTCTCGGCGTTTGACGTGATCCTGCCAACACCGATTCCCGAAAAAGGACGCGTGCTCACGCAGATTTCCCTTTTTTGGTTCAGCCTTCTGAAAGACGTCATCCCTAATCATGTAATTAGCGCCACGGAATTTCCCCCGCCGTTTGACCGATTCAAGGAAGAATTGGCGGGGCGCTCGATGTTGGCGAAAAAAACGAAGCCCTTGCCGATTGAATGCGTGGTGCGCGGTTACGTGTCAGGCTCGGGCTGGAAAGATTATCGAACGACGGGAAAGATCTGTGGCATCGTGCTGCCCACAGGCTTGCTCGAATCGGACCGATTGCCCGAACCAATTTTTACCCCCGCGACAAAAGCAGTAACTGGACACGACGAGAATATCGCTTTCGAGCAAGTAGTAAAGATGATCGGCAAGGAACTTGCTGTGGCCGTTCGCGCCGTTAGCCTGGAACTGTACCGGCGCGCCGCTGCGCATGCCGAGCCCCGCGGAATTATCGTGGCAGACACCAAATTCGAGTTTGGTTTGTTGAACGATGAGCTGATTTGGATAGATGAAGCGCTGACGCCAGATTCGTCGCGCTTTTGGCCCGCCACGCGCTATCGCCCCGGCGGACCGCAGGCGTCTTTTGACAAGCAGTTTGTGCGGGATTATCTCGAACGGATGCGCTGGTCGAAGACCCCGCCCGGACCAGAGCTCCCACCGGAGGTGGTCGACGCCACTCGCGAGAAATACCGGGAGGCGTACCGCATTCTGACTGGCCATGAATTGACGCAGTAACGGGGCCCATGCATATACATCCCTGCGGAGCGTGTTATCGTGAAAGACCAATTAGAAGGGCTCGTCAATCAAATGGTGGAGCGGGGAATCTACTTTGACGAAGCGATAGAAGAGTTCGAGAAACGATTTATCAAGCGCGTGTTGGACCGTGCGAACGGCAACCGGTCGCGCGCCGCCCAGCTCCTGGGGATTCACCGCAATACGTTGAGCCGCAAAATCGAGGAATACAAGCTGGACACGAACGGGCACCGGCGGCGGCCGCGCTGAAGGCAGTCGGTTCTAAAAGGAAAACGGCTCCTCAGTATCTCGGAGAGCCGTCTCGCTGAACTACAAGCTCGGGAACCGCTTAGTTGGACCGGCCGCTCGGCTTCCGGGTGGGCCGACGCACGGGCCGCTTGGGAGCCTTCTCCTTGGGAATATCTTCTTCCTTCACTTTGGCCTTATCCCAGTGGAGAAAGAAGGGATTGGGATCGTAAGAGACCAAAGTTCCCGTAAAGTGGACGGCGCTATCTTTTTCAACGCGCGCTGCCTCGGGCTGGCCAACCACTTTCACGTCCATGTTTGGATCTTTCGCGGCATCAAACTCCGCATCGCTAGTCACAAAGGCGATCTTCAGCACGAGAGGATCGCCAGGGACAACTTCGATGACCTTGCCGGGAACTTCCGGAAATTCCAGACCGCATGCGGCAAGCCAAGTCAGCTTGCTCTTCTCGCCTCCCGCCTTCAGGTCATTGAAAACCGAAGCGATGGTCATGTCCTTCTGAACCGCGCTGATGTCCGCGGCGCTCGGCAAGGAATAGGTACTGGGACGATCGGTAGAACTGCCTGCGAGTTGCAGCAACTCGTTCAATTCACCGTCGACCAGATTGTCGCAAATGTTCCCGCCCTGATAGTTTGCGATCTGCCCTTTTAGATACTTCTTGATCTGATCGGCTTGCTTCTGGGTAGCGCTCTTGGAGGTTACCGACTTTGCGAAGTACCAGAAGGCGTCCATCCACTGCGGCGGTGTCATGGCCATGTAGGCCTTCCCGAGGTTGTAATTGGTGCTCAAGTCGTCCGGATTCAGAGCCAAGACCGCCTTATAGGACTGTATCGCCGATGGATAATCCTTGACCGCCATTGCCGCGGTGGCAGCCGTGTAGTTGAAGAGAATCATGGGCTGCTGCTTTTGCTTCTTAAATTCGTCCTCAGAAATGTTATCGGGCTTCTTGACCTCGTCCAGAGTCTTTAGGCCCAGCAAAGCCGCCTCCCGAGCCTTGGCTGCTCCTGCAGTCTGGTCCGCTTGGGGCAGGCTGGCGTAGGCAAGCGCCCTGGCGTAAAGCATCTGGTAACGCACCACCGGCTCCGCCTTATCTCCGAGCGCCACGAGCTTGTCCGCGTAATCAATCACCTTTTGCGGATTCTTCAGCTGATTGTAGGCATTGACGTACAGGGGATAAACATAAACGAGGAGCGCAGAATTCGGGTACTTCGCAACAAAATCATCCAGACACTTGACCTGTGTCGCCGGCACTTTTTCGGCCGCGCAAGCCTGTTCCGCGTTGTACTCGACCAGCGTGTATGCCGGAGCCTTTGTTGTGTCTTGCCCCGATGCCGGCGCTTGCGCGCGCAGGCTCGTCGAATTTCCTAGAATTAGACAAAGCACCGCTACCGGCGCGATACCCATGCACTTTCTTTTTCCATTCATTACGGTTTCTCCTCGCTGAGATTCCGTGCGTCCAATTATGGTTCCGGTGCAACCCGGAATTCTTTCACCGGGAATCATTCTGTCTCAGAAAACCCTGGGATTATAGGAAAAGGCGCACTAAATCCGCAAGCAGTTATCCTCCACGACCTCCACGAAGTTCCTGATGATTTTTCTTTGTGCCGCGGAGTCACTTCTCAATTACGTTCGCTGCGGCGAACAGCATAGCCGCCGTCATCGAAATCGCTGATGATAAGATGAGTGTCGCACAAAAAGAGTGGCCCGCGCGAGGAAGAATTCTCATGCCTGCAATAAATACCGTAAATGACAGACCAGGGGAAAAGAAGGGGCTCTCGGAAAGCGTCGCACTGGTGACCGGCGGCAGCCGCGGCATCGGCCGCGCGATCGCATATCGTCTGGGAACGTTGGGAGCCGCAGTAGCGATTTGCGGCCGGGACCGCGCGGCACTGGAAAATTCTGCGGCCGCTCTCGAGAAGCTCGGCGGGCGGACGTTGTTCCAGGTGACGGATGTCACTAACGCAAAGGGCGCACGAGAAAACCGAGGCGGATTGGGACCGCGTTCTGGATACAAACCTCAAAAGCGTGTTCTTGGTTTCGCGGGCGGTAGTGCCTTCGATGGCGCGGCGCGGTTCTGGGGACATCATCAACATCAGCTCCCTGGCGGGCAGAAACACCTTTGCTGGCGGCGGGCTTTATTGCGCTTCCAAATGGGGCCTGCTGGGCTTGTCAGGCTGCATGATGGAGGATTTGCGTGAACATGGCATCCGCGTGAGCGTGGTTTGCCCAGGCAGCGTGGCCACGGAGTTTTCCGGCAGCCGGCCAAAAGACCCGGCGAAGGCTTTGACCCCGGAAGACGTGGCCCACGCCGTGGAGACGATTGTGACGCAAGGGCCAGGAAGCTTTCTGAGCGAGATCCAGCTGCGGCCATTACGCAAGGCGTAGAGGCCCAGGCGCACGATTCGCCGACACGGTTGTTTTCCCATTGACAATAGTCGTTTACACGAGTATTTTCATTTTGTTGAACTCCAAGAACAAGCCTGCGCGTCCGCCTGCTTCATTGGAAGAACGAATCTTTCTCGCCTTGCTGAAGGCCGCTGACGCCCTGGGCCAGGAAGCCGAGCAATTGACGCGCTCCGCCAACCTGACCGGCACGCAGTACAACGTGCTGCGTATCCTGCGGGGCGCCGGACCCGAAGGCCTGGCCTGCCGCGCGATTGGCGAACGGATGATTACGCACGACCCGGACATCACGCGGCTTCTCGATCGCCTGGAAAAGCAACGATTGATCACGCGCGAACGGCAGAAGGATGACCGCCGCGTCGTAAAGACCCGGATTACACCACGCGGTCTGGAACTCTTGAAGCCGCTGGATCAGCCTATGCGGGATTTGCACAAGCGGCAGTTCCGGCACATGGCGGGAAGCCGTCTGAAAACTCTTTATGACCTGCTGGAAGAAATCCGCGTCGTTCCGCAGAACTAGCAACTTTCGGGTGCACGCTTCCAACTCCAACCCAAAGAAGGAAGGAAAAGCAACAGGAACCGGGCACGTTTGTCCAATCGCAGTCGTCGCTCTCATCGCGGCGGGGCTTTCGCGGGCGGGTTCGCGTGTGTCTACCGCATGCACCACCTCACAGGTTTCGCTCATCTAAACTGTGCCCAGAACAAGAGGAAACGAACATGCACAACCCCGCGCCAAGCGATCATTCCATCCACGAACTGATTCGCAATCGCTGGAGCCCGCGTGCCTTTGCGGACAAACCGATTCCGGCTGACGTTCTCCGGAGCCTGTTTGAGGCCGCGCGTTGGGCGCCCTCCAGCTACAATGAACAGCCTTGGGCCTATATCGTGGCGACGAAAGAAGACCAGGTAAATTTCGGGAAGCTCTTGGGAACTTTGGTGGAGTTCAACGCGGGTTGGGCGAAGAATGCGGCCGCGCTTGCGATTGCCGTTGCCAAACTGGCCTTCACCCACAACGACGCGCCTAATCGCAACGCACAATACGACACCGGGGCCGCCACAGCTTTGTTAGCCGTAGAAGCCACGGCGCGCGGCCTGGTCGTCCATCAAATGGCCGGCTTCGACGCGGAAAAAGCACGCAAGACTTTCGCTATCCCCGATGGTTGGGAGCCTCTTGCAGCCATTGCCATCGGCTATCCGGGAAGTCCAGATTCTCTGCCCCCCAAACTGAAAGACCGCGAGGTGGCGCCGCGGACGCGCAAGCCCATCCGCGAATTCGTCATGACCGGCAGTTGGGGGCATACTGCTCCCTTCGTCGCAAAATAATCGAGAAAGCGGGAATGCACCCAGCGTTGCAGCGCGCCTTCGAGTTCCTCATCCATCACGGACATTCCGTGCTGTTTGCGTGGGTTCTTGTGGAACAGCTGGGCGTGCCCATCCCGGCCATGCCTTTGCTGCTTGCGGCCGGCGCGCTGGCCGGAAAGGGACACCTGAATTTCTTCGCCTGCGTTTTGTTCGCCGTGCTGGGAGCTTTAGCTTCCGATTCCCTATGGTTTCAGCTGGGCCGCCACAAAGGCATCAAGATTCTGCAATGGCTCTGCCGGATTTCCCTCGAGCCGGATTCCTGCGTACGCCGAACAGAGGGAATCTTCTCCAAGCAGGGAGCGCGCTCGCTGGTTGTGGCCAAGTTTCTTCCCGGCTTGGGACTGGTCACGCCCCCGCTGGCCGGAATTTTCCGCATGCGCTTCCGGCGCTTTCTGCTGTTCGACGCCATCGGATCGACGCTCTGGGCGGGCGTGTTTCTCGCGGCTGGTTATGTTTTCGCCGGTCAGATTGAGCGCCTAGCGGCGCGGCTGGCTTCGCTTGGCGGATGGCTGCTGGTAGTTGTGCTTGGCGCATTCGCCGCTTACATCGTGTACAAATTCATTGCCCGCCAGCGCTTCTTGCGCGAATTGCGCATCGCGCGCATTACTGTGGATGAATTAAAGCAAAAACTCGACGCCGGCGAGCAAATCACTATCGTCGATCTCCGTCATTCCATGGATTTCGACGCCGCGCCGGAAGTCATTCCTGGTGCCGTGCATATTGAGGCCAAGGAACTAGAGGGAAAAAACAGCCGCCTGCCCCGCAACGGCGAAGTCGTTCTGTACTGTACTTGACCGAACGAAGCCACCAGTGCCCGTGTGGCGCTGCTGCTCCGAAAAAATGGCATCAAGCGCATCCGGCCGCTGCAGGGCGGCCTGAACGCCTGGCGCGAGCGTGGCTACCCCCTGGCCACCTCGCCGTAACTTCATCTTGGAACGATTTAAAGTGCGGCAGCCTTGCTGGCTCTTCGTGCCGAGGCCAGAGTCCGCCGGTCACCAGTCAGTTCACGCTACAACCGCGGCAGAACGATGCCGCCCTGTGCCTGGTACTTCCCTTTTTTATCCTTGTAGCTGACTTCGCAATCTTCATCCGACAAAAAGAAAATCACCTGGCACAATCCCTCGTTGGCATAAATCTTGGCCGGCAGCGGCGTGGTGTTGCTGATTTCCAGGGTCACGAAGCCTTCCCACTCCGGCTCGAAGGGCGTCACATTGACGATGATCCCGCAGCGCGCGTAGGTCGACTTGCCCACGCACACCGTCAGCACATTGCGCGGAATGCGGAAATATTCCACCGAACGCGCGAGCGCGAAGGAATTGGGCGGAATAATACAAACGTCGCCCTTGAATTCCACCAGCGACCGCGAATCGAAATGTTTCGGATCCACGATCGTGGTGTTCACGTTGGTAAAAATCCGAAACTCGTCGGCCACGCGGATGTCGTAGCCGTATGAAGAGACTCCGTAACTGATCACGCCATCGCGCACCTGGCGATCGGTAAACGGCTCGATCATTTTGTGCTCCAGCGCCATGCGCCGGATCCAGCGGTCTGGCTTGACGGACATCCTTCCTCCCGAAAGATAACTGCGAAGATTTTTCCAAAGATGGCTGCGAATTCGGCGCAACACGCGGCGCCAAAAGCGTTCAGTGTAGACGACCCCTCACGCCTTGACAACCCGCCCCTGCTACCTCTAGCATCTGCCTCGGAAGTGCGGGAGGATCGCGTGATTAAGCTGGATCTGGTAAACGCGGTAGTGGCCGCGACAAACATCAGCCGCACGAAAGCCGAACAGGCTGTCGAAACGATTTTCGAATCGCTCAAGCAGGCCCTTGGCCGCAGTCAACGCATCGAACTCCGCCGCTTCGGTGTTTTCAGCGTTAAGCCCCGCAAAACCGGAATCGGCCGCAATCCTCGCACCGGCGAAGAGGTTAACATTCCCCCGGGAAAAGCCGTGCGCTTCAAGCCGGGCAAAGAACTGCAAGGCAAAGACGACGAAAAGAAACAGGCCTAGCTTCTCTTTCAGGGCCTTGGGGCAAAGACGGCAATCCCAGCAGTACACCCTCCCCGATTTTCCCCGCTAGCGTGAACCTGTCCATCTATGCTGTACTATCCATGCCGCGCTTAATTGCTGCGCCAACCACTTCGTGACTCCATCACCGCCACTGCCACAGAATCTTCCTCCTGCGATGCCCGCCAGCGCGGATTGGAGCTCCGATCTTGTCCGCCAGTGGTATTACGCGCAGATTCCGCCGCGTCCTTCGACAAAGTCGCTGGTTCTCGCGGTTGTACTTTTTTCTCTTACCTTGTGCACCTGCCTCGTGGCGGGCACACAGTTTGCCGTAGCATATGCGCACAATGAAGCCGTATCCATCGATGAACTATTTCTCGCCTTCACCCTTTTTTATAAAAATCCCGCTGGCCTTTTGACGGGGCTGCCGTTTGCCGGAACCTTGCTGGGGATTCTGCTGGCACACGAACTCGGGCATTTCTTCGCCTGCCGCTATCATCATCTGCACTCGAGCTACCCGTTCTTCATTCCCTTCCCTAACCTGGCCGGCACGTTTGGTGCATTCATCCTGATTCGTTCCCCAATGCGCACCAATCGCGCGCTGTTCGACGTGGGCGCCTCCGGGCCAATCGTGGGCTTCCTTTTCGCGATTCCCGCGCTGGTCTATGGTGTTTTGTATGCCAGGGTCGTGCCCGGCCTTGCCAATCCCGCGCATGCGGAGTTGATTTATGGAACGCCGCCGCTGATGCGTCTTCTCGAATCGGCTTTTCATCCAGGGGTTTCGCCCGACGCCTTGCTCCTGCCGCCCATCGGTCGTGCCGCGTGGGTTGCTCTGTTTGTCACTTCGCTTAATCTCATTCCGGTAGCCCAACTTGACGGCGGCCACATTTTGCGTTCGCTGAGCGTGCGCGCGCACCGCGTTTTGTCTCTGGCGCTGCCTATTGGGCTGCTCGCCTTGGGCTGGCTTCATTTTTGGGAGGGATGGTATATCTGGGGCGCCTTGCTGCTGGTCATGCGCTTTCTGCGCATCCCTCCGATTTACGATCCGGCCCCATTGGATGCCCGGAGACGTCTGGTTGCGTTTCTTGCCCTCGTCATTTTCTTGCTGTGCTTCATGCCTTCCCCGATTTCTATCCCTCAAGGTTCTTCTTGACGGCTTCGAATCTCCGGTTATGATGCGTGCGGCTTGCTCGCACGCGGTGTCGCGGCAAGCTCCTCGATGATTGAACTCATCCGCACCCTTCGTCTGCGCGATCTCTTCCTTCTCTTCATTGGCTCCGTCATTGGCTCCGGCATCTTTCGAACGCCAGGGCCGATTCTGCGTCAGGTGGGCGGTTCGGTGGGCATGGCGCTGCTCGTGTGGATTGTCGGCGGCGTTCTGTCCCTTCTCGGCGCACTGACGTACGCGGAGCTTGCGGCGAGCAATCCGGAAGCGGGAGGTCTTTACTGCTACATCCGCGACGGATTCGGCCGCGCTCCGGCTTTTTTATACGGATGGTGTCTATTCCTGGTAATTGCCAGCGGCTCGGTCGCTGCGCTAGCTCGCGTATTCAGCGAATATTTCGCGCAAGTAATCCCCATTTCGCCCATAGCGCAAACCTTCGTTGCTGTAGTCGTGATTGCCATCGTGACGTTCGTGAACGTTTGGGGCACGCGCAAGAGTTCCGATTTACAAAACTGGACCACGCTCGTCAAAGCGGGAGTCATTGTGGTTCTGAGCGTGGTGCTCCTTTCTCTGGGCCATCACGCCAGCGAAGTCGTCCCGGCAATGGGCGCCACGCAGCATGGAGCAAGCCTGTTCTCAAGTTTTGGCTTGGCCATGATTGCCGTCTTGTGGGCTTATGAAGGCTGGCAGTTCGGCACCTATAGCGCGGGCGAAGTGATCGATCCACAGAAAGCGTTTCCCCGCGCGTTTCTGCTCGGCTCTCTTGTCTTAATCGGGCTTTATCTCCTTGCGATCGCTGCGTATCTCATCGCACTCGGCCCTGCTGCGACCGGCGTAAGCGATACCATCGCGGCAGCTTCAGTAACCGCGGTCCTCGGTTCGTGGGCAGGCAGGATTGTCGCACTCACGATTCTCGTTTCCACGTTCAGCGCGGCCAACAGCGTAATTCTCACGGCCCCGCGCGTTTTCTACGCGATGGCGCACGACAATCTGTTCTTCAAAAAGCTTGCCGTCGTGCACGTCAATTTTCGTACTCCGGTGTTTGCGATTGTCGCGCTGGGAGTATGGTCCGCGGTGCTGGTTTGCGCCGGGCAATTAGGCCAATTTCAGAAATTGATTGAGGGCGTGATCTTCATTGGCTGGATTTTCTATGGCTTGGGCGCGGCGGCGATTTTTCCTATTCGTCGCGCCAATGGCGACCGCCTAATTCCTTACCGCGTTCCGGGATATCCGTGGACGCCGATTCTTTTTGTCCTCGCGGCTGCCGCTATCGTCGGCAATGCCGTGTATCTCGCGCTCCGCGATCCCGCGCAATTTCAGAACCTCACCGCTGCCATCATTTTGTTTGCGATGGGGCTTCCGGCCTACCTGTTCTGGCGCAAGCGCTCGCCCGCGTAGCGCTGCTGCCCGCAAAAAGCCCCAGATTTCTTGACCCTAACAAAAGAGGCAGGGCCGCGAAGCCTTCGGTTGCGCCGTTCGTTATGAGACAACCACCTTTTCGTAACGAGAGGGAGAACCAGAAAGGAAATCTGTTTTTCTTGGTCGGGGGAGACGAGCGGCGTAGTCCATCAGTGGTTGTACTTTTGGATGCAGTGGTACTTTCCGGCTGTTGCTTGGTGCTTGAATTCGCTCTTTAATTACGCGAATGGATCGATTGCTCTCAGCTGCCGGGCAACTTTTTCGCGCCACGAAGAGACGGATCCTGGTCCTGGGATCGTTCTTTCTGCTGGCATCGTCAAACGCTTCCGCGCAAAAGGTTCCGCTCGACCAAACAGAGATTCTCGGCCGCCTGGCCGCCGGCAATACACCTAGCTACATCGCTCATCTCGTCAAAACCAGAGGAGTCGGTTTCTCAGTTTCCCAAGAGTTCCTTTACCGAGTAAAGCTCGCGGGTGGAGAGGGGATTCTTGCCGAACGACTCTTGTCGGCGGAACAATCCGGCCAGCCACAGTCGGTGTCCATGACGGAGGCGCGCTTCGATCGTTTGGCCAGGTGCGCTGAACTGCTGCACGTCGGCGCGACCGATTTGGCGCAGAAGGAGTGCCGGATCTCCATCGAGGAAAACCCTAACAGCCCGTGGCCCTTGCTAGCCACCGCCCGTCTCTTGCAACACTACGACCTGACTGGGAATTCCGTTGAAACCTCCGGAGAGAGCCCCGAAGAACGGAGAGAGCTTCTCCGGCGCGCTGCCGCGCTCGGACCTAATTTAGCAATGATTCACCAGGCACTCGCTATGACCCTCGATTCTGGCCAAGCTTCGGCGGAACTTGAAAACGCCAACAAGTTGGACGCGGAGCAATTGGAGCTTAGCGAAACAACCGCGTGGGAAATCCCGCGCGTTGGTTACGTTCGCGGGGAGGACGAGGATTCGGATCCGGCGGCCTCTTCTAACGAACTACCCGTGATTGACCCCGAAACCGCGCGTCATTTGGAGGTTGATCCTGACCTGGCCAGCAATCACCGCAGGTTGGCTCTCAGATATCTTCAAGTTGGCGATTTCGAAAAGGTGGAAAACGAATTTGCGGAAGCTATCCGGCTGGAGCCGGACAATCCTGCGATTCGGAGTGATCTGGCCGTTTACTACCTTTCCCGGCACAACCGGGAGCAAGCTCTGGCGGAACTCCGAGAGGGTGTTCGCATCATGCCTTTTGGGATCGTGCAGCGCATTTTTCTTGCGGAAACGCTCGAATCTTTTGGATACACGCGCGAGGCCGTTAACGAATTGCAGAATCTCACCTCCAGGTATCCTGCAGCCACGGCGGCAAGTGCATCCTTGGTGGAACTCTATTTGGAACAGAAGAAGCCGCAAGCGGCGATCGAGGAGCTCCACCGTTCGCTTAAGGCGTCTTCCCTGATCTATAGGGATCAGGACAAGTTTGTGGAGGCGCGTTACACGGATTTGACCCGTTTGGCCCGTCTGCTGGAGGAAAGTCGCGAACTTGACGCGGCCGCCGAGCAGTATCTGTTCCTGCTGCGCTACGCGCCAGACTCTGCGGTGCTGCACAATGATTACGGAAACGTCTTGCTAGAGCAGCGCAAGCTGGACCAAGCGGTTGACGAATACAACGAAGCGATCCGCCTAGATCCCGGCCTTTCCAGTGCCCAGGACAATATCGGAACCTGTCTGGCTATGAAGAAGAACCTCGATACGTCGATTGCGCAATAAGATTCGGCCTTCAGCGAATGACAGTTTGCTCTCAGTCAAAGACGGCAGCCGCCAGGTAAACTTCTGCAGTTACTTGTAAAGAGTTTGTAAATTCGTACTTTAGAGGCGACCCTCTTTGCGTTAGAGCATAGAGCCTTCTTCTCCAGCACCCCACACTGCCCCGCGTAGTTGTTCATTGTCTCTGGAGTGGATCGAGAACTTGCGCCGCAAGCTGACAGGCAAATGAACGACGCAGGCTTCTCTTCCCCACGGCCCGTTGAGGATTTGAACCTGGGAAGAATCGTGAACGTGGTTTGGGAATACTTGGAAGATTCCTAGTTCGTTAGAAAGTGATCCGGGGTGTAGTCGCTCTGCACCCCGGACCGGAAGCAGGCGCACTTTGCAGAGAGCGCTTACCTCAGCCTTCTCCTTTGAGGGATGGCACGTAGCTTTCTGCGCGCCATGGCACCCGACGAGGAGGGCTGGCAGTGATCATAACTCCCTTCAGTGTGAACCTGCGAGGCGACTTGTCTCAGCCGTATACCCCGTCGCGTTCCACTTTTCTTCTCAGACGTGAAACTCATGGCCTTCCCATGCGCTATCGCGAGTTAGTTCCTGGGACTTATTGGACAAATCGAAAGCGCACCATCCGCCGTAGGGTTTTGGGATTTCTGCCCTTGCTTCGTATAGCTGGCCGCCGCCAAGGGGCGGGCGCGCCTTGGAGGTTCTATGACCACAAAAGTGAGAAATCTATCGGTGATTTTGGCGGTTTTTGCCGTGCCCTGGGGAGTAGCCACCGTGAGATTGTCTGGCCGCGCAACTCGGCCTCATCAAGGAAAAAACATTAGCGCGGGGCTGGAGACCGACGCCGCCTACCGTGACGGCATTTTCTTGGGCGAACTGGATGCTCGACAGGGGAGAAGCCCCAAGCCGAGCGTCGGCCGCTGGAATACCGAGAAGGACCGCGCTTCTTTCAAAGTTGGCTATGAAAAAGGCTACCGGGAGGCTCTGAAGTCGAAAAATTCCCAGCCCGGACGCTAGCACTGTCGACAAGGTTGAAAGAAACGATCCCAATTGTTTTCGGAAAAAATCTCAAAGGAGTCCCTCACCATGAGAGTCAAAGCTTTACCTTTTTTCTTTGCCGCAACCGTTGCTCTATTCCTCGCGGGACGCGAACCGGCCCGCGGTCGTCCTCCAGCTAACGACAATCCCGCTCCGGGAACGGCAGTCGTAAAAGGCACCGTGAAGTTCGTGGGCCAGCGGCCTACGTCGACGCATATAAGCATGAATGCAGATCCGAGTTGCGCCAAGCTCCATCCTGGCGGCGTGTCCGCGGAGGATGTTTTGGCTGATCCCAACGGCGATTTGGAGAACGTCGTCGTTTTTGTCTCCGAAGGATTGGCGGATCGCGCCTTTGATCCCCCGTCCCAACCCGCCACCATGGAGCAGAAAGGGTGCATGTACACGCCTCATGTCGTTGCTCTGCGTGCGAATCAGGAGCTGGACATTACGAATAACGATTCAACCACGCATAACTTGCATCCCACTCCCGCCAACAATCGTGAATGGAACAAGGCGCAGGCTCCGGGTACGCGTTTGGACGCCACCTTTGCTCGCGAAGAGATCGCCATTCCCATGAAGTGCAATGTACATCCCTGGATGCGCAGTTATATCGCCGTCTTCAAGCACCCATTCTTTGCAGTCACGGACAAGGGTGGAACTTTCGAGCTGAAGAATCTCCCGCCGGGCAATTACACCATCGAGGCGTGGCACGAAAAACTTGGTACCTCCACGCAGAAACTCACCGTGGGCTCCGGCGACACCAAGGAATTGGATTTCGTCTTCAAGTCGCCCGCAGGCCATTGAGTCGCGCCATTGCGCCTTGTGTCCTTCGCTCTATTGGCAGAAACGGCAAACCGCAATACGGAATCATCGAAGCGGGCACGCAATCGGTTGAGACTTGATGAAAGTCTCAGCCGTTTTCGCGCCCTCTCGGTGTGTTGGAGAGTTGCAGTACGACATCTTCCAGGAGGCGCAATGTTGCCTGGGTTTCTAGCATCGCTTAAGGGTCGTGTCTTGCGGCTTGCATCCTTCATTCTCGGTGGATTTCTAATTCTTTCTTTGTCGCTCCTTGACAATCCTTGCGCTTCCGCTTCGCTGATTCCAGCTGGCAAGCCGCACGCTATTCCGGCGTTCGCGCGAAAGTACAGTATGCCCTGCTCCTCCTGCCACGAGGCTTGGCCGAAGCTCAGCCCGTTTGGGCAGCAGTTTAAAGACAACGGCTATCAGATGGGCAATGAGCGCGACACCCCCATCTATCAGAGCCCTTCCTATTGACCGGTGACCTTCCGCATCACCCCGAACTGGCATCGCGAAGGCACAAACCGCGTCGCCGTAGACGGATCAACTCCCGGATCCACCGTGGAAGCTCAGGTCACTACGCATGGATTCGACTGGAGCGGTTTGGATTTTCACACCGCGGGCACGTTAGCGAAGAATATTTCGTTTTATGTCCTGCCCTCCTCGGACAACACCGGCGCGTTTCACTTTGAAGCCGTATGGGGCCGCCTGGACAACTTGGCCGGCAGCCCCTGGCTCAACATCAAGCTCGGCAAGTTCGAGCTCGACAACCTGCACTCCGAGAAGCGCATTGTTACCCTGAGCAACTCCGGCGGCTTCTACCAGAACTATCATTTTCAGCCCCTGGTCTCTCCTGGCAGCGCAGCCAGTCCCGGGGCTGTGACCGAGTCGCTGTACGCCTTCGGGATTGGCGATAACCAAGTCGGTGTGGAATGGATGGGCCACTCCGCAAACGACCGCACCCGGGTTTCGGCTTCCCTGCTCAGTTCGAACGACGGCCAGCCGGGCTTGCCGACCAGCCGTGGGTATGATGGTTACTTTGCCGCAAGCCAGGCCTTCGAGATCGGCGACTTGGGACTGCAACGTGTGGGAGGATTCGCCTACCTCGGCCAGGTGCCCACTTTTCCCCAGTTCACACAGCAGGGCGTGGGAGTGCCGGGAACGGGGATTGGAAACAAGAGTTTTTATCGCGCAGGCGGAATCGGCATGTGGTACGTCAAGAAGCTCGATGTCACTACGATTTACTTTCACGGCTGGGACAACGCCTTCCTGGGATCGAATACGCCAGCGAACATGCCTCTCGCAGCCGGGGCGCAAGCGCCAACCTGGAACGGTGGCTTGGTCGAGACGCACTACAACTACAATCCTCAACTCATCCTAATCCATCGCTACGAACTCATCCGCATGTCCCGCCAGGTGTTTGCAGCCAACCCGGGAAACTTCGGCGATATCGATGCCCTGACCGGCGGGTTTCGCTATTACCCGTTCATTTCCAGCCGGGCAGGCTTCGCGTTTCACACCGAATACTCGGTAAGCCGGCAGCGAGGCGCTGCGCCTGTTAGCGGCCGCGACCTGACTTCCAGCAGCTTTTTCTTTGGCTTTGATTTTGCCTATTGAGGTGGATGACAATGCGCGTACGCAAAGCAAATAAGTTCGCCCTGGTGGTTGCCACCATGCTGGCGGTGGCTTGGTCCTCGCCGGCTCAGGAATCCCATATCGGCAAATGGACGGGGCATGCCAGCGCCGGGAAACAGCTTTACTATCGCTATTGCTGGGGTTGTCACGGGGTCCGCGGCGACGGCAACGGCGAGAACGCCCCTTACCTTAACGTTCTCCCCCGCAACTTTGTGGCGGGAACGTTTAAGTGTCGCTCGACGCCCACCGGCACTCTGCCAACCGACGAGGATCTCTTCGAGGCTATCACGCGCGGCTTCTATAACACCTATATGCCGTCCTGGAAGGCGTTGACCAACCAGCAGCGCGCCGACCTGGTGGCCTTCATCAAGACCTTTTCGCCACGCTGGCAGAACGAAAAGCCGGGCACGCCCATCAGCATGCCGCCGGAACCGGCCTTGACGGTGGACAGCATCAAACACGGGAAAGAACTCTTCGCAAAAATGGAATGCTGGAAATGCCACGGCCAGGAAGGCCATGGGGACGGTCCTTCCGCCGCCACACTGACCGACAACAACGATCAGCCGATCCGTCCTTACAACTTTTCCGAGGGTTCGCGCTTTAAGTGCGGCGAGACCAACCAGGACTTGTACAAAATCTTTATGACGGGTTTGGATGGAACGCCCATGCCTTCCTTCGCCGATAACCTCAAGACGGAAGAGGCCTGGGACTTGGTGCACTTCCTCCGTACTTTACAAGTCCACCATAACAGCCCGGAACTCGCTCTTTGGCGGAACACCGAGCAACCAGGGTTGAAGCCGACCAATCCTGGTACCTCCGGAGGCGCGCCTCCGGAGAAAGCAGAAACTGTGTCTGCCCCACCCCCGCCCGGCGCATCTTCACCGGCCGCGCAAGGTGCGTCCGCTCCGAGCGCGTCTGACCCGGCGCCCGCCGCAGCGGGGAAAGCGGGGAAAGCGAGGGCGGGCGCCACGAATCCGGCCCCGGCACCGCCTGCTGCAGAGCCGCAGCCAGCCACAACCCCGGCCAGTGGGTCGGCGAAGACAAGTGCCGCAAATCCAGCCCCGGTCCAGCCTGTTGGGGAACCCAAGCCGGGCACAATCACATCTGGTGGAGGGGCGGAGTCGGCCAGCGCAAATCCGGTCTCGGCACAGGCCACGGTGTCACAGCCTCAACGTGAGTCACAGCCTTCTGGCAATGTCGGCACGATTAACAGAGATATGGATGATGTGGGGAGGGTGGTTAATCCGCCCCCGGATCCGAGGTCAACCGTGCCGAGAAGCGCGCTGTCGCGCACCTCGGCAACGGTTTACACCGCACCGGCCCTCGACAACCCGCGGCGCGTGGAATTGCTCAATCTGGCGGTAACGGACGAAGCAGGAAAGATTTCTGTAATCATGACGCTGAGTGGCCCAGTTGTACCTCAACTAAAGTGGCTCGATTCGCCGGCCCGCGTTGTCGTGGATCTGCCCAAAACAGTTATGGCAACCTCCCAGCAGCGCATTGACGTCGGTAAGGGCGGCGCGAAAAGGGTGCGTCTGGGCATGGACGCGCAGGTTCCGCCCACCACCCGTGTAGTTGTGGATCTGACCGAGCCGCTGGCTTACCAGATTGTCCCAGGCGGTGACAACACTTGGATTCTCGAGCTGCACCCGCAAAACAAATAACTGCCATCCAGTCCCGCCTTCCCGTCGCGATAGAGACAACAGCCTCGGGCAGTCATCGGCGACGCGGCAGAATGTTACCGACGCCGACAGGTTCCGGCATCAAATAACAATTGGAAAGGTGGCTGACTCTCAGTGTCAAGAAAATCAGAAGTGTGTGCTCTCAATCTTTCGGCTGCATGCGATTCAGGATTTCCTGTGCCACTTCGCGCACTTCCAGGGCACGTTGACTTGCAGGGCCGCTAGGGTCGAGTCGCAAATAAGTGTCGAGGTCCTGGATCTGCTCACGATAATCCTGCCGGCGCGAGCAGGAATCCGCAAGCACTAGGTAAGCGTTGGCCAGGTTGGGATCCCGCAGCAGAGCCTCCCGCGCGCTTTTTTCCGCCTCGTCCACCCGGTTCAAACGCAGGAGCGCCATGCCCAGGATGACATAACCATCCGGTGAATTCGGATCGATCTGCAATCCTCTCCGAATGTTGGTCTCCGCCGCACGGGCGTCTCCCTGCAAATAATAGATATACCCGATGCCAAACTGGGCCTTGGCGTACCGTCCGCCACTCACATTGATGGCCGCTTGAAAATTTTGCATCGCTTCCTGCCGGCGCCCTAGACTCGTCTCCGCTACGCCTAAATGATAGAGGGCTTCAAAGTATCCGGGAAACGCGCGGATAGCCTTCGTAAAGTGGCTCAAGCTCTGCACAAATTCCCTCTTTGCCAGGCTCATCAGCCCCTTCCGGTATTCCTCCTGGGCTTTGCCAGGAATCATGAGCTCCCTGACGGACACGGTATTAGCATCCGGCGAGGCAGGCGGAGGTGTAGAGGAGACTAGGTGCAGCTCCAGCTGAAGAGCGGCCCCGTCCAGCTGAGCAGTGGCATTCAAAGGCTGGTAACCCTGCTCTTCAACGACAATCTCGTAGAGACCACTGGGTAGACCCGGGACCTCAAAATGGCCATCATAATCGGTCAGCACGCTGCGAAAGATTCCCGAGTCGTGCGATTTCAAACCGACGGCTACCTGGCTCGCAGGCTGATTGTTGCTCAGCAAATACACCGTGCCGGAGATTATGCCTTCGCACTTTGCTAGGTCATGCTCTTGAGCGTTAGCCCGCGCCCCCAAGGAGAACAACGCAAAGCCCAGCAGAATCAGGGAAATTCTGCTGAATCGAAGAACCTGTAGAACCCTAGTTCTTGTAATTGCATCCAGAAAACGGAACCGTTTGCACTGCATCTCGACCTGCAGCGCACTTTTGAGGCGGGTACCCCGGGAATTTGGCGGTTAGGGAGTCCATTATTGCGGCCGCGAGAACCCTGCCGCAAACCGGGACTTGGTTTGGCAAAGGCTTCCCGGTTCCGCATCGCACCGGATCTCCCTGATCTCAACCGTCGCGTGCGCGGACCTTGATAGGGAGATAAGCATTGCTCGTACCAAGAGCCGTCAGTCTTCTCACCCTCTTTCTTCGCAACCGGGGGCCAGAGCTTTTGCAAAAACCTTGCGCCTGCCCGATGCAAGTATCTCCTTTTGTTTCAATCATCGTGCGCGAATCCCGTTTTCTTCATAATTACGACCCTGGTAGCCACTTAGGCACTGACAGGCCAAGATAGCACCTGTCTTCAGGCCAAAAATCGTCTCAGGCGGTAACTTCGCGTGCACTCTTTGGCTCAATTTGGCTCAATGTGAGAAATGCAGTTCCTATCAGGCAAATGTCTACTCCTGCTTCGCAGGCTCCTGCAACGTTTCACTATGAACCGACCCTGGGTCGGCTAAGAAACGCGCGACCGTTGGCCCTACAGAAATGCAGCTTGGGCTGAGGTGCCCGCAAGGCGAATCCAATTTCACCAGAGGAGCGCCCGCAGCCGCAGCGAACTCCTCGGCAGGCTCCGGCGTCACCATGTGATCTTCGGGCGAAACAACGACCAGAAGCTTTGCATGCACCTTGGCGGCTGCTTGTTTTAGTGTTGTTACGCCAAGTTCCTTGGGAATATCGAGCGCCATAATCGCTTGGCGCTGGCGAATGCGGTCGCACGCATTCCCGCCGTTGCCCTTGGCGGCATTCCGTATCTGTGCGAGAAGCTCGTCAAGCCCGTCGGGCTTGGTGTGCGCCACGCGATAGGCCGGCGAAGTCAGATTCATCGAGCCAATTTCCTCAACCAAGCCGAGACTTCGATCCATTGGCCTGGTGGGATTGCCGTGATTCCAGGCGGGGTCGAGTTCGATGGCATCGATCTGCGCGGTCCACAGCAGCTTGTCATAGGAAGTGGATTGCGGTGAGCCCACAATGGGGATCAGCAGATCCATGAAGTCGGGATAAGCCACGCCCCATTCAAAAGTCTGCATGCCGCCCATGGAGATACCCATGACGGCGCGCAGACCTGACAGGTGCAGGACGTCTGTGGCGAGGCGGTGCTCGGATTCCACCATGTCGCGAATGGTGAATTCTGGAAACTTCAGCAGCGGCTGCTTTGTACTGTTCGACGGCGAGCTGGTTACGCCATCGCCGATGGCATCCACGAGGATCACAAAATAGCGGGTGCTATCCACCCATTTGTCAGGCCCAACCGACGGCAACAAGTCTTGCGATCTGCCGCCCAGCCAACTCGGCCAAAGGATCGCGTTGGACTTTTCGGCGTTGAGCTTGCCGAGCGTGCGGTAGCCCAGGCGGAAATCGTGAATGACGCCGCCATTTTGCAATCGGAAGTCTCCCATTTCGGCAAATTGCTGCGCCCCTTCCGCCTGCGCCGGTTGCGCAGTTTGAGCCGCGGAAGAAACTGCCCAGGACAGAGCTAGGAGAAGCGGAGTCAATAATGCGAATCGAATTGGAGTTTTCATTGGTAGGCAATACCCCTTTGCTACCCTATCCCCGTCTCCCGGCTTCGTTTCAAATCGTCGAGAGAGGTTGCAGGAATTGCATACAAGCACTTCATGATGGTCCAAATCCTTCGGGAACGAATGGAGGTTACTGCAGCACAGAAATGATACCTCGGGACCGCTTTACGGTCGAGCATGGTGAACGCAATACTGCGCTATCTCTAAAGGGCGCGGGTTCGTTTGGAAGCCCCGTTCGGGTGCCTCATCGGCGCGGGTCGCCGTTTACCCTTGCGTGGAATTTCCACATGCGAATGCGAGTATGTAATTGACGGCGGCTGGATTTTTCTTGGAACATGGTGGGCACGTTAGCTTTTCGGGCTCCCTCGCGTTCTCGTCTTCTATCGGGCCAGTAAGGTTGGGAATGATGTCCAAGCTCTTGCAGCTTGTTTTCCATCAGGCGTACTTGAATCAGCGATTCCCGCATATGGCGCAGTCGATCCAAGCGTTGGTTGAGCTCGGTGAGCGACGGGCGCGGCTTGAGGAGATGCGCAGAGATTACTGCCGACACTTCGAGTCCTCAGGATGGACAGGGCCAGAAGCCAAGGAGGAACAGGATCGACAGACGTAAACGCGACAAATAGGTCTGATTCCGCCACACTCGGCCAAAGAAAAAAGCCCCGTTTACGATGTTTGCCTCCGCTAGATTGCGAGCCTCCACGATTCTCATGACGAATTCCTTCTTCGGTCCGAGTACGAAGCCTCTCTTCGGTTCGCCGCCGACATTTACGACGGCAAGGTGCTCGTCGATGGCCTCGGGTCGCCTGGTCTTCCCTTCAATGTCGGCGACGAGCTCGTCTCCGTGGACGACGTCAGCGTCGCCACGCGGATCCATGTCCTCCAGCCCTATTCCATCAATGCCAGCGGCAATCGCCGATCGATGAGCGAGGGACGACGGAAGCGACTGTTATGCGGACATTTCTTCTAAGCGGTGCTTCCTCTTAACGATAAGGATACTCACCCTGTATTTTCTGCACTGGTTATGGCAGTCACTTCTATACTTTTTCTATGGCCCTCATTCCGGAAAACAACTATGTTTCGACATCTTGACATCGTCATTGCTTTTCTCGTCCTCATGCTTGTCGCCAGCCTGTTCATCACCGCGGGCACGCAGGTCATCGTCAGCTTGCTAGGCCTGCGCGGGGCCAATTTGCGGCGCAGCCTGGTGGATCTGTTCGAAACCGCCTGTCCCGGTGAGGAAGCGAGGCGCTGGGCAAAGGAAATTGCCCGGAGAGTCCTGCGTCATCCCACGATTTCTGACTCGATCTTTTCGCGCTTTTCCCTTCGCGCAGGCCAAGTCCCCTTCACCCCGGAGACCGCAGGAAAGCTGCAAGGCATCAGCGCTTCCATTCCCCTGTTGCCGTGGGTCATGGGTGCGGTTGGAGGCTTCTTCCTCACGCCAATCGCAATGGCTCTTGCCAAGCATTGGTTCGCAGATATTTGCCGATATTCGGACTATTTGGCGGGCTATGTTTCAGCAATCAATTTCTGCCAGCATCCGTGGCGCACCGGGGCGCTTGTAGGAGCGATTCTTGGCGGGCTGCTCAGCCGCTGGCGGCTGGCTACTTCCCTCCGTGTAGAAGAGCTGCCCGCCATCCTCGAAAAGCTCGCCGAACCGCTTCCCGGAACCTTGCCCGATCCTGCCCAGCGCGCAATGCTCATGATGGCGTGGAGCGCTTACGAACCGGGAGCCAAGTCGAGGCCAGGAGAGCCGCAAGAGGGTGGGCTTGTGCGCTCGAAGCCCTATTTTGATGAGGGTCTTGTCCGCCGCGCCTCGGAGACGTCGTCGCTGCTTAATGAACATCTCTCCGCTGCAGAGGATTTCGACGAAGGCATCGTTCGCCACGCAGAGCCAGTCGAAACGGAGGGAAGCGTCGCCGTCGCAGTGGAAAAGGCGACCGCACCGGCGAAGGAACCCGAGCCGGAATGCCCTGCTGCCGCCGGAGCATTAACCGCGGTCGCTACGGCGTCCGAACCGCGCTTGGAAGGGCTCCGGGCGTGGTTCGATCATGTCATGGACAGGGCCTCGCAGCGCTTCACCTTCCAAGCGCGCCTTGTAACGATCATACTTTCGTCTATTTTCGTCTTTGCCGCGCACTTTGACGCCGTCCGGCTGCTCCGGTCGATGTCAGAAGGCGCTGAATTGCGCGCACGATTGGCTGCCACTGCGGAAGCCCTGGACCGACACGCGGGGCAACTCTCACGTTCCAAGGACGGCGCTCACACCGTTGTGCCCGACGTCTACCGCAAGGCCATGGTTTCGATCTTGCGAACCGCCCCCGCCATCCCTGAGCCGGCACCGGTAAGGCGGAAAGGACGGGGCAAAGACCGAGAAAAAATGGCGGCCATGGCGGCTCCCGCCGAAGATCGCGTTACCGCTGAAGCGAAATCCAAAGCGCTGCGCGACCTCGAAACGGTACCCGGATTTACCAGCCGTGAGGAAGCAGCGTCTTGGCTTCGCACGACCTTGGATGGAAATTCCGCGCGCGAGACTCTGGCGGCCGTGTATCAACACGAAGTCAACGCCGAGCTGGTCAGCGATTCTGACAAGCTCATTGACCAGTCCGCTTCGCTAAAGAGCGAACTCGCGCGCTCTGAGCTCAAGCTCTTCCAGGACGAGCGACTCTCTCCGCTATCCTCGAGCGAAGTGCCGGGCCTTTTGATCACGATAGCCTTTCTCAGCCTGGGCGCGGCGTTTTGGTACAACACACTGAAGAACCTCGCGAGCCTTCGCCCTCAATTGGCGACCCGACAAGATCGCGAGCGCTAACCGGTGGCAAATCTCTAAGGGGAAAGATCGGCGCAGCTTAGGTTTCTCTCAATTGCTGAATAATCTGCTCAAATTTTGAGAAATCATCGGCGACGGCGGACTTTTGCTCCGCCACGTAATGCGCCCGCTTTTGCGCCAACAAAGCCTTGTATGCCGGCGCATGCTCGCAAAGCACATCCCGAACGGCCTCCAGTTCGGTGGTCAAGGAATAGAGCACGGTGTTCTGTCGCTGCAAGTTCTCAAAAGCGCAGAGCAAAATGGCGCGGACTTGCTTCTCATCAAGCACAATGGCACCTCATTTGGCTTTCATGAATCCCGGCCATCTCCCCGGCGAGCGGGATGGGAGCTTGAATGTCTTGTGTTCCGACCCGAACGATGTATTTTCAGGGATTTGCGGGAATATCGAGTTGTATTAGTCTTTTCGAACAGCGCCAAATCGGCTTTTGGACCTGTTGTGGACCTTTTTGGGACTAGACAGTTGGTCGAGTTGACCACGGATTTTCTTCGCCAGCTGCTCGATTTTCTGCCTCTTTTTCTGCTCGTTCAGTTCATCGCGGACCAGGGTGCGAATGTGGTCATAGACTTCATGGCCGAGTTGGATTCTGATTGTCATTGGTTCACCACCCCTGCAAGACAGCAATGGCTCTTACATTGCCAGGGCCGTGGAACCCCATGCTGTCTGCACTACTGGCTTGAGGACGCTTTATCCGGACTGGGCTGCGGGAGCGCTTCCATCTTATCAAACGGCCGGTTCTCGTCAATCTTTTCGATCAGTAAGACTTCCGAGTTGGTCATCAAGCAGAGCGATTGGTTAGTACCGCTTATGCCCGTCGTGTGTCACATTTTTGTTGTCAGATTTCTGTTGCTTTCCAAGAATAGTGAGAGCATTCTAAGCAAAATCATTCGCCACAGAATTTAGTTGACAAGACTGAAAGCAAACCTATGAGCCAGCCCTCATCGCGCATAGCAGAATTATTCCGAAAGACTGGCATCAGTTTGCTGGTGGCAGCGTACGCGTTGGCGCTCTACACTTCGCTGGCCGCGCTAGCCTCCGCCGTCGCGCAAGCGCAACTCGGTGCGACCATGCTTGCAGCATCCGCCGCTCCTTGGCCTGTAATGTTGGCATGCACCCTGGAGGTCAACGGCCTGGTGTTGGCGGTCATCCCGATTCGCTGTGGCGAAAAATGGGCCATCTGGCTTTCCGTCGTAATACTGCTCACTCTCCTGGCGACTCGCGCCGCCACTGACGCGCGCTGCTTGCTAGCGCTCCATCCGCATGAGCGCGGTTGCCAGACCTTCGTGATCTCAATGGTTCTCGGTTTGGTTGGCCTCGCATTGGCCACATCTTGCCAGCCCACGGTCCGTGGAACGAGCATTCAAAGTATCGGATATCGAAGAGAAGAGCGTCGTCCTGGAGGGTTTCATCTGCAGATCTCAAGCACGGCGCGCGCTTTGGTCATGGAATCAGCTTTGACGGAAAACGTTAGTTCTCGCGGCATGCGCGTGCGAACACGCCATTCCTGGAAGCCAGGTACCGAAGCCCTGGTCAAATCGCCGGTTCGCGAGCTCTGGGCGCGCGCTAGAATCGTCTACTGTCAGTCCCTCCCCAGTCGTTCCTTTGCGGTCGGATTGGAGTTTCAGGTTCGCCCGCATACCCAGGCCCAGGTGTGACGCATCGCTGCTGATAAAACGGGGGCCGGTAAGTAATTCTACTCTGCCCTGGCTCCGACTAGCGCGGTGGAATCTGCTCTGGATCGATGGTTTGATCCAAATAAATCCAGAGGACGCGAGAGAAAAGCGTGATCGTAGGCGCCAGGGGCAGGAACAACACGACTGCCACAATGACATCCTTCGTTAATGCCCAAGCTGTGATCGCCCACACCGCTACGCTGAACACTGCAACAATTCCCAGCCCAACGCCGTAGCTGATGTACATAGCTCCCAGGAAATATCCCGGTTCACGGTCAAATAGCAACTCGCAAACCGGGCAACGCAAATGCATTTTGGGGAAGCCACGAAAAATCGAACGGAGGAAAATCGTTCCCAGGCGACAGCGCGGACACCGCTGGGCCAGTATGTCTTGCAAGGTTAGCCACGCACCTCTTCTCGTTGCCACAGATCCATATGTTATCGCTTCTCATTCCTTGCTCATGGACTCTTTCCCTGCGTCCTATGGTTGCTTGGCGAGGCGCCTGGCGGCAACTTTTGAAGTGGTGGTGCTTGGTAAGGCGAGCTAATCGCACATGTTGCGTGGGCGGCGTCCTGGCCGGCACTACCAATAGCACCAAGAAAAAAGAAGCCGGGCGCGAGGCCCGGCTTCTTGGTTGAGGGCACAGCATTCCGGCTGCTGGCCGGAATCTGCGATGTCCTGCCCCTCCCCTACACAAGCGCGGAAACGGCCTTCTTGGGCGGTTCCATGACCTCCGTCACCGGTAAGCTGGGCAGTTGGTGTAGAATGCACGCCGCCCGGGAACTCCTCGAGTCAAAACCAGCATTGCTTGGTGAAGACTGCCGGATCATCGCACTAGTTTAGTTAGCGATTGCCGAGCGGGAAGGTTCCACTGCGAGGCCAGAGTTCCTGCGGCTCCAGGAGAAAGACCATGCACAACGAGCAGACAAATCTGAACCTTGCGCCGAACGCGCGGCGGCTTTTCCACCTGGGCGCGGCGCTGGTGCTGTTCTTCTTTTGCGCCACGGGAATTACACGAGCGCAATCGCACAAACCTCTGCTCCTGCGCGATCCGTCCATCTCTAAGGCGCAAGTCGCATTCAGCTACGCGGGCAGCATCTGGGTGGCCAACCGCGACGGCAGCAATCTGCGCCGGGTGAGCAGCGGCGGGCACGAGGGAAATCCTTCGTTTTCGCCAGACGGTTCGCAGATCGCTTTTACGGGCAATTACGACGGAACGCGCTCGGTGTATGTCGTGCCGGCCACAGGCGGCGAGCCGCGAAGGCTCACCTATCACCCCGCCGACGGCGAAGTGCTGGGATGGACACCGGATGGGAAGCGCATCCTGTTTAATTCGTTCCGAACCGCATTTGCCGGCGGCGTGATTCAGCTTTTTACCGTGCCGGTGGAAGGCGGTTTCGCAACGCGAGTGCCGTTGGTCCGAGCTGCGGAGGGTTCTTTTTCGCCCGATGGCGCGCGCATCGCGTACGTGCCGAATATGCAGTGGCAGAGGGCCTGGAAAAAGTATCGTGGCGGGCAAACAAAACCGATTTGGATTGCTAGCCTTGCGGATTCGAGCGTGCAAGCAAAAATACCGCGGGAGAATTCCAACGACTGCAATCCCATGTGGGTCGGCGACATGGTTTATTTTCTGTCCGACCGGAACGGACCGGTGACTCTGTTCGCGTACGACTTAAAGTCGCAAGAGGTGAAGCAGGTCGTCAAGAACGACGGATTCGACATTAAGTCGGCTTCGGCGACGTCCGACGCCATTGCCTACGAGCAATTTGGCTCACTGCATTTGCTGGACCTGAAATCGGGAAACGACCGCGTGTTGGACATCCGGCCGGAGGCCGACCTCGCCGAAGTGCGCCCGCATTTTCTGAAAATTGAGCCGCGGAGGATTCGCTCCGCGGCTATCTCGCCGACGGGCGCTCGCGCGGTGTTCGGCGTGCGCGGCGAGATTCTGACGGTGCCCGCGGAAAAGGGCGACATCCGCAATTTAACCAACACGACTGACGTTGTGGAACGTGATCCGGCGTGGTCGCCCGACGGAAAATCGCTCGCCTATCTTTCCGATGAGTCAGGCGAATATGCGTTGCACATCCGCGACCAGGGCGGCCAAGGAGAGGCTCGCAAGATTAGTCTGGGCAATCCGCCGACTTTTTCTTATTCGCCGACGTGGTCGCCGAATTCCAAGAAAATCGGATACACCGACAAGCGGCTGAACTACTGGTACGTGGACCTCGAGAAGAAGACGCCCGTAAGAGTGGATACCGACATGTACACGGATCCCGGTCACAGCTTGCTGATGGTATGGTCCCCGGACAGCCGCTGGATCGCCTACACGAAACAGCTGACGAGCCATCTGCATGCGGTTCTTGCGTATTCGCTCGAACAGGGCAAGAGCTACCAACTTACCGATGGAATGAGCGATGCGCTTTACCCGGCGTTCGACAAGGGTGGCAAATATCTGTACTTCACCGCGAGCACGGATGCGGCGCTGAATACCGGCTGGCTGGACATGACCAGCCTGCAACGGCCGGTGACGCGGAGTGCCTACGTCATTGTGCTGAAGAAGGATCTTCCTTCGCCGCTGGCACCGGAAAGCGATGAAGAAAAGGCTGAAGAGGCGGAGCAGGGCAAAGACCAGAAAGCGGACACAGACAAAGAGAAGGATAAGGCAAAGGAAGAAAAACCAGCGAACGTCGAGATCGATCTCGAAGGAATCAGCCAACGCATCCTGGCTTTACCGATTCCCGCACGGAATTATTATGGGCTTGCGGCGGGCAAGGCTGGCGTGCTCTTCCTGGGCGAGGGACCGCAAGTCGACCCCATCGATTTTGACGACGGTGGCCCGACGACGAAAATCCACAAGTTCGATCTGAAGACGCGCAAAACGGAGCAGATTCTGGACGGCGTGACCGCTTTCAATCTTTCTTTTAACGGCGGAAAAATGTTGTACGCCAAGCAGAATCAGTGGTTTATTGCACCGGCGGAAAAGCCCGCCGATGGGCCTCCTCAGCCGGGCCAAGGCGGGCCGCTGAAGCTCGATGGCATGGAAATTTATGTCGATCCGCGAGCCGAGTGGAAGCACATGTACGATCAGGTGTGGCGCGACGAACGGGACTTTCTCTACGACCCCGGCTTGCATGGGCTCAATCTGGAAGAGGTCAAGAAAAAATATGAACCGTTCCTCGAAAACATTGCGACGCGTGACGATTTGAATTACCTGTTCACGGAGATGCTGGGCAATATCACCATCGGACACATGTTTGTGGGCGGAGGGGACCTTCCGGAGCCGAAGCGCGTCAAGACCGGGCTTCTTGGAGCGGACTACTCCCTGGAGAGCGGCCGCTACCGCTTTACGCGCGTTTATGACGGCGAAAACTGGAATCCGAAGCTGCGCGCGCCGCTGACGCAACCGGGCGTGAATGTGCACGCGGGGGATTACTTGCTTGCGGTCAATGGCCGCGATGTTCGGCCGCCCGCCGATGTCTACAGCTTCTTTGAAGAAACCGCCGGCAAGCAGGTGGTGCTGAAAGTAGGCACAAAGCCGGACGGCAGCGGGTCGCGGGAGGTGACCGTCGTGCCCGTGGACGACGAATCCGCACTGCGGAATTATGCGTGGATTGACGGCAATCGCCGAAAAGTGGACGAGCTCACGGGCGGCCGCGTGGCTTACGTCTATCTGCCCGATACTTATGCAGGCGGCTTCACCAACTTCAATCGCTACTATTTTGCGCAAGTCGGCAAAGACGCAGCTATCATCGACGAGCGCTACAACGGCGGCGGAGACATCGCGGACTACATCATTGATTATCTCCGGCGACCGCTGCTGAGTTACTGGAACATGCGCGAAGGCAAAGACATCACCACGCCCATCGAGGCGATCTTTGGGCCCAAGGTGATGATCATCAACGAAATGGCGGGCTCGGGCGGTGACGCTTTGCCTTGGATGTTCCGCAAGACGGGCGTTGGGCCGCTGGTGGGAAAGCGCACGTGGGGCGGTTTAGTGGGACATTACACAAATCCCGTCGACTTGTTGGACGGCGGGTTTACGGGAACTCCCAATTTGGCTTTCTACAATCCCAATGGAACTTGGGACGTGGAGAACCATGGCGTGCCGCCCGATGTGGAAACCGAATTGGAACCGCAAGCCGCGCGCTTAGGACACGACTCGCAGTTGGATAAGGCGGTCGAAGTGGTGATGGATTTGTTGAAAAAGAATCCGCCTCCGCCCGCGCCGCACCATCCGGTGTTTCCGAATTATCAGAAGGCCGGCACAAACTAGTGTCGTGTAACCGTCGCGCCCTCCGATTGAGGATCGCAAAATACCGAGCGGTGAGAGCAAGGGGAAAAGCGGCAGCGGGGCTGCCGCACTCCAAAGGGCATGCTCGCAATATTTTGCGAGACTCAATAGGAACGCTCTAAAGCGCGCCCCTCCAAGAAAAGCTTCAAAAAGCTTCATAAAAGGCTGAGGGGATCCATATCGACAAGGACGGCGGTTTGGGGAATTTCTTTGGCGTCGCAATAGGCTAATGCACGGCTGAGAAGTTTCGTCAGCACGGAGCGTTTGTGAGATTTCAGCAGGAATTGGAAACGGTGCTCCTTTTTTAAGCGCGCCAGAGGCGCGGTTGCCGGGCCCAGTATGCGGACTTGCTCTCCGTCGTGCGGCGAAAAATACTCAGAAAGCTGGTGAGACCAGCGAATCGTTCTTTCCAGGCTGGTGTCGCGCACAATCACGTTCGCGAGCGAAGTGAATGGCGGATAGGCCATTAGGCGGCGGAAGTGCAATTCGCGTTCAAAAAAGGAAGCGTAATCCTGCTTGACGGCGTCTTGAATCGCGTAGTGCTCGGGATAAAAAGTTTGGATGAGCACGCGGCCGGGAAGTTCGCCGCGTCCCGCGCGGCCGGCGACTTGCGTTAAGAGCTGAAAGGTTCGCTCGGCGGCGCGGAAATCGGGCAAGCTGAGCGAGGAATCGGCGCTGACGACGCCAACGAGCGTCACGCGTTGAAAATCGTGGCCCTTGGCAAGCATCTGCGTGCCGACGAGAATGTCCAGCGTGCCGCCGGCAAATGCTCCAAGAGTTTCCTGATATTGGTGCTTGGTGCGCGCGGTGTCGCGGTCCAGACGCGCGATGCGCGCGCCGGGAAATTCCTTGCGCAAGCGCTCTTCCAAATGTTCCGAGCCTTCCCCGAAAAAATAAACGTATTGGGACTGGCATTTCGGGCAAAGTTTGGGGATGGTTTGAATCGAGCCGCAGTAGTGGCACTCAAGGCGGTTGCGCTGCTTGTGATGCGTCATGGAGATACTGCAATTGACGCATTGCACCGACGCGCCGCAACTGCGGCATAACACAGACCAGGAATACCCGCGGCGGTTGATGAGCACGAGCGCCTGCGTTCCATTCGAAAGACATTCTTGAATGCCCGCGTGCAATTTCGAGGAAATGGGGCTCGTCTGATGCGTTTGCTGGAATTCTTCCCGAAGGTCGACAATTTCCACGCCGGCGAGGGAGCGGTCGGCGACGCGGGAAGCCAGCGTCAATAATTCATATTTGCCGTTGCAAGCGTGGTGGTAGCTCTCCATCGACGGCGTGGCGGAGCCGAGCAGCGCCACGGCGTTTTCCATCTTCGCGCGCACGATGGCCACGTCCCGGCCATGATAGCGAGGCGTTTCCTCCTGTTTGTAGCTGGTTTCCTGCTCTTCGTCGACGATGATCAGGCCGACGTTTTCGAGCGGGGCGAAAATCGCGGAGCGCGTGCCCACCACGACGCGCGCTTCGCCGTTTCGAACGCGCCACCATTTGCCCGCGCGCTCCACGTCGCTCAGCGCAGAATGCAAAACCGCCACGCCTTCGAATCGCGCGCCAAACCACGAACGGCATTGCCGGCCGATCCAGAGCGTTAAAGCGATTTCAGGCACGAGGACAATGGCAGTTTTTCCGCGCGCGAGCGTGTCTTGCACAGCGCGCAGGTAGACTTCCGTTTTGCCGCTTCCAGTGACGCCATGAAGCAGCTGCACGCCGAAAGCACCCAATTCGAATCGTGCGCGGATGGCTTGCAATGCGCTCTCCTGTTCGGCATTCAGTTTGTGAGCCGGAGGCGTGTAGCCGGCGTCAAAGGGGTCCTCGGCAGGATCGAGTGGCTCCTCCCAGTTTTCCAGCAAGCCGTCGCGCAGCATGCGGTCGATCAAAGAGCGCGTAACATTCGCAAGCCCTAACAGCTGGGGCAAAGGAAGCGGGCCACGCTCCGTTTCCAGCAGCGTGCGAATTCGCTCCTCTTTTTCGGCCAGTGGTTTAGCGGATTCGCCAGAGGCGGGCGCCGCCTTCCACGCGATTACGCGCTGCGTTCTTCGCTTTTTCGATTGAATACTTTGGCGAATTTCGAGGAGACCGAGACGCTGGAGCTTGTGGAGCGAGGAAACATCGACGTCTAACTTCGCCTGAGATCTCCAGACAATTGCGCCCTTCTTTTCATTCAGCATCGCAAGAAATGCCACTTCCGGGGCCACTAAACCGTGAGATAGTTCGCCGCCACTCAAGCTTTCTGAGGCCTCGCGTCCAGCCTTGGTCAAGACGATTTGCCGCTGTGATTTCAGCTCGGTGAGCGGAGGGAGCATGGCGCGAAGGACTTCGCCGATGGGGGCATGGTAATAGCTGGCAATCCAGTTTGCGAGTTCGATGAGCTTCGGCGGCAGGGCGGGAAGGAGATCGAGTACACGCGCGATTTCGCGAACTTTCGTGCCTTCCGGGGCGGTCTCAACGAATTCAACGACAACGCCAACGAGCGACTTCTTGCGAAAAGGGACAAGCACGCGGCTCCCTAGTTGCACCGTTCCCCGCATGGGCTCCGGCACCACGTAGGTGAAGGTCGAGCACAATGGGACCGGCAAGGCTACGTTGCAGAGGGAATTCATGCGCTGTGTAGTGTATCAGTCAAAAGAAGTTCAAGAGTGGGGTTCAAGAGAAAACGGCGCGCTTTCGCACGGTTTAGCGGATATTTCCGGCATTCTGCGGACCGCAATGGCTTCAACGACTGATCAGAAAAATCCCGCCAAAGATTGTTGCGATTCCCGTCCATTGCCAGCGGGAAATGTGTTCGCGAAGGAAAATGGCTGCGAGCCCGACGGTGACCGCGCCATAAAGCGAACCCAAGACGCTGATCACAGCCACCTGCTCCATTTGCATGCCACGATTGCTCAAGACAAACGCCAGAGTATCAAACGTGCCCATGCCGAGAGCCATCCAGCGCACGCCCCCGCGTGGAAGCCGCATGGGCTGCGCCGCCGAAAAAATCACCGAGGCTGTCAGGAAAGCCCCGGTCAAGCGAATCATCCATACGGCCTGTATGGCGCCAACACGAGGAATCACGCGAACGCCAAGCAGCCAAAATAAGACACCGAATCCCACGGCGGCCGCAATCGCCAAACCGATGCCGCGGGTATTGGTCTTTGCGGGCTGCTTGGAATTTTCGCCGGGCACGCGTTCTCCACCTGCAACCACAGCCACGCCACCGAGAATCAGAACGATGGCGGCAAGTCGCGCGGCGGAAAGATGGTCTCCGCCGAGCCAGGAAAGAATCAGCGTCAGCGCGGGATAACTCGCGGAAAGAGGCGCGACGACAGCCATCTTCCCGATTTCAAACGCACGGTACAAGGAAAGCGTGCCGCACGCGTTGAGAAGACCCGCCAGCAAGCCCCAAGCCCAGGGCTGCCACCCGGAACCGTCGGCCAGATGCCCCCAACCGCCGAGCCAGCGCAGCGAGAGCGTAAGGAGGAGAAATCCCGTGAATTGCATGTAAAACATGGTGCGGAGCGTGCCGATGCGATGCGTAGAAAAGCGCGCGACAAAGTCAGCGCCGCCCCAGGTTAGTGCCGTAACCAATCCAAGCAAGATTCCCATGACCGTTTAAGCGGACTTGCCTTTTGCCCGCAAACCGAGAACCGCCATCACTTTTTGGAGATCTTTCCAGACTTCGCCTTTCGCGTTGGGATTGCGCAAGAGATAGGCCGGATGATAAGTAGCCATCAGCTTGCTGTTGCGATACTCGAGCCATTGGCCACGGTACTGGGAAATTCCGCGATTTGTTTTTAGGAGGGTCTTGAACGCAACGGCGCCGAGGCAAACAACCACTTTGGGCGAGATCACTTCCAGCTGCCGCAGCAGAAAGGGCGAGCAGGTGGTGATTTCGTCGTCTTCGGGCGTGCGATTCTCCGGCGGGCGGCACTTTACGACGTTGCAGATGTAAACGTCTTTGCGCTGAAGGCCCATGGCTTCAATCATTTGCGTGAGAAGTTTTCCAGCGCGCCCGACAAACGGAAGTCCCTGGGCATCTTCGTCGGCACCCGGCCCTTCCCCGACGAAAACGAGTTCGGCTTTGGGATTGCCGTCGCCGAAGACGATCGTGTGCCGGTGCTTGTGAAGCTTGCAGCGCGTACACTCGCCCAAATCCTCGCGAATCTTTAAAAGCGTATCGTCGGCGATTTTGTCGGTCGCGTCGAAAAGAGAAGGCGCGGGCACAGAGGGCAGGGGCAAAGGCACACTTTTGGGCAGTGCTGCGGGCATCGGCTTTTGGAAACTAGGCTTCGGAAGAGTTTTGGGCAAAGGAGGTTCCTCATGAATGTATGGGGTCGAGCGGCTTCCCTTTTCAACTGATTCTACCGGCGGTTCTTGCGGGAAAACAGACGACGCGCGGCGATCGCGATAAAAGAAATGGATATCCAGGTCTTCGTAGAAAGCTAACCGTTCTGCGATTTGTTTTTGCAGATTCTCTGAGATTTGACCGGGCATGGAGCGTCAGACGTTCGAAAGCCTGGCAGCTGGAGAGTGAAGCACCGCGCGCAAGCGGACAACTTCGTCCAGGACGCGCTGCGCAACCTCACTCTTTGGCATTTTGGGCAGGGCAAGATCACGGCCGTCGCGGGAGAAAAGAGTGACGATATTGGTGTCGCGGTCGAATCCCGCGCCTTCCGCAGCGACGTCGTTTGCCACGATCAGATCCGCATTTTTGGAGGCAAGCTTCTTCCGCGCATTTTCCGCCACTTGATCCGTTTCCGCAGCGAAACCGACAACAATTTTTTGCCCTTTGTGCTTGGCCACTTCCGCGAGGATGTCGACGGTCGGTTCTAGCGAAATGGCAAGCAGCGCATCGCCTTTTTTGATCTTTTCAGCGCGGCGTTCCACGGGCCGGTAGTCCGCCACGGCGGCCGCGAGAATCGCGATTGACGCCTCGCCAAAGCGGCCTGCGACGGAGCGATACATCTCCTCCGCGGTGCGAACATCTATGCGCTCCACACCGGCGGGAGTTTCCAAGTTCACTGGGCCGCTTACCAAGATGACTTTTGCTCCACGCTTCGCCGCAGCTTCGGCAACCGCGTAGCCCATCTTGCCGGAAGACCGGTTGGTAAGGTAGCGGACGGGATCGAGGTCTTCGCAAGTGGGACCCGCAGAAACGAGAATTGTTTCGCCCTCCAAGTCGCGCTGCGCTTTTGTGACTTCATGGATCGCAGCAAGAATTTCTTCTATGCTAGCGAGGCGGCCCGGTCCGGTCATGCCACAGGCCAGGTAGCCTTGGTCCGGGTCCACGACTTTCACCGCACGCGCTCGCAGCACCGCGACATTTTCCTGCGTGGCGGCGTGATTCCACATGTTCACATTCATCGCCGGAGCGATCACGACAGGAGCTGCGCAAGCCAGATACAGGGTGGCGAGAAAATCATCGGCGACGCCGCGCGCAAATTTCGCAATGATGTCGGCCGTGGCGGGGGCTACGAGAAGAAGGTCCGTGCGCTGCGCGACGGCAATATGCTCGATGGCGCTTTCGAGATTGGCCTCGCCGCCGGAAGAATCAGCAAAGAGGTCGGTAATTACTTTTTGGCCGCTTAAAGCCGCAAACGTGAGGGGGGTGACGAATTCCCGGGCGGCGCGCGTCATCACCACCTGCACGCTATGGCCTTCTTGTTGCAAGCGGCGCACGAGCTCCGCGGCTTTGTACGCCGCCACTCCGCCCGTTACGCCCAACGTGATTCGCATTTCTTTCTTCTCGCCGGCCGCTACTTCTTGCGCTTGCTGCCGTCCTTGTCGTCGTCGACGGAAGCAACTTCCGGAACATCAAATTCGAGCAAACCATGCTCCAATTCTTCGCAAGCGACTCGCGTGGCTTTCTGCGTTTTGGGGTTTTCGAGCAATGGAGGCGCCCCGGCCATTAGCTGCCGCGCGCGCCTGGCCGCCAGCACTACATATGCAAACTGGCTCTCCGGAGCTTTTGTCTGCACGGTCATCAATTCTTCCCTCCAAACGATGCCAGAAGTTTCTGCACCTGGTTCCGGCGGCGCCCACTGCTGCAGCGCAAAGCAGTTACAATTGCCTGCGCCTCGCGTCCCGCGCGCTCCATGTCGTCATTTACCACGCAGAAATCATAATACTTGCCTAAAGCGGCGATTTCATCTCGCGCTTTGGCAAGCCGCCGGGCGATCTCTTCCTCAGAATCCTGCCCGCGGCTACGCAAACGGCGCTCGAGTTCTTCGCGCGAAGGCGGCAGGATGAACATGGCTACTGATTCCGGCAGCTTTTCCTTGACCTGCGCTGCGCCCTGAACGTCGATTTCCAGCACCAGGTCGAGGCCTTTTTTGCGCGATTCCTCCAGCCACTTTTTGGGCGTGCCGTAGGAATGCTTGCCAAAGACCCGAGCGTATTCGAGGAACTCGCCGCGCGCCACCATGGCGTCGAATTCCGCCGCTGACACAAAATCATAACATTTCCCGCTAGACTCCGTCGCGCGGCGCGGCCTGGTAGTACAGGAGATCGAAGGCATAGTCCCGGGGAGCTCCAGGATTTTTTGCACCAGGGTGGATTTGCCTGAGCCGGAAGGCCCCGAGACAATCAACAACAGCGGCACGCTCCCGGTCTCCGTGCTCATTCGATGTTTTGTACCTGTTCGCGCAGTTTTTCGATCTCCGCCTTGATCTCCAGGGCCAATCCGGTAATCGCCAGGGCCTCGCTTTCCACGCCGGGCGTTTTGGAAAGCATGGTGTTGGCTTCGCGATGCATTTCCTGCAGAAGAAAATCGAGCTTCTTGCCGAGCTCGCCCGCACCGTCCAACAGCTTTGTGAATTGCTGGAGGTGGCTGCGTAAGCGCTCCAATTCTTCGCTGACATCGCTGCGCTCTGCCAGCAGCGCCGCCTCTTGCGCCAACCGTGCCTGATCGATTGCCGTTCCACCAAGCAATTCTTTCAAACGTGTTTCCAGGCGACGTGCAAAAGCGGGACGCAACGAGGCTGCCAGCCCGCTCACCTGCTCGACCCGGCCGGCGATGCGTGCCACACGCTCGCGCAGCTCCGCGACGAGATGCTTGCCTTCCGCGCGGCGCATGTCATCCAATCTTGCGAGCGCTTCGCGAAGGCAAGTCTCAAGCGCTTTTCCCAGTTTTTCCTGATCTTCCTCTTCTTCCGGAACGGCGCCGTTGAGTCCGGCAATCACGCCGGGAAGGCGCAACAGAGAAACTACATCCAGTTTTCCCGCAGAGGGTGTCCCCTTCATCAGCGATTCTGCCGCGTGCAGATACGCTTGCGCAAGGTCCTTATTGACCTGAACGGGCGCGGCGGTTCCCGGCTCGGCATTGACGTAGATTTCCAAGTGGCCGCGATGAATGCGCTCGCGCACAATCTGGCGCAATCGCAAGTCATAAAGCTCAAAACCTTCGGGCAAGCGCAGCTTCAAATCGAGGAACCGGTGGTTCACGCTTTTGACCGTGACGCGAACGGCCCAGCCATATTTTTCATGGCGCGCCTGGGCATAACCGGTCATCGACAGGCACTCGGAATGCTTCGAATTTGTCGCGCGTTTTTCGCTCATGCGGTGTTCTCGGGCGATTCCAGGTTCGCAGGTGCGGCTTGTACAGTCGCAAGCATATCGTCATCAGCAAATTGCAAGTCGTGCAGCCGCGCATAGGTCCCGCCGCGAGCGATCAATTCGGCGTGGGTGCCGCTTTCGCGAATTTGGCCGTCTTCCAATACAAGGATTTTGTCCGCGCGCCGGATAGTCGAAAGGCGATGAGCAATCACAAAGGTGGTTCGGCCAATCATTAAATTGGAGAGCGCTTTCTGCACGTAGAGTTCGGACTCGGCGTCGAGTTCTGAAGTGGCTTCGTCAAGAATAAGGATCGGCGAATCTTTCAAAATGGCCCGCGCGATGGCGATCCGCTGCCGTTGTCCGCCGCTGAGCCGCGTCCCGCGCTCTCCAATAACTGTATCGTAGCCGTTTGGCAGGGCGAGAATAAAATCCTCGGCCAGGGCTGCTTGTGCGGCGGCGATGACCTTTTCCTTGGGAACGTCGGCAAGTCCGTAGCAAATGTTATTCCACACCGTGTCGTGGAAGAGGATGTTCTCCTGCGTCACCATCGAAATTTGCGAACGCAAAGAGCGCAGCGTGACCGAACGAATATCCACTCCGTCGATGCGAATCGCTCCCGAACTCACCTCGTAAAACCTGGGGATCAGATTAACGAGCGTCGTTTTTCCGGCGCCGCTGGAGCCGACTAGCGCTATCACCTCACCCCTGGCCGCGCAGAAATCGATACCGCAAAGAACGGGCGCCGAATCATAGGAAAAACTGACGTTTTCAAAGCGAATCTCGCGCGAAAACGCGGGGAGGGGTTGCGCACCGGGAGCGTCCTGCTCTTCCTCAACCAGATCAAGAAATTTGAAAACCTGAATCGTGGCACCTTCGGCTTGCTGGAATTGTTGATAAACGGAGCCCATGCGCTTGACCGGCTCATAGGATTTAAAGAGCGCCACGACAAACGCAAAGAACATGCCCAAAGTCATTTCCTGCAGCCGGATTTTGTCGCGGGCGTAAAGCAAGAGCAGCGCGATCACCACCGGCTGAAGCATGTCCATGAGCGGAGAACTGGCTACATAGGCGCGGACCCAGCGCATGGTCTCGCGAAGCAGCCGTTGCGCCGCCTTACGGAACTTTCGAATCTCAAACTCTTCCATCCCAAACGCTTTGACCACGCGATTTCCGCTCACGGTTTCCTGAAGAATTTGACTGAGTTCACCCAGTCGCGTCTGGCTATCTTGCACGGAGCGGCGGATCTTCTTTCCCAACTTTCCTACCGGCCACAGCACCAGCGGCAGAAACACCGCAGAGCCCAGCGCCATGACCCAATCGAGGCGAAGAAGCACGGCAACGAATACGATCAGCGCGAAACTCTGACGGAAGAGGTCGGCAAGGTATTCCGAAACGGCGAGCCGAGCGCGCTCCACGTCGTTGATTACCACCGACATCAGGCGGCCGGCCGGCTGGTGCTGGAAGAACCCGATGGGCTGGCGGATAAGCTTGGCGTAAATTTCATTGCGCAAATCGGTCACCGCGCGATGACCAACCGACTGAATGAGCGCGTTACCCAGGAACTCGGCAGTTGACTTGAACAGGAAAACAATCAACAGAGAGATAGAGACAACCGTCCAAACGTTGTGAATCCTTGGAGGAAAGAAATGATTCAGATAAACAGTTTTATGGAAGACCGGCATGGTGAACAGTGGAAGCGCGGAGTCGCTGGCAGCGGGATTCAGGACGCGATCGATAATCGGTACGATCAGGAAGACGATAAGGCCTTCCGCTAACGCCACCGCCGCAAGAAATATCACGCCCAAAATCACGCGGACAAGATACGGGCGGACATATCCGAGAAGGCGTTTTAATTGTGACGATAACAACATTTTGCTCCGCCAAAATTCGGATTCAGGCACCTGTTACGCTATTCGCGGTGTTGCGGCATGTCAAGTTGCCCAAGCCATTCGCAGGTGAAACGGTCAACGCAACACGCCGGCTACTTTTCGATGTCTCGGTGCACGACCTTCGCCGAATAGCCGCGCTTCGCTAACGCCTTTTGCACCGATTCCGCCAACATGACCGAACGATGCTTTCCCCCGGTGCAGCCAAAAGCAATGGTCAAATAGCTCTTGCCCTCCTGGATGTAGTGCGGAATCAAATAGGTGAGCAGACTCTCGATTCGGCGCAAGAATTCACCGGTTTGTGGGAACGAGCGGATGTACTGCCGTACTTTCGGGTCCGTGCCGTTGTACGGGCGCAGCCGGGGTACAAAATGCGGGTTGGGCAGAAAGCGCACGTCAAAAACCAAGTCCGCGTCGGAAGGAATGCCATAGCGGTAGCCGAAGCTGACTACCGAGACGAGCAGCGGGCGCCTGTCAGGATTTTTGAAGCGCGTAGTAACGAAATGACGGAGCTCGTGAACATTGAATTGGCTGGAGTCGATGACCACGTCAGCCAGCTTCCGGATCGGCTCCATCAACGCGCGCTCGTGGTTTAAGCTTTCGCGCACGGAATAATTTTTCCCGAGGGGATGTGGGCGGCGCGTCTCGCTATAGCGCCTCAGGAGCGCATCCTCGCTCGCTTCGATAAAGACCAGCGTAATCGGATGATCCTTTTTGAGATGCTTGAACAGTTCGGGCAACTTCTCGAGTTGTAAGCCTTCGCGCGCATCCACCAGCAGCGCCGCGCGCGCAAAATCGCCTTCGCCGGCGGCATGAAGTTCCGCGAAAATGGGGATGAGGTTTACCGGCAAGTTGTCCACGCAGTAGAAGCCCATGTCCTCAAAAGCCCGCAACACGGTGCTTTTCCCCGAGCCGGAAAGTCCCGTCAGAAGGACGAGTTGACGCGTGTCCCGTCGGGTTCGCGTGGGCGCCTTCACGGGCAAGCGGCTCAGCTCTTTACGCGGCGCTGATGAGTGCTGGGAATGCGCATATCCTCGCGGTATTTGGCCACAGTACGCCGGGTAACATGGATTCCGGCGTCGTCAAGCTTTTTGGCAATTTGTTCGTCGGTGAGCGGCTTGGAGGAATCCTCTTCCTCAATCATTTTCTTGACCAAGCGCTTCAAAGTCAGCAGCGACATGCCACTGCCTTCCGGTCCATTCACCGACTCGCTGAAAAAAGAGCGCAGCTCCAGAACGCCTTGCGGCGTGTGCGCGTATTTGCTGGCTACGGCGCGGCTTACTGTCGACGGGTGCACGCCAACTTCTTCCGCCACTTCCTTGATCATCATGGGCTTGAGCGCATCGGGACCTTGATCAAGGAATTCGCCCTGCCGCGCGATGATGGATTGGCAGACGCGCAGGATCGTGTGCTTGCGCTGCTCGATGTTTTTCATCAACTGCACGGCCGCGGTGAAGCGCTCTTTGACGTAGTTGCGCACGTCGCGGTCGGCAGCGTCTTTCACAAGCAAGCGACGGTAGGTGGGGCTCAAGCGCAACTGCGGCATATCGTCTTCGTTGAGGTACGCCTGCCACAGACCGTCTACCTTGCGGAAATAGACGTCGGGCTCGACCAAGCGCGGCTCCGCCTTGTTGTAACGCAGGCCCGGCCGCGGATCGAGCTTCTTGATGATGTCGATGGCGTGCTTCACGACTTCCACCGGGCGGTTCAATGCGCGCGCAATTTCCTTTAACTGGTTGGATTGAACTTGCTTGAGATGTTCGGAAACAATTTGCTGCGCCAGAGTATTCTGCGGATCGAATGCCTTCAATTGCAGCAGCAGGCATTCGCGCAAATCGCGCGCGCCCACGCCCATGGGATCGAATTCCTGAATTACCGCTAGTGCGTCGTCCAGGTCGTCCTGCGAATATTTCCCGTTCTCGGTGAGCTCCTCGGGGGAAGCCGTGAGATATCCGTTCTCATCCAGATTGCCGATGATATTTTCCGCGACCTGCCGCACGGAGTCGGAACAGATGGTCACGCTCAATTGCCACTGAAGATGATCGGTCAACCCGGTGGGAGAAGAGAGGAACTTTTCGAAGGAAGGTCTTTCGGAAACCTCGCGCTCTTGCGACTGGCCTCCGTCGCCGCCTGTATCCAAGTATTGGTTGAAAAAAGTGCCGACATCAAACTCGTCAAAGGGATTGGGTTCCGGCTTCTCCGGAACCTTTTCGGTTTCTTCCTTCAGAAAATTCTCGTCACTGTAATTGTCGGCTTGCGTAGGCTCTTCGCTTTGTTCCTCGAGCACCGGGTTGGCAATCATCTCTTGATTGATCATTTCCCTGAGCTCAAGGCGGTTCAACGCCAGCACGCTGACCATCTGGACGAGGCCGGGCGTCAGAATCTGCTTCTGCGCTACCTTGAGGTTGAGTTTGAGTCCCTGCCAAGCCATCTATGCGCTCGTCTCTTTGTTGCAGAAATCAGTTGAGCCGGAAATGATCGCCCAGATAAACGCGCCGAACTTCCGGATCGGCGCTCAGTTCTTCGGGGCGGCCTTTCCTAAATATTTTCCCATTTTTCAAGATATATGCGTGATCCGTTACGCTAAGAGTTTCTCGGACGTTATGATCGGTAATCAGCACACCAATCCCCGACTTCGCCAAATCCCGGATAATTTCCTGGAGATCCTTTACCGTTAGAGGGTCAATACCGGAAAAAGGCTCATCGAGGAGAATAAAGGATGGCTGCAGCGTGAGGGAACGGGCAATTTCGAGCCGGCGGCGCTCCCCGCCCGAAAGAGTATAAGCCTTGTTTGTTCTGACCGTTTCTAGCCCCATCTGCACCAACAACTCCTCTAAGCGATCCCGCTGCTGCTCGGGCGTAAGAGGGAGTGTCTCCAACACCCCGAGCAGATTCTCTTCACTCGTAAGTTGGCGAAAGACCGAGGGTTCTTGAGGAAGATAGCTGATGCCACTTCTGGCCCGGAGATACATGGGCAAGTCAGTGATTTCGTCGCCGTTCAGCAGTACGCGGCCGGAATCCGGCCGGGCGAGACCCACGAGAATATAAAACGTTGTCGTCTTTCCTGCGCCATTCGGGCCAAGCAGCCCGACGACTTCACCCTGACCGATCTCCAGTTCGACGTCGTCAACGACTTTGCGGCCACGGTAAGACTTGCTTAACTCGAGGGCCTGGAGCTTCAGCATACCTCGTCATTTCTCGACTCGGTGCTTCGTCAACGTCCGCGAACCTTTTTCTGAGTCCACAATGATCGTATCATCCGCTAAAAAGAAGGTCAATTGACGGCCCGTGGTGGTCCCTTCGGAAGCATCGAAAATCGTGGGATTTCCGCCAGTCATCACGAATTTCCCGTCCGCGGCGGAATATTCGCCGCGCTCTGCCGTAGCTTTTCTAGTTCCCTGCTGCACAATCACCCCCCCGGTAGCGACCGCGCGGCTGATTTGTTCTGCACCGGCTGCAGCTCCCTGCGGAGCCGTGTTGGCTTTTTCACTGCGTGTGAAATAGAGGTCCATTTGCGGTGCCCGAATTTCCTGCTCGGCCGATTGCGCCACCACGTTCTTTTCCAGATGCGCACGGTTCTGCAATTCGTCATAAGTCAGGGTGCCAGCGGTAATGTGCCAGAGCCAGAGCTTTACCTTGTTGGGTGTCGGCTGTTGGACAGACAATGCCCGGGCAGGCGTTGCTCCTGGTCCGGGGCTCTGCGGAAATACCGCCCGAACATTTCCCGAAGCATTCAGGGTTTTGGTCTCGCGCAGCAGTTCAATCGAGTCCGCTTCCATTACCGAATCACCCTGCCACAGCCGCCCATGGCCCATATAAACAGCTCGGCCTGTCTTGGAGTTCGCGCGCAAGCTGTCCGCCGCGATGTTTGCGGGAACCGCTGCAAGGTGTAAAGCGCTCCCTTTCGAGGAAAAGTCGGTCGACCGTACCCCTCCTTCCGCGCGGATATCTCCCGAGCTTTGCGCAAAGGTAATCCGCCGCGCCCGCGTCTCGGTGGTAGCATCCCGCACGACCGCATTTCCCGCGAGCGTGGCCGTTCGCGCGGACCGGACAAACACGGCGCGGTCCGCCTGGCCGCTGCGGTCGTCTTCTTTGAGCTTTACGTCCCCTTGTAATTCCATTTGCGCCCAGCCGCCCGTCTCCAACAACTGCGCGCTACCCTTTTTTGCTGTCGCCGTCTGCACGGGCTTGCCCGGCAGAGTTCGCTCGGTTACGACGTTGCCGGATGCAAGGAGCTGATCCGCTTTGCCGTCGGACCCGAACTTCAGCTCCAGTTTGTCGGCGGTCAGTTTTGTTTGCGACGGTCCAGCTTCTGCCGCAGCTGAAGAGGTTGCGGGCGGTAACGCTGGATCGCTCCATTTCAGCGTTCCCCGCGCCAGCGTTTCGGCTCGTTCCGGAGCACTTCTCTCCCCGTTCCTGTGCTCGGCAAATTCCACAAGCAGCGCGCTGGTTTGCAGGGTCCTCGATTCTCCCGGTTTCTCCATCTTTGAAGCCAGCAGCACGTTCCCTCTCAGAATCAGATCTTTCGGCTGATTCGCTTTCGGCCACAGTTCCAAAGAAGCATTGTCAGCGCTGAACTCATCCGCATCTTTTCCGCTCTGCTCGGAACCCTTGACGCCACCGGCAGCCTCGATTTTGGTGAGCCAACCCTCGGTAGTGAAATTCGCTGTTACTGTTTCACCGCTCAAATGCGTAGCGCTATCTTTTCCGCGAGATTCCATCTCGGGCTTTTGCCCTTCAGCCGCCGTGGCCAGCAGCTTTTCCGCGTGGAACGCTTTGTCGAGGGCCAAGGTTATTTCTCCAGCCTTGAGCCGCGCAGAAGCCGTTTGTGCCTCTACCAACCCGCGTAGATGCACAACTCGTGAGTCGCGCTGGAAATCCGCGCTCTTTGCAGTGACACGCACTGGCTCGTGGACCGCCGCCCCGGTGTGCTTGTCCGTAGGTACGGCATTGGCAGGAGTCAGCAGGAAATTGACGTCCCGCAACAGCTGCACCGCGCCTTCTTGCGACTTGTACTCCACGCCAACCGCCTGTCCTTGGCCATGGGGAAAAACCAGATTGACCGGCTGGTCGGATTGCGCGATCCCCGTCGCATGGTTGAAGGTTACGCCGTGCGTTTCCACATGAACGATTTGCGCGGTCTTTCCTTTGTCTTGTTCGGCCCGCGCCGCATCCTCGGCGCTCTGCAGATTAAGTTCCACTTTGCCGCTGCAGACGATGCTCCAGGCATCCCTCTCGTACTGGCAACTTTTCGTGTGGATCGTATCGTGCCGCGCCCCAGTATTTCCAAAAATTGTGATGGTCACGTCTTCCATCAAGCTCGCCGGCTTGTCCTTAAAGTCCGTGGCTTTCAACGCTTCCACCGTGAAAACCTTCCGGTTGCCTACGACTTTCGAAAACGTTAGCCCGCTCGATAGCCGGGTAACGTCTTGCGGCGCCGGCGGCGGAGCCTTCTCCCTTTCCTGATGCGCCACCCACTTGCGTTCCAGGTACACGCCTACCGTAAGCAACGCCAGCAAGCATGCCGTAGCAGCCGACCAGCGAGCATATCTGGCCGCCTCGCTTCTCTTCATGCTTTCAGTTTAAGCAAAATTTCAGAGGTCTGTATACAAAGCTGCTTTGTCGGGTATTCCAGCGAAGCAGCGTCTTAAGACGGAATGTGAGATTTACGTTTTATTGTTGGCCTTCGATGCTGACGCACCAACCGGCCGGTAGCTGGAGCAGCGGCAATCGGGATAATTGCACTTGGCGGGGCCAGTGCGCTTGCGCTGAAAGATTCCCGCGTGGATGCTCTTGCCATGACCACATTTGCAGAGCTTGACCGAAGTCTGGGCACGCTTCATAACACCGAGATTCCTTTCTTTTAGTCGCGTTGCCGAGCCGGGAATGGACAGCATTGTACTTCGAGCTGCAGTCCTCCGTCGCGCCAAATTTGAACAGCAAACCCACCGGACATGGGCAAAGGGGGATGGGTAGTGGTGCGAAGAAGAATTATCCGGCCGATTCAGCGGTCGATATGTTGGGCAGGATCCCGATGTTTGCGGCTGCCACACTGTCTCGCTGGGTGTTTTTCACTAGGTACATGGCTTCATCGGCGAGATGCAGCAGGCCTTCCTTGGTGCGCGAATCCACGGGGTAGGAAGCCACGCCGAGGCTGGGTGTTAGTCGAATTTTCAACCCTTCCTTTTCCAGCCAGACGCTCTCGCGGATCAGTTTGTGCAACCGGCGCGCGACATTGATGGCGTTTTCTTTCGACGTTTGCGGCAGCAAGAGCACGAATTCGTCGCCACCGTACCGGAAAGCGAAATCAATTAGCCGGCAGTGTGCCTTTAAGGCATTCCCGATTTCGCCGAGCAACCGTGAGCCCACCAAGTGTCCATGCGTGTCGTTCACCAGCTTGAAGTGGTCCAAATCGATGAACACCAACGAAAACTCGTAGTTGTAGCGCTGCGAACGGTAAATCTCCGTTTCCAGGATGAAGCTCATGTGCCGCGCGTTGTAGAGCGAGGTGCAGTCGTCCCGGATGGTCAGGTCATGAATTTTCTTTACATGCCGCGCGTTTTCCAAGGCGATGGCGGCAAAGTCGGAAAGCGCTTCGAGCAGCTTCAGGTCGCGCGGATCAAACCCGTCGGGTCCGACGCAATTGATCAATTCAATTACGCCCAGGCAGGTATCGCGGAAACGAACGGGCACGGCAACGATAGATTGCGTCTCAGTTTTGGTCTTTTCGTCTACTTTGGAGAAAAACCGGGTGTCCTTGGAAGTATCGGGGACGACCACCGTTTCGCCGTGCTGCGCCACCCAGCCGGCAATGCCCTGCCCCATTCCGATGCGAACGTCTCTCAGCGCTTGCGAGGCTTTTCCAACGGCCAGCTCAAAATACAGTTCCTGTTTTTCTTCATCCAACAATAGCAGCGACCAATTATCCGGACGCAGGAATTCGTCGATCTTTTCCATGATCGTCCGGAGGACCTGATCGAGCTGCAGAGACGAGGTGAGCGCCTTCCCCAATTCCTGGAAGACCGCGACTTCCCCTTTTTCGCGTTCGGACGACGTCGCAACATTGCGCCGCCGCTCGACTGCCGGAAACTGGTTTACTTCTTCCACGCCTCGATACGCCTGCCCTTTGTGGTTTTGCAACCGCCCTTCATTTTCGCGATCGTGCACACAAACATGTTCCCGCCTGCAACCTAAGCCAGCTCAGGTCTCAAGAAACACAATTCCACCCCGTCCCCGCCTGAACGCAGTGATTCTTCCTCAGTATAGGCTCCTGTTAAAAAGAGACGCAATATGCTTGTGGTACAGGCGTAGCCATCTCGCCATCTTCCCCGGACCATTCAGGACGCTGGTCCCCTCCCTACCCAACTCATTCATACCCCAACTCATTCATTTGACAGTACCTTCTCGCGCCCCTATAGTCCGTCAAGGGCTCATGCGCTCGCCGCGCCGCACGCCCACTCTTGTTCAACGGAAGGATAGGTCGTTTCGATGGCCAGGGGAAAATTCGGAGAACGTTTGAAGCGCGAGCGGGAACTTCGGGAAGTTTCCCTGGACGAGCTAAGCAAAGCCACCCGCATCAGCAACCGCTTCCTGCAGGCCCTGGAAAATGAAGATTGGGCAAAGCTCCCTGGCGGCGTCTTTGGCCACGGTTTCGTGCGTAGTATTGCGCGGTACCTTGGCCTCTCTGAAGAGTCGCTTCTGGGCGAATACGACCTTGCTCGCGCCGAGAATCTCCCGCCTGCACCCAGCAAGCCGGTGGATCCAATTCCCTCTCCCCCCAAGTGGGTTCCGGTCGGGGCGCTTTTGGGCGGCCTGGTTTTCCTTGTTGCCGTTTTCTCCATAGCTAAATACGGATGGCATCGCACCTCTCACACCGCGAAGCAGTCTGCGGCGGCCACGGCTTCTTCCGCCAACCTGTCCCTCGAACTCTCCCTGTCGACTTCTGCGACCACGCATGTTCGGGTCATTGCGGATGACAAAGTCCTTCTCGACTCGGAGGTCTACGCAGGCGAAACTTTGCATTTCACGGCAAAACGCCAGTTTGACGTGAGCGCAACGAACTCCGCGGCGGTGTTGCTGCAATTGAACGGCCGGCCCATGCCGCCCCTCGGTTCGCCGGGAACCTTCGGTAGAATGGTATACAGCCAGAAGGATTTAAGGCAGACAAGCGGTGGAGACTCTAAGCCCTGAAGTTGTAGAAGATCTTCGGCATGGCCGCGCCACGCGTGAGCGAAAACTTGCTGTTTGCGCAGGTGGCGCGCATCTTCGGCCCGCGGACCGCGCAGAAATCCTTGCCGTTCTTGCTCATGACGCTGATGAAATGATCGCGGCGCGTGCGAGTGAAGCGACTCTGTCCCTGTCCCCCGAATCTTTCGTCGAAGCGATCAAGCGAGAGAACGCTCTGCCGGCCCTTTTTGCTTTTGCCGCGCGTCACCTGGCGGACAAGCCCGGTATCTGTGACGCCCTAATACAAAACAAAAATTGCGGCGCGGAGCATCTCCTTCACGCGGTGCGCCATCTCCCTGCTAGCGCCGTCCAAGTTCTGGCGGAGGAGCTCGACCGCGTCAGCGCCTCCCCCGCGCTCGCTGCGGCTCTCGAACAGTCCTCTTCACTAACCCCCGAACAGAAAAATCACCTTCGCGAACTTCACGGGCCGGGTCATCCTGTCGACGAAGCCGCGCTGGCGGACGCTGCAGCCGCGGTGGAACCCGACGCCGAGCGCCGGCAAACCTTGATCCAGCGCATCGCCAAAATGACCGTCGCCCAGCGCGTGCAATATGCCATTAAGGGCGGGGCTGACGCGCGCCGCACCTTGATCCGCGATCCCAATAAAGTTGTCCAGCGCTCCGTCCTTCAATCGCCGCGGCTTACCGACCAGGAAGTCGAAGCTTTCGCCGCCATGTCCAGCCTCACCGATGAAATTCTTCGCCTCATCGCCGGCAATCGCACGTTTCGCAAAAACTACGTCGTTGTACGCAACTTGATCAACAATCCTAAAACTCCCCTGGACGTGACTTTACACATGTTGCCTCTGCTGAACGCACAGGACCTCAAGCGTCTCACGACTAACAAGAACGTCCCCGAAACTCTGCGCACTACCGCTTTCAAGCTCCAGCGCACGCGCGCGGAGCAGAAAAAATAGCTCTTCTTCGCCAGGAAAGGCCATCCTCCCGGAATTGCGGCCGCCGAGCTACGTTGCTCCTCGCCGTTGCAAGTTTCCATCTAAGTGGCCTCAAGCACCTCTTCAGCCTACAATCGAAGAGAAATCAGGAGGCCTTCGGTGTCTTTCGCTCGACAACTTCGTCCCTCTTCCAGCTTCATGGTTGTCGCATCGCTGATTTTTTTAGTCGCGTTGGTATTCAGCTGGATCCCGGTTGGGATGGCCATCGGAGATGAAAAGAAATCCCCCGACCCTTGGGCCAGCTCGCAAACCATGCAGCCTGCCGAGCTTGCCAAAATGCTTACGGACAAGCATTCGTCGCTTCCCACTGTCGTTTTTGTTGGCTTTCGTTCGCTGTATGTTGGCGGGCATGTGCCGGATGCTTCTTTTCACGGCACCGCTTCCACCGAACAGGGACTCGCGGAATTGAAAGCCTGGTCGGCCACCCTTCCTCGCTCCACGGCTCTTGTGATTTATTGCGGCTGCTGCCCGTTTGACAAGTGTCCTAATATTCGCCCGGCGTACACCGCGCTGAACCGGATGGGCTTCAAGAAGCTTCGTGTGCTGGTGATCGAAACGAGCTTCGCCGTCGACTGGGCGGACAAGGGCTACCCCATGCAAAAAGGCATGTAGTTGGATTGAAGTTTCGGCTGAAGTTGCAAGTCGCCCGGGTTAGACCGCGAGCTGCGGGTGCTGCAGGTGAAATCCCGTCGCCTCTTGGTACGCCCGCGCAAACGCAAGTAATTCCGCTTCCCCATACAATTTCCCGAGGAAGGTCAAACTCGTCGGCGCCACGATCACATCCAAGTCCTCAAACACCTTGGTCATCGCCTCCATCACCAGCTTTCGTGCGCGCGCCGCCTGGACGTACTCCACTGCGGGAATGAACCGTGCCGCACGAAATGTATTCGGCCAGTCATAATCTTTTTGCGAGGTCAGCAGCCTGTCTCTCCCCGTGCGCGTCAATTCATCAAACGCGGCCGCCGCTTCCGCCGTCAGCATTACGGTGATTGCACTGTACGGAAATTTCGGCAACTCGACGGGAAGCAGGTTCACGCCCATCTCGCGCAATTTTGCGAGCGCCGCGTCATTGTATTTTCGGTCGTATTCCGCTCTTGCCCGGGCGAATTCCTGCCGCTTCTTTTGTTCTTCGCGCTTCTTCTGCTCCTCGGGGATCTTCGGAGGTTCCTCTTTTTCTTCTCCCGGCGGTTCGGACTTGTGCTCGAAATCTGCTTTCAGATAGCCGACGCGCAGTTTCTTCCAGTCCAGATTCGCATCCCAGTTAAATGCCGCAGGTTGTACGCTCCGGTCTTTGCCGTCTCGTCCGTGAATCGCGTCCAGCACCAGCCCGCAATCTTCCACCGTCCGGCAAATCGGTCCCAGCTTGTCCATGCTCCAGGAAAGGGTCATCGCCCCGGTTCGTGGTACGAGCCCAAACGTCGGCCGCAATCCGGTGCATCCGCATCGCGTCGAAGGCGAGGAAATCGATCCCAGCGTCTCCGAGCCGATGCTGAACGCCACGCACCCCGCGGCCGTCGCGGAAGCCGGCCCCGCCGACGACCCGCTCGAGCCTTGTTTCGTGTTCCACGGATTCCGCGTCACTCCCCCAAACCATACGTCCCCTTGCGCCAGCGCGCCGAGGGTCAATTTCGCCACCAACACCGCGCCCGCATGGTCCAGACGTTTCACCACCGTCGCGTCTTCGTCAATCATCTGATTTTCGAATCCGCCTGCTCCCCACGTTGTGCGATAGCCTTTCGTCGCCAGCAAATCCTTTGCACCCCACGGCAAGCCGTGCAACGGCCCGCGATATTTTCCCGCGGCAATTTCCGCGTCAGCTTTTTTCGCCTGCGCCAGCGCGCGCTCTTCTGTTAGTGTCACCACAAACTTCAGCGTTGGGTCGTATTTCTTTAGCCGCTGCAAATACATTTGCGTCAGAGCTGCCGAAGAAACCTTTTCCCTTCGAACAAGTTCCGCCAGTTCTCTCACGCTCGCAAACGCCAGATCTTCCAGATTTTCAGGCGCTTCGGCCGCTCCATTCCGCGCCTCGGATATTCGTATTGGCCTTCGTTCAGTCTCAAATTTGATTCCCGGCAGGAGGGGATCAAACACTAGTGCCGGATCCACGGAGTTGGGGATGTGCAGCTTGTAAATCTCTTCGTAGCCCTTGGCGTGATCGTTCAGGTCCGCCAACATCATTTCCTTGTACTCATCCGCGATGGGCACGTCCGCGATGGCCGCGGCATTGTCGATCATCTCTTTCGTAATTTTCGTCACACCCTGAGCTTGCGCTTGCGCCCACAACACTCCGGGGAACAAAGTTCCTGCCAAGCCCAACCCCGAGCAGGTCTTCATGAAATTTCGCCGATCCACCATCGTCACCCTCCTCCTAACCACTCGCGCAAGCGCGCGTAACATATCACATCACACCTCTCTCTATCTGCTCGCGGCTCCTCCGTCAGCTCCTCTACGTGCCCTGTTGGCAGTTCTGCCTTTGCTGCGATGTTTCGATCCTGTACCATGCCCTCACCTTGAAAAGGAGCCGCAATGAAATTCTCCGCAAAGCTTTTTTTATTCTTGCCTCTCATCCTTTTGCCTATCGCTTTTCAGCACATGCCCACCGTCGAAGCTGGCGGTCCGCCCACCGGACAGGACACTCTGCTTAAAGCCGCTAACATCACTCCCAAACTTTTCCCGGAACACGTTTTCTTTCGAGGCCAAGTCGCTTCCGCCCAGCTTCGCAACACCGGCGATGTGCATTTCGCCGACGATCTTTACGTTCTGGCAGGCCTCGTGGACAGCTCCGGCTATTCGACGGCCATTAAAGAGAAATACCAAGGGTACTTGTTGAGCGAAGTGAATCTGGAAATTGGCGGGCAAACTTTGAAGCCCGGCGCTTACGGTTTCGGTTTTGTGGGAGGAAAATTCATGCTGATGGATCTTGCCGCCAATAACCTCATCGAAGCCCCGGGCCAGCGTGACGCCGAAATGAAGCGTCCCGTCCCCCTGCAAGTCACCTTCTCTTCCGCCGCCGGGAGCTTCCGCCTCTATGTGGGCCGCGACTTCATCGAATTCCGCCGCACCCGGTAAGTGCGAGTCTCACCGCAAAAGAAAGAGCCCGGGCCAATTTCTCCATCAGCCCGGGCTTTTTGTTCTAAAGTTTTTCAGCCTGGAGCGCTCCATGGGCGTCCCTCGGCGAACTTACCCTCAATCTTTGTCAAACTTCAGGCAGATTTCCAGTTGTCGGATCGCTTCATCGGTCGCTTTCAGCGCTTCCACACGATGCCCTCCGAAATCATGCGCGGCATGCTCCATGTGCTCCTTCGCGCGGCGCAAGGCGCCGAGCGCTTCGCGAATTTGCGGATGCGGCTCCGCCGGAGTGGCCGCGGGCGGCGTCGCCGGCAAGGCGTTCGCCGCAGGAGTTGCTGGAACATTCGTCTTGTATGGTGAGGCAGGCGTGATGGAAAGCAAACGCTAGAACAAAAGATGCAACCGCCAAAAGAGCGACCATTCTTACTTTCATGAACCACTCCTCCTTGTCCGGATTGCGCCTCGGACCGCCGTGATTTGCCTCCATCCCCGTCTGCATGACTTTCGCACGCACTCAACGCTGGAGAGCGATTGCCGTGCGCGCCAAATGGAGGCGAAAACGCATTTCTCAGGTGCTGAACTCTCCCGAATTCTATCTTTTTTAAAGCATCTTCAGGTGCGCCCAAGGGAATAATTTTCGTTTGCCGCGCAAAAGTGACTCCCCTTCTTCTGCCTTGCTTCGCCCCTTGTGGGTGCTCCAATTTCTCTTTTCCTTTGCATCAGATCCCGGCGCGTCATACCATACCGCCACTTTCCTCTACAAAACTTTCAGGAAGGAGATCCCTCATGCACATGCACAGCTTGAATTGGCTTGCCATTCTGGTAGCCGCACTCGCTTCCATGATTCTCGGCTTGCTTTGGTATTCGCCTCTGCTCTTCGCCAAAGCCTGGGCTCGCGAAATGGGCTACGACCTGAACGACAAAGCCAAAATGGACGAAATGCGCAAAAGCGCCCGCCCGGCTTACCTTGGTTCCTTCGTTGCTGCTCTGATTGCCGCCTTCACGCTCGCACTCATTCTTCACGGAATGCGCGCGGAGTCTCTGCATTTCGGCCTGATGGCCAGCTTCCACATCTGGCTCGGCTTCGTTGCCACGGTGCAATTCACTGGCGCGCTTTTCGCGAGGCAAAGCATGAAACTGTTCGCTATCAATACCGGCTACCAGCTTGTCTGTTATCTCCTTATGGGTTCCATCTTCGTCCTGTGGAAATAGCGAACGTCGCCATCCAATCGGCAAACCGGCACCTTTAGGTCGCGAAGAGTTTGTGCGTTATGCGGGGCGAGACCGCCACTCAATAACTGGCATGCAGAGGTGGTCGACTTCAGGAATCGCACATCCGTGTTCTGGCAGGCCACGATTCAGCTGCTTTTGCAACTCGGTGTCCCCTCACATCCGGCCGAGAGAGCGCGGGACCTGCGGGCGTCATGCGAATGGCGAATACAAATCTACGGGTTGCAATCACCAAGGCAAATGGTGAACCAGGAACTCCGAGGGCGGCTCTTCCTTCCAGAAGAGCCGGCCCTCAGACCTTGCGCTTACTGCTGCGAACTGGGCGCATTGGCTGCCGAGGCGTTGGCGGTGCCGCCGATGGCGTCGCCGTTGACGACGAGTTCGACGCGGCGATTGCGCTGGCGGCCCTCCGCTGTGTCGTTCGCGGCGGCCGGCTGCGTCTTGCCAAAACCGCGGGCCGTAATCGAGGAAGCGGGAACGCCCTGGTCAGCAAGAAAATCGCGCACGGAGCCGGCGCGACGCTCGGAAAGCGTCTGGTTGAATTCATCGCTGCCGACGCTATCGGTGTGACCCTCAATCTGCATGGTCAAACCCGGGTGGGCAAGCATGACGCCGGAGATTTTTGCCAGCTTTTCGCGAGCGCCGGGCTTGAGCGTGTAGCTGCCAGTGTCAAAGAGTACGTCGGACATGTTCACGATGAGGCCGCGAGCCGTGTCGCGTGTTTGCAAAATGGAGTTCAATTGTGCGAGAAGCTGCGCGCGAAGCTGTGCCTTTTCCGCTTCGGCTTGGGCAGCAGCCTGGCGCGCTTTCTCGGCGTCCGCCTGGGCGGCAGCTTTGTCGCGAGCGGCTTGTTCGGCCGCGGCTTGGGCGTCAGCCTTTTCTTTCGCAGCTTGTTGCGCTTCGGCTTCGGCGGCTTGCTGCTGCACTAAGGCGGCAGCGCGAGCCTGGTCCGCTTCCTGCTTCTGGCGCGCGGCTTCGGCAGCGGCCTCCTCCGCTTCCTGCTTCATGCGCAAAGCTTCCGCTTGTGCAGCTTCCGCCTGCTTGCGAGCTTGTTCAGCTTCAAGGCGGCCCTGCGCTTCGGCGGCGGCATCGGCGCGCGCTTTCGCTTCGCGTTCTTCCGCAGCTTTTTTGTCCGCGGCAATCTTGGCCTGCGCGTCTTCCTCGGCCTTTTGCTTCACAGCCATGACGCGCGCTTCTTCGGCGGTGATCACAACTTCACGAGCGGCGGCTTCAACGGCTTTTTTATCGCTCTTGCGGGCATAGGTTTCTTCCGCGGTGCGGAGCTGTTGTTCGGCCTTTGCGACGGTGGAAGCGGCGTATTTATCGGCCAAAGCGATGTGCGCGATGCGCACCGCGTTGCGCGCTTCGAATAACTCAAGCGGCGTCTTGCGGTCAATGCCGAAGATCGCGTTCTCAATTTTGGTGTTCAAGGAGGAATAGATGCCGCGACCGAGAAGCTCGTAGCTGGCGGAAATATTCTCAACCTTGCTGACGGACGTGTTGACGATATTTTCAAGAACGACAGTGTTGCCGGGCTGCGTCACGGCAAAATACGGCTCCGCGGTGACGATCATGCCGAAGGTCTGCATGTCGGTGATAGCTTTCACTTCGCCAGCGCCATTCTTGAGCACCACTTCACCCAGATTGACGGCGCGGCCTTCCGGAGAGACGGCCCATAACACATAGGTGAGATATTCGAGGCCAAATTTCGTGGCTTCGTCCACTCTCAGGAATTTCGCTTCAATCTCGACGCGGTTGCCTTTGTTCTGCACTTTGGCTTCACCGCTGGCTCCGGACATTAACTCTGTGCCTTGAAAATCGATCTTGGCGGCGCCACCGGAACGGCGATAATTCATCGCCATGGTGGTGCGGGAAACATTCTTGGCGGGCGCGGCCGCTGGATAATTTGACGTCGTCTGAGCACGGGCGGGCGCTTGGTACGCCGTGCCTAGCGCCAGGCAAGCGCCAAAAATCCCTGTAATGGTGAGTAGAGCTGGTGAGATTCTCACGTTAATCCCCTTTCGCCACAACGGGCGAGACTTTACGGCGAGCCTCCTTTTTTACGAGCAGGTGGCTGGGCCGGGTTAAAGGTTGGCGACATGCCGCGCTGTGGAAAACCTTTGACATTCCCCGAGGCGAGGTATGTCGTTTCTTATCTACAGGCTAACAGAGAGAAAATTAGGCGGAAGGACTCTAGAGAAGTTCCTTGCGCAAACAATTACGCTGGCCGAAAGGGCAAGGAGGCCAGGGATGCAGCCTCGAACTCGAAGCGCCCAAAACAGACGCCTGCCCGACGATAGGCTAAGATCTTGTCTTTTCAACAGGTTACGGCACGACTCGAACAGACGCGCGAAAGCCGCTGCTGGTCTGGCGTCTGCCTTTTGGGGAGAAAGTTTGCTCTCATCCGCCTATTACCATTTGCGGTCGGATCCTCAGCGTTTTCCAAACCCGATTCCACTGATGCAAATCACGCTCATCTCCGTGCGGTCGAATTTCAGCCGCACGGCGCTGAGCTTCCCCGGTTCAAATTCCCTCTTGCGGTCCGCCGCCCGAAAATCCGCCAGCGGCACGCGCACGGTCTGAAACACCGGTTCCCAATCTTTTTCGTACCCTTTCTCGTCGATGTCGAGTTTTGTAAATCTTTCCTTAAACGGCGGCGGAATCGCAATGAATCTGCTGACCGGCGCGCTCGTCGATGCTCCGTCCGTCGTCAGCAGTTCTATCGTAAAATCCGGCGACTCCCGCTGTTTCTTCTCGGACTTCGCTTCTTCTTTCTTTTTCTCTTCCTTCTCTTTTTTCTTTTCTGCTTCCGTCTGCTTCCCTGGAAGAGAGGCGTCTTCATCCATCGTCGCAACCGAAAGCTCGATCGTCGACTCTTCGCCCAATTGCCACTTCGCGGCGGCCCCTGCGGGCAGAGTTAGCGTATACCTTGCTGCCGGCGCTCCTTTCGCGCGCTTCCATCCGAGAAATACGCCGTTGTAATCGCGATCACCCTCCCGCCACGGAATGCGCCCTTCGCGCCACACCGACAAGTTCTCTCCCGCGATGCTTCCGCCGGCCGCGGTCGTCGTGGTGAGATCCGCGTCTTCGCTGAACGAAGCCAGCGGCACGAACGACGCATCCTGATACCGGTTCACGTACAGGGTGTCCGGCAACCACTCGCGCCCAACTCGCCAATCCTCAAAAAGCGGAAGATATTCGCGCCGATCGTGCAGGGTTGCTTCCAAAAACGCCGAAATATACGTCTTCGAAATGCGACGCTGCTCTTCACCCGGCATCAACGGTTTCAAATTCAAAAGCCAGCTCAGCGGCTCTCCCGCGTCCGTCCTCCCCCATACCGTGATTCGCGCGATAAGCGTAAATCTCCGCCTTAAACCACGGTCCGGGCCGGGTGAACTTCACGTGGTCCCACTGCCGGCCTGCCCAGGAACGACGAAACATCCGCGTCGTGCGCGCCTTGCAATGTCAGGTAGCTCACATCCGAAATCCACCGGTCCTGTTCGGCAGGTCTGTATTGGCCATCCGCTGGCGCAATCGCCACCACTGCTTTGATTGCGAACCCGTAATCGAATTTGATGTTCGCGTCATCCGGGTAATATTTGATGCCATTGAACGCCGCCGCCGTCGCCGCTGCTTCTCCTCCGCGCGAATGACCCATCAGCGCGATGCGCGACAGGTCCACCTTTCCCCGAAAAGGATTGCCCGCGGCCTGATTCCATTCCTTCCACAATTTCAAATGCTCCAACAGCAACCAGCCTCGTATCGCGCTGCCGGGCTTCAAAGGCGGGTCATGAAATAAGCCGCCATTGATGAAGTTTTCGTCGATCGAAGCAAGAATGAATCCGCGGCTCGCCAGTAACTCCCCCAAGTACGCGTACCCTGAATCAGAGAAATCCGCCAAGTTGTGATTCCCGTGCACGATCAGCACCAGAGGAAAAGGCCCTGGTCCCTCGGGATACCACACCCGCGCGTTCAGCGGCAGTTTGTCGACGTCAAACCCCCAATATTTCTTCCGTGCCCAGCGCCTCCATCCTTTGAAATCCTTGAAAAAATCAGACGCGTCCACCGTGTGCGTTTTGATCGCCACACTTGCGCCGTATTCGGCCCTGCGAATGTCGTTGCCCACTCCATAAAGGAGTTTTTGCACGTGATACGGTCCATTGGCACTCGGATTCTCCGCCGCCAGCTTCGCTGGCATCGATTCCGCCGGCGGCTTCCACGCTATGATCTTGTCCATCGAGCCTGCATGCGCTAAGAGCCACAGGAAATACACATTGCCGGCTATTCCGCCGAGGAATAGCCGGGAAACGAGAATTTTCTTGCTTAATGCCGCTTGCGCAAATCCCCCAGCAACGAACGTTGCAATCGTCGCGCCCAACACTCCTTCCACCACTCCCACCACAATGGCTATAGGAATTCCCAGGATAGGAGGCCCCCACAACATCATCACTACCGCGCACGAGCCAACAATCATTCCCGTGGCGAGCCGCGGCAGCTTCCGCAAAATCGTCAGCAAAAGCATCACGGCAAGCACGACCAAAGGAATGCACAGCGCCGCAAACAGAATCGCAAACGCAAAATCGAAAGCGTAGCCGAATCCAGTTCGCAGATACAGCCCGCCAATCACCACGGTTGCTGCAGCCGCCGCAAGCGCGCCCCACACCGCCCCGCGCCGCACCTCCGGCCCTGGACGAATCAAAGCCCAATTCTTCACCCACCAAACCTTGATCCGCAGCCACATATCTTGCCCGCGCGTCCACAGAGACATGTCACCCTCCATCCCGACAATACGTTTCGACCGGTTCCGAGGTTCAGAAAAAGATCAGGACCCTTACTTAAGTCACCTCGCGCGGTCCATGGAATAGAACGACACCACTCGCTGCTGTACCGCGGCCACAGCGGCCCGAAGGTCGGTTTTGTGGCTGCGGATTATAGAGGATTTTTACGGCGTCGGGGATGGCAGAGGACCAAGCAAATGAGCAGGGCACTCCGCAAGCGGATGAATCGGACTGCGGAGCGCCCGGAAGAAAGAGTAGCATCCCGCTAATTGAGAGAGTTTAGCGTATTGCTGCCATCATCCACGAAGAGCACGCCGCGCTCGGGGGCGAACGTCACGCCAAATAATGTTCCATTTCCCGGAGGCGGTCCTCCCGTGTTGTCCAGCAGAACGGTTGCTATCTACTTGCCTCCTGGAGTGATTTCCGTAATGAACCCGTCGTCCCCGTTCACCACGAGAATATGCCCGTTGGGCGCAACGGTAAGGCCGAGCGGATCATTCAAACTACCGCCGCTGGAAACCGTCAGGCCCGTGCCCGCCGAATGCCTGCGCCGCAGTGGATTGAAAATGGCGCCAATGCGGTTGTTGAGGCTGTCCGCTATGTAAAGCACACAGCCATCCCCTTCCTCCTCACAGCCCGGGCTTAAACCGACTCCAGTAGGGCCAATCACTAATGCCGCAGGGTCCGTGCGCTCGGAAAACCCGGAGCCAATCTCGGTGATCGATTGGATTTGCGGCATCCGTGTTTCAGACACAGCAAGATCGATTCGCAAAATTGTTCCTTGATTGACGACGGCGCCATTGGCCCAACCGTTCCGTTCAAAACGTTTGTCAGGAAAAGATGCGCTCCTCCCTCGTCTTCCAGGGAAGTCATATCCCACGGACCGTTGATCGAGGCGCCCGCGAAGGTTTCCACCACCTTTCCCGAATTGTCCAAAACGAGCAGGCACCCCGCTTGCGCCGTCGCCGAAGTGCCGTCGGAGGTAGGCAAGCTGCCGACAATCACCCACCCGCTGCGCAGCACGGTGAGCGCCGTGGTCAGGCCGACTCCGCCGGGGCACGGCCCGGGCAGCTTCGTGGCAGCAATTTGCGCGAACTGCGAGAGCGTACCGTCGGGCGCAATGTCCACAATCGTCGTACCCGTACCTTGCTGGTTGGCCATGTTGTTGAAATTGCTGATCAGGATGTGACCGGCCTGAAGATTACCCACGCTGCGTTGGACTTCCACGATGCCGTAAGGATTGATGTCCCCGTTCGAGGGGACCGTCGAGCTAATTACGTTGATGTCGTTGAGCTGCTTGAGAATGGGGCTGGAATCGCCCGCGGAAGCAGCCGCCGCTCCCCCCATTAAAGCCAGGACAGCCACTTCAACAAAGAGTTGGAAGGACTTTCTCCTGCACATGACAGGCTCCTTTGCGGACATTTGCAAGCCGAGGTGGCTCTAGATACCTCACCGACCACCGTTGAGCACACACCGTTGGACAGCACCTGCTAAAACCCTTTTCTGCAAAAAATATTCCCAAAAGCAGTCGAAGTCGCGAGGATTCAACATTTGGAAGGAGACTGGCGCAGGAAACACGAGAATTCGTGCAACGGTGCAGCAAAACACCTGAGAAAAAGAGGCCACGCTCTCCCACTTTTGGAAGAGCGTGGCCAGAATTTGGAAAGTTCGCTACGAAGAATCAACTCTTGCCCGCAGCCGCGGCCTTGGCCATTTTCGCTGCATACTCTTTCGAGCGCTTCTCCATTTCGGCCGGCGCGACATCCTCCACGTGCTGCGCGAGTCCCCACTGATGGCCGAAAGGATCGGTGATTTTGCCGTAGCGGTCGCCCCAGAACTGATTCTCGAGCGGCATATCTACCTTTGCGCCCGCTGATACCGCACGATTGAAAGCGGCATCCACATTTTCCAAATAAAGGAAGATGCCGCAGGCGTTCTTGACTCCCGGCGTCGGCGCGCTGTTCATGCCGGGAAACTCGTCGGAAAGAAAGACGTGAGAATCGCCGATCTTAATTTCCGCGTGGCCAATTTTGCCGTCGGGGCCAGCCATCCGCATGATCTCGGTGGCCCCAAAAACAGATTTGTAAAAATCAATCGCCTTCGCTGAGCTCTTGCAAGTCAGATACGGCGTAACGGAATGATACCCTTCAGGAATTGCACGGATGGGACTCATAATTTCCTCCTAGAAGATTTTTTGAAACGCGCGCATAGAAACGGCAGGGAGCTGGGGCTCGGTAGAGCCATGCGCAAAGGAGGTCATACTCCTGTGCACAGGTCGTGTCAACGGGGAAAAATCAACAACACACGAATGCCCATGTGAACAAAGGATGGGATTGACATTGACGGAATGTCTGATCAAGCTTCGGAGCCCGTATAGATTGACGAGTGCGGAAGCGAAGGAGAGAATGCGCGGTGGGGCGATTGCTGAATTGGGCGCAAGGACGAAGCGGGGAGCGGGAAGGAGAGAACATGCGGTACGACTTCCTGGTCGAAACGTACGAGACCGAGCGCATCAAGGTGCTCAGCGTGTGGAGCGAATTTCGCGACGAAGACTTGCCGGTGCGGCCCAATGCAAAAGATCCGCGCGGGCGCAGCGTGCGCGAGCAGATGGTGCATCAGTGCGTGAGCGAGAATTTGTGGTTCATGAACATGCTGGGAATCGACGTGGGCACGCTGCCGCTTCCAAAAATCGAGACGCGGCTGGAATTCCTTGAGCGCTACGCGGAAGACAGCGGAAAGCGGCTGGCGGCGCTCGGAACGAAAGACGAATCCTGGTGGGAATCGGAAACAAAATTCTTTGACGTGCAGCGCTCGCGCGCCTGGGTGATGGTCAGGCGAGTCGCGCACACGGCGCATCATCGCGGCCAGCAGATGGCCATGCTTCGCATGCTGGGACGCGATTTGCACAGCAACTACGGTCCGACCGCGGACACCGGCGGGCTGATGCAGAATCATGCACCCACGATTTATGCTTACGACGGCGTCGACGCGCTGCTCGCTGGAGAAGCAGCAGGAGGCAAGAAAAGGAAGCTTCCCGGCACTGGCGGGAAAGCCGTCACCGAACGTCCGTAGGCTAGGCAACAGATTTCGAGACCGGGCGTCTAATCGAACCAGCGGACAAATGGGGCGATCCCATAAGAGCAAGTTCAACTTGGAACTGTGAGAGGTTTTGCGAATGCGATCGAAGATCATTTTCTGGTTTGCGGCTAGCTTATTGACGACGGCGGATTTGCCAGCACAAGTGACGCACGGGCAAAAACCAAAACTGCCTGCGCCGTTTGCGACAAATTCCGCGGGCAATGGACCGGACCGAGAGAAGCCGCCGGCGGGATTTCTTCCCACGGTGCCCGCGAGATTCAAAGTGAACCTATATGCGGGAGGCTTCAAGAGGCCCCGTTTTCTGACGGTCGCACCGAACGGAGATATTTTTCTCGCCGATACGACCGGGTCCGGCCAAATCATCGTGCTGCACAGCGGAAAAAACACGAGCGTTGCGCCGGAGCGCGAAGTATTTGTCGACGGGATGAACCGGCCGTTCGGTATCGCGTTTTATGACGACTACGTGTACGTCGGCAACATGAACGAACTGGTGCGCTTCAAGTACGATCCGAAAACTTCGAAGCGGCTGGGAGAAAAAGAGCATTCGATGAGGTTGCCGCCGGGTGGACACGATACGCGCACCGTGGTTGTCGCGCCGGATGGGAAGCACTTGTTCATCGCGGTTGGTTCAGCCTCGAACATCGGCACGGGCGAGCCAGGGATTCGCGCGGCGGTGACCCTTTGCGATCCTGACGGAAAGAATGCGCGGCAGTATGCGACGGGGCTGCGGAATCCCGTAGGGCTGGCGTTTGAGCCGGTGACGGGAAAGCTCTGGACCAGCGTCAACGAGCGGGACGAACTGGGCGACGACTTGCCGCCGGATTATTTCACTTCGTTGAAGGACGGCGGATTTTACGGCTGGCCGTACAGCTACATCGGCGACAATATCGATCCGCGGGTGAAGCAGGAGCATCCCGAATTGGTGAAGCGCGCGATGATTCCTGACGTGCTACTGGGCGCGCACGTGGCGCCGCTGCAATTCGCGTTTTATACCGGAAAGCAATTTCCGGAGAGCTATTGGGGTGGCGCGTTCATTGCCGAGCATGGCTCGTGGAATCGTGCGACGCGCTCGGGATACCAAGTAGCGTTTGTGGCGTTCAAGAACGGCGAACCGTCGGCGGATCCGGTGCCGTTCCTCACGGGGTTTGTACCCAATCCCGGCGGACCAGACGTATGGGGACGGCCCGTGGGCGTGGCGGTCGCGCCGGATGGAGCGCTGCTGGTCTCGGACGACGGCGCAAACGCCGTGTATCGCGTCTCCCTAGCGAAGTAAAGCAGCCGGAGTGGAGGGAAGAGAAACCTGCGGGGGAGAGGACTAAGGTTTTCTGTCGCCCGAGAATTTCGCCGTTGCGGCACTTTGGCCCTCTACCGGTGAGTTGTCCCGAGTCAAATAGAAGAGGAAGGGGTGATTTGCAAGGGCATCTTCTCGCTTTCCGCCATGTAGCCCACTGGCTTGTACTTGAGCATGCGCAAGTGGTCATTCCACGGGTCGACCTTGATGCGCCCTCCGGGCGGTAGCGCCGCGATGGCGTTGGCCCTCGGCTTCTCAGCGGACTCTGCGGACAACGCGCTCGAGGCAACGGTCCAGTCTCTAGGAACTCTGTCTCCCAAGTGCGGACTTATCAGTTCGGGGATCTCCTTCGAGCGGGTCTTGAGCGCCTCGAGGAAACGGCGCGCGGTGCCCAACTGCTCCCGATAGGGGGAGTTGGCCAGCAGTTCAAACCCCCTTTTGGTTCGCAGCTTGTTCCTCTTCCGGGGTATGGCCAAAGTCAAAGTGGCGGAACGTCTCCTTCTCGTCGAACTTCAGACTGTCGAAGAATCCAAATTCGGAGTCTATGGGATGCGCCAGCAGGATGTGACTGTTACCGGCGTGGGACCCTCCATTAGCTGGGGCTTTTTTGTCGAGCGAGCAGATGTACCTGCGTTCTTACATTGAGGGATGCTTTAGAATTGCGGCCAGGGCGCGGAGGCGCGATGAGTCTGCCAGGCTGGTCGCGGTGGAGGCGCTCTTTGCAAGCGCGGGCGCCAGGGTCTCTAACTTCGCGACCTTGCTTTTGTTCAGGTGCGCACCCTCGGCGCTTTGGATGGCGTTGCGCAGGGAGGCGATTTGTTCCGCCGGCAAGGCCTGCGAGCGCTCCAATTGATCGAGGTATGCTTTGGCCACCACCAAGTTTGCGGGCCACACGATTTTTTGCTGATTCTGGACATTCTCCTCAGACACGTGAACCGTTTTTGCCGCGTCGATTTCGTTTTGCGTGAGGAATTTGGTCGGCGTGAACTCGAAGACGTCCAGGCCGCGGGCAATCTCCGAAGCGTAGATGTAGCCGTTGTACCAATAGGCCGACCAATCGCCGCCGAGCACGAGCATCTTCGGGTCGATGGGCCCGCGGTCGAAGTAGGCAATTTCGAAGGGATGCTCCGGATCGGTGAAATCCATGACGGAGACCCCGCCCTGATACCAGGCTTGCACTTCGATATCGCGGCCGGGAACGGGGACCAGCGAGCCGTTATGAGCCACGCAGTTTTCTGTGTCGCCCTGCGCGGCGGGCATTTTGTAGTAGCTTGCGAAGCTCAGCTTGTCGTCCTTCAGCCGGAAGATGGCGTCGGCGCCCCACTTGTTGGGATCGTTCGCGCGGCAGCGCGCTCCCAAGCCGCCGCCCCACTCGTCGGTGAAGACGACTTTGCTGCCGTCGTTTGAGAACGAAGCAGAGTGCCAGTAGGAATAGTTCGGATCGTTGACGGCATCCAAGCGCTTCGGATGCACGGGATCTTTGACGTCGAGGATGATGCCGTTTCCGGAGCAGGCGCCCGCTGCCAGGCCAATCGCCGAGTACACGGTGATGTCATGGCACTGGTCGGTGTCACGCGGCTTCTCCGCGCCTTTTTTGCCGTGCGTGCCGCCATTATTCAGGCCGTTCATTGCCCCGGTACGCGGATCGATGAAGATGCGAGGATTGGACACAATCTTCGCATCTTGCGGCGCAGCCAGCGGAACCTTGATTACGTCAATACGGAACAGCGCGGTATTTGGATCCTTATCCGGTTTTTCGCCGGAGCAGCCGGGAAGTTCTTCCGGCTGGCGAACGAAGGAGGTGCCGGAGACGTAGATGTAAACGTTGTCTTTATCGTTCGGATCTAAAACGAGAGTGTGTGTATGCGAACCGCGGCAGGTCTGCACGGCGGCGACTTGCTTGGGGTTGCGGATGTCGGAAACGTCAAAGATACGCACGCCTCGGAAACGCTCTTTTTGCGCCGCCGGAATGTGTTCCTTTTTTTCTTTTGGCTTGTCCTTGTCTGCCTCCTGGTCTGCGGGTGGCGGAGCCTCGGGCGGGAATCCTTGAACGCCGCAATCGAGCCGGCCATTCGGCATCTCGACGGACATGAACATCAGATTTTTGTAGACCGAGACGTCGCCCTGCCCACCGGGGCAGACCATCGAGGCCAGCAGCTTGGCGTTCGCAGGGTCAGAGATGTCAAAAATATTCATGCCATAAAAATTTCCCTGGAAGAGATGGCTGCCCTGGAAGGCAAGGTCGGAGTTCGCGAAACCCAACTGCGCGATGGCCAAATGCATCTCTTTTGGAATCTTTGAGGCGATGTTGCCAATGCCGAGCTGACTGATGGCTTTCTCCACTTTCGGATCATCGGGACCGGAGGCGCCGAGTTGAAAGGCATCGGGCTTCTTGAGCAGCCGCAGATGCTTGAGGCCCATCGCGGCTTCGCCGGCGTCGGACAGTCCGGGCGCGAGCGTCGCGCGGGGATCGTTTGGATCTGAGCCGGTCATGCCTGGGGGCAGGGCCGGAGCCGGCTCGGGAGCAAAGGGATTCGCATCCTCCTTGTCATCGTCCTTCTGTTTGTCGGCATCCACCTTCGTCGCCTTGTCTTTATCGGCGGATTGCTGCGCTGAAGGCGTGGCGGGCGTTTGTGCTTGCGCCCGGGCATGGGCGCGGCTCACGCCGAAGCACAGAAACAGCGCGGCTACCAGGAGACTAAAAACAACATCACAAAGAGCAGTATTGGCCACTTTGTTCATCGTTTCTCCTCATTCGTTTCTTCTGGCGACTTTTTCTCCAGCATACCTTCCATGATCCTGATCTCGGCCCGTTGCCCCGTGTCCACATCCGTCGCAAAGTTGAAAAGTTCGGCATCCTGCCCCGCGCCCGCGGTGTCGAACAAATTCTTGACCATAGTGAGCGCGCCATTGTGGTGCTGTACCATCCCGGTGAGAAACAAGCGGTCGAACTCGGTGGCATTTGCTTTGCGCAGCGCTTCCATTTGTTCCGGTGTGAGCATGCCGGGCATAAGATGCGCTGCCCCGTGCGACCTATTGGACATGTTCATGCCGTGCGTTGCGGCCATTCCGGTGGAAGAACTTGACATGGAAATGGGCTCTCCGCGAGCTGCGAGCCAGCGCTGCATAAACTTGATTTCGTCCGACTGCGAGCGGCTGATGCGCGCCCCCAGTGTACGCAACTCCTTGTTCTCGGTGTGCGAAGCGATCAGCGCGGTCATCTCGACAGCCTGGGCATGATGCATGATCATCTCTTGCATGAACTCAACATCGGCTTGCGAGAGCGGCGGCAGCGTGCCCTTGGTCGAGGGGGGCAGTGTTTTGGTGGGCTTGCCTGGCGCGCCCGGCTGCACGACAACCGGCTTCATGGAATCCGCCTGGTGCGCACGCGCAACCAGGCAGACGAGGACCGCAAAAGCAAGGAAACCTGTCAGACGGAGAAATGCGGCTGTCACCTTCACCGGAGGCGCAGCATAGACCAAGAGTGCGGGCAATAGCAATGCGTAGAATGGAGGGGAAGCGGCTATTCCTTTTTTGTGCCGTCGTCCAAAGCGCTTTGCAAGCAGTCGATCGCCTCTTTGATTTGTTCCACGCCGTCAACCGCGAACGCGCGGCTGCCCATGAAGATCAAGGCGCTCGAAAGCACCTTGCGGGCATCCCGGAGAAGCCGCTCTTTGAGGACATCTCGGCGCGTGCACGCGAGATGGCAAAAGGTGAGGCCTAGTTCCAGCCGGGCCAGGAGGGCAGCCAGTTCAGGTTGGCGGTTCCGGTCGCGCATCGGCCTTGCCACTTCCTTCAGAGATTCGCACTCGAGGAGGAGGCACTGGGCAGCGAGAAGCACATCTGTAACGATAGCTTGCACCTGAGGCGGAGTAAGACCAAGACTCTGATTCAATTGGCGCGCACGCGCGTTGGCTTGGTGAGAAAGGCGCCAAAGCGTCTGTCGACGCTCAGCCCCGGAAGGCCGACAACAGCCCTAGCGAGGACGGCCTGGTTCCCCGAGAGCATTGCCGTGAAAGCTATTTGCGATGCCATGGCACAGGTTCGAAGAGCGCTGCCTAACAGCGCAAGCGTACTAGTCTCGGACAATTTTAATCAACGGACCGCGGCGATATGAATACTAGTATCTAAGGGGCTAATCAAGCCGTGGGCTTGGTGGGCCAGGCGATTTGGCCGCCGTGGTGGAGGGCCAAGTTGGCGATTTGGCCAGCGCGCGCCGCAGAGACGCCAGTTTCGACCGGAGCGTTTGGCTCTTTGCGGGAGCGCACGCAATCAAAAAAGTTTTGCATGTGGTCGATGGTGCCGTCGCGAAAACTATCGGCCCGCATGACCGGATTTTCCCTGCCGGATACGCCTTCATGATAAACGCCGAAGCCGCTGCGGTTGATCTTCAGCGTGGCGTCGGTGCCGCGGAACTCGAGGCCGCCATCGTCAATGGAGGAGGCCATCATGCCTTCGTAGACGACATCGAATCCGGGATAGCGGAAGGCGGCTTGCACCGTGTCGGGGCAATCCCATTGCTGGAAGATGGATTTATCGCCGAGCATGAGCGCGTTGTTCGGCTGATCCGATTTCATGGCCCAGTGCGCGACGTCGATCCAATGGGTGAAGAGATCGGTCATGGCGCCGCCGCCAAAGTTCCAGAACCAGCGCCAGCGGTAGAATTTTTCTTCGCTGAAGGGCTGATCGGGAGCGTTGCCGAGCCACTGCTTCCAATCGAGCGCCTGGACGTCGACGGCTTTGTGCTCGCGCCACGCGAGATAGTTCTGCCACCAATACGTCCGGACCTGCGGGACGCGGCCGAGGCTGCCGCCCTGGATGAGATCTACGGCATCGCGGAAGTGGCTCCAGCTGCGCTGCTGCATTCCGCATTGCAGGATTTGTTTGCTGAAACGGACGGCGCGGGTCAGCGTGGCGCCTTCCTCGATGGTGTGGGTGACGGGCTTTTCGAGGTAGACGTCTTTGCTGGCGGCGATGGCGTCGGCGGCCATGCGGACGTGCCAATGGTCGGGCGAGGCGATGATGACCGCGTCGAGCTTCTGGTCAAGAAGCTCGCGGTAATCCGTGTGAATGGTAGGGAGGCCTTTGAAACGTTCTTTTATGGCATCGCGGCGAGGTCCATAGACGTCGCACGCAGCGGCGAGTTGGCAGCCCCCGACTCTGTCGGCGGCATTGAGGAGATCATTCATGCGGCCACCGGTGCCGATCGCTCCGATGCGAAGAGTATCGTTGGCGCCGAGGACGCGGGTGGATGCAAGGGCAGTGAGCCCACTAGCGACGAGGAAAGTGCGGCGATCCAGTTTGTGTGTCATGGCGAGCCCCATCTTAGCGAGTTGGGAGGGATGAGAAAAGCGGCGGGATAGAGTTTCGCGGCACAGAAAGAACCGGTGACTGGTGACTCGTGGGTCCGCGACGTTACGACCCTAGGTGGGAATCCAGCGAGGGTGGTTGGTGAACAGGCCGTTGACGAAGCCGACGTCATAACAAACGAAAATTCCGAAACACAAACTGACGAGGCCTGAACCCAGGACGAGGCCGCGATTGAGCCAGCCAAAGCGGTGGCCCGCGAAAGAAAAAGGCAGGGCCAGGGCGGCGGTGATCAGCATCATGCCGGCGATGGTGCCAATCCCGAAAATCAGCAAATAAAGGAGCGCCCACTTCGGTTCGCGAATCGTGCTTAAGACCAGAAGTGCGACGGCGGCGGAGCCCGCCAAGCCATGCACGATGCCGACGAGCAGCGGACGCAAGGCGTGAAAGAGGCCGAGGCGCAAAGACGTCCCGCTCCGGGTGAACCAGCGCGGAGCGCTTAGGCTGTCGCCGTGATGGTGCTCGGTTCCGGAGTGAGAATGCCAGTGAAAATGCAAGTGGTGATCATGCTCGTGAATGTGGGAATGTGTTGCGGTGACGGGAGCATGCGCGGGAGAAAACCTTTCGCTGAGCCATTGCATGATTCCGGTGAGATTGAGAACGCCGAGCAAAATGAGCATTAGGCCCACAGAAAATTCCATGGTCAAGCCGGCGCGAGGCGGGATGACGACACCGAAAAGAATGATGGCGCTGCCGACGAGGGCAATCGTCAGCGTGTGGCCGCAGCCCCAGAAGACACCGATTAATCCAGCTTTCAGGATGGAACGCTCGCGGCTGACGATGGTCGAAACCGCGATGACGTGGTCGGGATCGGTGGCGTGGCGCATCCCGAGAAGAAAACCGATCGCGAGAATGGCGAGTCCGCTGGTCATTTGCGAATGCGTGGTCGCGCACCTGATGAATTGAACGCCTGCAAATTCAAAGCAGCAGCATACCTGAGGTCCAAGAAATCTTGTGCAGGAAAAAAGTAGAGGCGCGATTGAAAAAGCTCATTCGCCGCGGAGGATGCGCACGAGCTCCGTAGCAGCGTGGGGGAGGCGTGCGCCACGGCGCGTGACCAGATAAACGTGGCGCGGGATATTGAGCTGGCGAATCTTCACTTCTTTCATCCAGCCGTGTTCGATTTCCCATTGCACGCACATGCGCGGGACGATGGCCACGCCCATACCCATCTGCACGAAGCGCTTGATGCTCTCGATGGTGGGCATTTCGATGGGCATGTTGAGCGCAGCGCGGTGGCGGGCGAACAACTCGATAACGCGGCGGCGAAACGGCGACTCGACGATGTGGGCAATGAAGGTTTCGCTGGCAAGTTCGGAGACGTCGACATCCCGCTTTTTTGCAAGGGTGTGTTTGGGAGGCACCACCAGCGTCAGCTCGTCCTTCAAAATTTCCGTGGCTTGAAGCTGCGGATCGCGCGGCACGAAAGAAATGGCGCCCAGGTCAAGCCGATAGTTCAAGACTTCGTGCGGAATGTCGCGGGAGAACATGCGGTGAACGCGCACCTGAATGCCGGGGTGCAATTCGCGAAATTTGGCCAGGGCAGGCAGAAGCGCGTGAATCGAGCTTTCGTTCACGCCGAGAGAAAGCTCGCCGCGGTTGAGCCCTTCGAGTTCCGTGAGGCCTTTCTTAACCTCGTCACGAAGATTGATTAAGCGTTCGGCGTACTCGCGCAGGACAGCGCCAGCGTCGGTCAGGCGGACAGGACGCGCCCCGCGGACAAACAGCGGCTGGCCGAGAGAGTCCTCAAGCTTGCGAATGGCCAAGCTGACGGCCGGCTGCGTGCGATAGAGACGCTCGGCCGCACGGGAGAAGCTGCCTTCCTTCGCAACTGTCAGAAAAACTTGGAGTTCCGCAAGATCCACGAGTCAGCCAAACTCCCGGCAAGCGACGAGGAGGCCTGCCAAGGGGCGCGAGAGCGCGCCCCCACCGTGCTAGGAACCCTGGTAGTATAAGGCAATTTTATCAAATGCAGAAAAAAGATAAATTAGACTACCAGGAGGGCCACATGCCTTAATTAGGGGATGGGGGACGGTATGGACACGGTACACATCTTCGACACGACGTTACGTGACGGCGAGCAGTCGCCGGGCTTTTCGATGAATACGAACGAAAAGCTGCGGATGGCCCGCCAGCTTGCGGCGTTGAACGTGGACGTGATCGAAGCGGGTTTCCCGATCGCCTCGCGAGGCGACCTGGAAGCCGTGCAAATGGTGGCAAAGGAAGTCCGCGACGTGCCGATTGCGGCGCTGGCACGCGCGAAAAAAGAGGATGTGCGCGCGGCGCTCGAAGCGCTGGAGCCGGCGGCAGCCCCAAGATTGCACGTTTTTCTGGCCACTTCCGATTTGCACCTGCGCGTGAAGCTGAATATGACCCGCGAACAGGCGCTCGAAGCCATCGCGGCGATGATCCGCTACGGGCGGCAACATGTGGAGGTGGTGGAATTTTCGGCAGAAGACGCGGGGCGGACGGATATCAATTTCCTATGCGAGGTTTGCCGCGTGGCGGTGGAGGCGGGTGCAACGGTATTGAACCTGCCGGATACCGTGGGGTACGCGATACCGGAAGAATACGGCGCGATGTTCACGAAAGTGCGTGAATTTCTAGGCGACCCGGACGGAATCACGCTGAGCGCGCACTGCCACGACGATCTTGGCTTGGCGGTAGCGAATTCGCTGGCGGCGGTACGCGCGGGCGTACGGCAGATTGAGTGTACGGTCAACGGCATTGGCGAGCGGGCAGGAAACGCTTCGCTAGAAGAAGTGGTGGTTGCGCTCGCGGTGCGCAAAGAGAACTTTGGCGTGACAACCGGCATTCGATTGGATCAGCTCTTCCCTGCCAGCCGGCTGCTCACGGAAATTACGGGAGCGCAAGTGGCTCCGAACAAGGCAGTGGTGGGAGCGAATGCGTTTGCGCACGAAGCGGGCATTCACCAGGATGGAATCATCAAGAACCCGCTGACGTACGAAATCATTTCACCGCAAACCGTGGGCGTGCCCAACCGCTCGCTGGTGGTGGGCAAGCACTCGGGCCGCCATGCCTTGCGCATGACGCTGAAGGATTTGGGTTATGAAGCGAGCGATACGGAACTTGCTGAGATTTACCGGCGGGTGACCACGCTGGCCGACCAATCAAAGCAAGTACGCGCGCGCGACATCATTGGCATCGCACACGAAGTGATCCGCCGGCGCCCCGCGGCCATGACAGCGCAACCGTCCTCCGTTGCCTGATTCACTCGCGGAAGCAGAGCTTGCCAAGCGGCAAGCCTGAATTGAGCTAGAGTTTTCCACAAGCCTGAGGCGACGCAGGATTGTACGAATTCGGGGATTACCATGAAGAAGAAGATCGTTTTGCTCCCAGGAGACGGCATCGGACCGGAAGTCACGCGGGCCGCGGCCACCGTTTTGCGGGAAACGGCTAACGAGTTTGCTCACGATTTTGAGTTTATGGAGCTTCCGTTGGGTGGCGCAGCCATTGACGCCATCGGGACACCCCTTCCTAACCAGACGCTGGATGCCTGCCGGAAAGCCGACGCCGTGTTTCTGGGCGCGGTGGGCGGGCCGAAGTGGGATGCGCTGCCGGTCGGGAAGCGGCCGGAGAGCGGGCTGCTTGGATTGCGCAAGGGCATGGGGCTTTACGTCAACCTGCGGCCGGTGAAGCTGATTGAGCCGCTGCGCGGGTTTTCGCCTTTGAAGCAGGAACGGCTGGGCGATCTCGACCTGGAAATCGTGCGCGAACTTTCCGGAGGAATGTACTTCGGAGAGCGCGGGAGCGTTGCAGAAAATGGCGTGGAGCGGGCCTGGGACACAGAGTCGTATTCGACGCCGGAGATCGAGCGGATTGCAGCGTTTGCGTATACCAGAGCGGAGAGCCGCACGCAGCGGCTCTGCTCGGTGGACAAGGCCAACGTGCTGACGAGTTCGCAGCTTTGGCGGCGAACGGTGACCGCCATGAATGCGGTCTATCCTTCCGTGAAGCTCGAACACATGTACGTGGACAATGCGGCGATGCAATTGACGCTGAAGCCGTCACAATTTGACGTGATGCTCTCTAGCAACATGTTCGGAGACATTTTGAGCGACGCGGCGGCCGCGCTGGTCGGGTCAATCGGGCTGATTCCCTCGGCGAGTTTTGGCGATGCAGCGCCGCTGTTCGAACCAATTCACGGCTCCGCGCCTTCCCTAGTGGGAACGGACAGCGCCAACCCGATCGGGTCGATTCTCAGCGCCACGATGATGCTGCGAGATGCCTTTGGGCTTTCGCTCGAGGCGGATTGGGTGGAGCAATCGCTGACGCGGGTGCTCTCTGCAGGCTATCGCACGCCGGATATTGCCGAACCAAAGTCACGAATAGTCGGCGGGTCGGTGTTTACGGAAATCCTGAGGGAAGAGATGCAGCGGACGTTCGAACACGCCGAACGATACGGGTGGGGTGTCTAGTCGCCGCCCTACCGAGTTTTCGCAAAATAATTGAGAGAAGCGAGCTACTTTGAAGGGTGAACTGCTCACCGCGGGACCCCGCATGTAACAAATCTTCGCCTAATCTTGCGGGAAGGCCTTGACGGTGCTACCTTTACCTTTCCCTAGCAGCCTACCGGTCAGAGAACCGGGGCAATTTCAGGGTGCGCAGATGGCACGGGCTGCGATTCCGACCTAGAACCTTGATTGCAAGAATGAGAACCGTCGCAATCTATCGCGTTTTCAAAGAAACTTGGGCGGAACGGGCCGGTCTGGGCAAGTCATGTTGAAACGATGACAAACCCTCTTTCCAAATCGGGACATATGGTTCTTTCCACGACGGACCGAAAAACCAGCTATTGGCGCGTGGAGGGTTTTCTGCTGGAACTGGGCGCCATGCGGCCGGTCGGCTTCTTCACTTGGAACGCTCGAAGCTTTTCCGAGCGCTGGGCGCGGCGTGCCGGAATGGCGGCGATGGCGCTGGCTCGGCCGTTTGCTTACGCGGCAAGCCGGACGTTCGCCACGCGGTTTTTGCATTTGTTGCTGCGAGGAGTGAGCCGAGATCGCTTGGATCTACTGGGCGAAGAGTATTTTCACTATGTTTTGAAACCGCAACTGCGCGGACAGGCCGTGGAAAAGATCGTTGCGGCGGTGCGGCAAGGAGATCGGGTCGTATTGGTCGGGCAACTTTTAGAAAACGTTCTTCGCCCCCTGGCACACCATCTTGGCGCGGCGGCATTTCTCGCAAACCGGCTGGAATACCGCGACGGTAGGGCGACCGGTCGTTTGCTGGACCCCGTGGTGCGTCCGCGAGGGCCTTTCGCTTGGCTGGCGAGCAATCCCCCGGACGGGCGGATTACCAAAGAAAAGCTTTTGACGCAACTGGGCTGGTCGCAAAGGCCCGGGCTTTTGGTCAGCGGGATTCAGCTGACGGCCCGGCCGAAGACTCCGATCAAGAAGCCGGTGGCGGTTTTTGGAGAAGCACCACGCGTCGAGAATTTATCGGTACGCGAAGCGCTGGCAAGCCGACACATCCTGCTGATTGGCGTCACCGGCTTCATCGCCAAGGTCTGGCTTGTTGATTTGCTTGAAAAGATCCCGAACATCGGCAAGATCACGCTGCTGATCCGGCGCAACCGCACGACTTCGGCGCAACGGCGATTCGAGAAAATGGTCGAGGAATCGCCGGCGTTTGATTCCTTGCACGAGCGTTACGGACGGAAACTTGGCACTCTTTTGAGAGAAACAGTGGAGGTCGTTGAGGGCGACGTGAGCCTGCCCGGGCTGAACCTAGATGAAGCCACGCAAGCGCGGCTCCAAAAGTCGCTGGACTTGATCGTAAACAGCGCCGGCCTGACGGATTTTAATCCGGATTTGCGCGACGCGCTTTCCTCGAACGTGGATTCCACGCTTCATTTGCTGGGGTTCCTGCGGAAATGCAAGCACGCGGGCCTGATGCATCTTTCGACTTGTTATGTGGTGGGCATGCGCGACGGGCGCGTCAGCGAGCAGTTGGAAGACAATTACAATCCCAAAAGGGACCCGCGATTCGATGCGGAAAACGAAATTGCTTCGCTGCGCGAGAGGGTTCGCCGCATCGAAGCACGCGCCGAGGGTCCTGAGTTGGACAAAGCGCTTCGCCGGCAAGCTCTGGGACGAGGAGGGGACGAAGCTGCGGCTCCGGTCGCGGAACTCGAGGGCGTTCTTCGGCGCAACCGCGCGCGCTGGGTACGCAATCGGCTCACACACGTGGGCATGCGCCGCGCCCAACACCTAGGCTGGCCCAACACTTACACCTTCACCAAGAGCCTGGGGGAGTCGATTCTGGCGCGGCATGGCAAAGACCTTCCGATTGCCATTGTGCGGCCATCGATCGTGGAGAGTTCCGAGCGCTCGCCGTTTACCGGATGGAACGAAGGAATCAATACCTCGGGGCCGCTATCCTACCTGCTCGGGACGAATTTCCGCCAGCTTCCCTCGAATGTGCAGAAATGCCTAGACGTCATTCCCGTGGACATGGTGTGCCGCGGGATGACGCTGATTGCTTCGGCGGTGAGCCTGAGGCGGCACGCGCGATTGTATCAGCTCGCAACTTCAGCGATTAATCCGGTGAACATGGGGCGCAGTATTGAATTGACGGGACTCGCGCACCGGAAGCATTACCGCAGTGCACAAAGTATTGAGAACTGGCTAAAGGTAAAGTTCGAGACCATTCCCGTATCAAAGCAGCGCTACGAGCGACTTTCGATTCCCATGCAGAAGGCCGTAGTGTCAGGGATTAATCGAGTAGCCGCGACGCTGCGGTTGAAGAAAGCGCCGTTCGCCAAGGCGGAACGCGAGCTGATTCGCGCGGAAAAGCTCATCGGGCTTTACGAACCTTTCATTCTGCACAACGAGCATGTCTTCGAGTGCGAGAACGCGCGGCTGCTTTCGGCGGCGCTGCCCGCCGAGGAGCGGGAGCTTTTCGATTTTACGCCGGAAGCGGTCGACTGGTGGGATTACTGGATTAACGTGCACATCCCCGCGTTGCGCCGCTGGTGTTACCCCCTAATGGAAGGCCGGCCGCTGGAATCGCGCGAGCCACGCGCACTCGACTGGAACGGGAACGACCAGCCGGTGGAGCAAGAGGCTCTTTCCAAAGCGGCGCCGTCGTCCGACTGATATGGCGATCTTCGTGACCGGTTCGACCGGCTATCTAGGCGGCTACGTGGTCGCGGGGCTCCTCTCCGGATCCCGCGACAAGCTGAATCTGCTGGTCCGCGCGAAAACGGAACAAGAAGCGCGCGAACGGCTCTGGACTTGCCTACAATTGCATTTCGGCTTTCCAGAATTCCTCGAATATCTCGAGAAGCGCATCTGTATTTTCGGCGGCGATTTGACCAGTGAACGCTTTGGGTTGTTCGATGAAGATTACCATGCGTTGGTCGATACGACGGATTCGGTGGTTCATTGCGCGGCTTCGCTGAACCGCAAATCGGAAAAGCAATGCTTGAACGTGAACTTGCGAGGCACGCTGGAAGTGATTCAACTGGCGCGGCGCGCGCAGAACCGCCACGGTTTGCGCCGCTATTCGCACGTTTCCACGGTGGCGGTCGCGGGGAAAAGAAAAGACGAAGTGGTAACGGAAGACAGTGCAATCGATTGGGAACGGTCAGACTACGACCCTTATGCGCGCACAAAAAAGTTTTGCGAATACATGGCGAACCGCCTGCTCCCCGACGTGCACAAGACGATTTTCCGCCCCGCCATCGTGCTGGGAGATAGCCGTCGCCCGGAGACTTCGCAATTCGATATGGTGAAGGCGGTGCACTTCCTGGCCCAGATGCCGGTGCTTCCGCTGAGGCCTGAAGATAGAATCGACATCGTTCCTGCGAACTACGTCGGCAAGGCGGTGGCAACTATCCATCAGAAAGATCAGCCCGCGCATGGCATCTATCAGTTGTCGTCCGGCAGGAGCGCGCAAACCTACGCGGAACTTACCGATGCGCTCGCGCGAGCGGGCGGAATGCGGAAGCCTTTGTTCTGGCCGTGGTTGGGCGGGCCGTTTTCGCGAACGGTGAATTGGGCGGCGAGTCGCGGCGGCGCTATCGGGTCTGCCGCTTCCCTGCTGAAGGTGTTCTGGCCCTATTTGGATTGGAACACGGTGTTCGATAATTCGCGCGTTGTCGCGGAACTAGGCGAGGCGCCGGCGAAATTTTCAACCTATGCGGCGGGGCTTTTGAAATTTTGCCGTGACAATCATTTTCGTTATCCGGCAAAGCCCTGGCCTACCCAGGCAAGCGTGGCGAGGACCGTGGGGAGGGCAAGCGCATGACGGACTTTCTTCTCGTTGCGTGGGTCAGCGCGCTCATCGAGCTGCGGCACTTTTGCTGGATGCTCGGTCGCGGCAAGCCGTGGACCCCGGGCGAAAAGCTGAAACTGCTCTTTGCGGGCTACAACGGGACGCGCAACACCGGCAGCGACGTGCGGGTGCAGGAAATGCTGCGGCAGGTCCGGCACATTCTTGGGACGCCGAATGTCGAGCTCAGCGTGATGACGCAGAATTTCGCGCACAGCAAAGGCTATTTTGAAGGCACGCGGCAGGTCCATCTGCCCGATGTTTTCCCGCCTTTTCTGTTTCGCGAAGTGCGGCAGAATCACGGCGTGATTGCATGCGAAGGCTCGATGTTCAAAAGCAAGTTTGCCAACGCGCTAACGACGATGATGATCGGTTCGCTGGGGTTGGCTTCCGCGGAAAACAAACTTTCCATTGGCTATGGCGGCGAGGCGGGGCACATGGACGGCATTGTGCAAGCTATGTGCGAGCGCTATGTCAAGGATTCACTGGTCATCACGCGCAATGTGGAATCGCAACAGCTTTTGAGTTCGCTCGGAATTCCCACGGAACTTGGCACGGACACCGCCTGGACATTTGAGCCGCATCCACCGGAATATGCACGAAAAGCTTTGCGCGAAGCAGGCTGGGACGAAAAGACGGGAATTTTGGCTTTGTGCCCGATCCATCCCTACATCTGGCCCGTGCAGGCATCCATTGCAAAGTACGTCGCGCGCGCGACGACCGGAGCTTATAAACACAGCCAATACCGCACCGTTTATTTCTTCCAGTCCGGAGCGGAGGTAGAAAGGAAATACGAGCGCTACATCTCTGGTTTTGCCAAAGCGACGCAAGCTTTCTTGCAGCGGCATCACGTATTTCCGATTCTGGTAGCCATGGAGCGCCTGGACGCCGATGCCTGCCGCAAAATCGCCGCGCGGATTCCTGGCACACCAATCTTCACTTCCGACGACTACGACATGTTCCAGCTCGTTTCGATTTTACGCGCGTGTTCGTACATGGTTTCTTCGCGGTATCACGGCATCGTAACGTGCATGCCAAGCCTGGTGGCATCGGCGGGTGTGACCATGGACGAGCGTATCCGCAACCTGATACGCGAGCGGGGCCACCAACATCTTTTGCTTTCGGTAGATGAGCCCGAACTCGAATCGAAGCTGCTGCAGGTCATGGAAACTCTGCTGAAGGAAGCAGAAAGCGTTCGCGAGGGCATCGGGCGGACCGTGGTGCGCAATCTCAAGGTGATGGCGCGCATGGGAACGCTCCTGGAAAACGCCGTGCATCGCCAGTATCCGGACTTCCCTATTCGCAGCGGCGTGCTTTCCTGGGAAGATTACCTTCCGCCGCTGAACAAAAACCTGCTTCACCTCCTGGAACGCTATGACTCGTCTGCGGCCACGCTTGCGGCGGCCCACTGACTTTCATGCCAACTTTTCTTGAAACTATTTTCGCGCAGTTGAAAAAGGCAGGCGCCCGCGTCGTCCTGCGGGAGATTCACGGCGAGCAGTTTGAGAGCATGACCGGAGCCGCATTGCTTCAACAGGTTCAGCAGGCGCGAGCGTTTCTGCGCAATTCTGGCATCCAGCCTGGGGACCGCTGCGCGTTGCTAGCGCCCAATTCCATCGCCTGGGTGGCGATGGATCTCGCGATGATGGCGGAAGGCGCGATTGTCGTGCCGCTGTACTCACGTCAAGCGCGCGGTGAGCTTGCCGGAATGATGAAAGATTGCCAGCCGAGGCTGCTCTTTGTTAGCGATGCCGCACTTGGGGAAGCGGTTGCGCAGGTCTGGCGTGAAGCTCCGCCGCGAGTCAGTGTGGAACGGGCGGTGGGAACAAATGCATCCGCGGCTGACATTTTCGACCCGCCTATTTCGCGCGCAGACGCCGATATCGTCACCATCATCTACACGTCTGGAACTTCCGGCGAGCCGAAGGGCGTATGCCTCAATGTGGGGAATCTCAACTACATGCTCGGGCAAACCACGGAACGCCTGGAGCAACTGATGTCCGCCACGGGCGCTGAAGGCCCCGACCGCGTGTTTCACTATTTGCCTTTTAATTTCGCGGCGTCGTGGCTGCTTTTGCTTTCCTGCCTCACGCGCGAAACGACGCTGACGCTTTCCACCGACCTGAATAAACTTGCGGATGAAATTCGCCTGTCCTCGCCGAATTACTTCTTGAATGTGCCCACGCTGCTTGAGCGCGTGCGGCGGGGCGTTGAAGAAGCCCTTGCCAAACGTGCCGCGCCGGTCCGAGGGCTCTTCGAAAAGTCGCGCACGGCGTGGCAGCGGATAGACGGCCGGCATGCTAGCGCGACGGACAGACTCTGGCTGTGGCTCGCAAAGAAATTCCTCTTCAGCAAAATCAAGAAGCGCTTTGGCCGCGATTTGCGCGCGCTCATCTGCGGTTCGGCTCCGCTTGCTCCGGAGACACAACGGTTTTTCCAAATGCTGGGACTTCCGGTCTTACAGGCTTACGGACTTACGGAGACCACGGGCATCTGCACGATGGACGATCCGCGGGAAGCTGCTGAACCTGGTTACGTCGGAGCCACAATTCCTGGAATTGAAATGAAGATTGACGAGAACGAAGAAATAATCACTCGCGGGCCGCACATCTTTCCCGGCTATTGGAACCGCGCCGAAGAAACAGCGCGCGTGCAGCGGGATGGGTGGTTCCACACTGGCGATCTGGGTGAAAGGAATGGTCGCGGAAAGTGGCGCATCCGCGGGCGGATCAAGAACCTGATCGTACTGAATTCGGGACATAAGGTTGCACCGGAACCGCTGGAAGAAAAAATTGCGCGGCTCGTCCCCACGGCGCAGCAGTTTATGATTGTCGGAAACGGTCGCGGGTATCTTTGCGCGTTGATTGCTGGAACCGCGGAAGCTTCTGCCGTTCAGGCGGCGCTCGATGAAGTGAATCGGGAACTGCCGCATTATCGCCAGATCCGGAATTTCAAACTGATTGGCAATGCATTTACAGCGGAAAGCGGGCTGCTTACCGCCAACGGCAAACTGCGGCGGGATGCGGTTAACGTGCGCTACGCCACAGAAATCAAGGCCATGTACGAAGACAGAAAAGAACGCGAAGTCGCGAGCAGGCACGCGTGAAAAGCTTCAAGGGCAAAACGCTGCGCTGGGAGTGGCGCGATGGAAGTGTCGAGCTAACGCTCGATCATGAGCCGGCCAATGAAATTGGCACGGCCATGCTCGAGGAGCTGGAAATCTTTGTTAGCGCCTTTGGCGCGGTGGCCTGTGAAACCTCCTCATGCATTATTTCTAGCGCGCGCAAGTCCGTTTTTTCCGCAGGCGGGGATCTGCGCGAACTATACCATCAAGCTATTTCGGTTCCTGAAAAAGAACGCTTGGAAGGAATTCGCAGCTTCTTGAAACGCATTCATGCGGTCATGAACGCGATCGATGCGGCCCCACTTGTCACGATCGCTGCGGTTCATGGGGCCTGCCTTGGCGGCGGGCTGGAACTCGCTCTCGCCTGCGACATCATCATCGCTGACAAAATGGCGCGTTTTGCGTTTCCGGAGCTGCGATTAGGATTCATACCTGGCTTTGGCGGCGTTCCGCGTTTGAAACGCGACCTAGGCAATGCAGTCGTGCGCGATCTGTTGTTTACCGGCCGCACGATCAATGCAGCCCGTGCCCATGCCGTCGGCTTGGTGGCGCAACTGACTGGAGAAGGCGAAGCGCTTCGCGTCGCACGGTCTACCGCCTTGCAAGTAGCGAAATATGATCCGGTGGCGCGCGCGGCGGCCAAGGAGTTCATGAAGCCGATTCCACATGAAGAGTTGCAGCGAGAAATTGACATTTTCTGCGAACTTTTCACGCGCCCGGAAGTCATGACCGCCCTGAAAAAGTTTGCAGAAGACCCCGGCCCCATGCCCTATCTGCCTTGAGACAGGTTATCCCGAGTCGGCTTGCGGAATTTTAATTCTTTTGAGGAGAGTGTTAGATTTAGCTTCTTATGCGGACTTTGGAACAAACGACTCAAGAAGTCCTCGATCTGGCGGCGAAACATTTTCAATTGCCAGCGGGTTCGCTCGCGCCGGAAGACGACTTCTTTAAGAAGCTGGGCATCGATAGCCTGCAAACGCTGGAAATGCTTTCGCGCCTGGAAAATCATTTCGGTATCGAATTGCCTGATTACGAAGTCCAGGGGGTGAGCAACTTCAAGACCCTGGCTGAGCGCATCCAGTCCCGCCTGTAATGCTGGATCTTTCCCAATACCAATCGGTCGGCGCGGCGTTGAAGGACGCGCTGGACCGCTTTGCGAGCGAAGTGTGCTTGATTGAGGCCGACCGCGAGCGCGAAAAAGAACGTCTGACGTATCGCGATTTCAGGGAACGCGCGCATCCGCTGGCGAAAGCATTGCAGGACGCCGGGTTCTCTGCAGGCGACCGCGCCAGCATCATCATGACCAATCAGGCGAAGTGGCTGATTTCGGCCTACGCCGTTTTTTTTGTAGGCGGCGTGCTGGTTCCGCTCGATTACAAACTCACACCCGATGAGCAATGGCAGCTCCTCAAACATTCGGGCGCGACGGTGCTCATTACCGAGTACCCCACCTGGCGGCAACTTAACGCCTCCGGGGGCCGCGCGTCCGCAAATGTGCAGACCGTTCTTGTGACGGAAGCTCCGCCCAACGCGGAACTGGCTGGCGCGCGGCGGTGGGAAGAATTTCGAGGCACAAGTGACCCCGCGTTTGTTCTTCGCGTGCGTAAAGATATTGCATCCATCGTGTACTCCTCGGGAACCGGCGGCCGCCCCAAAGGCTGCATGATGACGCACGAAAATTATCTGGAGCAGTGCGTTGCGTTGACTTCGATCTACCCTTTCTGGCCAGGCGTGCGCTATCTCAGCATTTTGCCGACAAACCACGCGATCGATTTCATGGTGGGTTTTTTCGGTCCGTTTACCTGCGGCGCGGCCGTCGTGCACTTGCGCACGCTGCGCCCCGAATATGTGAGGGCAGCCTTTCCGAAGTACAAGATCACCTACGTCAGCCTGGTCCCGTTGGTCCTGAAGAATCTGCAGAAAGGTTTGCAGGCGCGCTTCGACGCCCTACCTGCGGGCAAACGCAAAATCTTCAATACGCTTGTTGCCGTCAACAAAATACTGACGAAGCGCAGGCCGCGCCTGGCCATCAGCCGTCTGCTGCTGAAGCCAGTGCACGAAGCGTTTGGCGGCGAATTGCGCGCCATCATTGTCGGCGGTGCCTTCACTGAGCCACAAACGTTGCAATTCTTCTACGATTTGGGAATTCCGGTGGCTAATGGTTACGGCCTCACCGAAGCAGGCACGGCCATCACAGTCAATGATTTGAAGCCGTTTCGCGCCGATACCGTCGGCAAACCGCTGCCGGGGATGGAGGTCCGCATCCTAAACCTGGCAAGCGACGGCATCGGTGAAGTCGCCGTCCGGAGCAAAACGATCATGGCGGGTTACCTCAACGATCCGGAACTCACCGCGGAGACGATTGTCGATGGCTGGCTGATGACTGGCGACCTGGGGAAAATCGACGAGCACGGCCATTTGCAATTGCGCGGCCGGAAGAAAAACATAATCGTCACGGAAGAAGGCAAGAACATCTATCCCGAAGACATCGAGAGCGTCTTTGAAGGGCTTCCCGTGAAGGAATTTTGCGTGTTTGCCGCCAACTATATTTGGCCCAAGCGCTCGATGACCGGGGAACAACTGGTGCTCGTGCTTCATCTGGAACCGGGTCAGTCTCTTAGTGACGAACTGCGTCGCGAAATTAACGCGCGGAACCAGCGCCTGCTAAACTATAAGCGGATTCACGGGGTCGTTCTCCTCGAGGAGGATTTTCCTCGAACGGCTTCTCTGAAGATCAAGAGAAATGTACTGGCGGAACGTCTCGCAAAGCTGGACAGGGCCGCAGCCGTTCTGCTTCTGTGAATCTTCTTTCTGATTGAGGATGAGCATTCTATTTCCCTTCAGGAGACAGAAGTCCAAGTTCAGGCGTGTCCCAAATGGAACGATTTTTCGCCATCGTGAACCCCGCCGCTGGTGGCGGCCGGTCCGCGAAGCTCGCAGGACCTGCACTTGCGCGCTTACGCCAGAGCAAACTGCAAGTGGACAGCGTGGCCTCCACGGGACCAGGACACGCCATCGAGCTTGCGCGCGAGGCCTACGATCAAGGCTACCGCCAGTTTCTCGCCATCGGAGGCGATGGAACAGCGCATGAAATTCTGAACGGCATCTTCGCTGGGCGCAAATCCGTCGACCGAGTAGCGCTGGGATTTCTCCCGCTGGGAACGGGCAACTCTTTCTTGAAAGATTTCACCAAGAACGGCGCAGAAGTCTCGACGGAAGCGCTATTGGAAAACCGCAAGCGCGCGATTGATCTGATTCGCCTGCATCACGCCACGGGCGAAGTCTATTCTTTCAACCTCTTGAGCGTCGGTTTCACCGCAGATGTTGCGGCTCTGACCAATCGCGCGTTCAAACCCTTTGGGCCTCTAGGATATCTGCTTGGCGTATTCGTGCGCGTGGCGCAATTGCACCGTCGGTCTTTCTCGCTGCGCTGCGATGAAGACCAAGAGTGGGACGAGCGGCGCTCTCTTTTCCTTACTTTCAACAATAGCAAATACACCGGCGGAACCATGCTTATCGCTCCGCAAGCCGATCCCGCCGATGGTTTGATCGAATTTGTTCGCTGGGGGCCGATCGGACGGCTTGGTTTGCTGCGCAACTTGCCGCGGCTTTACGACGGCTCGCACATCAAGCATCCGCTGGCGTCGCGCCGGGCCGTGCGCCACGTGGAATTCAACGTCGCCGAACCGGTGGACATCATGATCGACGGCGAAGTTGCTACGCTGGAGTGCCGTTCGCTCGACGTCCTGCCCGCAGCCCTAGATGTGTTCCTATGAAGAAGGCCTGGTTCGTTCTGCGCAGCATTTTTCTGTGGATGGTCAGCGGCTTGCACTTCTTCCTGGTCGTGCCCCTGCTCGTGTGTCTCGGATTTTTTCTCGACGCGCGGAGGCACGATTGGCTCCAGCGCAGCTTATGTCGCCGAATCGTTTTTCTCTCCGGAGCGAAGGTCGAGGCTCGCCCCTCACCCGGTTTCGATCCCAGGCGCACTTCGTTTTTCTTCTCGAACCACGTCAATTTGTTTGACCCGTTCATGCTTTATTGCGCCATTCCGCAATTTGTCCGCGGTTGGGAACTGGAATCGCACTTCAAGATTCCCGCGTACGGCTGGCTGATGAAGCGCTTCGGAAACGTTCCTGTGCCGGACGTGCGGCGCCCTTCGGATTTGAAACGCATGTGGCGGCTAACCCAGGAAGCCATCGACTCCGGCACCAGTCTGGTCATTTTTCCGGAAGCCAAGCGCACGCGCGACGGTCATGTGAACGAATTCCAGGACGGCGGCTTTCGTGTCGCGCAACAACTCGGTGTTCCTATTGTGCCGGTGAGCTTGGTTGGCTCGTTCCAGCATCACCGCACGGGACACTGGATGCTCTGGCCGGGAAAAATTACCGTCTATCTGCACGACACCATCGAAACCAAAGGACTTCGCAAAGAAGACGTGCCGGCCTTGCGCGACCGCGTGCGGGCGATCATCTGCGCTCCCGTCGAAGGAGCTCTGAAATCAGCCGAGCCCTCTGAAGCGAAAGCTGGTGGTAATAAGTCGAAGTCAGAAAATGCAGTTAGAGCGAAAGCTTGATTCCCGGCAGCGTCCGTCCGGCCCTGGTTTCCTGCCAGGTAAACACGATGCGGTGAATCACCGTGATGGTGGAAACGACGGCGATCACCCACAGCACCGGTCCCATGCGATTGAAAAGTCCGCCGATGATGAGCAGCACCAGCCGTTCCGGGCGTTCCATGAATCCGACTTTGCACAAAGCAATCAGCGACTCGGCACGCGCTCGCGCATAACTGACCATCACCGAACCCGCCGTTGCGACCGCCGCCAATATTACGTAGGGCGTGCGCCCGCTCACGGAGTAGTACACCAGTAGGCCCATGTACAGGGCCATGTCCGCGTAACGGTCTAACGTCGAATCGTAAAATGCCCCGAACGCCGTGACGCGATTCTGTTTTCGCGCCACCTGGCCGTCCAGCATGTCCAGAAACCCGGCGCAGAAAATAATGATGGCAGCGGTGCGAAAACCGCCCACAGCTAAAAAGACCGCCGCGCCAAAGTTCACCACCAGCCCCAGAAAAGTCAGAATGTTGGGATTGATTCCCGTTGCGGCGATCGCTCCGACAATTTTGTCCAGCAGCCACTTACTTCCAATGCCAATTGCCCCGGTGACCGTAGCCATATTCGGTGAATAGTGTCTCAGACTGACTTCATTTTGCGAAGTTTGAGCAACCTTGCAAACTGCGCGGCATCGTACACCAGCCCGCCAGTCACAGCAATTGCATGCGCCGGGAATGGTATAGTGCTACCCGTAGCCAGGGAGAAAGATGCTACAACAATCGAGGTATAAAGCCTCCGAGGAGGTAGATTTTGTCATCATTGGCAGCGGCGCCGCCGGCGGTGTCTTAGCCAAGGAACTTTCCACCAATGGCTTTCGCGTGGTGGTGCTCGAGCAGGGGCCGTACTTGACTGAAGTGGGTTTCACTCACAATGAAATTGCAGTGTTAAAGCACCACCAACTCACGAATCATCCGGAGCTTCAACCCACTACGTTTCGCAAAACTCCACAGGAACAAGCCAAGCGCCAGCCGGCGCTCGTCTATGGGCGGATGGTCGGCGGCTCGAGCGTCCATTTCACTGCCAACTATTGGCGGTTCCACGAAATTGACTTCGTCGAGCGCCGCAAAGTGGGACCAATTTCCGGGACCGGCTTCGCCGACTGGCCGATTACTTACGCTGATCTGGAGCCGTATTACACAAAAGTGGAGTGGGAAATCGGCGTTTCGGGTCTCGCCGACGCCAGCCCGTTCGATCCACCGCGTTCGAAGCCTTATCCCATGCCGCCTCTGCCGGTGAAATCCGGCGGCGTCATCTTCGAGCGCGCCGCGCGCAAACTCGGCTGGCATCCCTTCCCCGCGCCAATGGCCATTCTTTCGCAGGCTCGCCCCGGACGCAGCGCTTGTGTGCAATGCGGCTTTTGCGAGAGCTTCGGCTGCGAGGTCGGCGCGAAATCCAGGAGATTCGCCCCAACTGCTACGTCCATCGCATCGAGACCAACGCAAACGGTCGCGTCATTGGCACAGCTTATTTCGATGAGAAGCGCGTGGCGCATTTGCAGAAGGCCAAAGCGGTGGTGGTCTGCGCAAATGGCGCGGAGACGCCACGCTTGCTGCTTCTTTCGGCCAACAAGCAATTTCCGAACGGTCTCGCGAATTCCAGCGGTCTCGTCGGCAAGTACCTGATGTTGAATTCCGGTCCGTCCGCGATGGCGGTCTTTGAACATCCTCTGAACGACTACAAGGGTGTTGCCGTAAGCCGCGTTCTACACGACTTCTACGAGCTCGATCCGCAAAAAGTCGGATTCTACGGTGGTGGCGGCTTGGACGCGCGCTTCGATTTGACTCCCATTAATTTTGCTCTCAACGGCTACGACATGGGCGGTCTCCCACCGGGAACACCGCGATGGGGAAAAGAATTCAAGGCTGCTCTGGCGCACAACTACACGCGCACTTTGGAAATCGTGTCGCATGGCACTTCTCTGCCGGTCGAGAGCAACAGTTTTTCGTTGGATCCCGATCTCCAGGATGCCTGGGGCCTGCCCGCTTTACGCATGACCTACAAGGATCATCCCGACGACCTCAAACTCGGCGCTTTTTTGCGCGACCGCATCATGGAATTGCTCGATGTCGCGAACGCCGTACAAAAGTGGGCTTCGCCGGTCGAGGAGCAGACCTTTGCTTACCACCTCCTCGGCACTTGCCGCATGGGCAACGACCCGAAATCGTCGATCATCAATGCCGATCATCGCGCTCACGATGTGAAGAACCTGTTTCTGTGCGACGGCAGCAGCCTGGTCACTTCCGGGCGCGGGCAGCCGACCGAGACGATCAGCGCGCTTGCCTACCGAGCCGCCGACCGCATCACAGCGCTGGCGGGCCGAGGAGACATCTAGCGCCAGTCAATTTGGCTGCAGAAAAGCTATTTGGCCGTTTGACACTCCATGCTGTCGAGCTTACATTCTGAAAAGTTATTTAAAGGACGCTTCAAATGAGTGAATCTGTCAGCCGTCGTCGTTTTTTGGCCCAGGGAGCCGCGGGGGTTTCTGCGGTCTGGGTTTCCGCGCACTGGCCGGCGCTGATGGCGGCGGCCCAACACGCGCATCAAGCCGCGAAGTCGGCGACTCCACCCAAATTTGCGTTCTTTAGCGCGGACGAGGCCAAGGAGATCGACGCCATCACCTCCCGCATCATCCCCACCGACGAGACGCCGGGCGCACATGAAGCTGGCGTGTTGTACTTCATCGATCACGGACTGACCACTTTCGCCGTCGACGATCAAAAAACCTACCGCGAAGGTTTGCCGGAACTGCGGCTCCGAGTTGCGGAAATGTTCCCGGGCACATCCAAATTCTCCGAATTAACGCCCGAGCAGCAGGACGAAGTTCTGCATTCGTTCGACGACCAGAACCAACGTGGCCGGCAGCGGCGTTTGCGTACAAGTCCTGGAGCACAAAACTTTTTTGAAACCGTGCGTCAGCACACCGTCGCCGGCTTCCTGATCGCTCCGGACTACGGCGGCAACCAGGACGGCGCCGGCTGGAAGGTTATTGGGCGCGAGCACGAATACATGTTCCAGCCGCCGTTCGGCTATTACGACAAGGGCTATCCCGGCTGGGAAGTTGCATCCAAGGAAGAAATGAAGGAAGCGGAGAAGAAATGACCGTGGACCAACCCAGGTACAAAACTTCGGACGACGTGGACTTCGTCATTGTCGGTTCCGGCGCAGCCGGCGGCGTTCTGGCCAAGGAGCTTTCTGCCAATGGCTTTCGCGTGGTTGTCCTCGAGCAGGGTCCTTACCTGACCGAGGCCGATTTCACGCACAACGAAATCGAAATCCTGACGATGGACAAGCTCACCAACCATCCCAAGCTGCAACCAACCACGGTCCGTAAAACGCCTGATGAGAAAGCCAAGCCGCAGCGTGCTCTTGTCTATGGCCGCTGCGTCGGCGGAACCAGCGTGCATTTCACGGCCAACTACTGGCGCTTCCACGAAATTGATTTCCTCGAACGCAGCAAGGTCGGGGCGATTCCAGGCTCAACTCTGGTCGATTGGCCCATCACCTACGCGGATCTCGAGCCCTATTATACGAAAGTGGAATGGGAGATTGGCGTTTCCGGTCTGGCGGCCGCGAGCCCGTTCGACCCGCCTCGCTCGAAGCCTTATCCCATGCCTCCGCTGCCGGTGAAATCGTCGGGCGTGCTCTTTGAGCGTGCTGCTCGCAAGCTCGGCTGGCATCCTTTCCCTGCCCCAATGGCGATCCTTTCGCAGCCGCGACCGGGGCGCAGCGCCTGTGTCGAGTGTGGTTTTTGCCTTGGCTTTGGCTGCGAAGTCGGCGCAAAATCCAGCTCCTTGGTGGCTGCGATTCGCGTAGCCGAGCGCACCGGCCGCTGCGAGATTCGTCCCAACTCCTACGTCCACCGCATTGAACTGAACGCCAATGGCCGGGCCATCGGAGCCGTTTATTTTGACGAGAAGCGCAACACACATCTGCAAAGAGCCAAGGCCGTTGTGGTTTGCGCAAACGGCGCAGAAACTCCCCGCCTGCTGCTGCTCTCGGCAAACAAGCAATTTCCGGATGGTCTTGCGAATTCCAGCGGTCTGGTCGGGAAGAATCTGATGTTTAACAGCGGCGGCACGGTGACCGGCGTCTACGAGCATCCGCTCAACGACTACAAAGGCTACTGCGTAAGCCGGGTGCTTCATGATTTTTACGAACTCGATCACGAGAAAGTCGGTTTTTACGGCGGCGGCGGCCTCGACGCCCGCTACGACTACACTCCCATTTCCTTTGCTTTCGGCGGGCTTCCGCCCGACACGCCGCGCTGGGGCCAGGAGTTTAAGAAGGCTCTTGCGAACAACTTTACACGGACCATGGAGATTTTTTGCCACGGCACTTCTTTGCCGGTTGAAAACAATTCGTTTTCTCTCGACCCTGACCTGAAAGATTCCTGGGGATTGCCGGCTCTGCGACTGACCTACAAGGACCATCCCGACGACCTGAAGCTTGGCAACTGGCTCTTTGAGCGCGCGCTCGCCGTGCACGAGGAGGCCGGCGCCGTCAAAAAGTGGAGCTTCCCGGCCCAGGAGCAGCAGTTTGGCGTGCACTTGCTCGGTACTTGCCGCATGGGCCACGATCGGAAGACTTCCGTCATCAATCCCGACCATCGCACGCACGATGTGAAAAATCTCTTTTTGTGCGATGGCAGTAGTCTTGTGACTTCAGGTCGCGGCCAGCCGACTATGACCATTATGGCGCTCGCGTTCCGAGCGGCGGACCGCATCACGGCGCTAGCCAAGCGCGGCGAAATCGGGGCCTAATAAGGCGGCTCCGGATTTCGACTCTGAACCGGTGCGCTTCGTGCTAGCGCATCAAGGATGGCAGTTCTTTTCACGAGTCACCAGCTTGCCCCGGGTTTCGAGGGTCACGAGTCACTCGGTGACGAGGGATGCAAAAGCGCTGCCGTCGCAACTTCTTTGCCCACTTTTGCGTCACATAACCTGCGAGGGTTGAATCTATGACTGCATATCGTTGGAAGTCGTGGTTTTCTATCTGTGGGCTATCGTTGCTCGCGCTGCTGATAATTGCCGGCGCGCGTGCGCAATCCGCTCCGGGCAAAGCGCCGTCAGAAGGCGCATCGGCAACGCCACCGAAGCTGGCCGAAGAAGAATACAAAAACATCGAGGCGCTCAAGGGAATTCCCGCCGATCAGGTTATCCCCTCGATGCAGTTTATCTCTGCGTCGCTCGGTGTCGAATGCGAATACTGCCACGTCGCTCGCGCTTTTGAAAAAGACGACAAGAAGCCGAAGGTCACGGCACGGAAAATGATCGGCATGATGATGACCATCAACAAGGAAAATTTCGAAGGCCACCGCGAAGTCACCTGTTACTCGTGCCATCGCGGCTCGCCGGATCCCGTCGCCACGCCAATCATTTCGGCCGAGGAGCCGCGGCGAGAGGCACTGGAAGGCGCCAAGCCTGGTGAACCCAAACCGGTTTTTCCACCCGCAGACCAACTCCTCGACAAGTACCTCAGCGCCATGGGCGGCGCGGAGGCTCTACAGAAAGTTACCAGTCGCGTCGAAAAAGGAACCCTTACGGCCTTTGGCAGCCAGCACTCCCCCGTTGATGTTTACTCCAAGGCCCCCGATAAACGCCTCTCGGTCATGCATCTCCCCAACGGCGACAGCGTGACCGCCTTCGACGGCACGCAAGGCTGGCTTAGCGTGCCCGGGCGCGTCCACATGATGACCGCGGCGGAGAATGCCGCCGCGCGCGTGGACGCCGACTTATATTTCCCGGTGCACCTGAAAACGCTCTACAAAGCATTCCGCGTCGACGCTGGCGAAAAAATCGACGGCCACGACACGTACTTCGTTATGGGCCGCAATCCGGGGCAGCCTCCGATTAATCTCTATTTCGACAAGGAGTCCGGACTTTTGCTTCGTCTCATCCGGTACGCCGAAACTCCGCTCGGCCGCAACCCCACTCAGATTGATTATGCGGATTATCGCGACGCGAATGGCATTAAGGTTCCGTTTCGCTGGACCCTATCGCGCCCCGGAAACCAATTCACCATTCAAGTCGAACAGCTTCAGCAGAATGTTCCTGTAGACGATGCCAAATTTGCGCCGCCTCCCGAACCGCCGCAATCGGCCCAAAAGCCCGTGGCGCCTTAGCGTCTCTACTACTCGCAACTTCGAGGTTGCATCCGGGAGAACCATTCAGCGGAAGCGAATTTCTCTTCGGGTCTTCAGAAATGGAATGCCAGTCCCACCAAGAAATTGCCGCGATGCTGGTATTGCGACACTTTCGCGGTGTAGCAGCCGTAGAAAGGATCGCAGTAGGTTGCCAGGGCCGAATTCGCGCGGCTCGGCACGTAGCGCGCATCGGCCCGAAAAGAAATGTGCTTCGCTAACGTGTATTTCGTGCCGCCGCCAATGCCGTAGGAAAAATCCATCCGCGTCGGGTTGCCCCCGCTGTTGAACTCGTGGGTGAAGCCCAGACTCAGAGCGCCGTAGGGCCGCCACTTGTGCTCGTCACCGAGAAACATATAGAGCCCGCCAAATTGATATTGGTCCACACTCGAATCGTAGGCTTTCATGTAGGGCCCGCCCGGAGTTCGCTGCACACTATAGGAAGTCAGGTTCCGGTCCCACAGGAACTCAAATTGCGAGTTAGTAGTGAGGGAATAGCCGATGAACGTGCCAAAGCTCGCCGCGCCGTTAATCCGCAGATCGTTTACCGCAACCGTGGTGGCCGTGGGACTGAGCGGATAGGAACCGCTCGTTTCATATCCGACGAACGGAGTAAATTCCCATTTTTCAAGCCTGCTCCCGCCGTACTGCGCCCTGGCCGGCGCGCTTGCCGCCAGGCATAGGACGCCCCCAAGCACACACTTCATCCCGCTTCGCATCTCTTCTCCTGTTCTTCCGTCCTGGCAAATTTACGATCGAGATTGCCTGCCAACCCACAACTGTAAGATGCAATTAGCCTTCTCCGCGTTTCGGCCTGTCTTGCACGCTGCGCGCACGGCATAACCAAATCGGCGTGCCGCTCTACGTCGCTTGCTTACTTCGACACAAGCACGCCCCAGCATCGGCCTCGCTCGTCACTTTATGCCTTAACCCGTAAGTACCCTTCCTGAGCCGGGCGCACTGATCGCTTTACTGAAGAATGGTGGGCGCTGCTCGAATGCTGCGCGAGACTAAGAATCCGTCTGCCGCGCACGCGCATTTCCTGCGGCTATTTCCCGCTCAAGCCTAGCGATTTTTTGTCTGACCGCGATCCCGAGGTTTTCTTAGGTGGCGCGGATGATACCCCTGGCGGCAGAAGCGGCGCAATTACGGTATCCGCCGAGACGGGCCGGGAAAGAAACGGCGCAATGGACCGCGCTTTTGGCGGAAATAACAAATTCTTCCAGCACCGATACAGAATCTCCTGCAACATGGGCCAACTTCCTGGTCATATACTACGCAATACCCTAATGGATAACAAGGGGTGAAGGATTTCTTCCTGAGCGCGCAATCCGAGCCGTGGGTCAAATCACACGGCAGGCAGCCGCATGAGGAAGCGAAAAAGGAAGAATTGAGGAAGCTATCGAACTAACCGATGTAGGTAAAGCTGACGATCGTGCACTCTTTGTCCGAATGTGCGGATGGCAGTCCGTCGCTGAATTATGCTCTAGTTGTTCCCGATTAGGCGAGCAAGCTGAAAAATTGCGGGCCCGGGCGAAACGGAGAAGCCCTGACGCTCCACCTCTCATGGCTTGACCTGAAAATGGATACTGTTTGGAAGATCACTCCGTTTCTCACTATGGTATTTACCGTATCAACGATCGCGGTGACGCTACGCTCAATGCCACGGTCTTGACCTACACCAAGATCAATGATGCTGGTAAAGCTTTGCTGTAGTCACAATTCAAATCAAATCTCCGTTCGAAGGAGACACCCGTCCACTGTAACAGTTCAGATCTCTGGGCTGGACAAATTCCGGAGAATGAGTTAGCTTACGCTGGATGATTGCGAGCACCGCTCGACGAGTTGCTGCGAAACTCCGCGGCTCGAGCCTTCCCCGATCCTCGCTAAATTTTTTGCGGCGTGAGTTGGAACGACTCCAGGAGAAGTTCAAGAAACGCAGCGA
>QHYI01000144.1 GCA_003223245.1 Acidobacteriota bacterium
CTTGGTGCACGCGCTGCGCAGCCACATCGGTCAACACAAAGAGGCGCGAGAATGTATTCAATACATCTGGAAAAATCGACGGCGTATGCGGTATCCCGGGTTCGAAAAACAAGGCTTCTGTACTTCGACGGGCGTCGTGGAGTCCGGTTGCAAGCTAGTCGTTGGGACTCGGCTCAAGCGGGCAGGCATGCACTGGACCGTCAAGGGCGCCAACGCCATCATCGCCCTGCGCTGCAGCAAGCTCAGCGGACGCTTCGAAGATTTCTGGCAACGCCGCTCAGAGCAGAAACGGCCGGCCGCATGACTCTATTCCCTAAATCTGATGTGCGCCCACGCGAGTACGAGTAGCAACCTGTACTACCGGGCCGACATGTCGACACCCCATTTCTGGCCTCTTGAACAGTAGACGCTTCGAGAAGCGGACCTTAGCCTGTTGAGGCCAGCTTAATCAAGCGAATGAGCCGGGGCGGGCTGGCTTACTAAATTTTTAACTCCGGTTCGATTTTCTCCCCCCTCCGAACCAGCTGCGTACCGGGGAAACACAAAAAAAGAAAGAAGGATTGAGGCATGAATCGTTCACGAGTGGTCATACTCTTATTCCTTTTCGCCATGGGAATTACCATTGCCGGGTGTACCGGGACTGTTGCCGGCCCAAAGGGGGCAGTGCCGTCAATCATCGCACAGCCAGCTAACCAGGCGGTGACAGCAGGGCAGCCAGCCACGTTCACGGTGGTGGCTACCGGCACTGCGCCGCTCAGTTACCAGTGGCAGAAGAACGGCGCGGCCATCAGCGGAGCCACTTCCACAAGCTACACCACGCCTGCAGCCACCTCATCTGATAACGGCGCGAAATTCATCGTGGTGGTGAGCAACGCGGTGGGTAGCGTGACTAGCAATGGCGCCACGCTTACGGTGAATGCAACCGCGACGGCGCCCACGATCAGCACGCAGCCGGCCAATCAGACGGTGGCCGTGGGGCAGATGGCCACGTTCAGCGTCGTGGCTACGGGTACCGCGCCACTGAGCTACCAGTGGCAGAAGAACGGTACGGCCATCAGCGGGGCGACTTCGGCCAGTTACACTACACCCGCGACAACCTCGGCAGACAACGGGGCTACGTTCGTCGTAGTAGTCAGCAACGTGGCGGGGAACGTGACCAGCACTGCGGCCAAGCTTACGGTGAACGCCGCCGGCGGCGGCACGATGCCGCAGTTCGGGCACGTCTTCATCGCCATCGGGGAGAACACAACCTATACTTCCAGCTATAACAGCAGCAACATGTGCTGATAACGGCGCTAAGTTTGTTGTTGTGGTCAGCAACTCCGCAGGAAGCGTGACGAGCAACGCCGCCACGCTCACGGTGAATGCAACCGCGACGGCGCCCACGATCAGCACGCAGCCGGCCAATCAGACGGTAACCGTGGGGCAGACGGCTACGTTCGCAGTGGTGGCTACGGGCACGGCGCCCTTGAGTTATCAGTGGCAGAAGAGTGGTACCGCCATCAGCGGGGCGACTTCGGCGAGCTACACTACACCCGCAACTACCTCGGCAGACAACGGGGCCACGTTCGTCGTGGTGGTGAGCAACTCCGCGGGAAGCGTTACCAGCACTGCGGCCACGCTCACGGTAAATGCAACCGCAACGGCACCCACGATCAGCACGCAGCCGGCCAATCAGACGGTGACCGTGGGGCAGACGGCCACGTTCAGTGTGGTGGCCGCGGGCGCGGCGCCGCTCAGTTACCAGTGGCAGAAGAACGCTACGGCCATCAGCGGGGCGACTTCGGCGAGCTACACTACGCCTGCGACAACCTCGGCAGACAACGGGGCTACGTTCGTCGTAGTAGTCAGCAACGTGGCGGGGAACGTGACCAGCACTGCGGCCAAGCTTACGGTGAACGCCGCCGGCGGCGGCACGATGCCGCAGTTCGGGCACGTCTTCATCGCCATCGGGGAGAACACAACCTATACTTCCAGCTATAACAGCAGCAACATGCCGTACTTGACCTCGCTGGCCAATCAATACGGGCTGTCCACCAAATTTTGGGCCGACACCCATCCTTCCATTGGCAACTACGAGGTTATGACGGCTGGACAAGTCTTTACCAATGACGATGGCCAGACGCCGTCCAGTTTGCCACTCTCCTCGGACAACATTGCCGCGGAGGTGGAAAAGGCCGGCAAGACCTGGAAAGACTACGTGGAGAGTTGGAATGGCTGCGGCGCCCTGAAAAGCGGGAGCTACATCGTGCGCCACGACCCGCTCCAGTATTTCACCAACATCAACAAGGCCAACATCGTGTGCTTCAGCCAATTCGCCACCGACTTGGCCAATCACACGCTGCCGAATCTCTCTTGGCTCTCGCCGAACGGCTGCGACGACGCGCACGACTGCGGGATCAGCACGTTCGACACTTGGCTGAAGACGGAAATCGGCCCGCTACTGGCTAGCAGCTATTTCCAACCGGGAGGCGACGGCTTGCTGATCATCACTTTTGATGAGAACGACAAGTCGGGCAGCCCCAGCTGCTCTACTACCACGGTTGGGAAGGGCTGCGGCGGGCAAATCGAGACAGTTCTGATCAGCCCAATCAGCAAGATGGCCTACCAGTCCACGGTCGGCGACCCCCTGAACTACAACAACACATACGATCACGCCAGCGTCCTGCGGACCCTCGCGGACGCGCTTGGACTGAACACCTCCGGTCTGGGCGCAGCCGCTCCGCGTCTGCCTATGGCCGACTTCTTCTAACCTGCAACCGTGGCGGGAGGGAGGCTGCGTGCGATGGAACGCGCCGCCCTCCCGGCCACTTCCAAAAAGGTGTTGGGACAAAAGCAAGCCGCAACCTTGCCTTAAAGCTTTAAAGGCAGCGTGCTGCACACCATGAGCAAGCCCGCGAGCTACGCCCTTCTTGTGCCTGGCATTCCTTTCTGGATCCTTTCGAGAAAAGCGTAACAAGTGCCTTTCCTCCCATCGAACGCGGTCGCCCATGGCCGCGACGTGCGCCTGTCCATTAGTTCCCCGGCTAGCTAATCTTGACTCTGATCACACGGGCATTAGCCTGTGCGGTCCGAGCAAAGGACGTGATGCGAAGCCAGCTAAGATCGTGCCAACGCAGAGGAGCTGATCATCAAAAAGAGTTGGGTCGTAAGATGGAGTCATGTCTGGCACAGAACCCATCGGCCAGAGGACGTCCGGCGCGGACTCCGTAGGCGACGCCCAACTGGTTGGAGTCCAAACCGATAAATGGACGCGCTGGATGATCGCCATTGCCGTGATGGTCAGCGCGGTGATGGAACTGGTCGACACGTCCGCAGTCAACGTAAGCCTGCCATACATTGCGGGAAATCTTTCCGCCTCCGTCGACCAAGCCACTTGGGTGCTGACGTCGCATCTGATTGCGAATGCGGTCGTCCTGCCACTTTCGGGCTGGCTGGCAAACTATTTCGGCCGCCGGCGCCTGCTGATCCTGAGTGTAGCCGGTTTCACTCTGGCGAGCATCTTTTGCGGGCTGGCGCCAACGCTTACAACGCTAGTTACCTTCCGCATCCTGCAAGGAGCCGCGGGCGGCTCTCTTCAGCCAACCTCGCGCGCGATTATGCTCGAGGCGTTTCCTCGCGAAGAACGCGGACAAGCCATGGCGCTATGGGGCGTCGGCATTGTTATCGCGCCTATCGTCGCTCCGATGCTTGGCGGCTGGCTTACTACGAATCATTCCTGGCGGTGGATTTTCTTCGTTAATTTGCCGGTCAGCGTCCTCGGACTGTTTCTCGTGTGGAATTATGTCTTCGACCCACCATACATTCGCCGCCCCTCGACCCCCGTCGATTATTGGGGCATGGGATTGCTTGCCATAGGAATCGCCGCGCTCCAGGTGGTGTTTGACAGAGGCCAGGAGGACGACTGGTTCAGCTCGCACTTTATCGTCATGATGACCGTGATCGCCCTGATCGGGTTGATTTCTTTCACCATCTGGGAGTTACGGTCGAGCAACGCCGTAGTTCACTTCCGTTTGTTTCGCTACCGGACGTTCGTGACTGGCACGACTCTTTCGCTGGTCTTGTTTTTCGCGCTCTATGGCAGCATTGTGCTGCTGCCTCTGTTCATGCAGGAGCTGCTGAATTTTCCCGCGGTCACTGCGGGGGTCTGGAATTCTCCGCGTGGCATGGCCACGATGGCCGTGATGCCCCTCGCGGGCTATCTTATCGCTAGGCGTTGGGACATGCGTGCGCTGCTGACCGGCGGTCTGATCGTTTCCGCAATTGGCGGCTACATGTTTTCCTATCTGAATTTGAACGTTGGGCCATGGAATTTCCTCTGGCCTGAGATTGTCATGGGCGCGGGTTTGTCGTTCATGTTTGTGCCGCTCGCGACCATCACGGTTGATCCCATACCCCAAGAAGAGATGGGCTACGCGACCAGCTTAATTGCCTTAGCCAGAAATCTTGGCGCGGGGATTGGCATCTCTGTGTTTGCCACATTTGTAGCGCGGCGGGAGCAGTTTCACCAGTTGCGCTTGGCCGCTTCCATGGCGGCGAAACACAACCTGCCCGCGATAACTTCCCAGTTCCAGGGTTATTTGATGCGGCAGGGGGAAAACTCCGGGCACGCGGCACGCCAGGCGCTGACTCTGATGTCCCATCAATTTGCTGCAGCAGGCCTCTACGCTGAGTTATCTCGATGGGTTCCGCCTAATGGCGATGCTGTTATTTATCGCGGTGCCGTTCGTGTGGATTATGAAAAAGCCTAATTTTAAATCGCCGGGTGAAGATGCCGCTTAACTTCTCGATAATTATCCCCTGTAAATATGATATTGGCCGTCATCAAGAGAAATACTTAATTCTCATTACCAGCAATACTGTAAGCTAGGCGCCTGATTGTTCGCGTTGCCTTCTCCCTCCCCGTGTTTAAAGCTTTTCTACCCCCGCATCTTCAAGATAAGACCGGATTGCTATTAACCACCATTTCGCAAGAATTAACACGACTCTCATCAAAGACACGAGCGCACCGTAAGGAGGGCGCAGCGGTCTTGATGGAGATCCGGCCGGGGAAGCGTTTTTCGCTCACGTTCTTCCTATTTGCGACGATAGCCCCGCCCTGACCGCCGGGAAGTAACCCGCCGTTGTGCGTTAAGCATGATTATGCCGAGCGATGAGCGAAAGGGTGGCAAGGCAGACCGTCTCTTCACCAGTGGGTGGTTGCAACATCGGTCCAAGCGAATACACCAGGTTAAACCCGGTTAAGCGAAGTTGCCGGAGCAAACAACAAGGAAACAAGGAATTGACCGACACGGAAGAACTCCCGCAAGGCGACGCCGCGTGCTGCTTTGTTGGGCCGGTCTTCCGGAGCGGAAGATGAAGACAACCAACTTTTCCGTGCTCGCGCGATTACCAGCCCCAACGCGCGTCGCCTGAGGGGGATGTCGCTGACGAAGAGCGCGGTCAGCGTACTCCTTGCACGACACACGGAAAAGAACAGTCACAAACACCGCGCTTGTCCAGTCCAGATGAGAATGCAAATGAATTACACCGACACCGATAGCAACACGACATGCGTCATGACTTATTCTCATGACGGGTTTGGGCTGGGACATCTGCGAAGGAACACTACGATTGCTTCGGCTCTGGCGCGTCAGGTTCCCGATTCCAGCGTGTTGATGATGATCGGGTGCCCCTCGGGAGCAGTATTCAAGCTGCCGACCGGCGTGGATTTCATCAAGCTTCCTTCGGTGATCAAACGCAATACCGGCGTTTGGCTTCCGCTACGGCTCCGGATCGGACTGGAAAAAACCAAGGCCTTACGGGTGGCCACAATTCAAGAAGCCGTGCGAGTATTTCATCCGCAGATCCTGCTCGTGGATCACGTTCCCGTGGGGATCTGGGGGGAGCTGCTCCCGTCATTGCAAATGCTGAAAAGACGAGGCGATGCACCAACTATCGTTTTGGGCCTCCGGGATATCTTGGACGCTCCGGAAGTTACGCGCACGCTTTGGGAACGCGAGGGAACGTACGAAGCGATCCGCAGGTATTACGACGAAATTTTCATTTATGGCCGCAAAGAGCTCTTCGACACGGGCGCAGCGTACGGACTGAATCAGTTTGCTCCGAAATTGCGCTACGTCGGATACGTGTGCGACCAGGAGCCGCCCAAAAGCCAGAGTGAGATGCGCCGTGAGCTTCAAATAGAGAACAAGTTGCTTGTGGTAACCGGAGGCGGGGGAGCGGACGCCTTTCCAATGATGCTGGAGTGCATGAAGGCTTTGAAGATTTTGGGAGCGAACTCGGGCTTGGAAGCCATCTTTATAACCGGACCATTGATGGAGAGTGGCCAGCGCGAGCACCTCGGCGACATGGCCAAGGGATTAAACGTCCGGGTGCTCGTCCACGTAGACGATCATTTGAGCTACATGAATGCGGCGGACTTGGTAGTTACCATGGCCGGCTACAACTCCCTCTATCAGCTTGTGCGGCTAGGCAAGAAAGGACTGGTCATTCCGCGGTCAGGTCCAAGTGCTGAGCAACAAACGCGCGCGCGGCTGTTCGCTGAGCGGGGTCTTGTCGACGTTATCCTTCCTGCAGAACTATCCCCCGAGAGAGTGGCCGAAAAAATCATGGACGACCTCGAGCGGACAGACTATCCCGCCTATGAACCTGCATTTGACACTAACGGAAGCCAAACCGCGGCAGACCGGCTTGCCGAGCACCTCACGGCAGTCCGCATGTCGTCCACAGCTTATTACAGCGGGCGGGGCCAAGGCGAAACTCGGATATATCGTTAGCACATGGCCTCGTCTTTCGTAGACTTTCTTTCTGGCGTGCTGCCGCGTGGCGTCCCAGTGTGCATCTTTTTAATCAAAGAGCCTGATAACGAACCCATCCGCGGCGAGATGCGCTTGGTGAAAGCGAAAGCGAGGTATCTTTCGCCGAATAAGAACCCCAATAGAATCCCCCGGGGGAAGCGCGATGGAATTCCAACCGGGTCACTGGAAGCCATGGCCTGGGTTGGCGGAAGGGTGGCTGGAGGGGTCAAACTTTGTCGGCTCGAGGATATGCAATGAAAATCCTCTATCTGTGTTTCGACCCAAGCATCGATTTGGCAGCAGAGGCCGGAGCTGCCGTGCACGTTCGTGCGATGATCCGCGCAATGGGGAGACTCGGACATGAGGTCACCGCCTTAGGTAGCTGCGTCGGCCGTCCAGAATGGGTTGCGTCCCAGACCGGTGCCAGAGTGATTCCTTGCCAGCTTGCGCGTTTGAACCGTGCTTTGAGAACAGCCATTCGAAGAACCAACAAAGTTCTTCGCCGCCAGCTGCGCCGCGTTCCCGATGCTGTGCGGCTCCTCCACAATGCCACATTCTTACGCAAAGCCTCGAACCTAGTCCGCGACTTCTCTCCAGACTTTATTTACGAGCGTTACAGCCTTTGGGGAATTGCGGGACTAACTTTGGCCAAGCGCCAGGGAGTGCCATTGGCTCTCGAAGTGAATGCCCCGCTGGTTTACGAGCAGCAGCGTTACAGGCAGAAACTTGCTTGGCCGCGTTTTGCCCGCTGGACGGAGCGTCGCGCTTGGCGAGGCGCCAATCCGGTAATTGTAGTTTCGGAACTGCTTCAAAAGCATCTGCAGGAAGCGGGTGTGGCTCCCGAACAAATTCGCGTTTTGCCGAATGCAGTGGATGCGAGTTGGTTCACGACCGATACTGAAACAATCCGTCCGCCCAGGGATCTAGAAAAGGAAGGCGAGTTTGTACTGGGCTTTGTCGGAAGTTTCAAAGCCTGGCACGGGGCCGATTTCCTGCTGTCTGTATTCGAGGAGTTTTACAGAGTTGAGCCACTTTCCCGGCTGCTGCTGATTGGGGACGGTCCGCTGAAGGATGTGCTCCAGGAGAAGGCCTACCGGGCGGGCCTTGCGAAGGCCGTGGTGTTCACTGGCATCGTTCCACACGAAGAAATACGGCGTTATTTGGCAGCCATGGACGTGGCTTTGGCACCTTACCCATCCTTGGAAAATTTCTACTTCTCGCCGCTCAAGCTTTTCGAGTACATGGCTGCTGGACTAGCGGTGGTAGCCAGCAATACGGGACAGGTTTCCCAGCTCATTTGTCATCGCGTGAATGGACTTCTCTACCAGCCTGAAGATCGCGCAGGACTGTTGCGATGTCTTTGCGAACTGCGAACGAACGCCGCCTTTCGGGAAGAACTCGGAAGAAACGCCAGAAAAGCGAGCGAGGCTTTTACCTGGGAGCGCAATGCAGCCCGTGTCATCGAATGGGTTCGGCCAAGATTAATTCGAGGGAATCTGCAGGGGTCGCTGCTTGACGCAGACGCTCGAGCTTGAGGTGGTACATGGCTTCTGGAGAGTATTTGCAACCCCCGGCGCAATGGGACGCGGATCTGCCTACGCTGCGTACCACGCTCGACCCCGGCGAACTATCGAAATATCTTTACCCCATTGCATCCACTCGCTGGCGGTCGCGCCGCCTGAAGGTCATTGGAACTCGCTTGCTCAATTGGCATAAGGGCAGCAGGTACACCTTCGAAATTACCGCGACGACCGACACCGGCTGGCACAACCTCATTGGCAAAGTTTACTCGCAGGAAAGTTTCCATGTGTTCGATGCCATGAAAAACATCTGGCGGGTGGGTCTGGACCGGGACTCGGAATTCGCAATTCCCGAGCCTCTGGCATACGTCCCGGAGCTGCGGCTGCTCCTTCAAGAAAAAGTCACCGGCCAGCATGCCAAAGAGGTTTTCCTGGCCGGCAGCCCCGCGGAACGCGCCGAGGCTGCCGAGCGTTGCGGGCGGTGGCTTATGTGGTTTCAGCTGCTGGCTCCCCAGCAAGGCAAGGGTATGAAGGTCCGAAAACTACTGCGGCGGAGCGAACGCAGATTGCGCCACATCGTCGATGCAAAGGTTCCGCTGGCAAGCAAGGCGGAAGAACTCTTCCAACGCTTGCTGGTAGTTTCCTCAATGCTGGAGGGAAACAACTGGGCGGCCGGACATGGAGATTACTCGCATTACCAAATCCTGTTCTCGGGGAAACGCACGGTCACTTTCAATTGGGACGCTTATGACACCGCCGATCCGTGCCGTGATGCCGCCAGATTTGTTGTCTCTCTTGAGCGTCTTGCGATGAAGGAGCTCACCTCCATTCGGGACTTGGACGTTGCGACACGAAGCTTCTTGAACAGCTACTTAATCGCCAAGCATCCGAGATTTGCGACGCGATTAGGTTTTTACCGAGCGGTGCTCTACCTGAAGGCGGCGAAGCGGGATGTGATGTGCAGCACGCCAGGAGGCCTTGAGAGGGCCAAGACCATGTTGGAAGAGGGTCTGAGCGCCCTAGATCAAAATGATGGCGCTGCTAGATAGGGAAAGGATCGAAACGGTTTCCGGCCGAAACCTCTTGAGCTAAGGCCGATACCGCCCTGCGAACAGGCCGTGCGAACTAGCCGTATCCTCCTGTGGTGCGCCTCTCATAGGCAAGGGTCTCTAGAATTGTTTCAACGGATAATGCGTTATCAGCCGGGAGGGTGAGCTTGGGTTTGACACGCTGGAAAATCTGGTCCGCCATTCGAACGCGCACATCGTAATCCAGTTCCGAACGACGGTTCAAGAACGAATCGATCAAGGCGCTTTCCTCAAGAGTCAAATGGATGGCTCCGAGAGGGACAAGAACAGGGCTCGATGGCGCTGGCGCCGTTTGCCAAACGGGCTTCAGATCGCTAAAAGAGGATTCCCGCACCACAAGCGAGCCAGCAACGAGATCACCCAGCCGCTTGTTCTCCTTTGTAAGAACAGCGCTCACAATCCCAACAGCGTAAAAGGCGGGAAGCCAGTCTACGATACGCAGCAGATTCCTGGCGATGGATTCGGGAACCGTGAGGGGGCGCCCTGAATCCTTGATGACACGAATGCCCGCTTTTCTTTTGCCAGGAGTCTGCCCATTCCAAATGATCTCAAAAAATGCGAAGTACGCGAAGTACAGCAAAAAGAAAAACAGGACCAGAACAGCGGCCCCCCAAATTGCGGACTTTGGTAATACGCTGGCCAAGCCTCCAATGGCCATAGTTCCCCCGACTCCGACAATGAAGCCGACTAGAGTTTGGATCAGCGTGTCCACCGCCAAGGCGAGAAAGCGGCTGCCGACTCCCGCAATCGCAAAATCGAGCGAGGTTTGCTCCGGCGTCTCAATGGTAAGCTTCTCGGTGTAAGAACCGAGAGAAGCGCGGTCCGAGGGGTTCGAGGACATGATATCCATCCGCTGGCTGGAGAAGCGCAAGCCCTATTGGGCGCGCCTGGAACAGCTCGTGCAGGTATCCGGCCGCGGTGTCAGGGCTCTCCGCCACAGCGAATTGCAAGAGCTAGGCCTATTATATCGTCAAACTGCTTCCGACCTGGCGGCTGTGCGCGAGGATGCTTCCAGCAAGCAACTGGCCGTGTACTTAAATCAGCTTCTGGGACGCAGCCATAATCTCATCTACCACGGCCACAAAACGAAAGCGAGTGGCATTGTGCGCTTCTATGGCGAGACCTATCCCCGGGTTTTTCGCGAAACGCTCCCACAAACGCTGATGGCCCTGGCGATCTTCGCCGTCACCGGGCTTGCCTCGTGGATGGTGACGATGCATGACGCCGGATTGGCACACCGCTTGCTCGGTCCGAGCATGATGGAAACCATCGAGCGGCGCGAGATGTGGACGCATTCGGTGGTGACGATCAAGCCGCTCGCTTCCTCAGGAATCATGACCAACAATCTTTCTGTAGCTTTCAGCACTTTCGCGCTAGGGATCACGGCGGGAATCGGCACCATCTGGATGCTTGCCGTGAATGGCGTGCTCATTGGTGTGATTGGCGCCGCCACTTGGAAGGCCGGCATGGCGTTGCAACTCTGGAGCTTTGTCGCTCCGCATGGCGTACTGGAATTGCCAGCCATCTTTATCTCCGGGGGAGCTGGACTGGAAATTGCTCGGGGCCTCTTGTTTCCAGGTTTCCTTCCCAGACGACAATCTCTGGCTCAAGCAGGGGGACGCGGTGCGCGTTTGTTGTTGGGAACGATTCCCATGCTTGTAGTCGCTGGTGTGATTGAGGGTTTTTTCTCGCCGAGCGCAGCGCCAGTCGCAATGAAGTTCATCTTGGCGGGAGCGTTGTTCGCTGCCCTGCTCGCCTATCTGTTCGTTGCGAATCGGCCTCAGCCAAAACCGGCTACAGCAAATTCCTCTCTTTAATGTCCAGATACTGATTCACCAGCGAAGAAGCCAGCAGGCCGGGAAGCAGCTCGAACGCAAACACCCCGCGCTGGCAGAGCCCTCGCAAAAGCAAATCCCGACGGTGGACAATCTCTAGTGCCGCTGCGTGTCGATACATCTCCTCAGGAGTTTGCGGCGTGCTTTCGGCCAAAGCCGTCAGGTCCGGTTGGTTCATCGCGCTGAAAACCACCAGATGGCGCTGCGTCATTTGCATCGCATATTCGATCACTTCGGGTGTTGTCGGCGTTTCCGCAAAGTCGGTGATCCATACCACCAGGCTGCGTCTGCTCTGTTCGGTAAGCAAAACGCGGGCCGCGCGGGAATGGTCCGCCTCCGCAGCTTCCGGGCGAACCTGCGCAAGGCAATCCACAATCGATCGCAGGTGGAGCGGGCCCCGGCTGGCTGCTAAGTTGCATTGAATGGTACGCCCGTACGCCAATAGGCCAACGCGGTCCCCGCACTGCGTCGCGACTTGCGCCAAGGAAAGTGCCGCGTTCACCGCATAGTCGAGTTTGGAAATTCGCACTTCGCTTCCCTGCTGCTGGACTTCCGCGCGCAACAGGCGCCCTGCGTCCAACACAATCCAGATCGGTTGGCTGCGTTCCATTTCAAAAATCCGTGTGGTGAGCTGGTGGCGTCGCGCCGTGGCCGTCCAACAAATGTCGCGAATGTCGTCCCCTAGCTGGTAGTCGCGCAGGCTCTCGAATTCGCGGCCTTGGCCGCGCTGGCGGCGCCGGCGCTTCTCCATTTCAATCTGACGGCTGCGAATCAGATAGAGCGCATGCTGGCGAGCCTGCTCAAGGTCGGGAAACACGCGTACCGTCTGCCGGATCTCCGCAACGGCCCAGCGCTGTGCGAGCCCCAACCAGCTCTGATAACGCAAAAACAGACGCCCCAGGCGCTGGTCGCCGCGCTCGCGCGGAAGAATCTGGTAGGTCGCGCGGGCTCTTTCTTTTGCCGGAACAGCTAACTCGAGCACCGGAGGAGCGGACCGGAAAGACACCGGCGTTTCATCGATAAGAAAGCACCGGATCGCCATGGCCGCAAAGTTTCGAACGGTCAACGTCACCTCAGATGGCTGCAACAGCGCAGCCGCGCGCTCCCACGAGCGGCGCGCCTCAATTTCCGCGGGCTTGGGAATGCGCAGCAAATCCGAAACAAAGGCCAGCAGGATGATGAAATCCCACAGGAACATCGCGACAATGAGTCTCGGTGACCACCATGCGGGCACTAGCCAAAGCAATCCTAAAAGCAGCAGCACGAAAAAGCGCGGCCCGAACCCGAACGCCAGCCGCCCGATTGGCCGCGCGCGCGCTCCTGCTTCCGCTGGAATGAGTGGCTCTGGGCGATTCATGCTCGGCTCGTTATTTCGGCACTTCCACAGCTGCAATGACTTGGCCAATCACCTGATCGGTAGTGAGGCCCTCAAGGTCGGCTTCTGGCTTGAGCAGGATGCGGTGCCGCAGCACCGGAAGAGCGGCGGCTTTCACATCATCCGGCAACAAGTAGTCGCGCCCCTCCATGCCCGCCAGCGCACGCGCCACAAAAAACAGACCCACGGCCGCTCGGGGGCTGGCGCCAAGCGAGATTGCCGGCCAATCGCGCGTCCGGCGCACCAGGGAGACAACGTAGGAATGAAGGGTAGGCTCGACGCGCACGCATTCGATTTCGCGGCGTGCTTCAGCAAGTAAACCTGTGCCGAGCGGGGTCAAGGCGATCTCTTCAAATCGTCGCGGGTCAAATCCCTTTTCATACTGTGAAAGAATGTGCACTTCTTCTTGCGCGGAGGGATAAGTGACTCGAACTTTAAGAAGAAAACGATCGAGCTGTGCTTCGGGGAGCGGGTAAGTGCCTTCAAATTCAATCGGGTTTTGTGTCGCCAGTACCGTGAAATTCTCGGACAGCGGATAACGGACGCCATCGATGGTTACCTGGCGTTCTTCCATCGCTTCGAGCAGCGCTGCCTGCGTCCGCGGGGAGGTCCGGTTGATTTCATCCACGAGCAGCAGGTCGGTGAACACCGGCCCACGATGCAGCGAGAAGGTGCTCGTACTCAAGTTGAACACGTTCGTCCCGGTCACGTCCGCAGGCATCAAGTCCGCCGTACATTGCACGCGCTGGAAGCCCAGTGCGCAAACGCGCGCCAGGGACTTAACGGCAAGCGTCTTGGCCAGTCCCGGCACGCCTTCGATGACCGCGTGTCCGCCGCAAACCAACACCACGAGCAGCTGGTCCATGAATTCACGCTGGCCAATGATGATTTTGCCGAGTTCTTGACGAACATGCGACACAAGCTGCGAGAGATGTTGCACGATTACCTTTTCTCCTTCCGGATCGACGGACGCACGGCCAGCTTGGCGGCATTCCGTTCCAGCTTTTGGACCAAATCGAGGCCTTCGCTTCGCGGCAGTTTCGCTTCGCGGCTCGCTTCTGCGGCGCGTTGCAGCAAATCCGCGATGCCAGCTTCCTTCCAGCCAAGCCGCTGCTCGGCAGCCTTTCCAAGTTCCGGATCCGGCGTCGTGGAAGGCAAGCCAAGTTGGCGCGTCAGCAGCGAGCGAAAACGTTGGTGGGATATGGCCACCGCGGACGACGTGGCGCCCGCCCGTTCGTACAAGCCGCCGAGCGTTTCCACGTATTCGAGTGGCGACAAGCGCGAAACTTCCGCGGGCGTGTAAATCGGGCCGCTCCGCCGGCTGTAGGTGAAAAGCAACGCGAACGCAATCACTCCGATCTGCAGCAGTCCCCACACGAAGGAAGTCTCAGCCACATAGCTCCAGAGCGAACCCCGCTGCCCGTGGAAATATTCGTCCCAGTAAATTTCATAAGGCTTCTCCGCCGGCCAATTCCTCATCGCGTTCAGTAAAAAAGGAAGATTATCATCCCTGGTGATCCCCGCATTCGTCAGCGGCGTGGACCCGGCCCACCAAAGAATTTCCCCCTCGCCGAGCTTCCAGATCACGACTGCCGCCGTGTCAACATCGCCATAAAGCGGCAGCTGAGAGGAATCGAAAGCGCCCCAGTATGCTTCTGGCTGAAGCGTCACGCGTTGCGCGCCCCGGGCGAGGCGACTCGGAATGGAGGGATGAAACGTTTCCCACGCGGGATCGGGCGGATTGTTCGACACATGCGCTTGGGGAAAAAACGTTCGAATGTTCGCTCCGGTGAACAGCACATGCCCGCCGCGTTTAACAAAATCTTCGAGCGCACGTCTTTCCCCTTTGCTTGGCAATTGAGACGGTTCCGCAAGAATGAGCAGCGCGTTCGCCGGATTGGCGCCGAGTTCCGTCGGAGAACTTTCCCAGCGTCTCACGGGGTAGTGGAGTTGCGAGAGCAGCAAGTATGCGGCCTCCGCTCCACCGGATTGTCCGGAGTACGTGGAAGGAATCGGCGAATTGACCTCCGCCGGAGGAGCCAGGATCGCGCTCGCCGTCAGCATCAGCGCGAGTAGACCGCCGCCAATCAGCAGGATCTTGCGGTCGGAAGACGCTATTCGAGCGGGCATCCCAGCGCCTCCAAGTGGCGAAGCGATTCCCGGAAAGCTTCAGGGCTCGCGCCGCGATTGGCATACCAGACCTTCTCAAGTTCCGTGGTCAGTGCCGTCAGGGGTTCACGATGGGCTCGAGATGACCGAAGCTCACCGGCGGCGGGCTCTACCACTAAGCGCAAATATTCCCGGGGAGTTTTCGTCCGATCTTTCGGCAAGACACCGAGGTCTTCGAGTCGAGCAATGCCAGCCCAGTAAGCCGAATGTACCGCCTCGCGATAGTTGCCTTGGCCCTCCGCCTCCCGCGCCGCGCGAATCCACTCTTGCCAGGTCCGAACCGCAATCACTGGCGCGCTCGCCGCCAAGGCATTGACGCGGTCCCTTTTGGCGAAAAAACGCAATACCCACATTGCCACGACGCCCACTGCCACAACAACAAGAAGCCAAAACAGAATTTGCCCACCGAGAGGGTATCTTGCAATTCCTCCGAAGAGCCTGAGCAGCAGCCGCCCGAGCCACATTGCCAGGCGCTGTTTGAATAGTTCCCAGGCGCTCGGTGGCCGGACGCCCGCAAATGCTGGACGCATCAGGATTCGCTCGAGCTCGCCGCGGGCCTGAGAAGAGGAAGAGGATGGCACAGTTTGCGTGGAATATTCCACTTCCTCTGCCAGGTGATTGACCCAGGCCTGTGCTTTGTCGCTCGAAAGCGCGGTCAACTGGTTCCGCAGCGGCTCGGTGGAAATGAAGAACGAACCTTCCGAAGTGGATACCGTCCAGCGTTTGGGTAGGGAATCTCGCAACGCCGCCATCGCATTTCGGGAAGGCTTGTCCTTCAAAAGTTCCGAAATCCGGTGAAGCTCCGCCACAAAGGAAGCCTGATCATAGGAAGGATTTGCGAGGCTGGCCGTCTTGGAAGCAGGGAGTTCCTCCTGTCCAAACGCGGGCAGGCTCCCAAACGGGGCCACAAGGATAAATAAAAGCAAAAATCTGCGAAGCATGCGCACCTGCGCGAGGTAGTCGTAGGCAGCTTTTTCGACCAGCGGTTTCAGGAAAGCGTTCTCGCCACGCCCGGCGCTCCCGGTGTGATCGGTCCGCTCGGATTCATCATGAATTGCAAGTCAAAGGCTTCCTTGCGAACTCGCAGGTCATAGTAGAACACAGCCGTCGCAATCGTGAGAATAGGACTCACCAACACTTGCGCGACAAATTCTCCCACGTGGCTCAGGGCGAACCACATGCGAACGGCTTCGGGATTCTTGGCCGAAAGTGCTATGGCAAGGCCAAAAGGAAACGTGAACAGAAATGCCGCAGCGTACGCTAGCACAAAATAAAGCAAGTAGATCACGAAAGCTCGCCCGGCAAAATCCTTGGTGAGTCCGAAACTTCGCTCCAGCGAGTTTCGCGGTCCAAGATCCTCGAGGAGCGCTGCCGGCACGCAGGTAAGCAATCGGCAAGCGACGTAAATCCCGGGAATAATCAGCAGGATGAACGCGCCCATTACCGCTAGGCCATTGAGCAGGATGACTCCAAACAAACTTCCCAGTTGACCGCGCATCCGGCCGAGCGATGCGCCGATGGTGGTCGATTTTCCCAGATACAGGTCGGAGACGGCGAACACCGTTCCGCCTTGGGCGAACAGATAGGCCACCAGGTACACAATCAAGCCCACGATCACACCAACAATCCCAAACGCCAACAAGCCGTTGGAGGTCCCCGCCTGCAATTGTTCGACCGGCAGATTCCTGCGAGCCGCTGGAGAGGTCATGAACAATGTTTGTGCCAATCTCAGGGCGAGAACCAGCAACTGGGGGATTGCGGTGATTCCGGCAAACAACAGGAAATGCTTACGATAGAGAGTAAATGTGCGATCCAGGGTTTCGCCAAGTGACAAAGGACGCAAGTCGAGATCGGCCATAAAGCCTCCTGGTTACGAGAATCTCAACGTTCCGAATCGTCGCACTTTATCAAATGTCGGTCCAAAAGGCACCCGCAATCGTCAGGCCATTGTCAGGCGCTTTTCGCCCATAATCCACGGATAGAAAGCCCCGTATTGCATAAGTAATTTTCTTTGCATTCCATGCGCCAGGAATTTTGTCAACCAGGAAGGGTTTTTCAAAGAAATGCGGCCCCGAAAAAGGCAACGCGTCCTGACCCCATGACGGAAAAAGCCGCTCTAGGAGGGTGTCGGAGAGAACAAATCTTTGACGAAGAATCAATAACTTGCAGACGTACCCCTGTCCGTAACTTATTGATTTCACGTACGACAAAATCTATTCCCGACAGGCTCCTAGAGCGATCCGTGAAAGGGAACATCATGATTTATTGAATCCTCTCGCGCTTCTTGGACTTGCCCATCTTCGCCACCGTGAATAGAAGGAGATTTCTGTCCTCTTCGCTCATGCGGGCCAGGCATTGCTGCAGCTTTCTCAAGTACCTGGCATCTTTCCCCACAGAGCCCCACAACTTCTGGCCCGGCTTGCCGCTAGGGATCTGTGTTTTTGGCGGCTCTTCGCCCTCGTACAACAATTCATACATTGGTACTTCCAAAGCGCGCGCCAACTTTTCGAGCGTTTCTACTGCCGGCACGGTGTGCCCGTTTTCGACCCGGGAAATGTAGCAGCGCAAAAGTCCAGAGCGCTTCTCTACGTCACCTTGCGATAAGTCCTTCTGTTCCCGTACGCTCCGAAGCCTTTCCCCTAAAATCATCGATACCCCTCATTCCGGCCATCGGTTTGGCCTTATATCCGTGCCCAGCCGGGTCCGTTTCTAAACTCTAACGCTACCGAGGGATAAACGTCGAGTAATTTAAATGGGAAATGCTTCAAAAATTATACATAAGGGAAAGCCACCCGAGCGGTCCAGTGTGAGTCGAGCATCAGTTCGAGCCCGTCTTCCCGCCGGAAAGTCTCGAGGATCCTATGCCGTATATTACCCGTAGCTCGTCGCGTGATATCCTTCGACGCGCACGCAAGGGGGTTCGGTGAAGCATGTTCTCATTAGCGCCGCTACTTTGGTTTTTTCCGCCTTAGGCCTAACCAGTCGCTTGGACGCGCGAACTCCCGAAGCCTCTTTGGACGGGAAAATAGATGTGCTCTTCTCCGGAGTGACTTCGCCCGATGCTCCAGGTCTTGCGGCGCTGGTGCGCCAGGGTGGCAAGACCGTGTTCGAACGCGGCTACGGCGTCGGCGACCTGCGCAGCAAAGCCAAAATCGACAGGTACGCGAATTTCCGCCTGGCTTCTTTTACCAAACAATTCACGGCCATGGCTATCATGCTTCTGGTGCACGACGGAAAACTTCGCTACGAGGAAACGCTCACGGAAATCTTTCGGGAGTTCCCTGAATATGGAAGAACGATCACGGTTCGCAACCTTCTGAATCACGTTTCCGGTTTGCCGGATTACGAGGACTTAATGGAGCAAGCGGAAAAGGCCAATGGTCCAATCTGGTCGCCCGAAAAACAGATTCAGGACGCCGAAGTTTTGGAGCTGCTGAAAAAAGCAAAGAGCGGCAAATTTGCGCCGGGAACAAGCTGGTCCTACAGCAATTCCGGCTACGTAGTGCTCGGCCTCATCATTGCCAAAACTTCAGGAAAGCCCTACGGCGAATTCCTTCGCGAAAGAATTTTTGCGCCGCTCAAGATGAATCACACCATCGTCTACCAGAGGGGAATAAATGAGGTCGTGAATCGCGCGTTCGGCCATTCCAAAGAAGACCATGCATGGAAGGAGACGGACCAAAGTTCAACGTCGGCGACGCTTGGCGACGGCGGCATTTATTCCAACCTGGAAGATCTCGCGAAGTGGGACGACGCTTTGCAAAATCACACGCTGCTCAGCGAAAAAGAAATCCAGCCGGCGCTAATGCCGGCAAAGCTCAACGACGGCTCCGAGCCCCACTGGCCCAACGAACCGAACGGCGACAATCTTCACCCCGGCAAGCCTGTTTCCTACGGCTTTGGCTGGTTCCTCGATCCGTACGAGGGGCACCGACGCATTTGGCACACCGGCTCAACCATGGGCTTTCGCACCGTCATCGAGCGCTTCCGGGATGAAAATCTCACTATCATCATCCTCGCGAACCGCACGGACCTCGACCCGGAAAAACTCTTATTGCAAGTCGCGGACCTGTTTTTGTCCGCCACAAATTGAATGATTCTGGGGCCCTCAGCAAATTCTCCGGAGCTACCGGGCAAAAGTTGTCAGGACATGCCCTGGAGTTTGCCGAGGCCTTTCATTTTGCCACGCGCCATCATGCCGCCGTACTGCTTCATCATGGTGCGCATCTGGAGGTATTGCTTGAGGACGGTGTTGACCTCCTGCACGGTGGTGCCGCTGCCTTTGGCGATGCGCTTGCGCCGCTTGCCGTCGATGACGTTATGGTCGCGCCGCTCTTCGTTGGTCATGGAATTGATGATGGCTTCCACCTGCTTGAGTTTTTTTTCGTCGACGCTTGCGTCTTTCGGCAAATTGGCGAGCGGTCCCATCTTCGGCAGCATGTCCATGATCTGTTCAAGCGGACCCATTTTGCGCACTTGACGGAGCTGATCGCGGAAATCCTCGAGCGTGAATTCGGATTTGCGCAGTTTTCGTTCGAGTTCCTCAGCGGCTTTGCGATCCACGGCCTGCTCGGCGCGCTCGATCAAGGACAGGATGTCGCCCATGCCTAAAACGCGCGAAACGATGCGCTCCGGGTAAAAGCCTTCGAGGGCGTCGTATTTTTCGCCAAGGCCCACGAACTTCACCGGCGCGCCTGAAACTTTGGCGATGCTCAGAGCGGCGCCGCCGCGCGCGTCGCCATCGAGCTTGGTTAGGATCACTCCGGTGAGGCCAAGCCGCTTGTGAAATTCGCCAGCCGACCGAACGGCGTCCTGACCGATCATGGCGTCCGCGATGAACAGAATTTCGCTGGGTTGCGATTCTTTTTTGAGCACACTCAGCTCATTCATCAATTCGTCGTCAATGTGCAAGCGGCCAGCAGTGTCCACGAGGATGACGTCGCTCGCGGAAAGCTTCGCTTCCTTGATGGCGCCTTTGACGATTTCGAGCGGTTTGTCCGTGCCTGCTCCAGGCCAGATCGCCGCGCCAATCGCCTTGGCCACTTGCGTGAGCTGTTCGCGCGCCGCGGGGCGATACACGTCGGTAGAAACCACGAGGGGGCGGTGGCCATGCTGCGAAAGCCATTTGGCGAGCTTGCCGGTGGTGGTGGTTTTGCCGGAGCCTTGCAAGCCCACGATCATCCACACGGAAGGCGGCTTGGAGGCAAAGAGCGGCTTGGCGTGCTTGCCCAAGAGCGAGGTCAACTCATCGCGAACCACTTTGACAACTTGCTGGTCGGGAGAAAGCTGCAGCAGCACTTCGCTGCCGATGGCCTTTTTGCGGATGTTGGCCAGCAGCTCGTCGGCCACGCCCACGTTGACGTCGCCTTCGAGTAGCGCTTCGCGGATTTCGCCGAGCGCCGCGTCCAAGTGCTCTTCGGTGAGCTTGCCCTGTCCACGCAGGTTCTTGAAGACTCGTTGCAGCTTATCTGCCAGATTCTCAAACATACTTTGCGCAAATCCTTTGTCGATCTCTCCTCAAGAATATCATCCGCCGCTGAAGCCGCAAGGCGTGGAGTTACAGCTGCAATGTCGCTCCAGAAGAAGGGGCTTGGAAGAATCGAGCCGGAGAGCTTGCGAGCTGCTATCCACGGGCTTCTCCGCTGGCATGCTTTCTTAGAAATAGATTTTGGCGCCCAGTTGAACGACGCGTGGGCCGCCCACGCCAGAGTAGGTGTCCATGGGAGTTCCCCAGTTTGACGCCCTCGAGAGGGAAAAGGTCGGCGAGGATGAGCCAGCACCCGCCTGGGAGGGGTAAGTCCACTGCCAAGGACCGTTCACAGTCGAATTGATGGCGTCCCAATAATGCCTGTCGTTGAAATTAGGATGATTGAAAGCGTTAAACACTTCGAGGCGAAACTGGATGGAATACCGCGAGCCTTCGCCAATGGGAATGTTTTTGAACAAAGACATGTCCCAATCCTCTAAGCCGCCCGTGCGCAGGATATCTCGTGAAGGCCGAATGCGCGTACCAATGGGAGGAAGAACGGGATTTAAGCTCTTGTCCAAGGTGTAGTAATAGGGAATGGCCCCCCACATATTCGAGCCATCGGCAGCTCCGGGCTCCCAATTCCAATTGTTGTTCATATCGACTGGCGTGCCCGTCATGAACTGGGTAACGCCGCTCAATTGATAGTTGTCTGTAATGTAGGGCAACCACTTTGAGCCACCCAGATGCTTTGTGATGTTCGGCAGGTCGTAGACGTAGTTGGCAGCGAATACATGAGTGCGATCCCAGCTCGCAGCGCGATAGTCGAGCCCGCGAACGTTGAAAGGATCCTGCATCTCTTGATCTGCGCTGGCGGTCGTGAGTGCTTTCGAGTAGGTATAGACCGCCCCGAAGGTGAAGCCTTTGCCGAAGCGGCGCTGCAATGAGGCTTGCAAGGAATTGTAATTGGAGGTGCCGTCGAACTGGAGGTATTGAATTTGGCCATAACCTTTGTAGGGCACCAAAGGAGCGTTCGAGTACGATTGTCTGCCGTACGCGTATGCCCCGCTAAAGCTGTAACCAGCTGCGGCATACTCGGGAGGAAGGTTCGGTTCGACAGCGGGAAGCCCGTTGGTGCAGGGATCTCCGGGCGCAGGGCTGGCGCAATAGGAGGTGAAATTAGCCGGATCCTGCGCAGCCCTTGTGAAGGCATAGCCGTATGGGATGCTATTGATGTCGCGCGCCGTCACAAGATGGCGTCCCATCGTACCAACATAGGCGACATCGAGCGTTGTGCCCTTTGCGATTTCGCGCTGCACGCCCAGGCTGAAACTGTAAACCGTGGGAACCTTGCCGTTTTTCGCGGCACCAAGGATATTGCTCAAGACGCCGTTCCCGAAAGAGGGGTTAGAGAGATTGGCAATGTTTCCCGCGCCCAGTTGGGCGGTCTCGACCAGAGCAGGATTATTAAACACGGTGTTAAAGATCAGGTTGCCTTGCGTGCGGTCGTGCATCATGCCGAACCCGCCACGGAAGACTGTTTTGTGGTTGCTAAATGGATCGTAAGCAAAGCCGAGGCGCGGCTCGGGCATTATGCCCCGGCTATCCCAGCCCCCGGCGGGAAGCCCCCCCGAGTTGGTGAATTTCATACCGTCCAGAGCATCACCGCTATTCGGGACGATGTTCCCGCTGCCATCAATCGTCACCTCCGTTGCCGGGTTGTAGGCTGACGGAACGAAGAGCGCGACTTGGTTCTTCGCGTCATATTGGGGCGGAATCCAGGCAAACCTCATGCCGTAGTCAAGAGTGAAGCGGGAAGTCAATTTCCAAGTGTCCTGCGTGTAGAATTCGAGTTGGTTGTAGCGAAAGTAGCCCACCGGACGCGCAGTGGACTGATCAAAGCTGTCAAAGCTGCCCAATAGTGCACTGGCAAACGGATCGCCAAGAGCACAATTGGGGGCGGAGGCAGGGCAAGTGCCTCCGCTGGTTGGGCCTTGGCTGAAGCTGAACTGGCCGTTGACATTGCCCCAGGCAATCTGATCCTTGCGGTTGCGTTGGTAAAACATACCGAACTTAAAAGTGTGGTTGCGCTTCACCCAAGTGAGATTGTCGTTGACGTTGATTGTGGTGTTGGCCTGCTTCCAGGGAGTGGCGCCGAGGTAGCCTCCACCGAAATTGGTGCTGCCAAGACCACTGAAGCTCATGTCTGGGATGGTTGTTGCCGGATAGAGCAGCGGCAGGTCAATGCCGTTCTTGGCGAGGGAGATGTTCCCATTGGTGCCCTCGGCGATAGAGAGAGTATGGCTCGGACCGACGGAGAACTCATTCAAGAGCGATGTGGTGATCGTGCTGACTAGGTTGACGGAGAGATTCCAGCCCGGATGGTGTTGGGTGCAACCGCCGGGAAAGCTGACCGATGAGGCGCAGGCAAAAATGCCGAATGGACCTGGAAATGGCACAAACGGAGAGGAATCGGTCTCGGCGTTGTGCAGCCAGCGCCCATAGAGACGGTTCTTCTGGTTGAGCTGGTAGTCGATGCGCAGAATATCTTCGCGGCGTGGAGCATTGCCTGAGAGCGCTTCGGAAAAGTTGTAGTTCTGGCCGCCGACACCAAATCCACTTACATTTGGCAAGGGGTAGAGATTCAAAATTTTCTGGATCTGCGTGAAGACCGCCTGCTGTGCCGAGGGCAGTTTTGCAGGATCGATCTTGTTGTTGGTGATACCAGGTCCGGAAATCACAACCGGGTTGCCGCTGCTGTCTGTGGACTGTGAGAAGTCACCCTGCCGTTCGAGCGCGGTGGGGGTATAGAACTGTGTCGTACCACCGATCGGAACAAATTGGCGATAGTACTCCTGATTCCAGAAAACGAAGAGCTTGTCCTTTCGGATGGGCCCGCCAACTTGATAACCAATGTAGTTGTAGCGGTACAATGGCGGCGTGTTGAAGGGGGTCGACGCGGACAACTGGTCCCGCTTGTTGAAGTACTCGTTGGCGTTGAGGCTCTCATTTCTATGGAAGAAACGCCCGTCGCCATGCCATTGGTTGGTGCCGCCCTTGGTGACGATGGCAATTTGGCCGCCGGCGGCCTTCCCAAATTCTGCCTGGTAATTCGCGGTCAGTATTTTCACTTCTTCGATAGCGTCGGGGTTGATGGTTACGTGCGTGCCGCCGTTGTTGCCGGTGTCCACGTTCGACGCGCCATCAATGGTGAATTCGTGCTGATTTGCGCGGGTACCGTTGATGTTCATCGAATCCAATCCACCTGTCCCGGATACCGCGCCGTTGAAGCTGCTGATGACTCCGGGCACCAGCTTCATGTAATCCAGCACATTGCGGCCGTTCATAGCCACGTCGTTAAGCTGTTTGCTGGTGACCAAGTCGGAACGTTCGCCGGAATTGGATTGCAGTTGCAACTCCCCAGCGTCAGCGGTGACCAGGACCTGTTCGGTCGCAGCGCCCACGGTGAGCACAAAGTCGCCGGCGTTTAGGCGATCGGCCGCTGACAGCACAACGCCGGTCTTTTCCACCTTTTTAAACCCAGTAACGCTGACGGTGATGGTGTAAGTTCCCGGCGGAAGATTGGCTATGACAAATTCACCACTCTCATTGGTCGAGATCGTACGCGAGACACCCGTGGCAGGATCGATCGCGGTTACGGTGGCGGTGGCCACGAGCGCGCCGCTCTGATCCTTAACGGTCCCAAAGATAGTGCCGGAAGTAACCTGACCCGATGCACAGACGGCGCAAAATAAGGCGGCAAGCAGGGCGAAGACAGACTTGTGCGCAAGGCAACGTAGTTCCATGAAGGCGGAATCCATAGACCCTCCTCTCGCTAGCTCAAGAAACGGAGTCGTTGAGGACCGCGCTAGCGAGCCAAAAGCTGCCCAAACAAGTCCTGCTGGTGTGGTCTGCCAGATGCTCGACCTTGGCCGGCAGCGCGCAGAGGCAAAGTTTTGTGCAGCAAGTTCGCGCACCTAACCTATGATTCGGGACATTTAGCCTTACAAAAAATCTGTTGTCAACAGTAAATTTGTTGAATAAGTTTTAGACAAACGATTGTCTTGTGCCCGTGAGCACGGATGACGGCAGGCATGGGCGCGCCGCACGCGCCTGCGGAGAAATGTGCGACTTGGTTTGCGCCGTAATCTTTTGTTCAGGCTATGCTTATGCAGCCCTTGAAGGATGAAGACGTAGGGGGAACGGGTATCGCGGCCGAAGTCGGGACGCCTGAGACGCGAAAGACCCGCCGCCACGGGGGTATTTCGGAGAAACCGGGCGAAGAGGTGGCAGAGTCCGCTGTGGGCGTCCGCGAGAAGAACCAAAACAGTGTGGAGAAGCCCGTCAGTCTGAAAATTCTCGCGGACTACCTGGGATTGTGCCCGGCGACGGTGTCCGTGGTGCTGAATAATGTTCCGGGGCGGTCGATTCCCGCGGAGACGCGTGAACGCGTGCGCGCGGCGGCGCGAAAATTCAATTATCAACCGAGCTTGCTGGCGCGTTCGCTGCGGAAGCAGCGGACGTTCACCGTGGGCGTGTTGGCGCCGGAGCTGAGCGACGGCTACCACACCATGGTGATGAGCGGCATCGGCGACCACCTGATGCGCGAGGGATACTTCTATCTTACGGCGCATCACCGGCACAAGCCGGACATGATCGAGGAGTATCCGCGATTGCTGCTGGGCCGCGGCGCGGAAGGGCTGATCGCCATCGATACGGCGTTGTCGCACGGGCTGCCCGTGCCGGTGGTGGCGGTGGCGGGGCACCGAAAGATTTCGGGTGTGACAAACGTTGTGCTGGACCACAAGCGGGCAGCGGAATTGTCGCTGCGACACTTGTACCAGCTAGGGCACCGGCACATCGCGTTTATGCGCGGGCAGCGGTTCAGCGCGGACTCGGACGACCGTTGGAAGAGCATCGTCAACGTGGCAGGAGAGCTAGGGCTGGAAATTCGTCCGGAGCTGACGATTCAGTTAGAGCGTGACCTAACTTCGCCGGAGTTGGGCTACCCCGTAGTGCAGGAATTGCTGCAAAAAGGGCGGCGGTTCACGGCGATTGTGTCGTTTAACGATATCGCAGCGATTGGAGCGATTCGCGCGCTGCGCGACCGAAATCTGCGCGTGCCGGAAGATGTGTCGGTGGTGGGCTTCGACGACATTCAGGTGGCGGCGTATCACCATCCGAGGCTGACGACGATTCGCCAGCCGTTGCGCCACATGGGCGAAACGGCAGCGCGCATCCTGCTGCAGCGCTTGCAGGGATTCAAGGATTACCCCGAAGAGTTTGCCGTGCCGCCCGAATTGATCATTCGCGAAACAACCGCGCCGCCTAACAAGAAGCAGCTCAAGCAACAGCGCTGATGTTCCCGCTTTTAGCGGCGGCAGAGCTGAATATGCAACCGCGGATCTAACTCGCGAGAGATTTCACGCGCCAGACAGACGCTGCGCTATGGCGTCGGTAGCGCGGGAGTATAGCTGCAAACCTTCGAGCGAGCGCGTCGTCAACTTGCGCCAAGGGCAAACTGTTATTTTTGATCCCGGTGAGGGATTCACCGAGATCCCTTCGCACGCGCTTGGCCAAGGCATCGACGCGATCAAAGAGCTCTTCTTTGCGTGTAAATTGCTCGCTTTCGACAAACAGGAGGTCATCTGTTGCAGGCTCCAGGCCTCGAACAGTGATTTGAAACCTGCCCCCGCTGCCGCGGATGCTGCTGGCGAGCAAAACCCGCAGGTTTTCCCGCTGGCAAATTTCACGGCCAAGGGCTTCGTCGACGTGTGCCACCTCCTTCCTCTGCATCCGCGAGAGGGCGTCAAATACGCGCGACTGCGGGAAGACATTCAGATAGCGCGATTGTTGCAGGGCAATCGCCAATCCTTCACGCAGGGTGGTGTCAAAAAACTCCTGTCCCGTAAGGTTTTCGGGATCGGCGATGAGTATCCAACCTTGGCTGGCGAAGACCTTTCTAGCCACCGTATGGCCGAGCAGCCAGTCGCGACAGCCGGCGGCGTTGGAGACGACCAAAACAGAAGCGAGCGCCAGCACCGCCAGAGCGGGATAGGCAAACCGCCTCCAACGAGCGGCTGGATGCGATTGCAAAAGCGCGGAAGACGGCGTTGGCAAGCCGGAGAGACCGAACTGCACACGGCCGAGGTCCACGAGGAGTTCTTTGGTCGATTGATAGCGGCGGTCCGCGTCCTTGTCCAGACATTTGAGGATGATGGTTTCGACTCCCGAGGAAATTCGCGGATTCAAGGCGCGCGGTGAAACCACCGGCTGATGAAGGATGGCATCGATGAGACGGGAGGACAGTTGCTCGCGAAAGGCGCGCAGGCCGGTGGCCATTTCATAGAGCACGGCGCCCATGGTGTAGATGTCGGCGCGAGCGTCGACGCGCTCACCCTTTAACTGTTCGGGAGGCATGTAAGGGAGAGTACCTGCAGCAGCCTGGGAGTCGCTCAAGAATTCCGTCGTTCCTTCCTCCACGGGGCGAAGCACTTTGGCCAGCCCAAAGTCGAGAATCTTCGCGAAGCCTTTGGCGGTGATGGCGATATTGGGGCGTTTCAAATCGCGATGCACAATGCCGCGGTCGTGGGCTTCCTGAAGGGCTGAGGCAATCTGAATTCCGAGCTCGATGATTTCCCGCTCATTGAGGGCCGTCCCGGAAAGCCGGTCGGCCAGAGTTTTGCCAGGCAGGTACTCCATGACGAGAAAATCGACGTCATCTTGCGTTCCGAATTCGTACACGGTCTCGATATGAGCGTGGTTGAGCTTGGCGAGCGCCATGGCCTCCTGGCGGAAGTGCCTGCGAGTGGCCTGGTCACTGAGCGTGCCCGAAGGCAGTACTTTCACGGCGACGTCTCGGTCGAGCAGCTCATCGTGAGCGCGGTAGACCACACCCATTCCGCCGGCAGCGACCTTTTCGAGGATGCGATAATGGCCTAGGGTTTGGCCAATCATGGGGCGGGGACCCGCTTTGCTGCGGTCATCTTAGGGCGGCTGGGCAGGCGCCGGGCGCCTTAGCGCCTTAGCGCAGATCGTGCTTATAAACCGCCCCGCCCTTCATCACAAATTTCACTTTTTGCAATTCCGTGATGTCTTTGAGCGGATCGCCGGAAACGGCGACGAGGTCCGCCCATTTTCCCGCCTCGATGGTTCCCGTTTTGTCGCTCCAGCCAAGCAACTCCGCCGCGGTCGACGTGCCGGTGTGAATCGCCTGCATCGGCGTCATGCCGTATTGCACGTAATACTCAAATTCTTTCGCTTGATTCACTTTTTTCCAGTCGAACCCGCCGGCATCCGTGCCCAGCGCGATCTTCACGCCTTTTTTTATCGCCTTTCCAAAATTCTCGCGCTGCAAGTCCGCCATCTTCTGCCAATTTCCTCCGCGCCCTGGTGCCACGTACAAGCCTACCGTCAACGTCGGCACCCAATAGACTTGCTTCCTGACCATCTCGTCCATTTCCGCATCGGTTAGGCCGTCGCCGTGTTCGATCGTGTCCACGCCCGCCCGTAACGCCGCGGCAATCCCATCGCTGCCAATGGCGTGCGCGGCTGCCTTCTTTCCAAGCCGGTGCGCCTCGTTCACGATCTCCTTCGCTTCTTCCTCGGTGAAGTTCACCATGCTGTGCAGCACGCCATCCGCCTCAAAATGGTAGCGGCGGTCGGAGTAATATTTGATCCAGTCCGCACCGTACATTACTTGTTCGCGCACCGCCTTTCGCACGCCCTCCACGCCGTCGACGTACTGCACGCCCGTGGGTAGCTTCAGCTCCCACGAATAACCGAGCAGAGGATACATCCCGGTCGGCGTCATTGCCCGCGTTGCCACTTGCATGTGCGGGCCGGGGACTTCATCATTGTTGATGGCGGTCTTCACGTCCACATCGGCATACATCGCGCCTTCCGTTTCGAGGTCGCGCATCGCCGTGAATCCGTGTGACAACGCAATCTGCGCGTTGCGCGCCGCGAGAATCGCGCGATAAGGAATCGATTCCTTTAACAACTGCTCGTCGTATTCCGCCGCGGTCACATCGCCTTGCAGAAGAACATGCGTATGCACGTCCATGAATCCCGGCAGCACCGTGGCTTTCGAAAGGTCGATCACCTCCGCACCCGCAGGAGCGTTTCCTCCAGCCGTCACCGAAACGATCTTGTCGCCCTCGATCAGAATCAGCGCGTTGTCCACCGGCCTGTCGCTCTTTCCATCGATTAATTTGCCCGCGCGAATGGCGACCCGCTGCGGCGTCTGTCCCCCCGTAAAAATGGGAATCAGCAGGCCAGCCAAAACTAAAACAAGAAAACGGCGCATGGGGATTCCCTCCTTCCGACGCGCAAGCCTATCAAAGACCCGCCGTTTCGTCGCGCCAAAATCGTCTTGGCCGCCTGGCGACCTGGGCCGTTCAGATCGAACATGGGAAGGATTCGACAACGAGGCACAGTTCCGCTACCATTAGGGGACTCAGGATCCGGGGAGCGGCGGAGCTCCCCCGGTGAAAGGGTGTCGTTCCAAATACCTGGGAAACCCAGTGCGCATTTCCAGGGAGCAGACGTGAGCCAATCTTCTGTTGCGACAACCCCGGATAACGTTGCGAAAGAAGAGTCGCGCCGCAGCACGCGCATCGATCGCTCCGTTCCGCTGATTGTCCTGGGTCAAAACCGCATCGGTGAGCCCATTGTCGAAAGAACCGTCTCGACGAGCGTAAACCTACACGGCTGCCGCTATCCTTCCCGCCACGATTACGGTGTGGGGACCTGGGTCACGCTGCAAGTCGTGGGTTTGAACGTAGAGCCCAAGCCGCCAGCGATTCGCGCCAGAGTACGGTCCATACACCCGTCGCAAAGCACGCGCGAATTGCAACAAGTGGGCGTGGAACTCGAGAGTCCTTCTAACGTTTGGGGCATTATTTCTCCGCCGCCAGACTGGCTGAGCTTTGCCGAAACTAACGGCTCGATGCCTCAGTTCACCGTCACAGAGACAATAGAGACAATACTCGAACCGCTACCGTCCCCCTTTGAAACCGAAACGGCGGAAATAGAAGAGCAGCAAGAATCACCCGCATCGCTCGAGCAGAAGCTAGCCGAGGTCGCCACTTTTCCCTCTCCCTCGCCAGCCGCCCCGAGGCCGCCAGCCTCCGCGCATGAGGCTCCCGAACCTGAGCGCGTCGTTCTTTCGCCGGACAACCTACTCAACGCGCTCCAGGAAAAGTTGCAGCTAGCCGCTGAGAAAGCCGTGCAAGCGGCTGCCGCAGAACAAGTGGAGGAAGCCGTGCGCAATGCCGTCACGGCTATCGACGACGCATTCGCGAAGTTCAGCAGCTTCTGCGTCCGCAGGGGGAGGCCAGGCTTGCCACCAAGGACGAAGTCGCCGCCGTGACGGCGTCCGTGATCACAGCGCATTGGAAAGCAGAAATGGAGAAATACCGCGCCAACGTCGAACAGTTGACGCAAAAGCTTGCCCGGCAAGCCACAGAACTAAAGCGCGAGCTCGACCGCTGCCAGAAATTTCTGGAAAAAATGAACAACGAGCTGGAACCCCGGGCTGAGGCGCGGCTGAATGAAGCGGTTGCACGCGTATCTGCGGATTTCGACGGGGCGGCTGCCAGAATCATGGAGCGTCGCTTCGAACGACTGCTGAAGAGCAGCCAGGCGATGATTCAAGAAGGGCTGCTGAAACTGGATGCGCGTTCGTCGGAAGCGCAAGCGCTGGTGCAGAGCTCCGTCAACTCCACTCTTGCCGCGCTCCAGCGCCAGGCCGAATCGCAGATGAATGCCATGCTCGCGGAGACAAAAGACCGCGCGGCTTCCGCACTTTCCTCACTGGATGCTGAAAACCGCGCGGCTTGCGAGGAGCGCCGCCGGGCTCTCGAAGCCGAAGTGGCCCGCGCCGCCGAGCGCTCTACGGTGCAATTGCGGAAGGGCATGAAAGCCTTTCTCTACTCCTGCCTGGTTGCCGCCGTTAGCGCCGTGGACGAGCACTCGAAATCCACTCTCGAAAACCTCACCAAAGACAACGGGAAATCGTTAGAGGACGCTAGCGAAGCAGGCGGCTCCGCCGATCCCGACGGTCCAGAGATTCTCCCAGCGCCAGATACCGACCCTTTCACCCATTAACCCAGCCGGAAAAGTTGGTGCTCGGTAAAGCGTCCCATCGGTGACGAACTCCGGGGAAAGTGACCAGCAGACTAAGCCACACCATTTCGCTCACTTGCCGGAACGCTGGCCCGCAGACGGATTCATCTCCGAGAGGTGGTGGACGCCGGACCGCCGCATTGCGAACACAATCGCCCAGCCGATGGCTCCCGCCGCAATGGCCCAGATCAAAACCGCGAGCAGCGTCTCCACAATCGTAAATTGTTCCGGCCGGATTGGACCGACCGGGGGATTCGCATGAGGTACGGAGGCTGATATTGCCTTGGCCTTTTCAATGGTCCACATCACCGCAGCCAGAATGGCCACCATGAGTCCCACCGTAGCTTTCGGAAACCGGAATTCAGAGCGCATCGCGAACCTCCCTCCTGAGTACATGGATGAAAACCTGCCGTTGCCATGCAAACCGGTGATACCGCGTAAATGTTCATGCAGGGCGCCAAACACCAACCCGCCGGCCTCGTGCGCTCCGAACCACACTCGGGCCAGCACATTGCCTTTGCGGTTCTCCCCGGCCACTTGCGAGAGAACTTCCAGCATCTCCTCGCCATATTCGTAACGATAGGCGGCGGGATACAAGTGCAGGAGGAACCGGTAGAGCGCCAGCATGGCTAGGTTTCCTTCCGCGCCGCGCGCAGCGCGGCCACCCGCGTGAGATGCTTCATACGGGTCACTTCCCTTTGCAAGTTCCGCCGCCCCGCCGCCGTAAGCCGGTAAGCTTGTTTGCCCCGCGAATGGTCTTGTTCCTTGAACCGCTCGATCCACTTTTCTTCGAGCAGGCGGGCGAGCGCGCCGTACAAGGTGCCCGTGCTCAGCCGCACGCGCCCCTCGCTCATTCTCTCCGTGTCCTGCAGGATCGCGTAACCGTGGCGCGGTTGTTCGGCAAGGCTAAGCAGAATCAGCAGGACCGGCTCGCTTACCTCCATATGTCCTCCAACGACATGTCGTCTAACGGCATAATATTCTACGACTTTTTGACACCAGTCAAGGCCATAATGTTCCAGCGCAACAGCGGCCGCCTCCCCCGCAGGGGTTCCTGCCAACAGGGGTTCCTGCCGACGATTGACAGCCTTGGCCGCCGTAGCTACCCTTCTCGACACATTGCTGCCTTTCGGCGAGGCTATTCCTGCGAGCCGGCGGCGGCGCCACCTGGGTCACTGGCGCGTACGATCCGGAATTAAAGCTCGTCTATTGGGGTATCGGCAATCCCGGTCCTGATTGGAATGGCGACATTCGCCCCGGCGACAATCTCTACACCTGCTCGTTCGTTGCTCTCGATGCGAACACCGGCAAGCTGCGCTGGTATTTCCAATTTTCGCCGCATGACACTCACGATTGGGACGCCGCACATGTGCCCAGGCTTTTCGACGCGCAAGTCGGCGGCGCAAAACGCAAGCTCATCGCCATCGCCAACCGCAACGCGTTTTATTACCTCCTCGATCGCACCACCGGAGAATTCATCGTCGGCCAGCCCTATGCGAAGCAAACCTGGGCTTCAGGCCTTGACGCCAAGGGCCGGCCGATTCCTCTTCCTAACAACGAACCTTCCGAGGAAGGGAATCTCATCTGGCCCAATTTGAATGGCGCGACGGTGTGGTTCAGTCCTTCCTACGATCCGCAAACCGGATTCGTGTACGTGGCCACGCGCGAAATCGGCGCGCGCTACTTCAAGCGCGACACGCCCTACAAAGTCGGCACGTTCTTCGCGGGCGGCGGCGAAAACGAGCTTCCCCCGGATGACGCCTGGGGCGCCATCAAAGCGCTCGAAGCTGAGTCGGGCGAGTTGCGCTGGGAGTTCAAGCTGCACTCGCCGCCATGGGCCGGCGTGCTTTCGACAGCGGGCGGCCTGGTTTTCTCCGGCTCTGATGAAGGCAATTTCTACGCGCTCGATGCGCGCACGGGAAAACCGCTTTGGGATTTTCAGACCGGCGGCGCGATTGTTGCCAATCCGGTTTCCTTCACCATCGACGGTCACCAATCGATCGCCATCGCCGCCGACCGCGTCTTCTACGTTTTCGGTCTGTGATCCGTTTATTGCCTGTTGCTCGTTTTCACGCGAGGCGTTCGAGGATACCGGCGGCGCCCATGCCCCCGCCAATGCACATGGTCACCATGCCATAGCGCGCGTTGCGCCGCTGCAATTCGCGAATAACCGTGGCCGTGAGTTTCGCCCCGGTGCAGCCGAGCGGATGGCCGAGGGCGATCGCGCCGCCGTTGGGATTGACCTTTGCGGGGTCCAGACCGGCTTGCTGGATGACGGCGAGCGATTGCGCGGCGAACGCTTCGTTGAGTTCGATGACCGCAATGTCGTTCAGCGAAAGCCCCGCAAGTTTCAAAGCCTTGGGAATAGCCGCGACCGGGCCAATGCCGAATTCTTCAGGAAGAACTCCTGCCGTGGCGTAAGCCAGGAAGCGCGCGAGCGGCTTTGCGCCGAGCGATTTCGCGCGCGTGTCGCTCATCACCACACTGGCCGCCGCTCCGTCACTCATCTGCGAACTGTTCCCCGCCGTCACCGTGCCCTTAATGTGAAACGCGGGCTTGAGCTTGGCTAGCGCTTCGAGCGAACTATCCGCGCGCGGCCCTTCATCCACGGAAAACGTGAGTGTTTGCGTCACCGGTTTCAGCGCGGACTTCGCCTTGGAAGACGCGGCATTGCCGTTGGGCAGCGAAGTGATTTTCACTTCCACGGGAATGGTTTCGTCCTTGAACTTTCCCGCAGCGATGGCCGCGAGCGCCTTCTTGTGCGAATGCAAGGAGAATTCGTCGGCCTGTTCGCGCGTGATGCCGAATTTTCGCGCAATGTTTTCCGTGCCCAGCCCCATGCTGATGTACGCGTCGGGATAATGGTCGACGAGCCAGGGATTCGGCGAAACTTTGTTGCCGCCCATCGGCACCAGCGACATGGACTCGGTGCCGCCGGCGACGATGACTTGTGCCGCGCCGCCGCGAATGCGCTCCGCCGCGAGCGCAATGGCTTGCAATCCCGACGAGCAGAAGCGGTTGATGGTCATGGCGGAAGTTTCGACCGGCAGACCGGCGCGAAGCGCGGCGATGCGCGCCACGTTCATGCCCTGTTCGCCTTCGGGCATGGCGCAGCCAAGAATGACGTCGTCAATTTCCTTGGCTTCGAGCCCGGGCACGCGCGCAAGCGCTTCCTTGATGGCCAGCGCGGCAAGATCGTCAGGGCGCGTGGCGCGCAGCGAACCTTTGAAGGCTCGGCCCACCGGAGTGCGGAGGGAAGAAACAATCACGGCTTCAAACATGGCGGAACCTCGTAAAGCGAAAATCGCAATGGAAAATAGAATGCTTTCGCGTGACAGCTTGCATCAGATTCATTGTTGGGCGCAGGCGAAAAAAATGCAACCGATGATCGCGGTTCGTGATCTGTCGAGAACCAGAAATCCCGGCACCATAGACGTGACCCTTCGCGTCTCGGACCAGTCGCGCGGCCCGAGTAGAGCAGGGAGAGTGTGTTTACTGCCTTGGGCTGCAATCGTCGCGCGAGACCCTCAGAAATCAAAGCTGAGGCCAACAGTGGGTGTGACGGGCAGCCCGGGATCGGTCACGACAGTGGGAGGGGCAGGGGGCGGATTCAATATAGAAGTACCGAAACGCGGATTGTTGTGGTTGGTGGTGTTCAGGATTTCGGTATAAAGGCTGAGTCTTCCTTTGCCTAGCGACCAGGACTTGTCGGCGCGCAAGTCGAGACGTTCGTACGGCCCGATACGAACCGTTGGAAGGTGGAAGAGGGGCTCTGCGGGAAAGCCCGAACCGTAAAAGGCTTTGGCGCTGAGTCGCACGCTTGGAGTGAGGCGATAGCTGCCGAAGATGTTGACGGTGTGGCGTTGGTCTTCCAAAGTGGGCGCATACGACTGGTCGAATCCAATGGGACCGAGAGGAGGCGGAAAAGGAACCTGGTAGGTTCGGGACTTTGCGAAGGTGAGCGTGTAACCGATCCATCCGGAGAGGCGGTTTTCGCTACGGCGCTGGAGCACAAACTGCAATCCGCGAGAATAATCTCTCCCAAGAAGAGCTGCAGGTTCAGTAAGGACCGGCGGAGAAGCAAAGCTCGGGACGGAATAGAAATCTGCGCGATTTTCATTTTGCCTGTCAAACGCTTCGACGCGGAAACGGGTGCGCTCACCAAGCCTTCGCTCGATGGCAACCAAGAAATGAGAGGAGGAAAGGGGCAGCTCGCCTAATGCGAGACCGGCTCCGCCGTTCAAGGTGAGGATGGAAACGCTGCCGCGCGTCGGGAGTTGTGCGTAGTGTCCCCAGCCGGCCTCAAGTTGCGTGTTCCGAGCAACCCGTACCGTCAAGGAGGACTGACCGCTCAAAGGTGCGACGCGCAAAGTGTTGAGCCTGCCCCAGCGGAAGCCACCCTCGAAGCGCAGGCGGTCCTTCCAGAACTGGACCGATTGCTGAACATACGCATCCTGGCGAAGATCGGAAAACCGGGAGGAGGAAAAGACCGGCGGCTGACCGATAGCGAAGAAATCAAAGGCGAAAGCCTGACGAGGCCGGCGCAGCGCATAGCCCGCCTGCAGGATGGCTCTGGGATGCCAGCTCCAGGAAAAGTTGGTTCCTGTAGACCACGCGAAGTCGCGCGACTCGTCGATGCGTTGGGCGGCGGCATTGTCCTCTGCAAAACGCGTAGAGACGTGGGCGCCATACACATCCAGAAGGAGATGAGCGGAAGGGGTCCAGCGCCAACCCAAGCGGCCGATCGCGAGGTCATTGATGCCCCTGCGGAGTTCGCTAGGCGGCGAAGTTGGAGGCAGGCTCGGGTCATCGATGCTGAGGCGGCCGCCTGTGACCAGGAAACTGAAAGTTTGCCTAGCGGTGAGATTGTAAGTGAGCTTGACGTCCGCGTCATAAAAACCGTCTTGCGAGAAGGGCGTGCTCGCCACGGCATTCACCAGGTAGCCGATATAGCTTTTGCGCGCGTCGACAAGCCAGGTGCCTTTGTGGGTCAGGCGGCCTTCGCCGAGGATTTCGCTGTAGGCCAGGCCCGCGGAACCGTGGAAATGAGGGGCCTCGTCGCTTGCGGTTCTCGTGCGAATAGCCAGGGCAGCGCCGATGCCATCCGCATAGCGAACCGGATAAGCTACAGGCAGCAAGCGAAGGTCCTCGACGTCGTTTCCAGTAAACAAGCTGAGGCTCGGAGCGTCCGGCGTACCTGCGACGGTGTGGACAAGATTGGGCACAAGGACATCATCGACGTACACGCCGACCTGGGAATAAGGAGCGCCCATCACGCTGAATTGAGCGAGCAAATCATTGTTCGCCGAAGGAGAGACGCCGGGAAGCGCCTGCAAAGAACGGAAAGGATCGTCGGCCAGGACGGTGGAGGTCTGGCGTAGCTCATTGCTGGTCAAGGTAAGCGCACCCACGGCGGGCCAGTCTTTTGGTTCAAAGACATCGCCCCTCACCTCGAGGTGATCGGTGATCCGGAGGGTTTCCGGCACAAGGGTAATGCAGAACTCCTTTGTGTCGTCGGGAGAAGCCAATTGAAAAGGGACTTTCGAGGAACGATAGCCCACGCCGCTGATCTCTAGGACGTAAACTCCTGCGGGAAGCCGGGAAAAATGAAACTTTCCGTCCGGCCCGGTAACCGTGGTGACGCGCGTTCCTAGAAGGACGACCTGGATCTTGGCCAATGGCTCGCCGCCCTGGGCATTCGTGACCATGCCGCTAACGTCTCCGGCAAGAACGGCAGTGGCCCCAGCGAGCGAGCTGAAAAGGACAACAAGAACAGCCTTGAGAATGTCAGAAAGCGACGATCGGTTGCGCGGGAAGTGTCGAGCGAGGACTGGGCTTGATCCCATGAAGCCTCCGCGCAGTGTGGCGACCATTCGAAAGGTACCGCAAGGACCAAACGCGCTCCGGGTTCCTGACTCATGGCCCGGCGGGCTGTCAAATAGACGGTGAGATGGCGGAAGGGGTTCCGGGGTTGTTTCACATGCCGAGAGCCGGCAAGGAATGGCTGAGTTTCACTTGGTTTTGAAAGGGAGGCCTTTGCGGGGGATGTACATGGTGCCGGGAGGGGTGACGTTGAACTGCTTGGAGTAGTTGCCTTGATTGACGGCGATGCCCACGCGGCCACGGGAGTCCACATAAAGCAAAGCATCGCCAACAGGCACGTCCATGAAGGTCTTGACGTAGGGCAAAGTGACCGGCTTCTTATCGATGAGCAGGGGAACTTTGTCGCCAAAACGGTAAGCGAGTTTCTTGAATTCGTCGCCGGGGATGTCGGTGATGAGCGAGCCAAAGGGATCATCGAGGCCGATGACGTCGCCGGAAATGCCTTGATCGGTGATGACCGCGGTTTTGGGATTCAAGCGGACGAGTTGGGAAATTGGGGGGCCGGCGAGAGAAAAGTCGCCGCCGGCGGCGAGATGGGCAGCCACGGGGGAGAAGATGTCGCGTCCGTGGAAGGTGGAAGAAATGGGCGCCTGAATCATCCAGTCGGTGTTGGTGATTTCGCGGGCGGAGTCGAGGCCGTCGCGGTCGATGACCGGAGTGATGAGGCCATTATCGGGAAGCACAAAGAATTGGCCTTTTTTGGATTTCACGACGATGGCTTTGCGCGTGGTGCCGACCCCGGGATCGACCACCACCAAAAAGATCGTGCCAGCTGGGTAGTAAGGCGTAACATCATGCAGAAAGCGCGCGCCTTCTTCGATGGAATAGGGGGTCACTTGATGGGTGATGTCCATGATGCGGGCGTCAGGAGCGATGCTGAGAATCACCGCTTTGCAGATGGCCACGGCATCATTGGCGGCGCCGAAGTCGGTCATAAAGACGATCGCCGGATGCGGAGTGGAAGAATCGGCGGCGCCAGCTTCGGGCGCGGCGGAATGGGAACGAAGGCAGCCTGCAGCCGGTAAAACTGTTACAACGAAAAGAAGCAGCCATCGAAAATGACGCAAATGAAAATCCTTTCCCAAGCGTGAAACGCCGAAGACGCTGCAAAATACAGTTCCGTTTTTCCGGAAATTATACACGATGCCGTTTCTCCCGCCGCGTCTGGTTCTAACGGGGAGGAAGGCGGAAGTTCCTGAACTGAGGTAACCTAAGAAAGTCCACAAACCAGCCAAATTTTCCGGAAAAACCGGAATCACTTCCCAGTCGGACCCGGCACCAAAATCAGGAGAGGATTTATGCGGCAGGCGATGCTGATGTTCCTCCTGTGCCTCGTGACCGGCACGGGAGCGAGCGCGGATGAGGTAACACTGCGAAATGGAGACCGGCTCACGGGCTCCATCGTGAAATCGGATCTAGTAACTTTGCTGCTCAGGACGGAGTTTGCGGGTGACGTGAAAATCAAGTGGGAGGCGGTAGCGGCGATGGAGTCGGACCAGCCCTTGCATCTGGTCTTGAAGGACGGCCAAACGATCGTGGGCACGGTGAGCACTTCAGGAGGAAAGTTCGAAGTGGCGACAAAAGAAACCGGGAAGGTCGAGGCTGCCAGAGAGGCGGTAGTGGCTGTGCGGAACGATGACGAGGAGAGAGCTTACAACGCGGAAATCCAGCGGTTACGCCACCCGAAACTGCTGGATTTCTGGAGCGGCCTGCTGGACACCGGGCTCAGCAACACGCAGGGAAATTCTCAATCGCTCAGTTTTACCGTGTCCGGCAAAGCCGCGCGGGTTACCGAGCGCGACAAGATCACCGTGTATGGCAACACCATCTATGCGAAGAGCACCGTCAACGGGGTCAGCAGCACCACGGCTCATGATATTCGCGGCGGGGTGCGCGGAGACCCGAACCTGAGTGGGCGATTGTTCGTTTTCGCGTTCACCGATCTGGAATCCAACCCGTTTCAACACCTGGACCTGCGCAATGTACTTGGCGGAGGGTTCGGATATCACGCCATGAAGGGGCCGAACACGACTTTCGACGTATTTGGCGGGGGCAGCTTCGACCAGGAATATTATGCCGCGTACTCGCTGGTTACCGCGAATCCCACACCTCCGCCCCCGACGACTTCCACGCCGCAACCCGCCGTTACGCGGAAGAGCGGAGAGGCGGATGTAGGGGAGGAGTTGGACAGGAAGGTCACCGCCCGAACGACCTTCAGTGAGCGGTTTTCGTTCTATCCCAACGTCAGCGACACCGGGAATTACCGCACGCAGCTCGACATTAACGCTGCCACGAAGTTGAAAACGTGGTTGGGCTGGCAGATCAGCTTCAGCGACGTGTACATCACGAATCCACCGAACGGTCTTAAAGGCAATGACCAAGTGCTGTCGACCGGGCTGCGATTGACATTTGGCAAAGGCACGTTCTAAAAGAAACGCCCGTCGCGGCACCATCCTTACACTTCACGAAAGAGGAGGAATCATGGAAGGCCTCATTTCTGCGATTGTGGTCGGCCTGATTGCCGGGTGGCTGGCGGGACAGGTGATGAAGGGCGGAGGCTACGGAATTTTTGTGGACATCATTCTGGGAATCCTGGGCGGGATTGTGGGCGGATGGGCGTTTGGGTTGCTGGGGTTGCACGCAGGCGGATTGGTGGGAAGGATCGTGGTTTCTTTTGTTGGAGCGGTGATCCTGGTGTGGGTCACGCGGTTGGTAAAGAAGAAATAGCCGAGACCGGGCAACGACCGCGGCGGATAGACGGGACGCCAAATGCTGCGCCCCTCCAAGAGTAATCACACGACTCCGGCAGAGTTAATGGGGTTCCATTGCGGCGTTGTGCGTGGCTAGAAACCATTCCGCTTCGGAGTTGCGATGGTATTTCAGGCAGGTGCGGGCAGCTTCGGCGGCCGCTGCGTTTCCAAGTTTTTCCTGAACGACCGCTAGTTGTTGAAGCACAAGCGGCGAGTGGGGATCGGCCGAGAGCCCTTCGGCGGCCCCTTGAAAGTCACCTGTTGAGGCCAACTGATAGCCAAGGGCGCTTTCGTAGTAGCTGGCAATCAATTGATCCCGCGAAGAGGCGGCGAGCGCTTGGAGTTCCGAGACGGCCTGAGTCGCATCGTCGGACTTTCCTTGAAGCGCCAGCACGCGCACGCGTTCGCGCAAAACGGCGGCGCGGGCGATGCCGCGATCGGGTTCGTTCATGCCCGCGAGAGGCTTGGCCAAAAATGCAGAAAGAGACTGGAGCTGCTCGAGCTCGGCTGGCGAATCGGCGGCGAGCAGAGCCTGAGCCATGCCAACTTGAAATTGCGAATTCGGCTCCTTCTTTTCGGCCGCTTCCTTCGCGAGCGCGGCAAACGCTTTACGGCCTTCCTCAGGCTTCCCCTCCCAGAAGGAGACGAAAGTCTTCAGATACTTGACATAAAGCAGGTCGAAAAGATCCTTCGCCATGGGGATGGCGCGGTCGTACTCCTGGCGCGCGCCCTGAAAATCGCCCATCAAGGTGCGAGTATTGCCGAGGCCATACTGCGAACTAATGTAGCCGGGATCAATTTGCAGAGCGGCGCGGTAGTGCTCGATCGAACCTTGATCTTCGCCTGCTTCGCGCAGCACTTCGCCGAGAGAGTCCTGAGGATTGGGGGAAGTCGGTTCGACTTCGGCGTAGCGCTTCAGAGAAGCGACAGCTTTGGCGGGATCCGGATTGCTCGAATCCAAGTACAAATAGCCGAGGCGGTTGAGGGCCGCCGGGGAATTCGGGTCCACTTGCAAAGCGGTTTCCAGCAGAGTTTGTGCGCGGTCATCATCCTGCTGAAGGAAGAGCCATTCCCCGGTGACATAGAGGACGTGCTTGTCGCGCGGATAGCGCTTCAGCAGGTCGTTCATGCTGGCGATGGCGGGAAGAAGATTGTGGTCTTGAATGTCGGTCATCCAGCGGACGAGAAGCTGTTCGTCGGGGGTTGCGCGGGGAAGAAGGGCTTTGGCCTTGGCCAGCGCGGCGGCGTCCGGCATGCCGCGGCGAGCGGCAAATGAAGTCATGGCGTAGCCGAGGGCGGAGCGCGGGTCTTTCTCGGTGGCTTGACGGGCCAAGTCAGCTGCGGACTGATACATGGCGTTTTCGTACTTGTCCCAGGCCAGTTCGAGAGACTTGCGCGCGGCCTCGGATTTTGTGGAGAGAGGAATGGCGCCAAACAGATGCTGCGAAAGGGGTGCGATTGGCGCGGTGTGAGCCGCGGCGCGATGGGACGCGGGTTCGACACGGGGAGCGGCCGTTTGCGCTAGCGCGCCGGCGGCAAGAAATCCGGGAAAGACGAGCAGGAACCAACGCGTAGCGAAACGAGCCATGTCGAATCACTCCTTGTTCGGAGACTGAACTTAGGATTAAGTCGTCGTCCTAGTGCTAGTCCCTGAACGTAGCGCAGGACAGTGTAGGGCTGACACTGACCTGGAGGGCAGGTGGTACGGAAGGATTAAGAGCGGATGGGAGGCGCGGGAGAGTCGCAGGGAGGCGCAAGGTTAGACACACGAATTGAAACCGAGCCTTGCCAAGAAACGATGGAAATGGACATACTCGCTGAAATTCTACGAGAAGTGAGCGTGGGCTATGAATCGGCAGGGATTACCGAAGAGGCTGCGGGCAATGGCGATCTTGTGCGTCTTGCTGTTTGCCAGCGGCGCATTCGCAGGAATCAAGAACATGGCGATAGTGGTTACCGCCGGAAGCAAATTGACGGATGTTCCGCTGGCGGATTTGGCGAAGCTTTGTAAAGGCGTACAAAAAACTTGGCCGGACGGAAAGAGCTTCACATTGGTGATAAAGGATCCGGTGTCTCCCGACATGCACGTGGCCATGCAAAAGCTGTTTGGCGCGGAACGCGGCGAAGAGAAGGGCCTCATCGCGAAGCTGAACGAATCCCGATTGACGGTGAAGATCGTAGATACTGACGAAGAGCTGCTGCGAACCGTGGAAGCGACACCCGGGGCCGTAGGCATCATCGACGTCTATTCCATCAATAGCTCGGTGAAGGTCCTCCGGGTGGATGGCAAGCTCCCGTTCGACTTGGGATATGCCCTGAAGGGGAATTAAGCAGGCCTTACCGAGACTTACCTCTTCCAGTGAATCCCGTTGGCCCCTGGTTGCCAACCTGGCTTATCTGACTGGCCCGTTTTCCTGCAAAACTTGAGGTTCTCTCGGCTTGCTATCTGCCGGGCCCCATCAGTTTTTTGCGCGGATTCACCGCACGATGAAACGATAGAGGAGTGAAAAGCCACTATTCGGATGAGCGACGCTCCCCTGTACGAAGGGTCAGGTTTTCCACGGAAAGTACAGGGAAAGCCTGGCGAAAATACCAGCGAAAGTATATAATGAATCAAGAGTTTTAGTTTCATTGAGATACAATGTTTCAAGTCGATCGGGAGCAGTACTAGTAGATCGGTTTGGAGCCTAAAAATGTGACTTACGTACTATCGATTTTCCTGCTCCTGAGGGTGTCTAATGGTACAGGTCGTGCGAAATCTGCCCTTTAGGACAGGTATAGCATCGAAGTATAGGTAAGCGAATTAGGTCTTCTGGGAAACCTCGGGGGATAGGAACCGGTCATGAATGCGGGTGGTCGTCAAGTCAGTGCAAGCAAGAAGGACAAGGATCGGAAGTGGATGTGGTGGCTGCTAGGCAGCATCGCCGCGCTGCAAGTTTATTTCGTGCAGGAACTGTTGGCGGCATTGGCCCTGTTTGCCATGGCGTTTCTCGCCATTGCCGCAGCCGTTGTCAGCCTGTATGCGTTGCACCGGGCTTGGGCGGAGACCGTAGATCGTCTCGCAGAGAGCCAGCATCCTGTCATGGTGAGGGTCCGGCACCGCGTCTCGAGCGTAGAAGAGATGGCGCGCCGGCCGTTCCGACGGCCGGGTTCCGAGCAGCCCGCGAACTGAGAAATTGCGTTTCTCATCTACTCCTCTGCGTTGTGGTCCAGCTCGTCCGCCCACAGCGAACCACCAAACTGCAGTTTGCCGAAGCCGAAGCGGTCGCGCAATTGATCGGCCGCCTTTGTAAGCTTTGCGAGCTTCTCGCGGCGTTCTTTTTCGAGCAAATCGAGTTGCGCGTTGCCGTGCGTGAAGCTGCTCAAGCTTACGCCTAGAAGCCGCACCTTCCTCCTCGTGTCGCGATGCTTGCGAAAAAGCTGCTGGAACACGGCATAAATGTCGGAATCGAGTTGTGTGGGCTCCGCCAACGTCTTGGCGCGCGTGTGCGTTTCGAATCCTGCATAGCGAATCGTCAGCGTGAGCGTTCGCGCGGCCAGTCCCGCTTCGCGCAGCCGCTTGCACGCCTTTTGTGAGAGGTGGCTCAGCAGGGTAGCCATTTCGTTCTCGTCGTCGGTGTCTTCGCCAAAGGTGTGATTGTGCGAAAGAGATTTCGGCTCTGCGTCAATCACGAATTCGTAGGAGTCGCCTCCTCGCGCTTTGCGATAGAGCGCTTCGCCCCATTGGCCGAAAATCTTTTCAAGCTTTTCGAGCGGAACCGCCCGAAGCTGCTCGACGGTTTCGATGCCCAGCGCGCGCAACGCGCGTTCGGTCACTTCGCCGATGCCAGGAATCTTGCGCACCGGCAACGGCGCAAGAAAGCGTGCTTCGCAGCCCGGGGGAACCCATAGGAGTCCGCGCGGCTTGGCTTGGTCGGAAGCGACTTTTGCGGTGAGCCGCGTGGTCGAGAGTCCGCCGGAGCAGGGAAGCGCCGTGGTTTCGGTTATCGTGCGAAGAAGTTTGTCCGCCGCGGCCAGCGTCGGCCCATGCAAACGCTCCGTTCCGGCCAGATCGAGATAGGCTTCGTCAATCGAAACCATTTCGACGGCCGGAGAGAATTTCACCAGAATGCCGGCGACGCGGTCGCTCCATTCGCAGTATTTTTCGTGATGGCCATTGAGGAAAATGGCGTGGGGACAAAGCCGGCCCGCGGTGCGGAGCGGCATCGCTGAGTGAATGCCGTACTTTCGCGCTTCGTAACTGGCGGCGGAAACGACGCCGCGTTGATCCTTCTGCCCTCCGACAACAACCGGTTTGCCGCGCAGTTCCGGCCGCTCGAGCAATTCCACCGACACGAAGAAGGCATCCATGTCTACATGCAGGATGGAGGCAACCGCATCGGCCGCCTGCTCCTCGAGCGGTCCATGTTTGGCGCGAAATCTGGCCAGCTCCGGCATGGCAGCCTCAGCCCATGGAAAGCTTGGGGTTTCGTGTTTGTCGGGTTCGGCGCCCCAGAGGACGACCGAACGCGCGCGAGTATTCTCCAAGATGCATGATTACGGCATTCGGCTCGCCGTGCCAGGTAATCATGAATCGTTCTTTGTTCTCGAGCACTCGCCTCAATATCTCTTCCAGGTTTCTGCGCGCTGCGGTTGCGGAAAGAATCTGAGGAAGCATGTGCGCATTTGCGAGTTATGCTACCACCATCGGTTTAGCCTTGTGAACGGGAAGGACAATCAACTCCTAATCGCAACTCAAAACCGGGCCGCTCAAGTCTTTTGCGCGGCGAGCACCCGGGGGATTCCTCGAAGATCGTTGGTCACGCCGACCTTGGCCCATGTAGATTCTTCGAGCAGAGGCGCGACGGCGGGCAAGCTGTCGTGGCCAAGTTCGAGAACCAAAATGCCGGCGGGCTTGAGCAGCGTCGCGGCTTGTGCGACAAGGTCGCCATAGAGTTCGTGGCCTTCTTCGCCGCCGTAAAGCGCAATTCCTGGTTCGTGCTCGCGGACTTCGCGCATCAACGTTGCGGCTTCGCGGCGGCCGACGTAGGGCGGATTGCTCACGATGAGATCAAAAAAGCGTGAGTGGTGACTCGTGACCGGTGGCTCGTGCCCGCTGGCGTTTGGTGATGTGCCGAGATGGGGCGCAGCATGCTGCGCCCCTACCGATACCACACCATTCAAAAGATGGCATTCGACGAACTGGATTCGGCTGGCAACGTGGTGGCGGCCGGCGTTGCGGCGAGCCACCGCGAGCGCGGCGGAAGAAATATCCGTAGCGATAAAAGCTGCGGCGGGGAGTTCTTTGGCCAAGGCAATGGCGATGCAGCCGGAACCGGTGCCTATATCGCCGATTTCGAAGCCGGCGCCATCAGTTTTTTGCGAGCGCCCAGCTCGAATTTCGCGAACCGCCAGACGGTCCAGCGCGACTTCGATCACGTGCTCCGTTTCCGGGCGCGGAATCAAAACGTCCGGCGTGACTTCGAATTCGAGTCCCCAGAATTCTTGCTTCCCGGTGAGGTGCTGCGGCGGCTCGCCTCGAGCGCGGCGGCCAATCAGCGTGGAATACCGCTCAGCGCTCACGGCAGAAATTTCTTCTTCGGGATGCGCATAAATCCACGCGCGATCACGCCCGAGCACATGAAGCAGCAGCAGCTCCGCGGCGAGCGTATACGAAGGCACGTGGGCCTCACGCAATTGCGCGATGCCCGATTTCAGCAGCGCGCGAACGGACTTTTCTTCAGAAACGCGATTCATCCAAAAAGACTTTCCTCTTGCTTACGGCTTAACGGGGATCATGCCTCAGCAAGCTCCTGCTGCAGCCGCTCGGATTCGTAATGGGAAACGAGCGCGTCGACGAGCGGCGAAAGCTTGCCGTCCATGACTTCGGTCAATTGATGGAGGGTCAGGCCGATGCGGTGATCGGTGACGCGGTTCTGCGGAAAATTATAAGTGCGGATTTTTTCCGAGCGGTCGCCGCTCTTGATCTGTCCGCGGCGCTCCGCGACGATGGCGGCTTGCTGCTTTTCCTGTTCCAGTTCGTAGAGGCGCGCGCGAAGAACGCGCATGGCTTTCGCGCGGTTTTTGATTTGGGATTTCTCGTCCTGCTGTGAAACCACGAGCCCACTGGGAATATGCGTGATGCGCACGGCCGAGTACGTGGTGTTCACGGATTGGCCGCCGGGACCGGAAGAGCAGAAGGTATCGATGCGCAAATCCTTCGGCTCGATCTTGATGTCGATTTCGTCGGCTTCGGGCAGCACGGCCACGGTCGCCGCGGAAGTATGGATGCGGCCTTGCTGCTCGGTGGCGGGAACGCGCTGCACGCGGTGCACGCCGCTTTCATATTTCAGTTTGGAATAAACTTTGTTGCCTTGAATTGCGGCTACGACTTCTTTCATCCCGCCGAGCGAAGACGGCGAGCTTTCGAGCACTTCCACTTTCCAGCCCTGCGTTTCCGCGTAGCGCGAATACATGCGGAAAAGCTCTGCGGCGAAGAGCGCGGCCTCGTCGCCGCCCGTGCCGGCACGGATTTCGATGAGCACGCTCTTCTCGTCGTTGGGATCTTTCGGAAGAAGCAAAAGCTTTAATTCGCGTTCCACCGTTTCCTTGCGCGCGGTGAGGGACTTCTCTTCTTCGTGCGCCATCTGCTTCATTTCCGCGTCTTCGGCTTCCAGGAAGAGCTGGTGCGCGCCGGCGAGGTCTTTCACGATCTGTTTGTACTCGCGATGCCTGGCGACGAGCTCCTCGAGTTCAGCGTGTTGCTTGGCGATCTTCTGGAAGCGCGCGGAATCCCCCACCACTTCCGGCGAAGAGAGCTGTTGCGTCATTTCTTCGTAGCGCGAATCGAGCTGGTCCAGTTTTTCCGTCAATGTAAGAACCGCCATAGGAACCTCGGTTTTTAGTTCTGCGTTTCAAGTTGTAAGCAGAAGAAAGAAGACAAAAGAATTTTGAAAAAGTTGCTTTTGGGTTTGCGTGCGAATACGGGCTCCCGTTGCAGGAGTAAAAGGCGAGTCAGCTAATAAAAGGCCGCGTACATCTAGGTTTGCCCTGGTTCAAGAATAGCGCTGAACGGAGAATCATGCAATTGGATGGGCGGCGCGGCGGCGCGGTTGCTGAGATGCAACGCGCTGTACTACGATGCCATGGATTGGAGCGGCCCGCCTCAGAAGGGGACCCCACAGTAGGCCTGAATGAATCGACGATGAGCGAAGCGGTACGAACATTGATGCAAAGAAGCGCGGAGGCGGCGCGGGAGGCTTCTGGTGCCGCCGCGGCGGAGAGTGCCGTGGATCCGGGGTTTTTGTGGGATTTTTGGTATCCGGCGGCGCGGAGCACGGAGATTCGCGCGCGGAAACTCACGAAGGCGCTGCTGCTCGAAGTGCCCCTGGTGCTTGGCCGAACTGCGGAGCGGAAAGTTTTCGCGATGCGGGATTCTTGCCCGCACCGGGGCATCCCGCTGTCCTACGGCCGCGTGGATGGCAACGTGGTCGAGTGCGGCTACCACGGCTGGCGGTTTGACGCATGCAGCGGCCAGTGCGTTGAGATTCCATCGCTCGTTTCGCAGGACAAGTTGAAAGTCGAGCGCATCTTTGCCGGCCATTATCCGTGCGAAGAGCGCGACGGGTATGTTTGGGTCTACCTGAACGCGCCGGGCACGCGATTGCCGGAAAGAATCCCAAACCCGCCGGCGCTCAAAGTTTTCAGTGACAAATACAAAATTACGCACCTTTCCTGTGAGCTGCCCTCGCACATCGATCACGGCATCATCGGCCTGATGGACCCGGCGCACGGGCCGTTCGTGCACCAATCGTGGTTCTGGCGCAAGCGCGCGAGCATTCACGAAAAGGCCAAGCAGTTCGAGCCGATCCCCAATGGCTTTCGCATGAGCCCGCACAAGCCAAGCGCGAACAGCGCGCCGTATCAGTTGCTCAAGAAAATTACGGGCGAACCCGTGACCACCACGATCGATTTTGTCCTGCCGAATCTGCGCACGGAAATCGATCAGAGCGGGAAACTGTGGTTTTCGAGCCGCGCGACCGTGACGGCTGTGCGCCGCGATTTATGCCGCATCGATTTTGTTGCGGCTTGGAATCTGCCTTTGCCCGTTTTTCTGTTTCGCCCGTTCGCCAAGAAATTCCTCCGGCAGGACCAGCAGACCATGATCCAGCAAGCCGAAGGATTGAAACACAATCCGCACTTGATGCTGATTGACGACGCCGACCGCCAGGCCAAATGGTATTTCGCGCTGAAAGCCAATTTGCTCGAGTCGCGCCGCACCGGTTCGCCCATGGTCCATCCTATGGACGGCCCGGTGACGTTGCGCTGGCGATCGTAGGGCGGCGTGACGCGTTTGCCGTGACCCGGGGGAAAACTTTGACCACGTATGGCCGCCCTGTGCGGTTCTAACGCAAATTGGCCCAATGGCAACAGTTGTTCGTGGAATGTTTTGGAAAGAGCCGCAGGCAATCCTTCACGCGTGCGGCCTAAAGGATGGTGTTTCGACCACGTAAGGAAGGTACGACTTAGCCCTTTTGCAGGAGCTCGCGCGCCGCCAAAACGCGATTGCGGTTTCGCTCGGTGTACCACACCGGGGCGTAGTCCTCGAGAAGGTCGGCAAGTTCCAGAAAGGCTTGCGCTAAGGCCTTAAATCGCAAGTCGCGAAACTCCTGCTCGCTGCTTTGCTCCAAAAGCGCTTCATCGCGCTGCTGTGGCTGAACGTTCATATACTACCTTGCTACCAACGTAGAACGAAAGTACCGGCGGTGTCAACAGATGATATAAAGCGATAAAACGATAGCAACTATTGTCGCTCGTACGAACCTGCCAATAAACTGTTCAAGACGTAAGACTTGTGAAATCCGTACGCGCCCCGGCGGCAGCGCCGCTCCATAAGCGGCTACGCTTTAAACATCGTAATGGGAGCTGTAGAGTCCGCTCGCAGTTGAAAAAGACACCAGTATTAGTGGATTCGTGCTTCATGCGCTCCGACGCGCCTGGAGCGTCGCCGATCAACTTCCCAAGTCTACTACTAGCTTAAGCAGGGATGAGACTCTGTTTTCGGGAATCCAACCAACCTCTACACAAGCCGGATTCGCGAGCGGCGGCGGAGGGGCTCTAGAGTTTCCAGGAATCAGCGGAGGGCGGCGAGGTCGAAAGACGCTGCGACGCGCTGGCCGTCGGGACTGAAGACTTCCACCTGAGTCTTTCGGGAGGACACTGTGTGCACGTCGTAAACAAGATTGACGTAAGCTCCTGCGAGCACGCCGTTTATCAAGCCTTCTTCAGGGATGTATTGCGGCTCGCCCGAAATGCTGCGATATTGCAGGTCTTCGCCATTTTGACTGAGTACAAATCGAAAATCCTTCCAGAAGTCCTCCGGCCTTGGTGCGATATTCGGTTGACTTCCATCGTTCTTCGTGGGTTTGACGGTCATAACGTCGTTATAGGTCGCCGTAAAGTCGATGCGCACTCGCACAAGCAGCGAATCACCCCGCGCCTTGTATTCCGCTTGGGCCTGCTGAGCGCTGTAGCCCACAGTCTTGTGACGAGCGATGTCCACGACCTGAGCGTAAGGAGTAAGCAAACGAATTTCGGAGATGTAAGGGCCCCGAGGCGGCATCGTGAAATGCTTTGTGTACATTTGGAGGAAAGCCTTCGTATCTTCATTGTTTCGCTGGCCGAGGAAGTACGCATCGCGGACAGAGCGCGAGGCAAGAGGAGCTTCGTAGGCCCAATTTGCAGGGGAGAACAGAAGCATGGCTGCGGCCAAGAATGCTGCTGGCCTGTTCATCACCCGAAACATCTTGTGCTCCTATGGATTGGACGCGCGGGATCGCGTCTATCGTTTCAGCCGGGAACCGCATGCGAACAGTGGCGCCGGTGAGATCGCAGACCGCGTCACCACAATTGAGGTAGTTGGGCTCACCGGTAACGTCATCCGTGGTGATCTCTTCTTTGCCATCAAGGATGCGGAATTTAAACGCGCGCCAGAATTTGGGCGGAGCGAGGTTGAATGCCCGGCGGGGAACCAGAACGGGAACCCCTAGGCTTGGTGACAAAGGGGCCATAGGACTGCGTGAGGAGAATGTCGATGGAGATTTCGACGATTTCGTCTTGCGCTTTATGATCGAGGGCCGCTTGCTGCGCGCTGCAATTGGACTGGCGGCTGGAATACTGGACGAGAAGAGCCGAAAGGCGTGAGGAAGGTGACCGAGTCGATGTGCGGGGGCGGATTTGGGAGCCGGAAGAAACCTTGTATATTTAGGAAGTAGGCTTCGCGGACGGCGTGGTCGGCGGTTTCCGAAGAATGGCCAGAAGGAAACCAGATTCAGTGTTTGTTCGTCCCAAGAAACCAGAGAATCTAGAGCGAACTAGGGGCCTCGCGTGATGTGCTTGTACGTGTTCCTAGAGAATCCCCAAAGAGCTACAAGCAAGTTTAGGGAGGGTCGTGGACTCCCGTTAGCCCTAGCAATCCTCGTGAGTGGTTGCGCCTCAGGTGGAACGCCCGAGCCAAAACCGATTGTCCAACCGCCAAGCATTACTACGCAGCCGACAAACCAGGTCGTGGCGGCCGGCCAAGCGGCGACATTCACGGCGTCGGCAAGCGGGACACCGCCGCTGAATTACCAGTGGAGCAAAAACGGAACGGCAATTCCAGGCGCGACTGGCACGTCCTACACGACTCCTCCCGCGGTGGCGGGGGACGATGGGTCGACCTTCACCATGACCGTGACCAACGCGATCAACTCCGCCATGACCATGCCAGCGACGCTGAAGGTCCTGCCCGCGCCTCCGCCTCAGCCGGGAGATTTGAGATTCCAGCAGGTAGATGCGCCTTCGACTATTAACGGGTATGTGTTCGGAGGCCTGCACACAAACATAAGCGGCGGGATGTCATGGTTTTTCGACAATGCGGTGGGAACGCCGCTGTCGCTCGGAGACATTTGCGGACTGAGCGGCAGCCCATTTGATTGTTCATGGTTTTTTGACCAATTCGGCCTGCCGGCCAACCTGTCCGGGCTGAATATCGGGTACGTGTCTTCGGGCAGTTTCTCTAACCTGGATTCGGACGTGGGCAACATCGACTCCGGCCATGCGGTGATTACCTCCATTGACCTTCACCCCGAGGACGACACCTATGCAATCTCCTACATGGCGGCCGTGCAATCGACGGGATTCGCCTTAACTCGAGGGACGGTGGCACCGAGCGCCCTGCAGGCGGTGGCGACGCAGGAAGGCGCGCTGAGCCACGTGATTACCGCGGTTTCGTTCAATGCGGGAAACGTGACATATTTCTCCTACGCATGGGAGAGCGACACGTCAACGATTTATGAGGCGCAGGTGGCCACAGCGACGTTTTCAACATTGGGCACGGCAGCGACCAACCTGGGCCAAGCGGGCTACATCATCACGGCGCTCGGTGGGAACGGCACGGATGGATTTGTTCTGGTGGGGACGCGCGTGCAAGGGAACACGGCACCGCGACCGGTGCTGGTCGCGACCGCCGGAAACCCACAACAGCAGCAAATCTTTACTCAGGGATATGCGATCGTTGGATACATTTTCCAGAGCAGCGCCGGGGTGTCCGCAACGACGTTCATCGGAGAAAAGTAAAGGCGGCCGATCATTGTCCGTGATGCCAGGCTGCGCTTGCATACGCGTGGCAGCCTTCGCAGGCAGATCGGCGCGAGGGCACGTCCAATTCAGCCTACTCGATCGTGACGGTCACGGTCGTATTTTGCGTTGTGCCTGAGACAGAATTTGCTGTGAACGAGCCTGTGACGGTGAACGTATAGGTCCCGGATGTCGTACCGAGAATCGGAGGGGGGCCGCTATTGGCGTTACCCCCGCCACAGGCGGCCACGCCACCAAGCACGGCAAGAAGGAATAGGAAAACGAAACTCGCCAAGCGCCACCGGCGATGACCTTGGCCGCGAATTCCGAAAAGCAACAAAGCTGCCAGCGCGATTCCCGCCGAGCTAGCAAGCCAACCGGGCATTTCCCGCAGCCAACCGCCTGGCAAGGGCCCGCCGGGGAATGGAGGAACGAATCGAGCAGCGCCAGGCGCAGTGGAGTTGATGGTCAGGGTGGCCGTGACTGCAGCCGTACCTGGAATGGTGACCGGAGACTGCATGCTACATGTTGGAGGATCGACGGCTCCGGGCGGGGAAGAAGTGAGCGCGCACGACAGATAGACCTTGCCGGTAAAGCCATTCACCGGCGTGACGGTGACCGCCGAAGTGTTCCCCGTGGTTGCACCGGGAGCGGAGATGGTCACCGGTCCTGCCCCCAGCGTGAAAGGAAACGCGTCCATCACATTGAGCGTTACGGTGGCGGGCGCATAGACCGAGTCGCCTGAGTACTCTACCAGTACCGCAACATTGCCCACGTTGAAAAAGCTGCCGTCTAAAGTGAGGTTGGCGGAACCGTTTACCAACGCTGCTGACGCACAACACCAGCTGGCCCCAGGTCCAGAGGCAGAAATTCCCACGCTTCCGGTAGGCGTGGGCTGGCCGCTTGCTCCCGGGACTGTGGCGGTGATGACTCCCGTGCCGTCAATATTGATCCCTGGCGGATTGATGACCGCACTCAAGTTGGAAGGCTGCATCACTACGATGTTGACTGCCGAAGATGTCACCGTCAGATCATTGGCATCGCCGTTGTAAGTGGCCGTAACCGAATCCGTACCGAGCGGCAAGGTCGTTACGCTCAGCGTAGCTTGTCCTACATGCGGAGCTATCGGAAGAGGCGCCAGAGGGGCCGAGCCCAGCGCGGTACTTCCGAAGTTGAAAGTCACCGTGCCAGTCGGGGATGGGACGACTCTTGACACTGCGACTTGTGCCGTAAGTACGGTGGCAGAGCCGAGACCGATTGTTTTGGGCTTTCCGAAGAGGCTGATGTTGGGGGTTGCCTGAGTGATAGTAAACGAGATGGGCGTTGTGCTAGTGGACGCGTTGAAGCTGGCGTCGCCAGAGTAACCCGCGCCTACACTATGCGTCCCCGCGGGGAGGCCCGCTGACGGTATCCATTCCGCGAGGCCTTCGCTATTGAGATTTAGGCTCGGGGAACTGACGTTGCCAGCGCTCGCGGTGTCGCTAAAGACGACACTTCCGGTGGGCACGCCGTCGAGCGCGCCTGCAGGAGCGCTCGCTCCGCGCGGCTGTGCGTCTAGAGCAATGAAAGTACCGTAAGGGAAGCTCGCGCCGTTGGTGATTGGTATGTACGTGTTGCTGATGGTTGGATTGAAGGCGTTTCCCGAAACCGAAACCGTGCTGTTTTCCGGAGCAACATTGAGTGTGACGGGACTGGAAACGCTAGGTCCAAACACGGCGTCGCCAGCGTATCTCGCCGTTACTTGATACTGTCCCCCAGGAAAGTTGTTGGCCGTAGCCGACGCCGCGCCATGCTGAAGAGTGAACTCGCCGAGGCCCTTGTTCAGGGAAGGGCTGGCCGCGGTAACCAGGGCGACATCCCCGGAAGGCGTCCCGCCACCCCCGGTCACCGAGACGGTTACGCCAATGGGCGTGCCGTGAGTAAAACTCGTCTGGCTTAGATTCAGGCTTGTATTCGTGGGCGTAAACGTCAGCGAGTTCCAGAACTTGACCAGCAAATTCGCGTCGATACTCCCGAGGCCCGTTGCTTGATCGTATCCCCCCCTGGAATAAAACTGTCCTAGCGTAAAGAAACCCTGGGTGTTGTCTTTGAGCGTGCTCAGCGTGCACGAAGGAGAGTTTTGCTGGCAAGGCACATTGTTACTGCCGACGGTGATGTCGTGGAAAACCGTGGGCTGCTGTGCGGCCAAAGGATAGAGAACGAAATTGGCTTGGCCTTGCGCTCCAAACTTCTGATTCACGAGCGCCATAATGCCCGCCATCGCGGGCGACGAAGCCGACGTGCCGCCCACAAGAATCAGGGACGTTCCTCCGTTCACCACCGTGCAATCCTCAGCAAACACGCAGATGGGGTAAGCGCTGTTGTTTTCTCCGGCAGCGGCGAAAAGAGAGATGTCGGGGAGATCGCGCGCGCCGTCGGCGGGAACTCCCTTGCCGGTTTGCCATGAAGGTTTGGGATAACCTCCGGTGCAGGATGCGAAGGTTCCGTCGGAGGCGCTGACGCCCGTAACGCAGTTACTTCCACCGCCGCTGCCGGCCACGATCGTGGGAGGAGGCGGATTGTAAATGCCATTGTCGAAGAGATTCAGACCGAAAGGCCGGTTCCAAGGCTGTTCGGGAATGGGTTTGAGCAGCGAAGTCCCGGGAAGCTTTGCGGGCGTCAAGTTCCAGTAAGTGGCGAGTTCCGCGTTCTGCGAAGCCGCAGTACCCGCATAGCTCGAGTAGAAAAAATCCGTGCCTCCGACAGCCACGTTCCATGGCGTGGAAGAAAAACCGTTGATGGCCAGGCCGTGCTGGGCCGCTTGCTGCGCATTGAAGTCATCGCAGCCCGCTGGGCCGCCGTCGCCGCTGGACACAAAGGAGGTTTGTCCCTGTGCGGCAGCTTGCTCCCAGAGGCTGGCCCAAAACTGATTGCCCGCAGAACCCAAGTTCTGTTCGCAGATGCCGTAGCTGGTGCTCAAGACCGCTGCTTGATCGTCATCGACAGCACGCTCGGCGGCCAGAACTAAACCATCCTGGACCGTGGTGCTGGCGGCCGTATAAAGGTTGATCGTCGCGCCGGGAGCGACCGAGCCAGCTATTTCCACATCGAGATGAGCCTCGATAACAGCGCCGTTTTGACCCGGATCGCTGCCATCGATGATGACGTTGAGCGTACCCGCAGGCAACCCAAACAGAGAGCGATAGGCAGCCACCATTGTGGGATCTACATTCGAAGCGCTGATAATTCCAATTGTGACGCCGCTGCCATTGACGCCCGCACTATAAAGGGGGCCAAGGTCGTACTGCACAGCAAAGTCGCCGGGAGCGACAGCCAGTAGCGGTTGTGTGTTCAAGGTCCATTGAGGTGTAATCGTGCGCCTCCCAGCTTCGAACGAGGCCTTGCCTAGAACCTTTGTGAAGGACTTTGCACGAAAGTCGTTCATCGGCGTAATGCCGGCGATTACCGGCGCGAGAGCGGCCGGAATCTGTGGGTCGCGGTCGTTAGCGTAGTGTTGTTCGCCGTCGACCAGATAGGAGTGTATTTCCGTGCCGAAGGCTTCGCGCACTTGTCCCGCTTTGCCTGAGAATTCAATGGCGGTCTTGCCTTTGGTGACGCGGGCAATAGAGAAGCCGTGCTTTTCTAACCATGCCGTGACGGTCGCAATTTCTGAGTTATCTGGTCCGTAGAGTTCGCCGAATCGTTCGGGAGTAAGCCATTTGTGATAGTTGGCGCGGCCCGGGGTGTGCGCCTCCTCGAGAAACTGGCGGAGCGCTGCCTCGCTCTCAAAGGGCCGCTCGAGCAGCAAGAACATGCGTTGTACGGGAAAGGAGTCCGCAACGGGCCCTCGGTCATAGTCGGGCAGAGCAAGTGGGTGCACGTTGCCCTTCAAGGTGACGCGAACGCGTTCATCGATTGGTTGAGTGATGCGGGAGGTTTGCCGAGTCTGCGCCCCAGCAAAGCTGCTAAATAAGTCCGCGACTATGACCAGCAAACACCAGCGCTGCGAGCGTCGAAACAATCTGCTCCCCATTCTTTGAATAGGAAACGTGCGGTGAAGGGCCCGTTTCATCCTGTGGTTTAACGCTGTGCCAGTGGAATCGTGCTTGCCGAGGACTCCACCGGCACAAACCTTTAGTCTTTTACAGCGCGCCGTTCATTTTGGCAACAGGAGCCGTAGCGGAGGCCACGGGCTTGTCTTGCGCGATGGCAGCCGCTGGCGGCAGAGGGAGGAAAAATGCGAGAACGATTTTCATAACACTACCTAACGGAGAACTTCATTGTTCGAAGACTTGGACGACGGGCGGCAAGTGTCCGGTTTCATCAATGAAGTAGAGTACGGTGCCGTTGGTCACCGCCACCGTGCTAGCGCCAAGGTTGCCGGAACCGTCTGCGTTAATGGACAGAGCAGCGTTCAAGGGCGTGGCGAGCGAGAAGCCTGCCTGGCCACTTTTGTCCATGGCGCCCTGGAGGTTGCCGGAGGAAATCCGAGCAACTCCGGAGAAATCTGGAACGGTGTTGTCGCCGGGTTCGCCGCTGCCGAAGAAGAAATTCCCGGATAGGGAACTGGCGCCATACGTCGCGGCGGGTTGCGTGTCGAAAATGCCGAGGCTGGCGGAAGGGTCCATGCTGATGCAAAAGGCGGATACTCCGTCGAAAGGATTCGTCAGATAGCAGATGGGGGATGCGGCCGGACTCGCGCCCGTAATACCAAGACGTCCGGAAAGCGAGGTGAATGCGTATGTGCCGGTGAGGTTTTGGCTCGCGGCTGTGCCGCCAGAATACTGCTCCATGGTTCCAGAGACCGTGCCGGATATACCAGGTGAGCCGGGGGTTGAAAGGCTGGCTAGACCGATGGAAGCGGATGGGGTTCCCGAGGAATTCCCTGTAAAACGGAAAATGTAATTCGGCGAGATAGATGATGCACTGAAGGAGCTGGCCGTCGAGATCGCCTGCCCACTGAATTCAGGGCCTTCCTTGCCGAGAATGAGCGTGACGAAGAATAGCTCGGAAGAATTGATGATGTAAACCTCTACGTAAAGCGGATTAGCGGAGACCCCTGGCAGGCTTAGGGTTGCCAAAGCACAGCCGGTTGCTGTCGCAATGGGTGAGATGAGCGTCCCGAAGGTGAACTGCGGCGCGCCTCCGGTTGTGAGCATTTTGCCGCCATCATTTTGATCGGAAGACAGGGCCGAAAGCGCGCCTCCGCTCTGGGCAAACGAACCAACCATGGCAAAGTGGTTGAGAGTGCCGCTCGAATCATCCCAGCCGTCTACGCCCAAGACATAATTCGGTGCCAGGGCGCCGACCGAGAAGGCTGTCGGATCTTGTCGTCGCAGAATGCCGGAGGCGTTTTCAGGCGTGGCCGACTGCTCGTTGACGAAGATGATGTCGCCCTTGGATGCGATGCCTGCGCTAATGCCGCCTAGGGAAAAACGAAATGTAAAGGTAGTTTCAAACTGATCCGTCAACGTCAGGCAGCCGCGATTATCGGGACCAACGGAATAGGAACTGGCCGAGGCGATAACGGGAGCGCCCGCGTACGCGTGGTTGGAAAGGTAGGGATTAAACTGATCCTGGCCGCCAGTAATTTTGCCTGTGCCGTCGGCGCCGAAGCTCGCGGCATACAGAATCGGCGAGCCGCCCGCTATTCCGCTCCAACCTTGGAGCATTATGGCGTACTGGCCGTTAAGGGCGCTCTCGTTGCCGCCGGTACCGCAAGCGGCGGAGCCGTCAAAGATGGTGAAGGAGTCCGTGTCCGATCTGGCAGCGCTGTATACGGAGGTTGCAGTGAGGGTCGGCGTGTTGCCCGGTGGTGCAGGAACTGTGGCCGGGGGCGTATAAGTTACGTAATTGAACGTCCCCACGGGTGAGGAAAGCGTACCGCAAGAAGGTGAACACGGAGTGCCGTTCGCGGTTAACGTCCAGGTTACGCCAGTGCGTGTGGGATCGTTCTCTACGCGCGCACTGAATTGCATGGAGAAATAATTCCCGGTGCCAGCAGCAAGCTCCGTAACCTTGTTTTGAATGGTCACAACGGTGGCCGGCACGGTGATCACCAGCGAGGCAAAGTTCGCTGGTTGCGCCGCAGAAGTTGCTATAACCGCAACCGCAAGGTTTGCAGGGATTGCAGTCGGCGCCTTATATGTGACCGACGAAGAGGCTTGGCTCGTAAGTGATCCACACGCAGCCCCGGAACAGCCGTCCAAGCCAGCAAGCGACCAAGTGACACCTTTACCCGACGAATCGTTCGCGACCATGGCCGAAATGCTGACCGTCTGACCCTGTTGAACGTTCTGCGCTGCAGATGGAGAAAGGGTAACTCGAATCGGCGGAGAACCGGCGCAGCCAGCGGCGACACAAGTTCCGACCAATAGACCGAGAAGCGCCGAAAACCGTTCACGAGAAGAAATGGAAGGAGAGCGAAGCAACGGGGTCGAGGAGAACATGAGGGCCTCCTGGGACAATCTCCAAGTATGGAACGTGTCAACCCGATCGTTCGGATACAACCCGGAGTCTTTTATTTGGTTCGCAATTCAATCGCTATCTCGTAAACACCGTAATCGCTAATCCGGTGAGGACCCCTAGTCAGAGATCCGCCAGGCTCCAGTGAAAGTGCTGGAAGACGCGCGACTCCTTTTCACGGCTGGAAGTACGAACTCGGCTATGACACGGTTTCAGATGCGGCGCGGGGTGTTGGGGAAGTCGAGCCAGACTTTGACACCGCAGAAGTGCGAGCCTTCGGTGCAGATGGGCGTGGTGATGCCGGTGCGGAGATGGCAAGGCGGTCCGATGTAGCGCGCGAGTTCGGGATGAACTTCGCGGAGCTGCGCGATTTCGTCGATCGAAGCTTGAAAGATTTCTTCCTGGGCATTGAAGCAAGTGCGCATGGTCCATTTGTGGAGCAAATGGAGGAGTGAGCCGGATTCGTACAGGCGGATGGACTTGGCGTTAGGGAGAACGTAGAGAGCGATTTCCAGAGGGACGCCGCGGTCGAGAAGCTGATTTTTGGCGGACCAGGCGTCGTGCATGGCGCGGTCGTAGGTTTCTTTAGCGCGGGGATTCGCGGCAAGAAGCATGGGCGTGATGTAATCGGGCTCGCGGGTGTCGGCGAGGGTAAGCAGCGGACGCGAGCCGGGAACCATGCGGTGGCGCTGGTCCTGGCTGTCGGCGGTGTGGCTGATTTTTTTCGCAAAAGTGTAGTTGGCATGCTGGAGCGCGCGCATCATGGGCGCGTGGACAGTAACGTTGAGCGTTTCGAGGCGATAGAGATTGCGCGCGGGATTGAGCAGGCGATCGATGGCTTCGGCGTCGGAACATTCTGAAGCCGTGAGGCCGGCGACAGCGCGATAGGATTCTGCGATGATGCGCAGCGCATTGGGAGAATAGTCGACGAGACGGGAAGTTTTGCCATTGAGTTTAGCGTCAAATTCGCGAGCGAAGCATTCGCCCGCAGATGCGGCCGGCTGGGAATCTTTAAATTCGGGTAATTCTTCAAGCGGTTCCGTACCGAAGCGATCGAAAAACTGCGGATCGATCTTCTTGACTTCATCGACCATAGCGCCAATCACCGCGCGGGCCTCCGACGGCGTGTCGGAAGCGGAACTCATGCGCCAGAGGCGATGAAGGACGATGCCTGAGAGCGTGTGCACCATAGTGGTGAAAGCGGCGACGGGAAGAGCGTAACGGGCGATTTCGATAGCGCGCTTTTCGGCGGAGCGTTCGATTTTTTGCAGGCGCCTGGGATGCGACATGGGGCTCACGTGCCAGATGTCGTTAAGGATGTTGCGGGCGTCGCCGATCAAAAGCGCGGACAGTTCGCGGTAGTAATTCCAGGCGCGGGCGATGGCGCCTTCGTAGATTCCTTTGGATTTTTCGTCGAAGAAAAGCGAGACAGGCGGAACGTACGCTTGCGCGCGGTCGAGGCGAACGTAGCGCTGGCTCTGCTGTTCGGAATTGTAAAAGGGATGCGCGTGAAGGAAAGACCAGACGAATTGGCGGCTGACGTTTTCGAGGCCAAATTCGAAATGCGCGTGCTGGTAGACGGTGTGGTGGCCGCTGTAAAACGTGGCGGCGCCGATATTGAGGCGCTGCTTGTCGGTGATTTCTTCGGCGGTGATCAGGCGGGGCGCATAACAGGTGCGCGCAGCGGCAATAGCGGAATCGAAAGGGTGCGCGAAAGCGTTGCGGAGCGTGATGCGAGGCGGGGCGGATTCGACAAGTTCGCCGGGACGCGAGCTGTCAAACATGCGAGATTGGGTAGCCACGTTGGGAGGTTATTTTACACGCGCGGGCAGGAGAAGGAAGTTGAAAGTCAAAAGTTGCATGGGAAGAAGGAAGATAACGCCCATAATCGTATGGGCCTAATTTTGCGCTGGCGGACTTTGCAGGAGAAAGTTCGGAAAAACGAAACTCGAAATTCGGCAGAAGAGGCGTGGCGCCGGCAAGGCGAATTTCGAGTTTCCGATTTTGGATTTCGAGCGTCCGGCTACTTCTTGGCAGCGCCGGCTTTGGAGGCGGCGTCAGCGTATTTCTTGGTGAAGCGCTCGACGCGGCCGGCGGTGTCCACGAGTTTCTGCTTGCCGGTGAAGAACGGGTGACAATTGGAGCAGATTTCCACGCGTATCATGTCGCCCTTGATGGTCGAGCGAGTCTGGAACGTGTGGCCGCAGGCGCAGTGCACCGTGACAGGGTGATAATCGGGATGAATACCGGGTTTCATGGGGCTGCCTTTCGTCGCGTCCGGTCTGCACGGCAAACCCGGCAAAGCCGGGGATTACAAGCCGCGTCGCTAGGTCGCGAGCAATTCTAAATCATACGCGAAGAGTGCAATTTCGCAAAACTGGACAAACGAGTCAGCTTCGAATCCAACAAGCTTTGACGAGCATTTCCTTCGCAACGTCGGTCAGGGAGCGGTTTTCGTTGATGACGGTGAAGTCTTCCAATCGCGCCTCATCAAGAATGGCGTTCAATTTGGCGGCGCGAGTAACGTACTGCTGCCGCAACAGACCTGATTCGCGCGTACGAATGCGCTGCTCCATTAGTTCTAGGCTCGCGGTAAGACGGCAAACGAGGGTATTTTGGGCTGCCACAATGCTCTGGCAGAGCTCTAGTTCGGCGCGGTCTTCTATGGCCCGCGCCAGTAGGAGTCGCCTCGCTACGGCGGAATCATAATTGCCGCAGACCGACTGAAGATTGCGGTACATCAGGCCATCGTTGCCGCTTGGGGAGCGAAGATAGGCTAGCCCCAACCCGTCCAAATCAATCGCCGCATGGGGGATGTGTCGCATTGTCAAGATGTCCGACGCTTCGGCAAGGACGCTCGTCTTGCCTGCTCCCATGGTGCCGGTGATGACCAGGAGAAATTCCGTGATTAGCTCCCTTTCTAGTGCATGCTATTCTTTCTGAAAGTGCCATCGGGTGACGGCGTTGGCGAAATTTTCTGCATGCTCGTCTTGGGCGAAAGCGACTTGAGGCTGGACGCGAAAGACGCAGCCACCCGCGGCCGTCAGAAGAGGTTCGACATCACCGCCGTATTTTTGATTGTAAATTTTGGCCAGCTGCTTCCAAACGGCGCGGTCGGTGATTTCTTCCGCGGCGCCTTCGAGGATTACGGCTTCGTCGGCTTTGTCCGTTCCGATGACGACACGCGGCATGGCTGCGATGTTTTTCGCTTTGCGCGTGCGGGGGCCGGTGCTGAACCAGAAGGCATCCTGCCACCAGATGCCCCAAACGATCATAAGATGCGGGCGGCGATCGGGCCGTGTGGTCGAAATCCAATAGTTGTGGGATTGTTCGAGACGCTCGAGGGCCCAAGACCAGGGTTTCAGGCTTGAGGTGTCTTCCGGCGGTTTTGCGAGGGCGTCAGGCCAGTGGGGCCGACTGGCCGTTGGTTCGAGCATGGTGAGTCCTTTCGGCGAGAAAATCACGAAACGAAAGAGCAGCCGACGCGCGTGCCGCCTTGCGGCGTCTGCTGCTTCCAGACCAGTTTGAGGTTGACGCGAACGGGAGGAAGAATCGGGACGTGCAAGACGGCAAAGAGATTTTCCGGAAGCTCCTCCTGCGAATCAAGTTCAATAGCGACGCCGCCGAAACCCAGGTCAAGAACGCGGGCACGTTTCGCGCCTTGCTCCCCGATTACGGCGTAGGCGTTTGTGCCGGCCATCGATACGCGCTCGGCTTTGCGCTGCACCGCGAACATGCGAGGAGGAGCGGGCATGACTTCCGCAGCGGCTGGGACCGCGCTTATGGAAGCGCGAGCTTCGGGATGGTTCTCGGGCTCTTCCGGAGCGCGCTTGGTCTCAATGGAAATCGGGGAAGGGGGAGCAGGCCGTTGCTCGGGGCTAGGAGAAGGAGGTGCGGTTTCGGCGGTGACGGGGGTCGCAATCCGGTTGGCGCCATTGACGGTTTTCCTGTGGTTATCGTGCTTTTGGCGGTAGAGCCGCTCGTCGGCAATCCGAATGAGCTGATCGGCCTGATCGGAATCCGAGCATCTCCTCAAAGACAGATTCGACGCGGCGGCTGAGTGCGAGAGCTTGCTGCGAATCTGTCTGCGGCAACAGCAGAGCGAACTCGTCGCCTCCAATGCGAAAGGCCGAGTCTGAGGTGCGCAAGGCCTTTTTTAGAGTAGCGGCAGCAACCCGCAAAACTTCATCACCGCGCGGGTGGCCGTGCTTGTCGTTGACTTCCTTGAAGCGATGCAGATCCAATATCACCAAGCTGAGCGGGTGCGTGTAGCGGCGAGCGCGATTCAATTCCTTCTCGAAAGACTCCGCAAAAAGCCTGCGGTTGTAGAGTCCCGTCAACGGATCAGTGACGGCATTCAATTCGAGTTTTTTGAAGTCCTCGTACTCCATGATAATCGGAACGCGCAGGAAGCCGGAGGAAGCGAGCACATCCAGGAGGGCCGCTTTCAGAACAACCTGGCGGCCCGATTGGTCGGTCAGGTTGCGACGACGCACGAGCATCTCGTCCCAGACCTGGACACACTGCGACTCCGGCAACTCCACGTGACAGATTGCGCGGAGGAAGCGCTGGAGGAACTGGCCACGTGCGGGCAGGTCGAGGCTCTCGAGCGTATCCGCAAGCATCTCGAGGTAAGTGTCCTCGACTGGCAAACGCGGGGGCACGGGGCTACCGGGGCTGGGCATATCCGGAATAAACCTGACCTCTGCCTATCCCCGCGGGGTTTGGGGCAAGCGTCTGGATTGTTCTACAGCTTAGTGGAGCAACCAAGAGACCATTCGTACTGGTCCTTTCTTTGCCCCTCGGGTACAGCAGAAGACGCTACAATTGCCGAATGTATTACAAAGTGAGGCGAAAAACGATGCGAAAGTAGAGCGAATTGAGTTCAAATTGAGACAGCAATGTAACGAAACTACCCACAAGCACGAAGTACGTCATTCCAAAGGGTGGATAAACTCCAAGCCAAACAGGGACGTATCCCCCACCATGTCCTTGCGAAGAACTTTTGCAATAATCGGTGGCGTTCCACTGGGCACAAGGCTTGGCGCAACTGGCGAAGGGGCAGGGATAGTGAGTTGGACTATTTCATTTGTTCGAAGAGGGTGCTGACAAGCGATACATGCCCCAATAGCGCTGATATTAATGGTCTTAGTGAGTTCAATGAATACCGAGCCAGCTGCGTCGGTGCCTCGAACGAAAACAGGAATCTGCAACTGGATGCGAGGGCAGCGCCTGTTCGTCGGAGATGCCACCAGTGTTTTGGTTTCCCTGAGCATGTTCTTGAGCACGGATTCCCCAATCGGTACCAACGGTATAGTACAAAACAGCAGCATCTTGCATGCCATAGGAGTTTCTTCTGCGGAAAGATAAGCCTTTACATGAGAAGGGCTTCAACGGCGTACCAGGATGTAGCTTTCCCGATGGGGGCAAAGTCGGGATTTAGAAATCCACTGGACTTCCGCAAAAGTGTAAATGAACCGCTTTTACCATTGACTCGACGGGAGACTCTCTGTAAGGATGGGCCATCCGGCAAGGGAAAATATTTACCACATTCCTCAAAAGGATAGGTCAGCTCACGATTATGACTGGAAGGACAGCCATGCCCCCCGTGGCGGAAGACCGCAGTCGGTCCTTTCCCACACCTGCCGTCGTTCGTCTGCTGGATACCCTCGAGAAGCCTTTGATTGTCGCTGACCGCACCGGGAACCTGCTGCTCGTCAATGCCCGCGCGCGGCACCACCTGGAAACACAAGGATTCAAGGAGACCGACGACCCCAACCTCTTCAGCGATCTTTTGAAAGTGGATTCCGCCAACATCTTCGGCAAAGTGGAAAAAGGCGAGCACGCCGTCAACGCGCAAATCGGGCCCATGGAAAGAAGAGATGCCGCGCGGATTCAATGGATTCCTGAAACGGATTGGCTGGTGGTGGAAATTGAGAGTAAGTTAGAGACGCAAGCCGATCCCACGACGCGGCTTACCGTGCAAGAGCTGCTGCAGGAACGCGAGATCACTTATAGAAATCTTCTTGCCGCCTATTTGAAATTGCAGGAAGTGAACCGCCAGAAAACGGTGTTTCTCGCTTCTGCCGCCCACGAGTTGAAGACGCCACTCGCGGTCATCAAGGGTTATTACGATTTGCTGCTTGCCGGTTCGCTTGGCCGGCTGACCGACAAGCAGACAGACATCTTGGAGGAATCCAAAGAGAGTTGCGAACGATTGGTGAGGCTGGTTTCCATGTTCCTGAATTATTCGGCACTGGAGAGCGGCAAACTGGTTTTGCAACTTCGGGAAAACGACCTCCGCGATTGCCTGGATGAACTTTCCAAGAGATGGTCGGAAGTGTTTCAGCGCAAGGGAGTGAGGTTCGAAGCGAACATTGATCCTTCCATAGCAACGTTCCGGTTCGACTACCAGAAGGTTCAGCAGGTCGCCGCGAACTTGCTGGACAATGCCTTGAAGCATACGCCGAACGGAGGCACGGTGATGCTGCGAGCGGCTCCCCATTTTTGGGAACGCCGTGTGGCCGCGATGGCGCCGGTCGAAGAGCGGAGAAGATTCCGCCTGCCGCGACCGAACAGCGTGGAAGTGAGCGTGAAGGATTCCGGCGCGGGAATCCCGGCCGAACACCATCAAGAAATCTTTGAAGATTTTGTGAGAGTGGATAGGAATACGTCGGGAATGGGGCTAGGGCTGGCAATCGCAAAGCGCCTTATTCAAGCGCACCGCGGCAAGATCTGGGTCGAGAGCGATCCCGCCGGGGGCAGCAGATTCTCATTTCTGCTGCCGATGGATCAAGGCTGACGCCCAAAAATCTCTAGCTAAGAAGGGGAAGAGCGCATGGCTGCGAAAGACCGAATCCTGGTGGTGGATGATGAGCCGAGCATCCGAAAGTATCTGCAAACGCTTTTGGAGGTGGACGGTTTCCAGGTGGAGACCGTCAGCTCCGGCAAAGAGGCGCTGAACAAGGTGAAAAAGGGAGAGCGGCCAGACTTCATCATTCTGGACGTGCTCATGCCAGAAATGAACGGGATTGACACGCTCAAAGAGCTGATGGAGATCGACCGCAGCCTGAATGTGATTATGCTGTCGTGTTCGAATGAAGTGGGAACAGTGGTGGAAGCCATCCGCATCGGAGCGCACGATTACCTGACCAAGCCTTTCGAAAAAAGCGAGCTGGATGCAGCGATGCTGAAGTCGCGCCAGAAAAAGCAGTTGGCCACGGAGAATCAGGCGCTGCGGGATTATTGCGACCAGGTGACGGAGGATTTGAGCTTTTTGGTCGCCAGCCCGCAGATGGTACGAATCCGCCAGCAGCTTCTGCAAATCGCGCCCGTGGATGTCCCCGTGTTTATCTGCGGAGAGAGCGGAGTCGGCAAAGAAGTTGTGGCACGGATGATTCACCTGCGCTCGAAGCGGCGTAACCAGCCCTTTGTGAAAGTGAACTGTGCGGCGCTGCCCGGCGAACTGCTGGAATCCGAACTGTTCGGATTCGAGCAGGGTGCTTTTACCGGAGCGGTGCGAAGCAAGCCGGGCAAGTTTGAAATGGCCAACAAGGGAACGATTTTCCTGGACGAAATCGCAGAAATGAGCACCCACTTGCAGGCAAAACTCCTGCATGTTTTGCAGGATCATCAGTACTCGCGATTGGGCGGACGGCACATGGTGGAAACGGATGTGCGCGTGCTGGCAGCCACCAACCTGGATGTGCACGAGGCCATGAAGACGGGGCGTTTCCGCGAGGATTTGTATTACCGGCTTAACGTATTGTCCATCAATGTGCCGCCGCTGCGGGAGCGTACGACGGAAATTCCGTTGCTGTTTCAGCATTTTCTGCGGAAATACAGCGAGAAATATGGCAAACCCGGGCAGCCGCCTTCGAAGCACTTGCTCGATGCAGCCGTGAATTATCCCTGGCCGGGGAACCTGCGCGAACTGGAAAATTTCGTAAAACGCTACGTGATTCTCGAGGATGACGAAGGCAGCCTGCGCGAATTGGTGGAGATGTCTGCCACGCGGCATCGCACCTCGCCACGCGAGGAGCCAGCGCCGCAAAAAGATCAGGGGCTGAAGGCGTTGGTGCGCGGCTTGAAAGATGAGGCGGAGATGGAAGCGATCGCCGACGCGCTGGACAAGACGCGCTGGTGCCGCAAAGACGCGGCCAAGATGCTGGGAATCAGCTACAAGGCGCTGCTCTACAAGATGCGGCAGTTCAATTTAGATACGCCGCGGACACGGAAATCCGCGGCATCGGCTGCCGCTGAAGACAATTCACCGGTGGGAACGAGGAACGGCTAGCTGTTTAGCCCGAAGAGAGGAATCGGAAGTCAGGCAAAAAGAGAAAGGCGATATACTGCATCGGGGCTGCCCGGGCCAACTTTTCTCACTGCAAACCGAACGCATGAGGGAATGAATATAGGTGACGATTGCTCCCGGGCAAGACAAGCTACAAAAACAACTTCGTGCTGCTGAATTAATCCAAAGAAGGGAACGCGGGCTGGAATGACCGGTCCGCGGCGTGAATAGACCATGGGGGGCGTTACGGAGCGTCGCACGCACCGGCGCTATGATCTTTCGTTGCCGGTGCTCATCCGTGTTCCAAGCGATAAGGAGTTGGAATCCCAAAAAGGGAAGACGCGAGACATTTCGACGCGCGGCCTCTATTTCGTTGTGGATGAAGATCCGCAGCCAGGCTCCAAACTCGACTTAGTCCTGACTTTGCCTATGGAGATGACCAGGGGCACAGAAGTGCTGGTGCATGCATTCGGAAAGGTCCTCCGCGTCGAACCGCGAATCGAGGATGGCACTAAGCGCATGGGCGTGGCCGCCGTGATTGAGAGATATGACATCGTGCGCGGAGAAGCTGCACGGGCATGATCGAGCTTCTCGACCCCCCAGGACTCCTCAAGTAAATCCCTGAATACCTCCCTTCTTTCCCACAAGAAAGGGCAGCTTCAGAGCTCATTTTGATTTGCGACACATCTTGCTTCCGGGACCGAATAAGCCTAGTATCCGGCCAGATTCGTTTGGGGAGGGTCGCATGAAGGTTGGCGATTTGATCGGGTCCCGCAGGGAAGTCTTTACTGTTTCCGAAGAGACGAGTGTACACGAAGTAGCGCAATATCTTCGTGGCAAGCAGGTGCGTACCGTCGGTGTGCTGGACAGGAATGGCAAGCTCACCGGTGTGATTTCGCAAAGCGATATTTCCGATAAAGTGGCGGCAGAAAACAAATGCCCCGCCTGGATGAAAGCCTCGGATATCATGACCCGGGAGCTTGTTACAGTGACCGCCGAAAGGTCTCTCGATGAGTGCTTGATGCTTATGGAGCAAAACGGCATTTTCCACCTCATCGTGCTCGATGAGGGGGGAGAGTTTCGGGGGATGCTTTCGGTCAAGGACATTCTGCGCGTGGTAGCCTCCGATGAAAAGGCCAGGGCCGACCTCCTGGAAGCGTTTATCTTCCCGCTGCGGTAAAGCCTTGGTGGTTTCCGGTTCTGCAAGCAAAAGAGAAAAATGTTTTCGCGCGAGGGAGAAGTTTTTACTATTTGCAATATGCAGAATCATGGCTATTTCGCCGAGCGGTACGAAAACTATATTCTCTTGAGCTATCGTAAGTTGTTGTAAATGCAAACATTAGCTCTGACTCTCCCACAAGATTGCCAAGAAGCCTAAGCCTACCCGATGGCCTGCGGAGTGCTCCCTGTTCGCTCGCTAGATCTATTTCTGCACATGTCTACCGAGAGAAGAACAAAGAGCGGGGGCCTCGAACTGGCGAACGCCTTGCCGCCGGAAGACATCTTGTTTGGCCGCTCCGAGGCCATGAAAGCGGTCCGCAAGCGAGCCACGAAGGTCTCGACAACCAACATTCCGGTGCTCGTGTGCGGGCCCAAGGGAAGCGGCAAAGAGGTGCTCGCCCGATGGATGCACCAGCATTCGGCGGTATCGAGCGGACAGTTCGTGAAGGTGAATTGTGCCGCGATCCCCGGGACGCTGCTAGAAAGCGAACTCTTTGGCTTTGAAAAGGGAGCGTTTACCGGCGCGCATGCAACAAAGCCAGGACGAGTGGAACTTGCGCACAACGGCACGCTGTTTCTTGACGGAATCGCCGACCTTGATTTGGGTTCGCAAAGCAAGCTCCTGCAATTCCTGCAAGACGGCCGTTTTTCGCGAATCGGCGATGAGGTCGAGCGATCGGTCGAGACGCGGTTAATCTGCGCCACGGACAAAAACCTGGAAGAAGAGATCGCCAAGGGGAGATTTCGCGCGGACTTGTATTACCGGATCAATGTCGTGTGCCTGAAGCTGCCGGCGCTATGCGACCGCCGCGAGGACATTCCCGCGATGGCAGAATATTTTCTGGCGCGCTGCCAGCAGCAATTCAAGACAGAGGCGGAACCGCTCACGATGGAAACGCTGCATTACTTGCAGTGCATGGACTGGCCGGGGAACATCCGCGAACTCTCGAATGAAATTGCGCGCCACGTGCTCATTGGACCTGAGGCGTCCATCCCGGAGGACTTCGCCCGCCCTGTTAGTTCGCCTTCGCCTGCTATTCCAAAACCGAATGAGGTCGTCCCATTGAAGAGATTGTGCAAAGAGGCCATCCGAGCCAGAGAGAAGAATATTATTCTTGCCGCGTTGCGGGCCAATCGCTGGAATCGCAGGAAGGCGGCTCAAGAATTGAAAATCAGTTACCGGCTGCTGATCTATAAGATTCGCGATGCCGGCCTGCTCTCCAATCACAGGAACTCCATGGCCTCAAAGCAGGGAAGAGCAGAACGCGACGATTAACGGCGCTCGCGTCACAGGAGTTAATTTCACGGCAGCAGCGCAAACGAACACATACAGCATCTCGGGGACGATTACGCTGCAGCGGCCCGGCGGCTTCTGCCACGACGACCGACAGTTCCGGGAATTATAGTTTTGGCGAACTGGCCAAAGGGACGTACACCCAAATCAAGCCACTGCTGTGATCCCCTGGTCTGCCCCGGCATCTTCCTGGCAATCGAATGCTGCAGGAAGAAGGAAAATTAACCACCTCCAAGGTCATCGAGCAATCGGCAGCCATCGCCGTAGGATGGAAAGGTGCTACTGTCGTACCGCCGGAACGAAACGGAAGCGCGGGAAGCCGGGCTTCTCGCCGCGCCTTACGCGAGCGAAAAACGCCTGGAAGGTTTTATCCAGCCGGCGGAGCACATCCTGGCAGCAGGAGAAGTTGGCCAGTCCGAGCAACCCTTCTTTCCGCATCGGCTTCAACTGCTTGGCCTGCTCGTAGTAGTGCATGCTCTTGCGGCAAACTTTCCAAGCGTCGCGCCGTTCCTGAAGCGCGGCGTTGTAGAGGTCGCAAGCCTCGTGGAGCTGGTTCTCGAGGAACTGAACCTGGGCTTCGTTGGGGTAGAGACGGTATTTGCAGGCGAAGCGCACAAACAGGAGTATACCAAGAGCATAGGCCTACGGCAAACAAAAAGCGAAAACGAACGGATATGCAAAAGAACGCATTCCCCTGTCACCTAAAGGCGACAGTCCCCTGCGGACGAATCTATGGCCAAATTTAGGGATATTGTGGATAGCAAATTTCCACTTTTCTAGTGCGCTCTCGAGTGGAGCAGAATGTTAACCTGGAGTGGAGGGCTTGACATATGTCGTAACTCATTGAAACAAAGGATGTTACTTTTCTCCCCTATGCGCTGAAGGGCACATGGCAGTCTGCGTGCTCCCCTTGCCAGAGGGGTAGTCTGATTTGCTTTCGGCAGAGAGAAGGGCATGGTTCATAACGGCGAGTTCGCTATTGCTGACGTAAAGCGGGTTCTGCGCAAGCACTGGTGGGTCATCCTGGCTTGTGCCGTAAGTTGTGGAACGCTCAGTGTGTTGGTTGCGACCGAGCTGCCGAAGAAATATACCTCCCAGACTTTGCTGCTTGTGGCCAAGCCCACTGTCCCGGCAGATTCCGTGAAGCCTGTCGTGACTGAGGATTTGAATCAGCGCCTCGCGTCCATGAAGGAACAGATTCTGAGCCGGACCGGGCTCGAACCAGTCATTGGAAAGCTTGAGCTTTACCATGCGGAGCGCGGCAAGTTGCCGATGGAAGACTTGATTGAACGCCTGCGTAGGGCAATTGAGATTTCTCCTCTCGAAGCCACGCCGGGGACCCAGGATCGGAGTATCCCTGGTTTCTCGGTGAGGGTGACCTTCGACAATCCGCGAAGTGCGCAGCAGATCTGCACCGAAATCACATCGATGTTCATGGAACAAAATGCGCGGGCTTTAGAGCAGCAGGCCGTCCGCACAGCTTTATTTCTCGGTCAGCAATTGGGTGAAGCCAAGGCGAAGTTGGATGAACAGGAAGCCAAGCTAGCTCAATTCAAGCACAAGTACACCGGCTCACTGCCGGAACAATCGCAGGCTAACCTCAGCCTATTGGCGACGCTGAACTCACAGTTGGAGGCAAATACCCAAGCGCTAAGGCAAGCCCGGCAAGACAAAGCCTCTAATGAGTCTCTCCTGGGCCAGAAGGAAGCGAGTTTGAAGTCGTCTAAAAGGGCAGGAAATCCTGAGACTCTAGCGGAACAACTGAGGGTTCAACAAGACCAATTAGCCACTCTCGAATCGCGATACACGGCGGAGCATCCTGAGGTGATCAAAGTCAAAAAACAGATCACGGAGCTCAGCAAGAGGATGCAAGAAGCTAATACTGATAAGCCTCCGGCGGGATCACAAGCGGGATTAGCGTCCGCTCAGATCCAGCAACTCCGCGCAAAGCTGCGACAGGATGAAATCAAGATTGCGGATCTGACCAAGCTGCAGGCACAAATCCAAGATCAACTCCGGCTTCTTCAACAGCGTATGGAAACCAGCCCGATCGTGGAGCAACAGCTGAAAGAGCTGACAGGCAATTATCAGAGTGCGCTGGACTTTTACAACGACCTCTTGAAGAAGCAACAAAACTCCGCCACGGCGAAAGACTTGGCTCATCAACAGCAAGGCGAGCAATTGCGCGTAGTGGATCCGCCGAACCTTCCGATGAAGCCCTCGGGTCCGAAAATTCCGTATTTTGTAGGGGGCGGGTTGGGTGGAGGAATCGCACTAGGCGTGGCCATCCTGTATTTTTTGATGGTGATGGACCAGACTCTTCACACGGAAAAGGATGTTGAAATCTATCTGAAGCTTCCTGTTCTAACGAGTCTTCCGGTGCTTAAAATCCCTTCTGGTAGAAGTGAAAATCAGAGGCATCTAAAGCGTTCGGTCGTTGCAGGGTACTGAGTCCAGCAAAGTGTATCGTAGGAGCCGATGAGTCGCATTCATGAAGCCTTAAAGAAAGCCGCGCTGGAGAGATCCGCGCAGCTTGTGACCGAACTGGAATCAGCGGAAGTTCTAGGCGAAATACGGCGTTCTGTTCCAGGCCCCTTAGAAACTGAGGTTCCGCGGCCGCAGGCACCGCCGCGAATCGCCGGTAGCCGCGAGCCCGCTCCGTCGTGTTTTGGAGAACTGGTTAAGCGCTGTGCCCACCCCGAGTGGTGGCCCTATCGAGGCAGCAGCGTATTTGGGGACCCAGCTGCGGGACACGCTGGAGCAGAGAAGTTCAGCACTCTGCGCTCCCGCTTGTACCAGATTGCCGAAGCGCGCACGCTGCGGCGGCTTCTCTTGACGAGCACTGTTGCTGGTGAGGGGAAAACCTTTGTGGCGGCGAATCTTGCGCAAGCGATTATTCGAGAACCGGAGCGGCGGGTGCTGCTTCTTGACGCGGACTTGCGTGTACCGCAATTGCACGCCGTGCTGGGCGCGCCAAGCAGCCCGGGACTGACAGACTACTTGCTAGGTGACGCAGACGAGTGCGCAATCATCCAACAAGGCTTGCAGCCGAACCTTTTTTTGATTGCCGCCGGAAGAGCCGTATCCAACCATAGCGACCTGCTGCTCAGCAAGAAAATGAAGCACCTGCTCAATTACCTTACGCCCATCTTCGATTGGGTCATCATGGACTCGCCGCCGACCTTACCGGTCCACGATGCAAGCGTTCTTGCAGACCTGGCCGATGGAGTACTGCTTGTGGTTCAAGCTGGTTCGACGGCAGTTGACGACGCGAGGAAAGCAGCGGAGGAATTTCGGAACAAGAATCTGCTTGGGGTGGTGCTCAACCAAGTTGAAAAAAGCGATGCCTACATCGCCCCTGACTATCATTAGCATGCCGAAGCGCTCTAGCTGCCCCTTCTCCAGCTCCTCGAGTTCTACCGCCTGATAGGCGAGGCTAGTTTTTTGCCTGCAAGCAACGAAAGGGGACCTCTTGCTGCAACCATGGCGCGGCGCCTGCACCTCGATAGGTTGCTGCACCCATGCCTGGTTGGCTAGGGAAGGGGCGAAAGGGATAAAAGTTTGGCGCTTCATGGAACAAAATTAGGACTCAAGCCGGAATCACGCGGCAGGAGTTTTCCTAATTGTTCGTATCTGGCTGAGCTTAAATACTTTACTTAACCCCGGTAGTACTCCTGGCAGTTTTCTCTTGGAAAGGGACTTGCTTTTGCTCGACGGAGAGAAGTATGAGCGGACCCCAGAGTCGCGGAGTGGACCACCTCGGGAACATCTCCCTCGTTTATGGCCATTCCCCTGCGATCGAGCGCGTCAATGCGATGGTCCCTGAGATTGCCCGCACGGACATCCCCGTGCTGTTGATCGGGGAGAGCGGGACCGGAAAAGAAGTGTACGGGCGCCTCATTCACCGTCTATCCCAGCGCGGTCATATGCCCCTAAAGAAGTTGAGCTGCCGGGCGCTCGAACGTAGCGAACTTCATGCACAACTGCGGTGCGATTCGAAGTCCGGTGCTGAGGGGCCCGAAGAGGATTTGCGAACGCTGTTTTTGGATGGGATTGATGAACTGGATCTGACCTGTCAGAAGGTGCTCCTTTCCGTGCTGCCGGATGGGGACAACGGTCATAGCGCCGCACGATTAATCGCTTCCTCGACTCGAGATCTGGAGAAGGAGACCGAATCCGGTAGATTCCGCAGGGAACTGTACTTTCGAATTAATGGAGTTTGCCTACGCCTTCCCTCCTTGAGAGACAGAGCGGAAGACGTCCTTCCATTGATGGCGCATTTCCTCAGGAAATATGCGGCAGATTTGGGACGCGAGGTCCCTGTGCTAAGCGACAAGGAGATGGAATTTCTTGAGATGCACGGCTGGCCTGGGAACATTCGTGAGTTGGAGAATCTTGCAAGGAGGATAGTGCTGCTTGGTGATTCCCACCGAGCAATTGAGGAGCTTCGGGCATTACCTGCGCTCGTTCTGGCCGAGGCGAATGAGCCTCGCGCTATCCCCCTGAAAGTGGCTGCACGAGCGGCTTCACGGCAAACCGAACGTGAATTGATCTCAAAAGCACTCGAGGGGACGCATTGGAACCGCAAGCGAGCGGCTCGGCAGCTCCAAATCAGTTACAAATCTCTGCTCTACAAGATCAAGCAAACGGGCCTTGAAGAGGAGCACAAGGGATCAAAGAGCGCAGTCGACAGTTCGCAGGAAACACCGAGATTATGTATAAGAGATTCTTCAAACTAAAAGAAAATCCGTTCAATGTAAGTCCGGATCCACGGTATCTGTTCCTTACCGAACAGATCCAGGAGACTTTGTCCGGTCTAATTTACGGCATTCAGACACGGAAAGGCATTATGACGCTTGTCGGCGAGGTGGGAACGGGCAAGACAACGCTCGTCAACCGCCTTCTCGACTGGCCGAACCAACCCGCCACCAAGACGGCGTTTCTGTTTAATTCTCGGATAAATTCGACCCAGTTCTTTGACTTTGTGCTGGCAGAGTTTGAAATTCATTGCGAATCGAGTTCCAAGAGCCAGCAGCTGATGAAGCTCAATCAATGGCTCGTGGAACGATTCCGCGCAGGCGAAACGGCCGTACTGATTATCGACGAAGCCCAAAACCTGACGTTTCCTGTGCTTGAAGAGATTCGACTGCTTACAAACTTAGAGACGTCTACGCAGAAATTGCTGCAAATCATACTTTCTGGCCAGCCCGAGTTCGAAGAGAAACTGAATCTGCCTCAGCTAAGGCAGCTGCGGCAACGCATCATGATTCGTTGCAAGACCAGCCCCCTGACGAAAGAAGAAACCCACGCTTACATTCTCGAAAGATTGAAAATTGCGGGAGCAGTGGCGAATGGGCAGCCGATTTTCAGTCCCGCAGCAACGGAAGCCGTACACCTCTACTCGCTGGGGATCCCCCGCGTTGTGAACCTGCTGTGTGAGCACGCCTTGATTAACGCCTATGTCGAACAACAGAGGCCCATCGAGCCGAAGATCATCGAGGACATCGCACGGGAATTTAAGTTGGACGTAGCTGAGCCTATTGCTACACCTGAGAGCCTGCACACCAGTGCCGAACTTTACAATTCCGAGGCATTCATTCAAAACCTTGGCGAGGCCCTCTCGCGCTTTCGCGTTAGCCCGTACAGTCCGTCAGCGCGCCAGAGAAAGTAATCGTGTCTAGAACGATGGTTAGCGGAAAGTAGCGATTTGTATGTTCCTGGAATTTTACGGACTCAAAGCGCAACCATTCGGCGTGACACCGGACCCACAATTCATCTGCCCTAGCAAAACACACAGCAAAGCGTTCATTTCCTTGTCCCGCGGCCTCGAAGCCGGATGCGGCTTCTTGGCTCTCATTGGCAAGCCGGGCATGGGCAAAACGACATTGGCGTTTCAACTCTCGAATGAGATTGGTCGGGCAGCTCACACGGTCTTCTTGTTTCATACACAGTGTAATTCTCGTGAGTTTCTGCGCTATTTGCTAGGCAACCTGGGGCTGGATGCCGCGGGGCTAGACGTCGTTACCATGCACGAGAAGTTGAACCAGCTCCTAGCCCGCGAGCGACTAGCCGGTCGACGCGTTGTGCTGATAATCGACGAGTGCCATAACCTTGACAACTCCGTGCTGGAGACGGTTCGCCTGCTCTCCGACTTCGAGACGCCTGATGCGAAGCTGATGCAAATCCTTCTTGTCGGCCAGCCGCAGTTGGCCGACAAACTCTCGAGCGCAAACCTTGCGCAGCTTAGGCAGCGCATCTCAATCTTGTGCCGCTTAGTTAGAGCCACTTACGCGGGAAGACGTTGTTCGATACGTCGAACACCGGCTTCAAGTGGCGGGCCATGTGGGCATGCCCCTGTTCACCGCCCTGGCGATGCAAAAGATCGTGGAGCACAGCGAAGGCATCCCGCGGAACATTAACAACCTGTGCTTCAATGCCTTACTCGCTGGATACGCGGCAGGCCGAAAGCAGATCGATTCCACGATCGTGGACCAGGTTCTGACCGACCTCGAAATGAATCCGCCGGAACCCCAGGGGACGACCTATCAGCGATTTCATTTATCCGGGATTGATACGGACACTCACAAGACAGATCCCCGGGGGAGTGATTTCGCCGACGGGGGAAAGGCGGCGTCGGAGTTCGACACCCCTGCTTCCCCGTCGGTGCCGCAAATTCCTCAAGCGCAGCCTCTCCCCCAAAGGCCTCGGGCTTCGGGTGCGGAAGCTGTTCGTGACGATTTTTCTGGCTCGAGACCCGATTCACGAAATGGCCATAGAACTGTTTCTGGCATTGGCGCAGATCCTCTAGCGGGGAAGCCAAACGTCACACCGCCACCTGGGCGGCCGCAGGATGCACAGACTGCCCCTGGCATCTCGCAGGGAGATTTTACACAACGCAAGGAACTCGCCTCCGCCGGAATTGATGTCCCATACCCGTCGGATTCCGATGGCACGTCGAAACGAAGGGTCTGGGGCATTGCAACTCTCGCGGCTGTGCTTTTCCTTGCCAGCCTGTACCTCGTTCATTCTAGAGTTGGAGCGAGCCGGCGATCACAAGCTCCGGTTGGTGAGGCCGTGGCACCTTCGTTGACACCTTTGAACGTTCCGGCTGCCGCTTCAACATCCTCCGGCAACCATCTAATCACCGACGCGACAGCCAGCCAGCCCGTTCTAACGCGTAATACCGGACCGAAAAACGGACACCTGATGAGTGATCCAGACCTAGGCCTAGGGGACCACGACACGGGCATTGCCGACGGGCAGGAGGGCGACGCGGATGCGGAGTTCGCTCTTGGCGCCCGCTACGCTCTAGGTAACGGCGTCGCACGCGATGACAAGCAGGCTTTTGCCTTGTTCAGAAAAGCCGCCGACCAAGGAAACATTTCGGCACAATCAGCACTCGCTACAGCGTACTGGCTTGGCCACGGCGTCAGGCAGAATAACGTCGCAGCATACTCGTGGGCCACTATCGCACATGAGCGCGGTGACGCCCCCAGCGGTGAATTGCTGAAAGTGCTGACCGGCATGATGAGTCCCGCAGAGCTAAGTGAGGCAACGAGCAAGGCGCAAGAGTGGCAACGCGAGCATTCAACCGAATGAAATTCTTCCTGCGATTGCGACCAATAGGAGCGTAGAATCACGGGGCACCAAGCCTTTCACCCTGGTGGCGACCGCAAGCGCAACTGACACGCAGCACCCACTTAGGCGTTCAGTCGCGAGATTCATTCCTGCGACAAGAGATAAATCTCCAAGTGAGAGACGTTGTGAGCCATGGTCGCCGCTTTCACCCAGGAGAACGGCCTGGCAAACATCGTGGGAACAAAGACCGTCGGCCGCCTCTTATCTTAATTAAGTGGCAGCTTTCAAAGCGGGATTGGGCTACTTGTTGGGTCTTCCCGTTGCCGC